>PLND01000060.1:0-43780 GCA_003141675.1 Anaerolineae bacterium
CCGGACAAGGCCATCGACCTGGTGGACGAAGCGGGCGCGCGGCTGCGCACGGAGATCGATTCCATGCCGGCGGAGCTGGACGAAACGCGGCGGCGCATCATGCAGCTCGAGATCGAGCGCGAGGCGCTGCGCAAGGAAAGCGACAAAGCCAGCCGCGAACGGCTGAAGGGAATTGAAAAACAGTTGGCCGATCTGGGCGAGGAATCCCACCGGCTGAACGGACAGTGGCAGAAGGAAAAGCAGGCGATCCTCGCGATGCGCTCGGTCAAGGAGCAGATCGAACGGGTGAAACTGGAGATCGAGCAGGCCGAGCGCCGCGCCGATCTGGAAGCCGCCGCGCGGCTGCGCTATGGAACGTTGCGCGACCTGGAATCGAAGCGCGGCGAGGCCGAGAAGCGGCTCACCGAGATGGACTCCGGCGGTCCGCGGATGCTCAAGGAAGAGGTGGACGCCGAGGACATCGCCGCCGTGGTGGCCAAGTGGACCAACATTCCGGTTGTGAGGTTGCTGGAGGGGGAGATGGAAAAAATGGTGCACATGGAGGATCGGCTGCACATGCGCGTCGTGGGACAGGACGAGGCGGTGCGGGCGGTTTCCAACGCCGTGCGCCGCGCGCGCGCCGGGTTGCAGGATCCGAATAGGCCGCTGGGATCGTTCATCTTCCTCGGCCCGACCGGCGTGGGCAAAACGGAACTCGCCCGGTCGCTTGCGGAGTTTCTTTTCGACGATGAGCAGGCGATGGTGCGGATCGATATGGGCGAGTACCAGGAAAAGCACACCGTCTCACGCCTGATCGGCGCGCCGCCCGGGTACGTCGGATACGAGGAAGGCGGCCAGCTCACCGAGGCCGTGCGCCGACGCCCGTACTCGGTGGTGCTCCTGGACGAGATCGAAAAGGCCCACCCGGAAGTGTTCAATGTTCTACTGCAGCTTCTCGACGACGGGCGGCTGACCGACGGCCAGGGGCGGACGGTTTCTTTCCGCAATGTGGTCGTGATCATGACCAGCAACCTCGGAGGCGAATTGTGGCTGACGGGCGAAACCGTCTCCCGCGAAGCGGCGCTGGAAGTGCTGCGGCGCGCGTTCCGGCCTGAGTTTCTCAACCGGGTGGACGAGATCGTGGTCTTCCGCCCGCTGGCCAAGGAGCAGATTGCGCGCATCGTCGATATCCAACTCAAGCGCGTTGAGAAGCTCCTGGCGGACCGCGACATCCGGCTGGAGGCTAAACCGGGCGCGCGCGAATTTCTTGCCGAAGCCGGATGGGATCCGGCTTACGGTGCGCGTCCCCTGAAGCGCACGATCCAGCGCGAATTGCAGGATCCGCTTGCCATGAAGATATTGCAGGGCGAATTGTTAACAGGCATGACGGTCCGCGTCGATCGCGGGAAGGAAGGGCTGACATTCACCCCTGCGGCCAAAGGCAAGGCGGCATCCTGACCCGATCCCATTCGCACAGGAAGCAGGAGACTTCAGCCTGTGTTAAAAGATAAATATTGTCCGAAATTAAGTGCAGTTAAAAAGCAATTTTTCCCGCTAAAAACACTCCGGAATCCGCATGTTTTTAAGAAAGGTAATGATTCTGAACCGTAATTTAATTCCCACTTTACGACCTTTGCGCCCGTCATGTGGGATGATGTAATCAAGATTGAATTCCCAAAAGGAATCCGAAATCCCTTTAGGAAAGGAGGAAAATACCATGTTCAAGAAACTGCAGAGGAAAGGCCAAGGTCTTGTAGAGTACGCATTGATTCTGGTTCTGGTCGCCATCGTTATCATTGTCATTTTGTCGGTCCTTGGTCCGGCAATTGGTAACGTATTCAGCCAGATCGTCAAGAGCATATAGTTCTTGCGGTAGTATTCGTTTGAACGCAGACGACGGCCATGCCGGAAGTGCTTGGCCGTCGTTTTATTTCAAGGTTCACTTGGGTGAAAGACCGCTCATTGCTAATCGTGAACTCGCCGTTGAGGAGAAATTGATTCATGATGCGGCATGCGTTGATAACCACGCCCGACAAAAATTAATATATTGTGGAAATCTTGTATTCACTGTCCAATATTTTGATATCTATTCTATTTTCCCGCTTTTGACCGTTATAAAAAAACATTGATCCCGGAAAGCAATTATTTGCAATAATATTAACATCCATTTTACGGTTTATTTTCCTATAAAAGTGGGATAATTCATATTAGGTTATTTTCATTCGCCGCAATCATTGTCCATAGGAAAGGAGCTAACATCCATGTTCAAGAAACTGCAGAGGAAAGGCCAAGGTCTTGTAGAGTACGCATTGATTCTGGTTCTGGTCGCCATCGTTATCATTGTCATTTTGTCGGTCCTTGGTCCGGCAATTGGTAACGTGTTCAGCCAGATCATCAAGAACATCTAGGCGTTGCAGGATCCGAACGCGGACGATGGCCAAGCCCACACGGCTTGGCCATCGTTTTTAATCCAGGTTCACTCAGGTGGGAGGCCGCTCATTGCTAATCATGAACTCGCCGCTGAGGAGAATTTTATTCATGATACGGAATGCGTTGATAACCACGCCCGACAAAAATTAATATATTGTGGAAATCTTATATTCACTGTCCAATATTTTGATATATATCCTATTTTCCCGCTTTTAATCGTTATGGAAGAACCATTGATCCCGGAAAGCAATTATTTGCAATAATATTAACATCCATTTTACGGTTTATTTTCCCATAAAAGTGGGATAATTCATATTAGGTTATTTTCATTCGCCGCAATCATTGTCCATAGGAAAGGAGTTAACATCCATGTTCAAGAAACTGCAGAGGAAAGGCCAAGGTCTTGTAGAGTACGCATTGATTCTGGTTCTGGTCGCCATCGTTATCATTGTCATTTTGTCGGTCCTTGGTCCGGCAATCGGTAACGTGTTCAGCCAGATCGTCAAGACCATCTAAGCGTTTCGAAATTTTCTCTCCAAACGCGGACGACGGCCAAGCCGGGTGGGCTTGGCCGTCGTCATTAATCCAAGTTCACTCGGGTGAGAAACCGTTTTGTGATTATCGTAATACCGGTCGCTGGGCAAAGAATAATCCATGGCAACGAATGGGTTGTAAACCACACCCAATCCCAATAAGGGTGTTTGTTGATAGACGACACTTTATATCCGATATAGGAGATTATTCCCATGATTGGGAGTAGGAGAAATGGTCTTCGTAATTTATTCTTTCTTTATGCAATACTATTTCAAAAAGTGGCATGATTCTAACCAGGAAGTATTTATTCGCCAAAGTTATCATAGATTCGAAATGAGGTGAAAACTATGTTTAAGAAACTTCAGAGGAAAGGCCAAGGTCTTGTAGAGTACGCATTGATTCTGGTTCTGGTAGCGATTGTCATCATCGTCATTCTTTCGGTTCTTGGTCCTGCAATCGGCAACGTGTTCAGCCGGATCGTCAAGACCATCTAAGCGTTTCGAAAGTTTCTCTCCGAACGCGGACGACGGCCAAGCCCATGAAGGCGTGGCCGTCGTTTTTATTCCAGATTCAATCGGGTGAGAAACTGTTCTATGATTCTCGGAAGGCTGGCAGCTGGTTAAAGCATAATCCATGACAACGAATGGGTTGACAACAACACTCAACCCCAATAGGAATATTTGTCGATAAAAGACTATAAATATCTGAAATATAGTTATATTTTCGGTCCATTTTTCCATCTTTTAACCATTATAGAAAAAATGTTTTGATCCCAAAAAGGAAGTATCCGGTTAAAAATAATAATTATTCTGCGATTTATCGTCCCAAAAAATGAGATAATAGGGAATACATAGAGGTCATTCGCTGCAATAACTTTCCAAAGGAGAGGAGGTAATACCCATGTTCAAGAAACTTCAGAGGAAGGGCCAAGGTCTTGTAGAGTACGCATTGATTCTGGTTTTAGTTGCCATCGTTATTATCGTCATTCTGTCGGTCCTTGGTCCGGCAATCGGTAACGTATTCAGCCAGATCATCCAAAACATCTAGGCGTTTCGAAAGTTTTTCCAAACGCAGACGACGGCCAAGCCCAACCGGTTTGGCCGTCGTTTTTATTTTCAGCATGCATCTCTAGGAAGGGGCGCTTCGCCCTTCCGAACCGGCATAGCCGGAAAGCGTCGGGGGCAACCCTGCCTGTGGAAGGCAATCCTCCCGCCGCGATCCCCACCCCGGAATTGCTGGCTGAGAATTCCGTGAGAATTTTCCATAGACCGGGATTTATAACGCCGTTGTGGATAAAATGTGGGGCATGCCTGCGAGGATAAATTCCGGTAAAAGCGGATCCGAGGCGATGAATTTCATGTTTGGAAAAACATCGTTTGTACGATCAGTGCTGCGGGGAACGGTGATTGCCTGTCTGATCCTCTCCCTTTCGGCGTGCAAGGGATTTACCTTTCCGTGGACATCCCATCCGACCGTAGACGCCAGCCCGCAAGTGGTTTCAGGCCAAGCCGACATCATGATGCAGATGAATGCGTTTCATCCGCAGAAACTGACTGTTAAAACAGGGACGAGGATCACCTGGGTGAACAAAGACCCCGCCTATCACTCCGTCATTGCCGACGGCGGGCAGTTTCAAAGCGGGCTGCTGGCCATCGGCCAATTATTTTCCTACACCTTCGACAAAGAAGGAACCTATCCCTATCATTGCGGCGTCAACGGCGGGCCGGGCGGGAAGGGCATGTCCGGCGAAATCGACGTGATTTCCTGATTCTCCTTTTCTCCTCGAAATGAGATTCCACAACTTCGGCAGACAATCTGCCGAGGTTGTGGTTTAATCCTTCCTATCTTCGATTCCCTCCGGTCCTTCGGATGATCAATTTCAACCTGGGAACTGCCTTCGCCTGCGCGCTGGCTTTTCTGCTCCTTCTGCTGCCGGGCGCGGCAATCCTCGCCCTCTTCCCGGACCGCCGCCGCGGCTGGGTGGAGTTGCTTTCCATTTCCTTCGGATTGGGTCTATCGGTTATCGCCCTGGGCGCGCTCCTTGGGCGCATAGCGGGTTTCCACTACGGACCGGCGCTGCTCGCCGGACCCGCGGCGGGCTGCGTGATCCTGCTCGTTGTGGGACTGGCGCGGAAGCAATTATCCTTTCGATGGTCCGCATTGGGCGGCCTGGAAATTCTCGCAATCGCGGTCTTGCTTGGGTTGCGGTTCTACCAGGCCCGCGATCTGGCAATGCCGGCCTGGGTGGATTCGGTCCATCACGTTTTCTTGGTGCGGCTCTTCCTCGAGGGCGGGGGGCTGCCCGCGACGCTTTCGCCGTGGATCCCGGGGCCTTTCTATTATCATTTCGGCTTCCATGCGGCGGCGGCCGTGTTCGCCGTTTTCTCCGGCCTCTCCCCCGACCGGGCGGTGCTCTTCTTCGGACAGATTCTCGGCGTTGCCGCCGCGCTCTCCGCCTATCGGTTGTCGATGGCGTTGCGCCGTGACAGGCGACAGGCATTGCTCGTTCTTGCGCTTGTCGGATTCTTCTCGGAGATGCCGGCGTATTATCTGACCTGGGGCCGCTACACGCTGTTGGCCGGAATGGTCCTGCTGCCGCTGGCGATGGCCGAGGCGGTGGAATACGCCCTGCGGTCGCCGCGCCCGGCTTCCGCAGTCCGATTGGCGATCCTTACTGCCGGCACGCTCCTGACCCACTATCTGACCGGAATCCTCCTGGCGGTTTTCCTTTTGCTCGTCGGCGCATACGTCCTCCTACGCCGGAATTACCGCAGGCGGTTCCCGGGACTAGCCGCGGCGGTGGCGGCCGGAACGGCGGCGGCGCTGCCCTGGTTGATTCCGATGCTGCGCTACAGCGCCGGAAGCGTCGGCGTGGACATCGTTGCGCCCGGCGGGGCGGTCGATGCGATGTATTTCGCAAACTACGGCGACTATCTATGGAAGTTGCTCGGCCCGCTGCGGAACTACCTGCTGCTCGGATCGGGTTTGCTCGCACTCCCGGCTGCGCTTTTCCGCCGTGGACCGTTGCGCGTGTTTGCGGTGTGGGGGCTGGCGCTGGGTGTGGAAACGCTGCCGTGGGGATTGCGCATCGCGCCGTTCCGGCCGGATCATCTGGCCATCATCGTATTCTTGCCTGCATCCATTCTGGCTGCGAGCGGGTTCATCACATTGGCGGATTATTTGAACCGCCGCGCGCCGGCCTTGCGCGCGCATTTCTTTTTCGGGAGCGTCGCCCTGGCCGTTTGCCTCGCGGGTCTATGGCAAACGCGGACGATCGTCAACCCGGGCACCGTGTTTGCCACGTCCGACGACCGGCAAGCCGTCGTTTGGGCGGCGCGGAACACGCCCGCGGATGCGGTCTTCCTGATCAACGTCGTTCCCTGGCAGAACGGGCTGTACCGCGGGGTGGACGGCGGATGGTGGCTGCTGCCGCTGGCGGAAAGGCGGACGCTGCTGCCGCCGATGCTGTATAGTTTCGCGGCGAAGGACTATGTGGACGAGGTCGACGGATTGGCTGCTTCCGTCAGCAGCTTGACGGGATGCACGGGGGAGTTCTGGTCCATAGTGCGGGCCCAGGGCGTCACCTATATCTATATTAAAGAAGGGGTCGGTTCGCTCCAACCGGGCGCACTGGCAACTTGCGGCGGGTTAGAAGAAGTATTTCGCACCGGGAAAGTGAGAATTTACAGGGTTGTGCCCGGGGAATGATCAGAAACCTATCCGGCAGTCCCCACGAAGGTTTATAAAAATCCAAGAGGGAAAGGGTAATATCATGGCACGCGACATTCGCAAGGACTTTTTCTACGGCAAGAAAGTGCTGATCACGGGCGGATCCAGCGGGATCGGACTGGCGCTTGCGCGCCAGCTGGTGGCCCGCGGCGCGAGTGTCTGGCTGACGGCAAGGAACGCAGCCAAGCTCGAGGCGACTTGCAAGGAGTTGCAGGCTGCCGCGGTCGATCCCACGCAGAAGATCGGTTTCACGCCGGCGGACGTGGCCGTCGAGAGCCAGGCGCGGGCCGCGGTGGAGCAGGCCGTGCAAGCGCTGGGGATGCTGGATGTGCTGATCAACAACGCGGGCACCTCACATCCCGGTTACTTCCTGGAGATGGACGCGAAAATCTTCCGCGAGACAATGGAAACGAATTATTTTGGCACGTTGAATATGACCCGCGCCGTCGTGCCGGCGATGATTCAGCGCGGGAAGGGGCATATCGTCAACGTTTCGTCCGCGGTGGCGTACCTAGCGCTCTTTGGATATTCGTCCTACGCACCATCCAAATGGGCGGTGCGCGGCCTGAGCGACGTGCTGCGCTACGAACTCAAACCGCTCGGGATCCGGGTGACGATCGCCATGCCGCCCGACACCGATACGCCGTCGCTGGCCAAGGAGAAAACGATCCGGCCCGCCGAGTTGGATGTCATTTCCTCCACCGGTACGGTCTATAAACCCGAGGTGGTGGCACGCGACATCCTGGCGGGCGTCGAGCACAACCGTTACATCGTCATCACCGGGATGGACACCACGTTCTTCTACTGGCTTACCAACCTCCTCGGACCGCTGCAATACCCGGTGATGGATATGTTCGTATCGGATGCCATCAAAAAAAAGAAAAAAGCCGTTGGCCGGAAAGACACTCGCGTATAATAGGCCCGGATCGATTCCCACGCCTGGAGGAGTTGGATGGATATCTTCGCAAAATGCCCCGTATTTACCGATGCCAAGGAGGCCATAGCGGCCGGGTTTTACCCCTACTTCATTCCAATGGAGGGCAACGAGGGGACCGAAGCGATTTTCCAGGGACGCCGCTTGATCATGTGCGGCTCGAACAACTACCTTGGCCTGACAATGGACCCGCGCGTGCGGGAGGCGGCCGAGGCGGCGATTCGCAAATACGGAACCTCGTGCACGGGTTCGCGCTTCCTCAACGGGACGCTCGAGATGCATGAGCAGCTCGAGCGGGAAATTGCGGTGTTCGTCGGCAAGGAAGCGGCGCTGGTGTTTTCCACCGGAATGCAGACCAACCTAGGCACGATCTCGGCCGTGGTGGGCCGCGGAGATTTCGTAATCCTCGACAAGGAAGACCACGCCAGCATCGTGGACGGGGCGCGGCTGTGCTGGGGCGAGACGCGGCGCTTCAAGCACAACGACATGCAGGATTTCGAGCGCGTGCTCGCCGCAGTGCCGGAGGACAAGGGCAAGCTCGTGGTGGTCGACGGCCTCTACAGCATGGAGGGCGACCTCGCCCCGCTGCCGGAAATCGTTCCGATCTGCAAAAAATACGGCGCCCGGCTGATGGTGGATGACGCCCACGGCATCGGCGTGCTGGGCAAGGGGCGCGGAACAGCCGCGCACTTCGGCATGACCAAGGACGTGGACCTGATCATGTCCACCTTCAGCAAATCCTTCGCCTCCCTCGGCGGGTTCATCGCCGGGGACGAACCGGTGATCCATTACATCAAGCACCACGCCCGGGCGCTGATGTTCTCCGCCAGCATCCCGCCGGCCAACGCCGCGGCGGCGCTGGCGGCGCTGCACATCATGCGCGACGAACCCGAGCACACCGCGCGCCTCAATGCCATCGCCGACAAGATGCGCGCCGGCTACCGCAGCCTCGGATTTAACATCGGCAATTCCACCACGCCGATCATCCCGATCCTCATCGGCGACGACCTTCAAACCATCTTCACCTGGAAGGCGCTCTTCGAAGAGGGAGTCTTTGTCAACCCGGTGCTTTCCCCCGGCGTTTCCCCGGGCCGGCAGATGCTGCGCACGTCCTACATGGCCAGCCACACTGACGCGCAGATGGACCGGGTGCTGGAGGTATTTGGCAAAGTGGGGAAGAATATGGGGTTGATTTAGGATAGTACACGGAATCCACGGAAAAAATCATACGGAAGACACGGAAAAAAATTTTCCAAAGCCTTATCCGTGTTTTCCGGTTCTTTCGGTGAAATCCGTGTTCGCATTTACTGCATTCGCAAGCAGATAGCATTCAAGATAAAGAACGGGCTTCCCAACCGGGAAGCCCGTTTATATTTATATTTTCCACCGCACGATGGCGCAACCATAGAGGGGCGTATCCGCCGGATCGGGATTTCCTCCGGCGAGGAGCGCGCGCAACGCATTCTCTAGGTACTCTCGGGTGGGGGCGGGCTGACGGAAGGTGGCATCGTCCAATGCGCCGTGATATCGAATCCGCCCTTCGGGGTCCAGAAGGAAGAATTCCGGCGTGAGTTGCGCGCCGTATGCATCGCTCACGTTGCGGTCGGTATCGAGAAGCACAATCCCCTGGAACCGCTTCGCCGCTTCCCCGCGGACAATGTCGATGCCCTCGTCGGCGTTCATCGCCAGACGGAGAACGACGGCGGCCGAGGCGAGGCCGGAGGGCCATTTTGCGATCGCGCGGTCGGCCCGCTCCGACCATGGGCAGACGGCCGACCAAAAACACAGCAGCACCAATTGCCCGCGGTATGCTTCCAGCTTGTGGATTCGTCCGGTAAGGTCGGGCAGTGAGAAAGAAGGCGCGGGCTCTTTTAAGGCAACCATTGAGGGAGGAAGCCTCCCGTTACCAGCGAATGCGCATCCGAGCCGTCGGCGTTCATGATCCAGATCTCCGGCGGATCGGAAGGGTTCGTTTCGTGGAAGCGCATGAACACCATTCGGGCTCCGTCGGAACTCCAATGGATCGAGGAAACGCCGTAATTGGGCGTTTGGGTAAGTTGCCGGAAGGAGGAATCTTTCCAATTCATGACCCACAGTTGGCGGCCGGGAGTCCAGCGCGTGTCGAAATAATCGCGAGCGAGGGCCAGCCACGCGCCGTCGGGCGAAACGGCCGGCGAATAATCCTCGATCTGCATTTCGCCGCTGAGATCCTGCCGGGCGTTGGTTTTTACCGTGACGAGAATCAGATGGCTGAAAATTCGGGGAGACCGTCCGCCCAGTGTTTCACCCTGTTCGGGGAAAATTTCCGGAAAGATCACGCCGCTTCCGTCCGGAAGCCAGACCCAGTTCTCGCCGGTCGCATTGGGGACGAGGGTCGTTCCGCCCAGCAGGTCGTCCACAACGATGGCTTGTCGGTCGGCGTCGAAGTAGGAAAGCCAGCCCGACGGAGCCCAGACGGGATTGCTCGCGATGTGCCCCGACGGGGAAACGATCCGCGATTGCGCATTGCCGAGGTCGATGAGTTCGATGAACGGGTTGCCCGGCGTGGTGGATCCGCCCGGGTTGCTTTCCATGACGGCGCGTTCGTAGGCCACCAGCGAGCCGTCGGGAGAGATCACCGGAGCATGGCAGGCGTCCGGACTGCAATCGGCCAGGAGTGAAGGCGTGCCCCCATCGAGCGCTTCGAGCCAAATTTTTCCCGGTCCGCTCGCGGATCCGGTGGAATACACCAGAAAATCGCCGCGCGGCGAGATTTGAAAATCTACAATCGGCTCACCGGCATGGACCAGCTCGGCGGGGTTGCCGCCATCGGAGAGTAAATCCATCAACCGGGTGGGATCATCGGCGGAAACATACGCCACGCGGTAGGGAGAAGGGACGAAGCTCCAGGAATAATCGGAGATCAGCGGAAGGCGGTTCCGCCCGCAGGCGCCAGAGCGCACGGTGAGCTTCACCGCCGCGCCGGCCGGCCACGGATTCTTGGGGACGAATCGCAGCACGTCGCCTTGCACGCTGAGGTCGCCCTCGGCGGCAGGCACGATGTTAAAATGCGACGCCGTGCAGGCGGGATCCATCGGCGCGCTGAAACGCGCTTCGATTGCGGCATAGGATCCGGTCTTCGCGGCCGCTGCGGGGAGCACCGAAACCACCCGCGGCGCAAAATACACTCCCACCGCCGCCAGGCCGATCAGGAATCCGAGCACCGGAATTAAAATCCACCGGAGGGAAAAGGAGCGGCGTTTGGAAAATAGGGGGGTCATAAGTGGTGAACATTATAGCAGTGTGGGTTAATCCACCTGCTTTTAGGAATAGCTACTCCTTGCGATCATCGCGCGGGGATGAATCTCCGCGCCAAGACACAATGCCCCTTCGGAGAAATCTTCGGCTGTGTTTTTCAGTCCGCCGAAGGGTGGCTTCGCGTCCTAGTGCCGTCATTTATGGCGGCGCGGCAAATCGCGGTGCGATCGTCGCGCGGGGATGAATCCCCGCGTCAGGACATAATGCCCCTGCGGGGCAATCTACGACAGTGTTTTTCAGTCGGCCGAAGGCGGGCTTCGTGTCATAGCGCCGTCATTTATGGCGGCGGGGGAAATCGCGGTGCGATCATTGCGCGGGGATGAATCCCCGCGCCAGGACACAATGCCCCTTCGGGGCAATCTACGAAAGTGTTTTTCATTCCGCCGAAGGCGGGCTTTGTGTCATAGCGCCGTCATTTATGGCGGCGCGGCAAATCGCGGTGCGATCATTGCGCGGGGATGAATCCCCGCGCCAGGACACAATGCCCCTGCGGAGCAAAGCCTTCAGGTTGAGCGGTTGCCTCCCATTAATTAAAAAGCGGTACAATCGCGCATCGAGAATTCCCGGGGGATGCCATGAACCAAAACCGTCTGATTCCAATCGCATATTGTTTTTTTTCTTTTCGCGGCCGGCTGCAGGCCGGTCGTGAAGGCGCGTATCGCAGCGGAGGACATGCGGACCGCGACCGAAACGCCGTCGAGCCGCGCGACGGGCACGGCGACCGCAAGGGGCGTCGATTGCATATCGGATCACGCTCGGCGCGAGGAAGCGGCCGTCACCAAGGTGATCGACGGCGATACGATCGAAGTCGATGAGGGCGGCGTTCCTTTTCGCGTGCGCTATGTCGGCATGGACGCACCGGAACTGGCCGGCGAGCCGATGGCAGCGGAATCGCTCGCGGCCAACCGCAAACTGGTCGAAGGGAAACGGATCGTGATGATCCGCGATCAATCCGAGGCCGACCGCTACGGCAGACTCCTCCGCTTCGTGTTTGCCGGCGATACGTTTGTCAATGATGAGCTCGTCCGGCTGGGAATGGCGCGTGCCACGCCGTTTCCGCCGGACCTCTCCTGCCAGGCGGAATTCGCCGCGGCGCAGAGCGAGGCGTTGCAAGCCGGACGCGGACTATGGACCATCGTTTTAAGTTTGACCCCGCCGGATGGCGGCGGGGCTTGCGCCGGAGGCTGCGTTACCCCGCCTGCCGGTTGCCGGATCAAAGGCAATATCAACTCCAGCGGAGAGAAGATCTTCCACGTTCCGGGCGGAAAATTCTACGATAACACGCTGATCGAACCGGAAAAGGGCGAGCGCTGGTTTTGTACTGAGGCCGAGGCGGTTGATGCGGGATGGAGAAAGTCGAAGCAATGATCCCGAAGGACACGGAAGTCACCGAAGAAGCCACGGATTACACGGAAAAAAAAAGAATCAGGATTTTTTTTAGGGAAGTTTCAGGGTTTATCCATCTACCCGGCTTGAAGCCCGACTTGCGCGGGGATTTATCCCCGCGCAAGGATACAAAACCCCTTCGGAGCTGTTTACGAACGTTTTTAGCCCGCCGAAGGCGGGCATCGTATGAAAGCGCGGGGCTTCAGCCC
This sequence comes from Anaerolineae bacterium, assembly GCA_003141675.1. Classification (GTDB taxonomy): domain Bacteria; phylum Chloroflexota; class Anaerolineae; order Anaerolineales; family RBG-16-64-43; genus FEN-1073. The sequence continues at coordinate 12,499 of PLND01000060.1, forward strand.
CGCGTAAACAGCGGGTATCGAGACAACGAGGTTGAGTTGTGGTCTCGCTCGAATTCGCCGCGCGGGGATAAATCCCCGCGTCAGGACACTAAGCCCCTTCGGAGCTGTTTACGAACGTTTTTAGCCCGCCGAAGGCGGGCATCGTATAAAAGCGCGGGGCTTCAGCCCCGCGTAAACAGCGTACTGAGAATATCATCCTGATCCAGCCAATCGATCACGGGTCTTCCCGCCGTCGCCATCGCAAAATTTTAAGATAATTGGGACTTCCTTCTCGGAATTCCCCGTTCAACGCTGTGCTATAATCATTGCAGTCACCTCTGCTCGACCATCACGTTCTCAACTTCCCGCATCGAGCGTTCATGTCTTTCGTCCACCTCCACGTACATTCCGAATATTCCCTTCTCGACGGGCTGGGAAAAATTCCCCGCCTCGTGGCGCGAGCCAAGGAATTGGGGATGCCGGCACTCGCCCTCACCGATCACGGCGTACTGTTCGGCGTGGTGGAATTTTATAACGCCGCGAAGGAGGCCGGCATCCGCCCGATCATCGGGATGGAAGCTTACCTTTCCCCGCGTGGGATGAAGGACCGCGAAGCGCGCACCGACCGCGATCCCGCGCACCTCCTGCTGCTGGCTCAGTCCGACGCCGGATACCGCAACCTGCTGCAGATTGCATCCGCCGCGCAGCTCGAAGGCTTCTACTACAAGCCGCGCATCGACCACGAGTACCTCGCCGCGCACGCCGAAGGGCTCATCTGCACGAGCGGTTGTTTGGCGGCGGAGATTCCGCACGCGCTCGCCGAAGGCCGCGTACAGGAAGCCGAGCGCCTCATCGGATGGTACCGCGATCTGTTCGGCGACCGCTTCTATATCGAATTGCAGGAGCATGAAATCCCCGAGCTGCGCGAAGTCAACAAGCAATTAGTGCAGCTCGCGCCGCGCTTCGGCGTGGGGATGGTTGCCACCAACGACGTGCACTACGTGATGCAGGAAGACAGCGTCGCGCACGACATCCTGCTGTGCATCCAGACCCAGACGGTGGTGAGCGAAACGAACCGGATGCGGATGTCGGGCAACTCGTACTACCTGCGCTCGCCGCAGGAGATGCAAGCGCTCTTTGGAGAAATCCCTGGAGCGATCAGCAACACGCTCGCCATCGCCGAACGCTGCTCGGTGGACCTCGGGTTCAAGGGTTACCACCTGCCGGTGTTCCCCGTTCCCGAGGGCAAGACCTCCGACGGATACCTGCGCGAACTGTGCGCCGAAGGCCTGCAATCCCGCTATGGCGGGCGCGCCTCCTCCCCCGAAATTCAAAAGCGGCTCGAATACGAGCTCGACATCATCCACCGCATGGGGTTCGACATGTACTTCCTCATCGTGTGGGACCTTTGCCGCTACGCGCTGCAATCCCGCATCTGGTACAACGCGCGCGGATCGGCCGAGGGTTCGCTCGTCGCCTACGCGCTGCGGATCACGCTGGTCGATCCGCTCCAGCACGGGTTGATCTTCGAACGCTTCCTCAATCCGGCGCGGGTGACCATGCCGGACATCGACCTGGATTTCCAGGACGACCGGCGCGGCGAGGTGCTGGAATACGCCGCGCGCCGATACGGATCGGATAAGGTGGCGCAGATCATCACCTTCGGAACGATGGCCGCGCGCGCCGCGGTGCGCGACGTCGGGCGCGTGCTGGATATCCCCCTGCCGGAAGTGGACAAGCTCGCCAAGCTCATCCCCAACACGCCGGGCAAGGCCGTCACGCTGGCCGAGGCGTTGCAGGACGTTCCCGCCCTGCGCGAAGCCTACGAGAACACTGACTACCTGCACGACCTGGTCGACACGGCCGCCAAGCTCGAGGGCGTGATCCGCAATGCCGGCACGCACGCCGCGGGCGTGGTGATCTCCGACCGGCCGCTCGTGGAGTACGTGCCGCTGCACCGCCCGACACGCGGCGCGCTCGAAGACAACCCCGTCGCCGCCGTGACGCAGTTCGAGATGCAGGTGCTGGATAAGCTTGGGCTGCTGAAAGTGGATTTTCTGGGCCTCGCGACTCTCACGGTGATGCAACGCGCCTGCGCCCTCATCCGCGAGCGCCACGAAAAAGATTTTTCGCTCGACACCATCCCGACCGACGACCCGGCGATCTTCGAGCTGCTCGGACGCGGCGAAACCGACGGCGTGTTCCAGGTGGAAGGCAGTGGCATGCGCCGCTATTTGATGGAGATGAAGCCCACCCGGCTGGACCATGTGATCGCGATGATCGCGCTCTTCCGCCCGGGCCCGATCGAATTCATCCCGCTGTACATCCAGCGCATGCACGGCGTGCAGCCGGTGGAATACCGCCACCCGGCGCTGGAGCCGATCCTGCGCGAGACGTACGGGATCCTCATCTACCAGGAACAGCTCATGCGCGCGGTGATCGACATGGCGGGCTACACACCTTCCGAAGCCGACGACCTGCGCAAAGCGGTATCGAAGAAGAACGCCGAGTCGATCAAAAAGCACCGCGCCAAGTTTATCACCGGCGCCGGGAAGGTGCTGCAGATACCAGCGGACCTCGCGGCGGCGATCTTCGACGACTGGGAAGGCTTCGCCCGCTACGGATTCAACAAGGCCCACGCGGCGGATTACGGCGTGATCTGCGCCCAGACCGCCTACCTCAAAGCGCATTACCCGGTGGAGTTCATGACCGCGCTGCTCTCGGCCTCCAAGAACGAGATCGAGAAGGTGGCGCTGTACATCGCCGATTGCAGGCGTCTGGGCGTAGCCGTGCTGCCGCCGGACGTCAACCGCAGCGGGTGGGATTTCACCATCGAGCAGAAGCCGGAGGGCGGATACGCCATCCGCTACGGATTGGGCGCGGTGAAGAACGTGGGCGAAGGGCCGGTGAACGAATTTTTGCGCGTGCGCGAGCAGACCGGGGCGTTCGCCTCGCTTGACGACCTTGCCGCGCGGGTGGACCTGCGCCGGGTTGGCAAGCGGGCGCTTGAGTCTCTCGTGAAGGTGGGTTCGCTGGATACCCTGGGCGAGCGCGTGGGTGTGCTCAACTCCCTCGACGCGATCCTCTCGGTATCGGCAAGCCACTTCCGCGCGGAGGAAGCCGGCCAGATCAGCATGTTTTCCTCGGCCGCCGGCGCCCCGATCGAGACGATCACGCTCGCCCCCTCGGGGACGGTTGCCAAGCGGACGATGCTCGATTGGGAAAAGGAACTGCTCGGCTTGTACGTCAGCGACCACCCGCTCTCGGCCTACATCGAAGAGCTGCAGAACGTCGTCACCCACTACAGCGCCGAACTGACCGAGCCGGTCAACGGAGCGCATGTGAAGGTGGCCGGGATGATCGTCCACGTCCGTCCGTTCCAGACCCGCCGGGGCAAGGCGATGGCGTTTGCCACGATCGAGGACTTGCAGGGCACGATCGAGCTCATCCTCTTCCCCTCGGTGTGGGAGAAGGCCAAGACGGTCGTCCAGGATGGCGCGGTGGTTGTGGTGTACGGCAAGGCCGAAACCGGCACGGGCACGCCAAGAGTGCTGGCCGAAACAATCACCACCGACCTTAAAAAGGCCGGCGCGGCGCGGAAGAAAGATCCGGCATCGTCGGTGACCACCCCGTTCGTTCCCGCGCCGATCGTTCCCGCAGATCCCGCTTCTCCGAAAGAAGAGGATTGGCTGCCGCCGCCGTGCGATCCGCTGGACGAGATGGCCGCGGTTCCGCAGATGGCGGCACCGACGCCTGCCAAGATCATGGAAATTAAAAAGGTTGATTTGCCGGTATTGCCACCGGAGGTGGTATTGGCATCTGCTCCACCAATAACGGTACAGCCGCAGGAAATCAAGAAAGAAAATCCGCCCGCGATGCCGCTTCACCCGTCATTAACGGGACAGGCGGCAACGGTGTCGGTGGTGCCGCCCGCATCGATTGCGCAGCCCAAGGTCGACGGGCCGCGGATGATCGTCCTCTTCCTGCGGGAAACAGGCGACCGGGCGCGCGACACGCGCCGGTTGCGAATCCTCTACGGGCTGCTCACCTCGTACCCGGGCGCGGACCGGTTCGCCTTCCACATCTCCGAAGCCCAGCGCACCTACCGGCTGGAATTCCCGGCCAACACCACCGCCTGGTGCGCGGAACTGGAACGGCAAGTCAACCAGCTGGTCGGGGCGGGATGCGTGGAGGTGCAACCTTGGACGGTGCAGTAAAGAAGACGGGAGCTTTTGTGCGTATATTCCCGCGCGCGCTCATGATCGCGGCGGGCGTCGTCACCGGCTGCCTGATGGCGAGCTTGGGCCTCGCGATCCGGCTGCAGGATGTTGTCCCCGTCGGGGGATTGAGCGCGTGGTTTGGGACGGCGTTCTTCACAGCCGTTGGATGGACCGCCTACCGCACCGGCTGGATGCTGGTGCTGGCGGGAATCTTCTGGGTGGCGGCGATGGCGGCGTGGGGGACGCGCAACCGCTGGGGTTGGTGGACGGCCGTCGCGGCCGGCGTCAGCTCCCTGGCGTTCTTCCCCGGTGGCACGCTCGCGGGATTATTCGTCCTGGCGATGCTGATCCCGTTCATCCTTCACGACCGTCCGTGGCGCGAGGCGATGAAGCGAAGAGCGGAACGAGAGCAATTGGGAAATAAAATGTAGGGGAGCTTTCCATTTAAGACGAAAATATCCAAGTGTATGGGGAGGTAGATGGAATGATTTCCGTCTACTCCACCCGAGCAGAGGTTTAAAGGGAATAAAGCACTTCTATAGGATTTATATCTGGAAAGAATTCCGGTTAATCACTAGTTGGGCGAATTAATTTCGGAGATTGAGGAATTATGAATAAAGCATATCAAGAATTAATAAAAGCCAGAGTTAGAAAAGTTATAAACGAAGCGCAAGGATTGCGATTAATTGACCATTCTGGATTGCAGGGGGAGTTAAAGGAAATGCTTGTCAGAGATTTATTTAGGCCATTATTCCCTGCTGATATTGGTGTAGGAACCGGCATTATAGTAACAGCGAGTAATCAACAGTCAGGACAACAAGATATTGTTATTTATGACAAGAAGATTATTCCACCTATTCTACTTGAAAACTCTTCTGGGTTATTTCCTGTTGAATCGGTATTGTTTACAATAGAAATTAAGAGCACATTGACTGCGACTGAATTGCGAAATACACATGAGAAGACCAAAACAATAAAGAATTTTCAATTAATTTCAGGTATTTATTCAAACGATGACGATACACCTATTCCCCATACATATAAAAAATCAATATCTTGTTTATTTGCATTTAGTACAGATTTAGTAAATAAAGGTGAAACTGAACGATACGATGAAATTAGGGGCGATGAAGAACTCTCGATTGATATTATATGTGTAATTGGAAGCGGTCTTTGGAGATGGAGACCAGTAAAGAATAGTTGGCGTGAGGAAAAAGGCGAATATCCGAATTGGGAAGTAATCAATTTTATTGCACGAATATTAAATTCATATAGAGATATTTCTATAACGCGAGGTGAACCAAGAATCGGGTATTATTTATTGTGATTAATTCGCACTACACGCGGCTGCAGACGACCACCGATAAAAATACGCGTGGGCAGGCCTTGGCCAAGGCTCGTGGGAAAATAGTTTATTTGATTTTCATTTTCCTGCTAAAATGACAATTGAATTGCGGAAGCGGTAAAACACTCAGAAAGGATGACCCAAGATGGAATATAAATTTATAGGAAAAACGGGCGTCAAAGTCTCCGCGCTATGCTTTGGAACTATGTCGTTCGGAGGGGACGCCGACAAAACCACCTCCCAAGCCTTATTTCACCGATGCCGGGAAGCTGGGATCAATTTCTTCGATTGCGCCAATGTCTACCAAGCCGGCACCGCGGAAGAAATCCTGGGCGAACTGGTTGCCGCGTGCCGGGATGAAATTGTGCTGACAAGCAAAGTGTATTTCTCGATGGGGAAGGATATCAATGCGGGCGGCGCTTCGCGCCGCCACATTACGGCATCCGTCGAAGCCAGCCTCAAGCGCCTCAAGACGGATCATCTCGACTTTTATTTCATTCACCATTTCGACGCCGATACGCCGCTCGAAGAAACGCTGCGCGCGCTGGATGATCTGGTGCGCCGGGGGAAAATACTATATCCGGCGGCGAGCAATTTCGCCGCCTGGCAGGTTGCGAAGGCCTTGGGGATCTCGGCCCAAGCGGGCTGGTCACGTTTTGAGTGCATTCAACCGATGTACAACTTGGTGAAGCGCCAGGCGGAAGTGGAAATCCTGCCCATGGCTTTGTCGGAAAACCTGGGCGTGATTCCCTATAGTCCGCTTGGCGGCGGTTTGCTTTCCGGCAAGTACGGTACTTCCCGCCGGCCCGCGTCGGGACGGTTGATCGATAACAAAATGTACCGGGCGCGGTATGGGACGGATTGGACTTATGACGTGGCCCAGCGGTTTTCCGATTTTGCGCAATCGCATGGGTTCACGCCCGCCAGTTTGGCTGTGGCCTGGGTGGCTGGCCATCCGGCGGTGACGGCGCCGATCATCGGGGCGCGCAATTTGACGCAGCTGGAGGATTCGCTCAAGGCCGTGGAAATCAAGCTCACGCCGGAATTGCGGGCGGAAATTTCCGGACTATCGCCCGAACCGCCACTCGCGACGGATCGCGAGGAAGAGCGGTCGTCGGATGGTTTTATGCGGCGTTTGTAACGAAGCATTAATCGATGAAAAGCACCAAATCTGCGGCTACGAGCAGTGTGGCTTCCATGCCGAAAATCGAGAATCTTGCTTCGATGAGCATTCGTGTAAAATGATGGGTATGGCGCACAGCGAAACAAGCGCCCCCGGCCCACCCCCTCCGGCCTCGCCCGGTGAAGCCGGGGCGGAGCAGGCGGGGGGTGCCAGCCGTTAGCCCGTTCCATGCAATGAGAGAATATTTATGAAATCAAAAGTTTTAAAAAAAACCGTGCCCCCCAAGAAAATTTCGCTTAGCCGCGTGCTTAGCAAAAATAAGAAAATCAAAAAAACTGTTAAGCAGGCCGCCAGTGAACTCACTTCGGTAAATAAAGTTCTAAAGCAGAAAAAAAAAGTCAATACTCCTGTTCCGGCCATCCTCGAGGCCATCACTCAGAACGTTGTTGTCGAGCACAAGGTGGAGAAAGCCGCAGACGATTTGAGGCAGGTTAACACCGAACTTACCAAGGAAGTGGCTGAACGAGTAGCTTTCGAATCCGAACTCGCTGGCACAAAGATCGATTTGGCCGAAGCGCGCGACGATTTATCGAAATCCCAGGCTAAAGTAGAAGAAACGCGGCAAATTACGCTTCATGACGCACTCACGGGCCTTCCGAATCGGGTGTTATTTGAACAGCGTCTCGAACGCGGGTTGATCCAGGCAAAACGGCGCGGTTGGGAACTCGCCATCTTGTTTATGGACATCGACAAATTCAAGGACATTAACGACACTTACGGTCATGATCTGGGAGACAATGTACTGATCATGGTGGCAAACCGTTTACAGTCTTCCGTCCGAGAAGAAGACACGGTCTGTCGCTGGGGAGGCGACGAGTTTGGGTGTCTGTTGTTGGACGTCAAGCAAGAAGCCAACGTGACTCGCTTTGCGGAGAAGATAGTTAATCGGATCGCCGAGGCCTGCGAGATTAATGGGATTGTTCTTTCTATTAGACCCAGTATCGGTATTGCCATATATCCCGCAGACGGAGAAACGGCTGATATCCTTTTCAAAAATGCCGATATGGCAATGTATAAAGCCAAGGGAACAGAGAAGAGAGTTGTACTTTTCCGCGAAACCGCTTTTAACTGATCCGTGACAATCGGGATTATCATTGCATAAGACTTTCCCTCGGATCCGAGAATCTGGTAAACAGAAAGTAGGCCAACACTAGCTCCAGCGGACAGCGGCTCCGCCGCTTCCCCGCAAAGAGCGTGGGGCAGACGCCGTGCGAGTCGGGGGAAGCCCTCGCCAAGAACACGCGGGGGCAGGCTATGCAAAGCCACGGGGAAAATTGGCTCAATTTGCATCGATGCGCATTCGTGTAAAATGATGGGTGTTGCGTACAGCGAAACAAACGCCCCATTGCTCCAGAGGTAAGCCGCGAGCTATATCAATGCTTATGGAAACAATCAAACTGGATCCGCGTCAAGCAAAAAAAGCATCTGAAGTTTTATCGGCGTCCTTTTTTAATTATCCGATGTTTACTTTCTATTTTCCTGATTCCCAGAGACGAATTCGCTACCTGCCGTGGTACTTTCAGAATATACTGAACTGCGCTCTGGGGTATGGCGATGTCTATACCACCCCTGAGATTTCAGGAGTGATATTTACCCTGCCGCCGGGCCATACGAAAATCTCGATGTGGGAATATATCCAAAATGGTTTTCTATTGACGCCATTGTTATTGGGCTTTCGAAATTATAAGCGGTCGATGGATTGTGAGGGTTTTGTCGGATATACCCAGGAAAAATTAATGAAGAACCGGCCGCACTTTTACTTATGGGGTTTGGGAGTTGAGCCCGGCTGGAAAGTAAAAGGAATCGGTGCGGCGCTGATGCTGCCAGTTCTGGCAAAAGCGGATGCCCAAAAACTACCTGTTTACCTAGAGACGCACGATGAAAAAAATGTCCGGTATTATCAAAAACATGATTTTAGCCTGATACACACAGCCAGGATTCCAAAATACGATTTGCCGATTTGGTGCATGCTGCGGGAGCCAACCTGAATGTGATAGCGAATTGCAGGTTGGGAAAGCGAATGGGAAACAGATATTCAAGCCTACCTGCCGCCGAACCTACGCTTGCAAGCGACTAGGCCTACCGATACGAAAATTGGCGAATTTTGCTTCGATAAGCTTTTGTGTAGAATGAAGATGTGCTGCACACCTAGCCAAGCGACCCCCCACTCGCGAATTATTCGCATCGGAAGCCCCCGAGCGAAACCACGGCTCCGGAATTGAACCAGAGCCTTTCGCTCGAGGGCGAGATCACCGATGCTCATCGCTCGGGGGGCGGGCTGAGACGAGGGCCGTTGGACCTCAGAAAAGTCAGGGATTGAACATCCTATATGAATGGTAGAAAAAGTCTATGGTTTATAACATGAATATCCATCCAACATCGCCCAGTTCAGAGTGTTTCTTGAGAGAATCTATGATATTGTTGAATATGCTCCCAAAAAGCAAAATACAGCCCCTGTTGCTCCGGACTCAACTTGAGTTTGCCATGCAACCTACCGCTGATCGGCGACGGTTCCAATCTGGGCACAGACATCGAGATTGTTGTAACAAACTTTTCTTATCCTCCTCTGCGGAGTAGTCAATTCCTATGCTATGGTTAGCGTCCTACTCACTTAAAAGTCAGCGCAGATCCGCGTTCTAATAGCGAGGGCAATCCCATGAATAAAACCACTTTTGCACTGTTTTTTGGTAACCGTGGCTTCTTCCCGGCGTCGTTGATCGCCAGCGCTCGCGAGGAGATGAAGCGCGAGTTGAACGCCTTGGGGCACGAGGTCTTGATGCTCTCTACCGAGGCCACGCGTTACGGCGCGATCGAAACGCCACGGGAGGGCGAAGTCTATGCCGGCTTCCTGCGCTCCAACCGCGGCAAGTTTGGCGGTGTGATTGTCTGCCTGCCCAATTTCGGCGACGAGACCGGCGCAGTGGCCGCCCTGCATGAAGCCGGTGTGCCGATCTGGATCCAGGCTTACCCGGACGAATATGACAAGATGAGCCCGGCCCTGCGACGCGACTCGTTCTGTGGCAAGATTTCGATCATGGACGTGTTCCGCCAATACGGCGTGAAGTTCACTGCCCTCAAGCCGCACACTGTCAAACCGGGCAGCCAGCGCTTTAAGGCCAACGTAGACGAGTTCGACCGCATCTGCCGGGTGGTGGGCGGCGTGAAGGGCATGGTTGTCGGCGCGATTGGGGCGCGCACCACGCCTTTTAAAACCGTGCGTATCGACGAGGTCACTTTGCAGCGACACGGCATTACGGTTGAGACATTCGACCTGTCGGATATTTTCCTGCGCATGAAGGCTGTCAAGCCCCAAGAAGCCGCCTACATGGATAAAGCCAAAGTGCTGCGCGACTGTTCGTCATGGGAAGGCATACCGGATCAAGCTTTCGACAACCTCGTGCGGCTGGGCGTCACGCTGGACAAACTGGCCGAAGAGGCCGGTCTCGACGCCATGGCAATCCGTTGCTGGACCGAAATGCAGCAGCAGATCGGCATTTCACCCTGCGTGGTGATGGGTGCACTCAACGAGATTGGCCTAGCCTCGGCTTGTGAAGTCGACGTGGGCAACGCCGTGGCGATGCGGGCCTTGCACCTGGCCTCGGATCAACCGGTCGGTCTGTTGGACTGGAACAATAATTACAATGATGAAGACGACAAGTGCATCCTGTTCCACTGCGGCCCGCTGCCGGCCAGCCTGATGGAAAGCAAGGGCCGCGTCACCGATCACGCGATTTTGGCGAACACGATAGGCGAGGGCAACGGTTTCGGTTGCAACGTGGGCCGCATCAAGCCAATGGACTTTACCTTCGGCAGCCTGATGACCGACGAAGGCAAAGTGAAGATCTACTTGGGGGAAGGCAGCTTCACGCGCGATCCTTTGCCGGACAACTTCTTCGGCGTAGCTGGCGTGGCGCAGGTTCGCAACCTGCAAGATGTACTTTTGCATATAGGGTATGGCGGCCATCGTCATCATGTAAGCATTACTCCGGGAAGTGTACAGACGCCATTAGGCCATGCGCTGGCGCACTATCTCGACTTTGAAGTGGCATTCCCGCAGGATCAGGCATAAGAAAGAAAATATGAGTCTTTTGGGCATCGACGTTGGTACGAGCGGCTGCAAAGCGGCGGTCTTTTCGGAAGACGGGCGGTTGCTGGGATTGGCCTACGAGGAGTACGACTATCAGCGACCAAAACCAGGCTGGGCGGAGTTGGATACGGCCCGGGTCTGGCAGCAGGTCAAACGCACCATTGGACAGGCAGTTGCTGATGCGAAGGGTGATCCCATCAAGGCCTTGTGTGTCTCCTCGCTGGGTGAGACCGTCGTGCCGGTGACCACTGACCGCAAGATCCTCGGCCCCGGCTTGTTGAATTTCGATGTGCGCGGCGAGGAATATCTCGACAAATTGCGGGGCTTGATATCCGATGAACAGTTGTACCGGATTAACGGTAATACCCTCGGCAACCAGTATACGCTGACCAAGTTGAAATGGCTGAAGCAACACCAGCCTGACCTTTACCAGCAGGCCGACATTTTCCTGCTCTGGAGCGGTTTTGTCTCCTTTATGTTGGGTGCTGACGCCAAAGTGGATTACTCACTGGCGAACCGTACCCTGCTGTTCGACATTGAACGCAGCGACTGGTCGGATGAGATACTGGAACTTGCGCAACTGGACCGGGAGAAACTGCCTCCCACGGTTCCCTCTGGGGTGGTAATTGGTTCGGTGGCAAATGCCATTGCCGCTGAGCTGGGTTTGCCGGTGGGCATTCCCATCGTCAGCGGAGGGCACGACCAGTGCTGTAATGGTCTCGGTTGTGGGGTGACCGCGCCGGGACAGGCCATGTATGGCATGGGTACCTATTTGTGCCTGATGCCGGTTTTTGGACAGCGGCCCGAAGCATCGGCCATGATCGAGCGCGGCCTGAATACCGAGAACCACGCCGTGCCAGGGCAGTACGTCAGCTTTCTCTACAACCAGGGCGGTTCGATGGTCAAATGGTTCCGCAACACATTTGCCGGCGCAGAACGCCGGCAGGCGCAGGCCAGCGGACAAGACCTGTACGCGGCCTTGTTGTCAGAAATGCCCGAGGATTTAAGTCGGATTATGGTGCTGCCACATTTTGCGATCACTGGCCCGCCGGACTTCATCGCTGATTCGTGCGGCGTGGTGGCGGGGCTGAAATTGGAAACTTCGCGCGGCGAAATTTTGAAGGGTCTCATCGAGGCGATGACGTTTAACATCCGTGAGACCTTCGAGGGCCTGCCAGGAGCGGGCATCGAGGTTGTGGATTTTCGTGCCGTCGGCGGCGGCAGTAAATCGGATGCCTGGATTCAGGTCAGCGCCGATATTTTGGGTCGCCCGTTTGTGCGTCCTAAAATCAAAGAGGCGGGTGTTTTGGGCACAGCCATGCTGGCGGGGGTGGGATGCGGGGTCTTTCCCTCGCTGGAAGTTGGCATCGAGACCATGGTCCAATTGGATCGTACTTTCGACCCTGACCCGAAAAAGCAGAGTTTATACAGCGAACGCTTTGCCAAATACCAGCGCCTGTGGCCGTTGATGGCCGATTATTTGCGTGGCCTGGCAACGTAAGAAGCAAGGAAGGTTTTCGGATGGCTAATTTATTCAATCGTTCCTAGACGCGTTCGGAATTGCTGAACTACGTAGGGGACCTGTCGCAAATTGCCGGCATCCGGCTGGGCGAATGGACGGACGGAACCGAACGCGGCCTGCGCGTCGCTGACGTCCGTACTGGATCGGGTTTGACCTTCAACATGTTGCTCGACCGCGGCATGGACATCGGCCCGGCTTCGTACAAAGGCATGCCGCTGGCCTGGGTCTCGCCGACGGGCTGGAGTCACCCGATGTACTATAATTCGCAAGGCATTGAATAGTTGCGGACTTTTGGCGCCGGCCTGCTGACCGGCTGTGGCCTGACCTATCTTGGCGCGCCTGACAAAGACGAAGGTGAGTTGCTCGGACTGCATGGCCGCCTGTCGCACTTGCCTGCTCACCGCCTGCGGGTGGACGAAACTTGGAAGGGCGACGAATGTTCTTTTTGGATCGAAGGTGAGATGCGGCAGGCGCGTGCGTTAGGCGAGAACTTGCGCTTGAAGCGTCGAATTACGGTCGAGTTGGGCGGCAATCGCATTGCCGTCCACGACCTGGTCGAAAACCTGGGCGCGACCGAAAGTCCATTGATGCTCCTGTACCACATCAACCTGGGCTTCCCATTCCTGGATGAGACCAGCGAACTGGTGGCCGAACCGCATCCCGTTGAGCCGCGTGATGCCGCAGCCGAACCGGGTTTGACGGAGTGGATGTGCTTCCAGAAACCGACGCCGGGTTACGCCGAACAGGTTTTTTATCATGACCTACCTGCTGATAAAAACGGCTGGGCCAGTATCCAGTTGGTCAACCGCTCGCGCAAGCTGAAGTTGCAAGTCCGTTTCCAGAAGGCTACTTTGCCGAATCTTGTCCAGTGGAAGATGATGGGGCAGAGTAATTATGTACTGGGAGTCGAACCGGCCAACTGCCGGGTCGGTGGGCGCAGCCAGGAGCGCGCTCGCGGCGCGCTGCAATTCTTACGGCCGGGCGAGCAACGCGAATTCTAGGTAGAGATTGAAGTGAGTGAAGGTTAATAGGTGCAACGATGACACTGGTCTCGATCAAAAATGAAATGACAAAGGCGCGCCGGGAGCGCTATGCGGTCCCCCTGTTCGATGTGTTTGAGATGCAGGGCATGGAGGGGGTGATGGATGCCCTGACGGAAAAGCGTGCCCCGACCATCATTGGCATTTACTCGCCCTATGCCGCCTTGCCCAATTGCCGCGCCCTGGCAGCTTACGTGCGCTGCCGGGGAGAAGATACCAATGTGCCTGTCTCGCTGATGCTCGATCATGGCGCCAGCGTGGAGCAGTGCCTGGAAGTGCTTTCCTATGGTTTTACCGACGTGATGTATGACGGATCGAAACTGCCGCTCGAAGAGAACATCGCCAACACAAAGCGGGTGGTGGATGCAGCGCATGCTGCCGGTGTGGGCGTCGAGGCCGAATTGGGGCATGTCGGCATGGGCGACCAGTACGATTCCCTCGGCGGCCAGCGGATCGGTTTCACCGACCCTGAAAACGTGGAGCATTTTGTCGAGGAGACAGGCGCCGATTTCCTGGCGATTGCTTTTGGCAATGCTCACGGACTGTACAAAGGCGAACCCCGCCTGGACCTGGAGCTGGTCGCCGAAATCCGCCGGCGGGTGGACGTGCCGCTGGTCATGCACGGCGGGACGGGTCTTTCCGACGAACAATTCCACGCGGCGATTGCAGCCGGCATCAGCAAGATCAATTTTGCCACCAGCATCATGAACACCGCCGCCGACAACATGCGCCTGGCGGCCGCCAAACCGGAAGCGAGCATGTTCGATATCTACGCAGGTATTCGCGCCGCATACTCCCAGTGGTGCGGCCGTCTGTACGAGGTCTTCGGCGCAGCCGGACGGGTTTAGTTGGCTGGCTCGTCGACGCCGTGGCGGACCTCCACTCGCTCCCATCGGTTCGTATTCGTGCAGGTTCCCTAAGTAGCTGGGAACCTGCACACTTCGCGAGGGCAGGCGGGGGCCAGCTGTACGGAAAATCGGTTGCGATTACTTCCCGCTTACGGTAGGATTCCGCAAGTGAAAACCCCCGCCCAGGCTTTGGCGTCTCCCCCCACGATCATCTTCCAATCCGCCAAGCTGGGCGACCTGCCTTGGATTCTCAAAGAACTGGAGTGGGCCGAACGCCTGCTCAGCGAAGGCGTTGCGGCGGGGCGAATCTTTGGGGTGAGCGGGGGCAACCTGGCGGCGCTGNNGCGCTGGCCCTTGGGTTGGCTTGGGCGGCCCAAAAATCGCCGCACGTCTGGGGCATAGCCCGCAACGCTCCGGCGGATTTCCGCGAATACCTCGGCCGGGCGCGCAGCCGCGACCTGCGCGGGTTGAAACTGAACCCCGCCCATGGTTTCCACAGCCTGCAGCCCCTGCGGCGTTGGGTGGCCTCACGCTTGCGCGCTTATACCGGCCGCGATGATTGGCGCCTCTCCGAACTTGACGTGCCGTTGTTCCTGTGCGCGATAGATAGCGACGCGGTCCTGTGCATGTACGGACCACCGGACGACAGCCTGCAATGCGATTATCCCTTCGTGCACATTCCTCCCCCGCAGGATGCCCCGCTCCTGGAGGCGCTGATCGCCGGGCTGAGCACCCTCCTTTCCACCGAATCCCGAGCGGTGAATGGAGCCTGGCGATATGATTGCCGCCCGTCCATCGTGGATGCCGGGGCCATCGTGGCCGACCTGGAAGCCGCCGACCCGCGGCCGATTCTGCGCGCGAGGCCCCATACCGCCATCCGTCCATGGCCGCTCAACTGGATCACCTCCTCCTTCGTAATGCACTCGGCCCACGAGCGTAACCAGGCGCTTCTGGCGGAGAGTTACCTGGATTTACTTGGGCGTCAGCGTGGATTGGAGGAAGCACTTACCCAAGCGTCGCGTATCACTCCTCGTCCCACGCTCCCTGCTTCCCATCCAGTGGTCGGCCATGTGGATTTGCCCTATATCGGCAGCACGGAAGCCTCCACCAATATGCGCCAATCGGTGGAAAACCGCGCCGCCTTGACGGCTCGCTTCCAGGAGATTCTCGACGGGCAGCTGGACGCGTTTCCCTTCGACCAGTCGGCCAACGTCATCTACGGGGCGGGTGGCTTTTCCGGCATCCTGGGCGGGATGATCGCCACGCGGGCAGTGGAGGAGGGTTTTGCTCGCGGAGGCGGCGAAGTCCGCCAGATTTACGGCGTCTCGGCGGGGGTATTGAACGGGTTCTTCCACGCCGTTCAAATCGCCGCCGCACGGCACCCCGACGTATATACCCCGGCGGCGCGCCGCGCGCTGGACGATCTTGAAACCTTCATGGCCCGCTGCGAGCCGGGCAAAATCGCCGCGGTCAACCATAATCCAATTAAATTCTGGACCGGTTGGGCGAACTTGGGACCGCTCGAGGGGTTTCTATTGGAGCGGCTGGCGGAGTACACCGGGACGAAGCATCCCGATCGGATCACCTTCGACGATATCGCCCTTCCGCTGACGGTGACGGCCGCCCGCACCGACGGGTACACCGAGTTTTTTGGGATGACTCAAGACGCCCGCGCCTTCGAGTGGGGCGGGCACGCTTGGCGAGTTATCCCCGCCCCGGTAGTCCGCGCCATCATCGCCGGCTGGAGCATGAACACCTACATCCTCCCCACTGAGCTCGGCGGGGAGCAATATACGGATGGCGGCGGGACCTTCTACGACCCCGGTCTGCTCGTGGCCTGCCTCGACCCGGAGTTGACCAATCTGCTCAACATCCACTTGGATGAACCCGAAGGGCATTCCTATCGCCTTCCGCCGCGCATGAACCTGGTACGCATCCTTTTCGACACGCATAATCTCACGTTTCCCGAGGAGCGGCGGCGGATGCGCGCGATCACCAACCTGTTATACGCGCACTTCCGGCTCCGCGCGCAAGCGGAGGCTGCGGGCGTCGTGTTGCCGCCCGATTTCCGTTCGCATTGGACGATCGAAAATTCGAAAGCCATCGACCTGTAGAGGAGCCATGACGACAGACAAACTCTCCCGGAAGACGAAACTGGCCTACGGCGCCGGCGACCTGGGGGCGGCCATCGTAACCGCCATCAACGGTTTTTTCCTGCTCAACTTCCTGATTAACGTCGCCGGTTTGCGCCCAGGGACCGCCGGCACCATCTTGCTCATCGTGAAAATCTGGGACGCGGTCAACGATCCCATCATCGGCTGGCTGACCGATCGCACGGTGAGCCGTCTTGGGCGCCGCCGTCCCTGGCTGCTCATCGCGGCCATTCCGTTTGCGGTAATGTTCTTCCTGCAATGGGTGGTGCCCCCCTTTAGCGTCGTAGGAAAGTTCTGGTATTACCTGGTGGTGGCCGTCTTCCTGGATCTTGCCTTTACGGCGGTCAATGTGCCGTACGCAGCCCTCACCGCGGAACTTACGCAGGATTACGATGAACGCACACGGCTTTCCTCCGTGCGCATGAGCTTCTCGATCATCGGCGGGGTGCTCGCGGCCTTTTTCACCGGAATCATCGTCAGCCAATTTCCCCAAAACCCCGCGTTGGGCTATTCCACCAGCGCCGCGATCTGGGCGTTTGCCATCGCCATACCGTGTTTCATCACATTCTTCGGAACCCGGGAACCGGATTTTGCGATTAATGCAAAACCGGCCCCTGAAGGACCGGGATTTTTCGAAGGGCTGCGGATCGCCTTCCGGAATAAAGCGTTCATCCTGGTCGCGCTGATCTACATGCTTTCATGGCTGGCGATCCAGTTCGCCCAAAACAACTTGCAGATCTTCACCAAGGACTGGATTCGAATGGATATGACGTTATTCAGCTTTTTGCTGCTGGCGATCCAGTTCTCCACGTTTATCTGGGTATTGATCTGGGCCAAGGTCAGCGATCGGATCGGAAAACAGAAAGTGTACTACCTGGGCGCGGGCTTCTTCGTGCTGGCCCTGATGGGGATGTTCTTCCTCCGGCCGGGGAGCACGGTGCCGATTTTCCTCCTGGGAGCCATGGCGGGGATCGGCATCTCGGTGGGATACCTGGTGCCGTGGAGCATGGTGCCGGACGTGATCGAACTGGATGAATTGGAGACGGGCCAGCGGCGTGAGGGCATTTTCTACGGCTTCTTCGTTTTTCTGCAAAAGATGGGTCTGGCCGTGGGGCTGTTCGTTTCCGGTTGGGCGCTTGAACTCTCCGGATATATTAATGCTACGGCGGCGAATCCCAACCCCGTCCAGCCTGATTCGGCTCTTTTGGCGTTGCGTGTGCTCATCGGCCCGGTTGGCGCGGCGGTTCTGCTGCTCAGCTTCCTGGCGGTGCGCGCCTATCCCATCACGCGCGAAAAACACGCCGAGATACGCGCGGAACTCGAGCGGAGGAAAGCGGCGAGACTTTAACCCGGCAACGTGCTTTCGGCCCCCATGCCCTCTTGGGCCGCATTTCGCCGAATATACGGACATGCGCGGGAATAGAAGGCGCGCAGAATTCGCTCGACGTCGCTCCAAGGGGAAAATCCTGGCGTGGCACGTGGAAAAACAAGGAAGATGTCATTGCGAGTTTACCCTCGCGAAGCGAAGGCGACCGCCTGGCCTCGTGTTCTTCGGGGGAAGGGAGCGAAGCCCCGATCTCGCCCCGGCAAATGCAACTCACGCAAAGTAGGAGCCGGGGCGGGGTCCCCGCTTCCCCCGCTTCGCGAGTACAAGCGCGAGGACAGGCTCACAATGACAAAGTCCACTTTTTTTCGCATCCTGCTAAGCTCAATCGTATAATATTAACCGCCATCAGACTCGTTTCGGAAAACCAATGCGCTGGAAATGCGAAAACAATCCCAGGATAGTATGCTTGGATATAAAAATTAATTAATTATCATTCTACAGGACTTGGAATCGACAGAATGTTGATTTCAGGTTATCCTTCCCCCTTCACAAAGCCCCTTCTCCAATCTATTGCCCATTTTACCTGGAGGTATTCCCGTGAGCGTAATCGAAACGAGAGGACTCCGCAAATCCTTTCGAAGCCCTTTGAAAAAGCCGGGCGTGCTCGGCGCCATCCAGCATCTCTTTAAACCGGAGTACCGGGAGATCGTTGCGGTGACGGACGTCGACCTTTCCATTGAGGCCGGCGAATCCGTCGCCTATGTTGGCCCGAACGGGGCGGGAAAATCCACGACGATCAAGATGCTCACCGGAATCCTTTTACCCTCCGGCGGCGAGGTTCGCGTAAACGGCCTCCACCCGTACAAGGATAGGATGCGGAACTCGAAAAACATCGGCGTCGTCTTCGGCCAGCGGACCCAGCTCTGGTGGGACATTCCGGTCATCGAGTCCTTCACGCTCCTGCGGGATATCTACGAAGTCCCCCCGAAAACTTACCAGGACAACCTCGCGTACTTTACCGAGATGCTCGGTCTGGACGAGTTCCTCAACCAGTCGGCGCGCAGGCTGTCCCTCGGCCAGAGGATGCGCTGCGATCTGGCCGTGGCCCTGATGCACAATCCGGCCGTCATCTTCCTCGACGAACCCACCATCGGCCTGGATGTGGCGGTGAAGGAGCGCATCCGCGAATTCCTCAAGACGGTGAACCGGGAGCGGGGTGTGACCCTCATGCTGACATCGCACGACCTGGACGACATCGAGGACGTGTGTCGGAGGCTGATCATCATCGACACGGGCAGGATCATTTACGACGGATCCATCCAGGGGCTTCTCGACAAGTACGTGAAGGAACGGAGCATCCGGATCATCGCGAGCGTGAAAATCGACCGGGCGGGTGCGGCCAGGGCGATGCCGGCGGGGGTCGAGATCGTGAGTTCCAGCGATCGGGAGATGACTGTCGTGTTCGACCGGTTCCGCTACACGGCGAAGAACGTGCTGGAGATCATCATGAAAACCGTCGACGTCGTGGATTTTCAGCTCGAGGAACCGGACATCGAACGTGTCGTGAAGAGTGTATACGAGGGCCGGCTCGAACTGGTGCGCGAAGCCTGAGGAGTCACGCATGCCACAGCTGAAAAAATACGCCAGGCACATCCTCTGCGCGATCCAGGAATCGACGGCCTACCGCGCCTCGTACTTCATCAACATCGTCTCG
Organism: Anaerolineae bacterium; assembly: GCA_003141675.1. Taxonomy (GTDB): domain Bacteria; phylum Chloroflexota; class Anaerolineae; order Anaerolineales; family RBG-16-64-43; genus FEN-1073. The sequence continues at coordinate 31,917 of PLND01000060.1, forward strand.
CAGTTTGTATCCTACATCGCCATCTTTTTCCTCTGGCGGGCGGTCTACACTGCCGGCTCCGTGATCGGCGGCATGAATTGGAGCGACATGCAGGGCTACCTGCTCATCTCGCTCTTCACCTCCGCCCTCATTTCGGGCTCCTCCGAGTTCCGCGTGTCGCGCTCCATTTGGACGGGCAACATCGCGGTGGAACTCGTGCGGCCGGTGGATTACCAGAAAGCGAATTTCGCGATCACGGTGGGGAATGGAATCGCCGAGGGCGTCCTCGTGGCGGCGATCGGCCTAGTCTTCGCCATGCTCATCCGGTTCACCGCTCCTCCGGACAGTCTCGTTACCTGGCTCTACTTTCTGCTCGCGCTCGTCTTCTCGTTCACCACCAAGTTCCTCATCGTATATATCTTCGGACTCTTTACATTCTGGACAACGGGGGGGATGGGCCTCAGCTGGTTTCGGAGAGGCATCACGGATTTTTTCTCGGGCGCGATCATTCCCTTGAGTTTCTTCCCCGGCTGGCTCCAAGCGGTATCCAACGTGCTGCCCTTCCGTGGAATAGTCAGCGTCCCCGCGACGATCTTCATCGAGAGTATGCCCAAGTCCCAGATCCTTGCGTCCTTCGCGATCGAGGCCGCCTGGATCGTGGGTCTCTGGTACTTCGCGAAATTGGTCTGGCATTTCGCCATGCGCAAAGTCACAATCCACGGAGGCTGACAATGAGGCTCGGCCGAACTTTTTTCCTCTTCACGCGTTTCCTCGCGCAGAACATCAAGATCAAACTGGAATACAAGGCGGATTTCGTCATCATGTTGTTTTCCGGCTCCGCCCTCCAGCTCCTCGGACTGATGTTCCTCAGCGTGCTCTATTCAAAGATCCCGCCGATCCAGGGCTGGACGATGTGGGAAATCGTCCTCATCCTCGCCTCGATCTTCTTCACCGAAGGCGTGGTCTCCTTCGCGTTTGAGGGAATGTGGAGAACCATGCGGCTCATCAACCTGGGAGATCTGGACCGGTTCCTCCTTCGTCCGGTCTCGCCCATCCTCCAGATCCTCACCTACGACCTTGGCGTCAATGGCATCGGCAACATGGTTACCGGCGTCATCCTCTTTATTATCGCCTTGGGCCGGACCCATATCGTTTGGACGGCGGACAGAATCCTCTACCTGCCCGTGCTCATTGTCAGCGCCGCCGCGATCCGCACCGCGATCTCCTTCGCGGCGAACTGCTCGGGATTCTGGTTGACCTCGTTCTACAACGCCTTTCCACTGATGGTGCACCAGATGGCGGATTTCGCGAAATATCCGGCCACCCTGTTTACAGAACCGATCCAGTTCTTCATCACCGTCATACTTCCCTACGCGTTCATCGGCTACATCCCCGCCGTCTACCTTTTCAACAAGCAAGCGTGGGGGGCGCTGGCCTGGCTCGTGCCCGTCGTCGCGGTCTGGTGCATCTTTATCGCTCGCATCGTGTTCTACCGCGGACTCAGGCGGTATGATTCACCGGGGAATTAGGCGGAAAGTGTTTTTACCTACAGAGTCGGATAAACCTCCGCGTCAAAGGCACCGATGTTTGGAGCAGATCCCTTCCGGATTGCAGCGGGAAGCCCGAGCACCGTGCGTCGCGCTGGAATTATCCATCCGGTTGGCTGTCATGCTTTTCGTCTTTCATTTAGAAAATAATACAAAGGCGAATAATGCCCTTAATCCAACCGGGCCGCACACCATGCGCTTGCGCTGAATGCACCAAAGTGAGAAATTTGCTTCGATGGCTTTTCTTCTAAAATTCGGGGTAATGAGGACGGGCGGCTAAGAGTGTGGACGCCAGCCGTTGGGTGCCGAAAGCAATCATCCTCGCTTTCCATGAACACAGAAATCGGAATGTACAGTGGAGGAAAATATGAACACGATATTATGGGTGCTTCAAGTCATATTATGCATAAAATTCCTTTCCGTGGCATATTCACACGGTCTGCAACCAAATAATTCCAATATGCAACAATCAATTATTAAAATAGGTAAAAATGGTTTGTTTTTGCATAAAATAATTTCAGCAATTATCTTCATTGTCTCCATAATAATAATTCTTCCTGGAATATTGGGAATGAATAATTGGATAACGATATACACAGCATTAATTCTGGCGATATTAATAATTCTTTCAATCATAATTCATATTCTTAGCCGTGAGAAACCCCTCATTGTCGCCGATATTATATTATTGGCTAATGCTGCATTTGTCGTCTATGGAAGATGGATGTTGGCTCCATCATAAATCCTAGGCGCCCAACACGCAGTTGCAGCCCCGTCGCTTCCCCGCATTGATCGCGGGGCAGGCGCAATCGTACAAGTTCCTAAAAATCACAGGAACATTTATCGCTACCACCGCTTACCCCGTTTCCCCCGCTCGCGAAGTCATNNTTTCTTTTTTCCTGCTAAAATGGTAATTGAATTGTGGATGCGGCCAAGCGCCCCCGGCCCCGCGCGGCGCCTGTCCTGAGCCCTGAAAGAGCGAAGCGGGAGCCGGGGCGGTCCCCCACTCGCGAATTCTCATCGCTCCCTCGCTTTGCAACCATCACCGCTCGATGAGCAGAACCGAGCGGTGATGCTCCGCGAGAGCAGGCGGGGGCAAGTTGAGCCGCAAGCCGTGGGACACGCATGCACGGAACCAAGCGACGTATCGGTTGATCGCAGACTCGTTTGTACTAAATATGATGATGACGAGGAGATATTCTATGCCCTACAAGACGATTAGCGATTTACCAAAGGAGCAGGTAGCCAAGTATACTGAGCATCAGAAGAAAGCATTCCTCGAGGCGTTCAATAATGCGTACAAGGAATATGGTGGCGACGAGAGTAAAGCCTTTGCGGTGGCGCATCACGCTGCCCAACAGGCGAATAAGGAGGATAATAAGGGTTGAAGGAACCGCCCTTGTCGACTTCGGCATAAACCCGAAAGGCAGTTGGAAGAATCCTTCGAGTTTCTGCCGACTCAGCTTGATGCGGAGAAAATTAGGTAATATTTCTTCGATGATCTATTATATAAAATGAACGGGGTGTTGTACTGCCCAGCCATGCGCTCGGTTTATAGGCCGTTGGGCCGCTCTTGCAGCACAGGTAGGAGATGCAAATTGCACAAGTTCCAAAGGAAGTAGTGAGATGACTATAGACAAGCAGAAAGAAGCAGGGAAGAAAAATATCAAGAAAGCGCAACGGAGACGGCGGGAAACTACGCCTCGGAAGCGCGCTTTAACTCAGCCCGGGGGAAGAAGGCAGGCAAAACCTGGAACAAAAGGGGAAGGCGGCTATTTTAGAATTGTTGTACGAACAAAGGATGAATTCACAACGTTTCGCTACCAGGATGTTGGTGAAAAGGGCCATATTCTACGGCTTGCCGGGAAAAGAAGCAACGGGTCCTGGGATACGCAAGCATGGCTGCTCGGCAAAAACGATGCCCATATCAAAGATAGTACGTTAGTCGCCGATACCAATGATGCCAAAAGGGTGATCAAAGCCCTGGGATCAAAGCCCATGCATGTTAAGGGAGATGTGTTTAAGGCAAAAGATAGGCGTAATATTCCCGAGAGTGAAAAGCCAACAAGGTTGCAACGGAAAGCCAGGCTAAAAAATATAAAGAAAGCCCAACAAGCTCGTCGGACACGGACGGCGCAGAAAGGCTAAGTCCTACGTACGAATGTCTGCGCCGCAGCGATCAATCGGAAATTGCAAACGAACTCATAAATCTGATCAAATGATTATCGCCTTTGGGATGCATCGTTCGATACGGTCTCTTGTCTAGGAGGTTTTTATGATAATCTCTCTCATCCTCGGATTAATTCTCAGTCTTGTATCGCTTGTTTTTGCCTTGCAAAACACTCAGTCCGTACGCATTTCGTTCCTGGTTTGGCATGTTAATGGCTCCCTCGCTCTTCTGCTTATCATCTTCTTCTTTGTCGGTTTACTCACAGGAATGCTTGTGATACTTCCTGGCAGGATTCGATCTACATTAGCAAGGAGCAGAAATAATAGAGAGTTGGCAGAACTTAAAGTCAAGCTGGATGAATGCAAGGGCAAGTTGGAGAAATTTGAATCCATAACAAACGAAAAAGCTAAAGCAACAATCTCGGGCCGGGTTGATCCAGGCCGTAAAAGTTAATCCGTTACTGACGAATGGAATAAGCGCCCAACCCGCGACTGCGGGCGACTCGCTTCGCTCCGCCGTGCGAATGGGTGGATACGGCCGATGGGCGCTACCGATTTCTCGAAGAGAGCCTACTATGCCTGATCGAAATGCGAGTCGCACCGCGATAGCCACAGCGTACATGCGGGCCGCGCATCAATTGTTGGATGCATCGCCGCATATTCTCGAAGATCCGATTGCGGTGACACTTCTCGGGCCGGCTGCCACGCAGCGAATTAGAGATACTGCGGAGAACTATCAAACTCCCGGGCGACGAGCATTGCGCGCGCATGCCGTGCTGCGTTCGCGGTACGCAGAGGATCGACTCGCTGCTTCCCTTCACAACAAAATCACGCAATATGTCATCCTCGGGGCGGGTTTCGACACTTTCGGATTGAGGCAACCAGCATGGGCGCACGCATTACAGATTCTGGAAATCGATCATAAGGCAACCCAAGAGAGAAAACTTTCTTGGATCGCAAAAGCCGGCCTCGCAATTCCCGAAAACGTGCGCTTCGCTGCCATTGACTTTGAACATGAATCATTATGCGATGGATTGCAGAGATGCCCCACTTCGTTTAACGAGCCGACCTTCTTCTCATGGCTTGGCGTAACGATGTATCTCAAGGAAGGCGATATTGATGCGGTGCTTCGGTGTGTCGCGCTGTTTCCGGCCGGGAGTGAGATCGTGCTGACTTTCGCATTGCCGTCCGCCAATGGTCATTCATCATTCGACCAGCGCGCGACGCTTCTCGGCGAACCGTGGATGAGTTATTTCGAGCCGGCTGAGATCGAAGCAAAGCTGCGGAGCGCTGGTTTATCCCAGGTGGAATTTCTTTCACCTACGGAGGCTGAAGAACGGTATTTTCGGCAGCGCCCAAAAGATCTTCCGTTACCAACGCGAACGAACATTGTATGTGCGACGCGGTGATGGTTTCGAGATACTATCCACATCATGCTTGAATTGCATGCATGGACCAAGAAGCATAGTCTTGCATTATTGCTCCTTCAGCCCAACCCGCGGCAGCAGGCGACTCGACCATACAACGCGAAATATTGGCGCATTTGTCTCGATTTCATTTTGCTTAAAATGTGAGGGGTGTTGAAGAGGCGGTCAAGCGCGTAAGTCAAATATTATTGGATTATCGAACGCAAAATATATTCGTATTCATAGATAGTAGCAGTAAAGGGCACTGGCTAATTTGGAAGAGTCCCCGAAAGCATGCGCTATAAATTGACAAGCGAAAAATAGACAGAACTCCTCACATAATGATGAGGAGTTCTGATCCTTGATTCCGTCAAAGAGGATGAAAATAAGCTAGAGGCCCTTGATAAGGCAGGCAATTGCGAGGAGAACAAATCCGGCGAAAAGGAGCCAGAACGAGTACGGTTCAACCATCGCTAAGGAGTTCGTATAGCCCAGTAAGCCCAGGAAGGCCAAGATAACCGCGATAACAAACGTGACAACTTTGGGTGGTGTAAGTTTCATTTTTCATCTCCTTGGATGCAATGCGCAATAAACATTCTTTGACGGAAACAATTTTCTTGGTACTTGATTGTATAACACAAATCGCAGCTTTGCGCTCCGTTTACAAGAAGCGAACAAGCGATTCGAGCCGTTCAAAAAGCGGGCAGCCCGCCGGTTCCCGGTTCCACTTTAATGACCCATCAAGTAAAATGAATGGTGCTGCGCGCTTCCGATCCCCGATCCGAACGGCGGCGCCTGGGCGGCAAGCGCTTGAGCCCCAGGCCGTTGGGCATGTTATTCTTATGGCAGAATCTGAAAAATGGGCAAGGAAAGACACTCCATGCATTAAAGGAAAAGTTTATGCTATTAATTGCGAATTATGAAGGAAGATCCGGTGTGCCCACAGCCGTAGAATTATTGAAAGCAAATACCAATGGATTACGGGCTGTTATTGAGGGAATTAAAATTGTTGAAGATGACATAAATATTCATTCCGTGGGACAATCATCGTGGCCAAATATTCTGGGTGAACTTCAGCTGGATGCGGCGGTAATGGACGGCAATACCAGAAGGACAGGGGCAGTCGGGGCATTAAGAGGATATCAACACCCGGTTGAAGTAGCCTATGAAGTAATGCTCCGATTGGATCATGAATTACTGGTGGGCGAAGGCGCTGAGAGATTTGCGGAAGAAATTGGAGCCAGTAAAAACAAAAATGAAACTGACTATTCCATACAATCTTGGAAAAAACATCTTGAAAGCATTCTTACGGAAGAACAGCGAAAACTCTTCCCTAATATCAACCTTATGGAGATTAAGACAATAGCCAGGGATCCTGAAAAATCATTTGACACTACTGTTTACTTAAGTATGGATCATACGGGGAGATTATCATCCGCAACCAGCACGTCCGGTTGGCCATGGAAATACCCGGGAAGGCTGGGTGATAGCCCGATTATTGGCGCGGGATCCTATGCGGATAGTCGCTATGGCGCATGCGCCTGCACGGGTGTGGGAGAAATGACAATCCGGGCAGGGACAGCGAGGATTGTAGTCTTGTACCTAAAGATGGGATATGGATTGAAGGACGCGGTATTGGAAGCCGCAAAAGACCTTGCTGGCCTGCGAACAGGTTTCATAGGCGAAGTGACAATCCACGCGATTAATTTCACGGGGGAATACTTTGTCCTGGGAGTTAACTCTTCCAGGCCAATAAAATATTTAATTTGGAAAGATTCAATGCCATCCCCTGATATTCGCGATGCCGAGATATATGAAACGAAATAAACCCCGACTGGATACTCAGGGGAAGCAAACGCAATAATCTTCCATCGGACGGTTCCTCCCGTTCAGACTGGGTTTCGAAGGGACGGGATCGGGCGGCCGGGCGCATGCATCTTGAACTTAATATAAACGAGAGTATATTGGCCTTGAAAAAAACTGCGTAGTCTTCATCAAAGGTAGATGAAAAGGTTGGCATTGAATCTTATTCGTTGGTCCTGCCGGCGCGATCCAATAGGCTTTTCGTGGGTGGTGTAGTCCAAACACTGACATTCAATCTCGATATTGGCTGACATGCCAATCGGTCTCGCGCTGATAGCCAACGCCTGTCCAAGACGATATAGTAAATTAGGCATCCAGAGTGTTTTCAGCCTGCCTGTAAGAAATAAAAACATTTCCAATGTTAGCCGGCATCGTTATTGTCACAATCGCACGGTTTTGGATTGGTGTTTTGCGATGAAGGTAACAACGTAAACTTCACAGCCGCGCAAGAGAATCCTTGGGAAGAAGTGTAATGTGAAAATGATGAAAAACTTCTTGAGATGTGATTTTCGAAATGAAGGCTTCCATAGAGAATAAAGAAGTACGGCGTGGCATCCCACCGATGGTTGTAGCCGTCTCAGCGGTTATGGCATTGGTATTCAGTCTTTCGGTTGACTTCAGTCCGGTCGGCGCCAGACCAATTTTCGCGCCTACTCTTTGCGGTAATGGTTCCCCTCCGGATTACGGCTTTACCTATGATCTGCAGCAAAACCATTGGACGGTGGGCTGGGAGGGACATGCCTCGGAACAGGCGGTGACAGATGTAGATTCAATTCTCGACAAATTAAACGCCGATTCCATCGCGCAGACGATGATTCTCATCCTGCCGCAGGACCAGGTCGGCAACCGGGTCAACTGCGCTGTGCATTTCCTGCGGTATATGAAGCTTGGCCTGCCAACCGGCGAGCGCAAGGACAACGGCTTTGTTTTTTTGATCGTTGTGGAAACCACCGTCATTGACGTGCACTACGGTGTTGGTCTGGGCCTGCCAGCGCTCACCGCTCCCGAACTGACGGGACTCAACCGCTCCGCTGAGGATGTTTATCAATCCACCCACAGTTTGGATCAGGCGCTAGTGACCTTGGTCCAGGGCTTCGACACGGTTGCGCGTAGCAAATATCCGCCGCTGATTTCCCCGACGCCGACCCCGGAGACGAATCTCTCGGCGCAAACGCCTTCCGGACCGCTTGGAATTTTAAGTATCTGCGGTCAGCTCTGTTTGGGCATTATTTTTCTGTTGTTTCTGATATGGGTGGTGGCCCAGGGGGCCCGCAGGGGGATCAGCTCCAACTCTTCCGATATGGGTTCTGGTGGAACGGGTTTTCCCTTGGGCGGAGGCGGGGGTGGAGGCTGGGGCGGCGGCGGGAGCGGTCCATCTACGCGTGGCGGCAGCGGCAGCGGGCGCTCCGGGCGCGGCAATTAAATAGAAAAAGGAGAAAACCATGAAACATTTCGGTAAACAGATCTTTTCCATTTTGGCGATGGCTGCCGCATTCGTCGGGCTGACCGGCTGCGGCGTCATCAATACCGGCACGTCGGAATACAACGAGCTGGTTGCGCTGGTGCAGGGCGTGCAGTCCGCGGCGGCCAATTTCCAGCTGGTGACGGATACGCAATACGCCAAAATCCAGGCCAAAACGCAGATCACCAAAGATTATTACAATGCGGTGAGTAGCAGCGGTGAGGTATGGACCGGCAACTTCCGTTCGGAAGCTGATGCGCTGACCAATCTGCTGAATAATTACCGCGACGCAAACGGTCAGCCATTGGATCCGAGCAAGCTGAACTTGAACGAACTGCAAGGCAAAGGCGCGCTACCCAGCGGCCTGGGACAGGGTTTTACGCTGTACGTCAACGCCATCACCCAGGCTCCCCCGCCGGTGCCCGATGCCTCAGTTACCCTGGCGCTTGGCGATACCATTGATGAAGCGATGAATACCATTCAATTGGCCGGCACCGATTGGAATGATGCCGTCAAGGCCTACAACACCCGCCGGGCGCAGATCACGGGCGAGATTGTGGCGCGCGTTTCCGCGTATTTCGGTTTTGATCTGCCGGTGACCTTCGCCTATTATACGGGCGGCAATGCGGGCCAGCCGGTCAAGAATCCGCTGGGGACGCAAGCGCCGTAAGCGAGATTGGTTTTACAAGATTTTTCAAACCGCCGTTCAAAGGGATATGAAGGAGGTGTGTTGTGAGCACTATAACGATGATCATCGCCGTTGTTCTGGTAGTGGTGATACTCGGTATCATACTGGGTCTGTTTTTTTCCCGCCGTGGAAACACGAAGCAACTCCGTGATCGTTTCGGAACTGAGTACGATCACACGGTGCAGGCGATGGGTAGCGAGCAGAAAGCACAAACGGAACTGAAGGAGCGGCAGAAGCACGTTAAAACTTTGGAACTTCGTCCGCTTTCTCCCAGCGAGCGCGAGCGGTATCTCGCCGATTGGTCCGCCGTCCAATCCAAATTTGTGGACGAACCGGGAAAGGCGATCGTCGATGCCGACCGCTTGATCATGGAAGTCATGCAATTGCGCGCCTACCCGGTCGCTGATTTTGACCAGCGGGCGGCCGATGTATCCGTCAGTTATCCTGCTTTGGTAAGTAATTACCGCGCCGCGCGGGCGATCGCACTCAAAAATGAGCAACACAAAGCAGATACGGAAGAATTAAGGCAGGCATTGATTTATTACCGATCTCTATTCGAGGAACTCCTCGCAATAAAACCGGGAGTTGCCAAGGAAAAATTAAAAAAACGACCATCGTAAGCCTCTATCCCGCTATCTGCGACGGACATGGGGAATATCCTGTGGTTGTTATGCATCAATAAAGCGCCTTTGCTTTGAGGTAATCCAGCCAGCGACGATGATAAATTCGTCCATTGGTCAAAAATCATAGAAATAAAAAAGGAGAAAGCTCATGCCGGATTTTGGATCGTCTCTCTCGGGGTTGGCCAGCGACAGGAAGCTCACGGATAAGGAACTCATCCGGGCGATCCGGTTCATGATCGCTGCGGAGTACGAAGCGACACAGCTGTACACACAGCTTGCCGAGTCGACGAACCACAAACTCGCCATCGCGGTGCTGAAGGACATTGCCGGTGAAGAACTTGTTCACGCCGGGGAGTTCCTCCGTCTGCTCCACGAGCTGGCTCCCGAGGAAAAGAAGTTCTATGCAAAAGGCGCCAAGGAAGTCGAAGAAGCAATCGAGGAGTTGAAGTAATACGCCGCTTGCAACCGTCCGACAAAGGCATGAAGCTGGCCTGGGCTTCCGCGCTGCTTCGCCGGACACAAATCCAGGCAACTTATTCTGACGTTGAGCGGTGATTCAGTAGAGTGCATTCGCGGATGATGCAATTTACCGGATATCAAAGTATCTCGCAGACGATAATCATTTCAGAAAGCCAGAATTGCCGCGGTTGTGAGCATCGACGGAGGCAATTACGGGCGCTATAGTAAATTCAATCTATCTCAGGATTGGCAATGTCCACTGAACTTATTCTGATTCGCCATGGGTACACCGTACGCGTCAAAGGTGATTATATCCATGCTCCGCTGACGCCCGTGGGTCGACAACAAGCCGCGCAAACGGGGCAGTACTTGTTCTCGGATAAACAGCCGTTCGATGGTTTATATACCAGCCCGCTGCGGCGCGCGCAGGAAACCGCCGCCATCATTGCCTCCAAAATTAATATCTCCCCTCTCGTTAAAAAAGGCATCCGCGAGGTGGAAGGACTGGAAGTTCCAGCCCTCGCGCTGTACGAATTTGCCTCCATTTTCGATCCTGTGGAAGACTATCTTGACGATCGGGCAGGCAAAACCATTCGCTGGCCCATTAAAGGCCGCGTTTCCGAATCCTTGATGGAAATCATCACCACGCATCCAAATCAGCGCGCCGTAGTGGTCACCCACAGCGGCGTGATTTCATCCATCCTCGCCTGGTACTTGCCTGAAGAACGGGGCGAATGGTGGCTCACCACCGTAAGAAATTGTTCGCTTACGCGGCTTATAGTGGATAAAGCGCAAGTTCAAATCCTGGGTATCGATGAGACGCAACACCTCTCCCCGGAGATTATGACCACGCAGCCGCCCGACCGGGCGGCACAGCTTGCCAGAAGAATACTGGCGGCGGTAAAGCGCTCACCCCTTGGCCGTAGGCGCGCTTAACCGCGGCCCAGGCTCGACAATTTTCCCAGGGACTTGTCGCCAAAAGCGGGTGGCCTATTCATCTCATCCGAAACTCGTAATCTTGAGAAAGCCGCAGGGAGGGGAATGAGGCGTGGAAGAATGATGCTTTGAAAGAGATTTATGAAAAGCAGAAACCATTCTTTTTAGGAGGCATAGAGATGAAGAAACAACTATTCGCTTTCGTTTTCCTGGCCGGACTGCTCGGCATGCTGGCGGGTTGCGCTTCCGGCTCCGCCATCCAAACGGACACGCCCGCTCCTACCGCAAAAGGCAGTACGCCCAGCCCGAACAACCAGATCAAAGTGCCCGGTGTCAGCATACAAGTTTATGCGCCGAACCCCAACCCGCTGCGCAATACACCGGACGCGCAGGGATATGTCGCAAGTGTTGTGCTGGGGTTATGGCACGGGATCATCTCCCCGATTACCCTGATCGTGTCGTTTTTCAAACCGGATGTAACGATGTACGAAGTCCACAACGACGGAAGTCTGTATAATCTGGGATTCCTGCTCGGGTTGATAATTTTGTTTGTCGCTTTGTTCCTTGTGCGACGTCGATAGCGCGAAAGACTGAAGCCGACCAACCGCGGCCGACGAACAACGATGTTGGCGCGGGCTTCGGGGCGCTTGAGGTTGAGTTATTGCGGCGCCAAACCATCGTTGCAGTCGACCGCAACTCCGGTGCGCTTTGGCGTTGCGGCCGAAGTTGTTC
>PLND01000060.1:43889-47228 GCA_003141675.1 Anaerolineae bacterium
AACCTGGGAAGGTGCAACGATTATGACTCGGTCATCTGTAAATCTCGAAGGAATAGCTTGGAATCGCGATCCAACACGGAATAAGGGAACCGCCTTTAACGAAGCGGAACGCGATGCGCTCCGCTTGCGCGGTTTGCTCCCGCCCCGAGTGTTTACCTTGGATCAGCAAATGCTGCGGGTCCTTGAAAATCTGCGCCGTAAACCCGACGATCTCGAAAAGTATATTTTCATGATGGGGCTGCTCGATCGCAACGAGACGTTGTTCTATCGCGTCCTCCTGGATCATCTCGCGGAGTTAATGCCGATCATCTACACACCGACCGTGGGACAAGCCTGCCTGGAATACGGACATATTTTTCGCCGGTCGCGCGGCCTCTTCATCTCGGCCAATGACCGGGGACGCATTCCGCAGATTCTCCAAAACTGGCCGTCCGATGATGTGCGGGTCATCGTGGTCACGGACGGCGAGCGCATTCTGGGGCTGGGCGATTTGGGAGCGGATGGGATGGGCATCCCCGTGGGCAAGTTGGCGTTGTACACCGCTTGCGCGGGCATCCATCCATCACACTGCCTCCCGGTAACCCTCGATGTAGGCACCGATAATGAGGCCCTGCTCCACGATCCCCTGTATATCGGCCTGCCGCAACGCCGTTTGCGCGGAACGGCGTATGACGAACTCTTCGAGGAATTTATCGCCGCGGTGGGAGCACGCTTCCCGAAGGCGCTGGTGCAGTTGGAGGATTTTGGGAATGCGAATGCATTTCGTCTGCTGGGCGCCTACCGCGACCGACTGTGCTTGTTCGATGACGACATTCAGGGCACGGGAGCGGTCGCACTGGCGGGTGTCTACGCTGCGCTGCGCGTTACGGGTCAAACGCTGACCGATCAAACAATCGTATTCCTTGGCGCGGGCGAAGCCGCCCTTGGCATCGGTGACATGACGGCGGCCGCGATGACGGAAGCCGGCCTCTCACTGGAGGCTGCGCGACACCGCTGCTGGTTTGTGGACTCAAAAGGATTGGTTGTTCATAGTCGTACCGATCTCAACGACCATAAGCGGCCCTATGCCCATGAGTATCCGTTTCTCCCCGATCTGCTCTCGGCCGTCGAAGCGTTACACCCGACTGCGATCATCGGCGTCGCCGGCAAGCCCGGGATGTTTACCCAGCCTGTGTTGCAGGCGATGGCCCGCGATAACGCGCGCCCCATTATTTTTGCCATGTCCAATCCCACGCTGAAGCAGGAGTGCACCGCGAAGGAAGCCTACGCTTGGACCGGTGGGCAGGCCATCTTTGCGTCCGGGAGTCCCTCCGCGCCGCAGATCGTGGCTGGCGCGACGGTGGTTCCCGGCCAAGCCAACAACGCCTACATTTTTCCAGGCGTCGGACTCGCAATCGTCGCGTACGGCATCACCCGTGTTACCGACGAGATGTTCCTGGCAGCCGCCAAAACGCTGGCGGGAGAAGTCTCGGCGGATGACGTGGCGCGCGGAAGCATGTATCCGCCGCTGGAACGGATTCGGGACGTATCGGTAGCGGTCGCGGCGGCTGTGGCGGAGGTCGCAACTCGTCAGGGGTTGACCACACAGCCGGATCCTGAGGATGGCATTTTGTATATCCGATCGCAAATGTACGAGCCTGTTTACCGCAGTTACGTATAGTGGCATCCGTGCCGGGAGAAGATCTTCTTCACGGAGCAATCCGGCGTCGCGCCTGAACTCCACCATTAGGCTGNNTTTTTTTATTCGTTATTCGTTTGTCTACTTGCGATCCACTCGGGGCTTGGCGATGTTCACTTTGAGTTCACTCCCCGCCAAGGAATAGGCATTGTACTTTTTGATGGCCTTGTCTGCGTTTTCTTGTGAAGTCATGGTGACAAAGGCGAAGCCCTTAGACAGACCGGTGTCCCGGTCCTTGACCAGGTCAACCGATGTGACTTCGCCTTCCTGAGCGAACAGGGCTTTGATTTCCTCCTCGGTGGTCGACTTCGAGAGGTTGCCTACATAAATTCTGATGTCCATTGCTTACTGCTTTCTCCGGCATGGCCGGTAATTGATTGACCGCCCGCGTATAAAGGGATCGGCGGTCCAAGTACAACGGGAGATCCGTTTACTCATCTGCAGGTTTAGTGTATCACAAATTCCGCCTGCAGACTGCCCCGGCCCCCGCTCGCCTTTAAAAGGCTTTACTGGCGCCGGGCTGGGCCGGTTGCTCCGGCGTGCGAGCCGGGGCGCCTGGGAATATCCTGCCAACTACTTGGATATTCTTCTGCCGGGGGGGGTAAAACAACGTATAGAGAAGATAAAAACCTTTTATCGTTGATCAGATACCGAAGTAAAAGAACTTATTTCCAGGAGCGAATTTATCCAACCGAATTGGAGGTGGATCATTTCCTGGACGAAGCAACGTAAAAACATTATCATGGTTATAATCAACTGCAGAAAGAGAATTTTCGCGCGGATGGGTTTCATTTCATTGTAGAGTTAATTCTCTGGATCGATAAGATGCCGCCCAATACGCGGCTGCATGCGCTTGGGCAGCGAAAATCGGAGCGAAAGGAGTCTATTCGATGATCCGCAAACTTCCCTCGGGCAAATACCGGCTCTACTCCCTGCGCAAGAATCCGAAGACCGGGAAGCGACGCAACCTCGGGACGTTTTCGACACGGGCGGCCGCCGTGAAACACGAACGCGAAGTGGAATTTTTCAAGCGGCGGACCCGGAAGGGTGCTGCCTAAGGAGCGCATAAAACCCTCAGCGCGCGCGGGCCGTCGATTCGACGGGAAAGGGCGTTGCCTGGTCGATGGGGTTGGCGGAGAGCGTTTGCGCGTTGCGGCTTATGCGTAGAGTCGAGGGGTAGAAAGATATGAGCAAACCACATCGAATTGCAGCGGGTGGAATTACCTTCCATGATAACGCGATTTTGCTTGTCCGATACCGTGACGGCAATGGAGGAACATATCTGGTGTGCCCCGGAGGCGCGCTGGAGGATGAAGAAAATGTAGTTCAGGCCGTTGTCAGAGAGACAATCGAGGAGACGAATGTCAAAGTACAACCGAAACGAGTCGTCATAATCGAAGATTTGATCTGTTACCACTATAAGATGATCAAAGTTTGGATGTTTTGTGATTTGATCGGTGGAAACGTTTCCAATACTGATGAGGCCAAAAAGGAAGGTATTATTGAAACTGATTGGTTCACCAAGGATCAACTCACTCATGAAATTGTATTTCCTGCTCCACTCATTCAATACGATTGGAATCAACTTCGTTCGGAGAATTGGCAAGTCGAATGCCTGCCCTCCCGAAAGGCAAATTTTTAAAAGAAGAATAAACGCCTGA
>PLND01000048.1 GCA_003141675.1 Anaerolineae bacterium
CTCGACGTCCTCCGGCTCGATCTCCCCCAATCCGATCCGCAGGACGCCGTCCACCTTGCTGCCGCGATGGCGCGAGGTTTCCGGGTCGAGCGTGATGACGCTGACGCGCGAATCGAACAGCTGCCGCAGTCCCTTGAATTCGCGCCCGGCCTCGTCGCGCACGGCCCAGCCGTAATCGTTGTGCATGTCGAAGATCAGGCAGGAGGCGATCTGCGAGCGGATCAGGCCGGCGAGCAGGATGCGGGTGATGAAAGATTTCCCCGTGCCGCTTTTTCCGAACACGCCCGACGAGCGTTCCACCAGCCGCGCCAGATCCAGATTGACGCGCGCGTCCTCCATCTCCAACGGCGAGCCGACGTTGAAATGCAGCTTGTCTTCCTCGCCGAAGACCACATTCACTTCCGCTTCGGTGGCCTCGTCGACGCGCGAAAAGTGCGACGGGATGGTCTTGATCGGCCGCACTTCCTTCTTGCCTTCTTCCAGCACCAGCATCGGCGAAACGTGCATCGACCCGTAGGCCATCGTCCCAAGGAATACCTGCTTGGAGAAATCGTCCTCCGCCTCGGGCGGGTTGGCGGCGAGCGCGGGATTGAGGCTTTCGAGACGCACGTCAGTAACCATGCCGAAGAAGGTCTTGCCGGTCTGCCCGCGCAGGACCACGTAGCGGCCGACGGCCAGATCCTCCAGCACCGTTTGCGGATGGAGTTTGACTGTCAGCCCCTCGGAGAGCGATCCGCCGACGACGATCCCGAGCGGGTGGCGCTTGGCCGAGAGCGGTGCGCGGTGGAGGGTTTTATCGAGTTCGTTATCGGTCATGGGACTCCCTTTGGGTGTCATCCCGAGGCCGGCAAAGCCGGCCGAGGGATCGGTAATGCGATAATCTTGCGACGGACGCAATGAAAGTTCGAATCATCCAATCAATTTACCGATTCCTCGGGGCTGCGCCTCTCGGAATGACATACTCCGAGTGTCATCCGGCCAGTTGCGGCAGCAGGCTGTAGAGCCGCTGCAAATCGACCGAGAGCAGACGGGTGAGGACGCGCGCGGCTTCCTGCCGGAACCTTCCGGCAGGATCGGCCGGCTGGGCCGCGGCCGCCTGCCAGACGCATTCGGCCAGCACTTCGTTGGAGACGCCCGCGGCGATGAGGATCGAAAGAAACGAGAAGTTCCACCCGCCGCGCACGTCGCGCAGGAAGGCGCGCAGGCGTTCGGCGTCGCAGGCATACACCGCCTCGAGCGCGGAGGGCGGCTGCGGCGGCAGCCGATGGAAAACATCGCCGCCATGGAGGATATATCCGGCGTGCAACGCGCGCACTTCGACCGGGGTGAGCCGCCGGTCGCGTTGTTCCTGGATGTAATCCGGTTTGGCGTCGCCGGCAACCAATTGGCGCGCGAAGGCGTCGTCGACCACGCGGATGTCGGCCACGACTCCGATCGCGCAGGCCTGCTCCGTCTCCGCCTGCACGAACGCCCCGAGCCGCAACGGGCTGCTTTGCGCCCCGGCGCATCCGAAGAGGAATTCCGCCGCGCCGCTGGAAAGTATGCGCCCGATGGGAGACGCGGCGGGAGTTTGTGATGCAGATTGTTTCGTCATGGAAGTGTCACTCCTTACCCCTCCCGGTCATGCCGGGAGAACCACCCGGGCTTGACCACCCTCCCCAGAATGGGGAGGGTAGGGGAGGGGTCTGCAATCGGGAACAACGAATGAAATAGCCATGGTACTTATCCTCCGCGGCCTCCGGCTGTATTCCATGATCGGTTACGGCAGAGGGCCGGGGAGGGGTCAGTGTTTTCTCGCCCGCCCCTTGTGATTAAGCTTCTCCGACCGGCTCACCCGCATCCCGCCGCGGATGAGCGCGATCGCCATTTGCTGCTCGAGGTATTGCTTTTCTTCCCCCGAAACGAACGCTTCCTCGTCCGCGCGGATGAGCGCGTATGGGTAGGGATCGTTGAGCGTGACGGCGCATTGTTCGACAAGCGCCGAATGCACACGGTCCACGAGGCTGGGATCCGCGGCGGTCCACGCCGGCACCTCCACCCGCGCCACCACCGGATACGCCCGGCCTACGTTGAGATAGAAGAAGTGCGCGCTCTGGTTCGGCTCGCGGTTGCGGTAGAGGTTGTTCCAATAGGCGGCGAACTCAAAGATTGGCGAACGCGTTCCCGGCGGAAGAAGGCTTTCGAACAGCAGACTGTCGTCCAGCGCGGGAAAGGTTGTGCGCTTGGGTGCTTTGCGTGTGCGCGAATGCTCGGCGGCGTCTTCCTGCGCCAGGTCCAGCAGCGCGAGCACGGGGGATCCGCCCGGACGCGAGATGTATCCGGCGACCGGAATCTTTTCGGCCGCAAGCTTGTCGATGGCGGCGAAGAATTTATTCTGCAGCGCGCCGCGTTCGGCGGGCGGGAAAGCCTTCTCGTCGATTCGCAACGCCAGTCCGCCGTCGGCGAGAGCCAGCACGGCCCGTCCGGGCGCCGCTTGCTTTTCGGCCAGCGCAATCCGCTGCAGTGTGGCCATCTCCTCGACGGTGCGGCGCGCATTGAGGATCGTCTGGGAAATCAGGTTTCCGTCGGGATAGAGAGAATCATCCTCGAAAACGATATCCGGATCGGAGCCGGCGTCGGTTTCGCCGGTGTCATAGCGGTGAAGGAAGAAGCCGATGTTGATCGCGTAGAAGAGCGCTGCGGCGTGATGGTCCGGGTAAACCTGCGAACCGTCGACGGCAACGAGGGTGAGGGCTGCCGGAAGAGTGGAGGCTTCTTTAAAAGAAGAGAGTGCCTCGCTGCCGGCGGGCATCGCTCCGTCCCAGCCGCTTTCCGCTGCGGCGCGGGCCCGCTCGTACAGATCGCTTCGCTGCGCGGCTTGATGGAAGGCTTCCCGCGCCTTGGGCATTTCCGCCTGCACGTGCTGAGCTCGCACCACGGCATTTTCCCGCAGCCGGTCGATCTGCTTTGTAACTTTATGTAATCGCAACGTCATGGAAGGGTGGGTGTCCGGCACTAAAGATAGGTTATCCGCCGGGTAATGTCAAGCCGGGGAAGGGGATGGAATCGGGGGATCTTTTGGAGGACCCGCGATCCGGGGTGTCCGGATCTCCGGAACTTACGGGTTTGTTTTCTCAACCGGGATTATTCGATACAATACAGTCCGGAGACCGCCGCGATTCATCGGCGGCTGGAGGAAAAGCATGCGGTTCGGATATTCCCTGACGTTTCCCATCCACGACGACCATTGGTTCCGGAAAATAATTCTTCCGGCAATCTGGCTGCTCGTCCCGCTGCTTGGCTTGGTCTCCGTTCTCGGTTGGGCTTGCGAGGTCTGCCGGCGGGTGGCCGGCGGACAATCCGAGGAGTTGCCCGCTTTGGATTTCCGCAGGAACGTTTCGGATGGGATTCGCATCTGCGGCATCCTGTTGATCTACAGCCTTCCAGCGCTCGTCGCGGCGGTCGCGGGCGGACTGCTGGTCTCCCCGTATTTTCTCTCGGAGAAAGATGCCGCCGCCGCGGGTGTTGCATCGGCGTTTTGCGCCATCGAGTGCGTAATCCTCCTGATCGCGATGGTGGACGGTTTGTTGATTTCAGCCGCCATTGGCCGGTATGCCGCGGGGGAAAAATTCGGCGGCGCCCTCCGCCCGGGCGGATCTCTCCGTCTGATCCGATCCGCGCCCGGCGCTTATCTGGTGGCGCTGCTGGGCTTTTTTCCCCTGGCGCTCCTGGCGTTGTCGGGGAGTCTGATTTGCCTGATCGGATCGTTCTTCACCGGGGCGTATGCCGCTGCGTCCGCTTTCCATCTTATCGGTCAGGCATATCTCATCGCCCGATCCCGTCCTGGCGGGCCGGCGGCCTCGGCTGCGGAAAAATGACCGATGGACTGAAAGAGGAAACTTTTTCCCTGCAAAAGTCGTAGAATAGTTGGAAGAAATCGTTATCTCAAATTGTTCCCGGAGGATATGACTCAATGGAATCGACGCCCGTTTCGACGCCGCCCCAAATAAAATCCCAAAAAGTCCAGGTAATCGCAGTCCTGATGCTGATCAGCGGGATCATCAACGTCCTGATCGGTTTGGGATTGGCTGCGGGTCTTGCGCTATCCGTTGTTCTGATCTGCTGCTCGCCGGTCGGTTTACTTCCCATGGCGCTGGGAATATTCGAGTTGATCCACGCCATCCGCCTTCTTGGATCCGGCACGGAGCCGCCGTCCTATGCGACCGTGCAAGTCATCGCCATCCTGGAAATTGTTGCGATCCTGGCAGGTAATTTTATCTCGTTGGTTATCGGGATCGTCAATCTGGTTATGTTGAACGATCCGGAAGTCCGGCCTTCGTTCAAGTAGGAGCGCAAGATCGCAATCGGAGTTTGGAATCTAACGGGCGGCCTGACGGCCGCCCGTTTTTATTTGTCCGCTGCGGCGAGGGATCTCCTGCGGTCGGGATTCTAAAGCCACCCTTTCCACCCACCCCTAAGTCGAATCAATCGATATCACTGTCGGATAATCCCCTCCCTCCTTCCCGTGATACGGGAAGGGAAAGGGGAGGATGGATAGGGAGGTCGCGGCGTGCTACCGATGTCCTTTCCTCACTGTTACCAGCGATCCCAGTGCACGATTTCATCAAACGGTTTGCGTCCGGGGTTGAGCACTCCCGAGGGCGGCTGAAGCTTGGGATCGAAATATCCAAAGGAGATGGCGACGTCCGCGTGCAATTCCGCGGGAATTCCGAGGATCCGCCGGACCTCGTCCGTCTCGTAAAGGCTGGCCAGACAGGAGCCGACGTTCTCTTCCCAGGCGGCGAGCTGCATATAGGCCGCGGCCTGGCCGGCGTCGAAGGCGATCGTCACTTTTTGCGCAGGGTCCGGGGTGACGATGATCACGCCGAGTGCCGCTCCGGCGATATGGCCGGCGAAGCGGCCGGTGCGCGAGAGTTGCTCCAGGGTGGCCCGGTCGCGCACGGCGACGAAGTGCCAGGGTTGGGAATTCTTGGCAGATTGGGCGCGCCGCCCCGCGCGGAGGATGCGTCCGACGACGTCCTCCGGGAGAGGCGTGGGCAGAAACACCCGCACGGCGTATTTTTCGCGGATGGCCTGGGCGACGTTCATGCCTGTTCCTCCCGGAAGTAAATTATTCGATCGTTTTGCGTTTGAAGTCGGGGAGCGCGCGGAGGTAAACCGTTCGGGCGTCGAATTTTTCGACGCGGCCGGTCAACCGCAGCCGTTCGAGCTCGGTATCCTGAACCGGATGGCCGAAGGCGCCCTGGTGGAGAAAATCCCCGGTCTGGATGTCTTGCAGGGTTCCTTCCTCCCATTCGATGACGACGGTGCCGTCTTGGAGGACATAGACCCAGTCGCGAGTTACCGGTGTTCCATTCGGCATAGAAACCTCCGCGAGCGCGGCATGCGAGCGGACGGACGGAAATAAGTTTACCATAGCGCAATCCGGGGCGGCAAATCGGCGCCGCTGCCGGCCGGCATCCGGATCAACGTGCGGCAGATTCACCTTGGAATTAATGCGACGCGAGCCATTCCAAGCTGTGGATCCACATCAATTCGGTCGAGGCGTGTTTCACGCCGGGATGGAGAGTGACGCGCAGCCGGTCCGGGGTTTCGGAGTAGGTTTCCCGCAACCCCTCCTGAAACCGGAGCGCCCCCTCCGGGGGCACGTGCCGGTCCTCCGCGCCGCATTCAAAGGAGATCGCCGGGAGGCGTCGGTACGCTTCGAGATGTGTCAGCGGATTGAACCCGTCGTAGAAGAATTGAGCGTACGCGTCCGGTTCGCCGGGCGCCATTTCCGTCCCCGCGCGGAGCCAGTCGGGTGTGGAGTTGATCGCGGCCGCGCAGACGATGCGCGGATCTAGCCCCGCGATGGCGACGGCGATATCCCCGCCCATGGAGATGCCTCCCGCATACACCTCCGGGCCGACGGCTAAATTGGCCATGGCCCAATCGATGACGCGCAGCGCATCCAGCGCGGTCTGCCCGAAGATCGGCCACATATAACGGCGGAAGTTGCCAAACACCCTGGTTTCCAGCTCCTCCGAGGATTCCCGCGCGCGTTCCCCGTGCTGCCACGGATCGTAGCTCAGGGCGGTAAATCCTTTTGCGGCTAGTTGCCTGAGTAGCGGCTCGGTCGATTCCTTGGAACCGGTAAACCATGGCAGCCAGACGGCCAGTTTTCCCCGCGAGGAGCGGGGATCGGGTTCGATCTAGATCGCCGGGACGTGGTCGATTCGCGTTTTATGGGTTTCGGATTTGGGCGAAGAGTTCATGGGTTCATCCTTACTTTCCAGCCGGGCCGCCTCGGGAATTTACGCGAGGTAGCACGCCGTCCAATGCGCGCCGCCCTTATCCTCCAGCGGCGGATGAGGCTGGGAACGGCACACATCCGTCGAGATCGGACAGCGGGCGAGGAACCGGCATTGCGGTGGCGGATCGATCGGCGTTCCGACGCTGCCCAGGATCTCGGGAGCTTTACGCCGGGCGCGCGGATCGGCTTCGGGAACGGCCGAGAGCAGCGCGCGGGTGTAAGGATGCAGGGGATGGTTGAGCAGCTCTTCCGTCGCGCCCGTCTCGACGATCTTCCCAAGATACATCACCGCCAGCCGCCGGCTCATATAGCGGGCCACGGCAAGATGATGGGTGATGAACAGGTAGGCAAGCTGCATCTCCCCGCCAAGGTCCAGCATCAGGTTCATGATCCCGGTGCGGATCGAGGCGTCGAGCATCGACGTGGGTTCGTCGGCTGCTACGAAGGACGGATTTAAAATCAATGCACGGGCGATGGCCACGCGCTGGCGCTGGCCGCCCGAAAGCTCGTGCGGAAGGCGAGACCCGAAGGTTGCGGTGGGGCTCAGCCCCACGGAGTGCAGCATTTCCGAAACGCGGATCCGCCGCTCGACCGGGTCGGAGATCCCCTGGATTGAGAGCGGTTCCCCGACAATGTCCATTACCTTCATCCGCGGGTCGAGCGATTCATACGGATCCTGAAAGATGATCTGCGCCCTGCGTCGGAAGGTTTTCATCGGCGCGCCTTCCCGCAGCGCCGAGAGGTCGATCGGCGATCCATTCTCCATGTCGAACAGGATCCGGCCGGAGGTTGGTTTCAGCAGGCGGACGAGCAGTTTGGCCGTCGTTGTTTTTCCGCAGCCGGATTCCCCCACCAGCCCCAGGGTTTCCCCGCGGCCGATCACAAGCTCAACGTCGTCGACCGCGTGCACACGGGAGCGCGCGCGCGGGATGACGCCGCGCTGGACGGGGAAGAATTTCGTCAGGTGGCGGGCTTCCACGAGCGGCGGTGTCACGCGGCCTCCATGGGATTCCAACATGCGGCGTAATGGCCGCCGCCGTAATCCTTCCAGCCGGGGACGCGCGCCGCGCAGATCTCCAGCGCGAGCGGGCAGCGCGGATGGAAGCGGCAGCCGGAGGGCGGATGCAATAGATCCGGCGGCTCGCCGGCCAGGGGTGAAATCCGGCGCAGGGGGCCGTGGAGCTTGGGAAAGCTCACCAGCAGCGCGCGCGTATACGGGTGCAGACTATGATCGAAGAGTTCCACGCTTTCGCCAAGCTCGGCCAACCGGCCGGCGTACATCACCGCCAGGCGGCGGCTCGTCTCGGCCAGCACGGCGATGTCGTGCGAGATGTAGATCAGGCTCATTCCCAGGCGTTCCTGCAACGACCGGATTTCCCGCAGAATCGAATCCTGGACGATCACGTCAAGCCCCGTGGTCGGCTCGTCAGCGACGACCAGTTCCGGATTACCGGCCAGTGCCATGGCGATCGCCGCCCGCTGGCGCATTCCGCCGCTGAACTCGTGCGGATATCCGTCCATCATTGCGGGATCCACCCCGGTCATCGCGAAGAGTTCCGCCGCGCGCGCGCGGGCTTGCCGGCGCGATAGACTGGCGTCGCGCGAGTGCAGCACCTCGCAGACCTGGTCGCCCACGCGGTACACCGGATGCAGCGAATTCATCGCGTCCTGGAAGATAATCGCAATGCGCCGCCAGCGGAAGGGAAGCATCGCTTCTTCGGAAAGCGGGAGGAGATCGGTCCCATCCAGGAGTACCCGCCCGCGCAGGATGCGTCCGCTTTGGGGCAGCAGCCGGAGCAGGCTCAGGGCGAGCGTTGTTTTTCCGCAGCCGGATTCCCCCGCCACGCCCAGCACCTCGCCGCGGGCGAGGTCGAACGAGACGTCGTCCACTGCGGACACGTCGCCGGCGCGAGTGGCATACCGCACGCTCAGGTTTTCCACTTTCAGCAACGTTTCTTTTTCCATCGTAATCTCTTGGAACCGCGCTTTGGACCGGCCGCGGGATCCGGGCCGATTCGTCGGGAGGGATGCAACGGGTAGACGCCGATCGACAACCCCGGGAAAAATTACGCGGTATCCGCTCGCGGCAGGATGGTTTTTACTATAAACGAAATTCGAAACCCGCGTCAAGCAGAACCAAACCAAAACGCACGGGAATGCCCGTGCGCTTTGATGTTTTTCTCTCCCGAAGGATGGAAGAAACCGCTTTTAGGATTCGGGAATATCAAAAGCTTCCAGATTCCACAAATCGGTGGCGGCGGTCGGGTCCATGATCAACCCGGTGAGGTCGGCGCGCGCGACGGCCATTTTCACCGTGAGGTAGAGCGGAATGGAGGGCAAATTTTCGGCGAAGATTTTCTGCGCCTGATATTGATTCTGGATATAGGCCGCCGTACCGGGAAGCGACCGGTGTGCCAGATCGCAGGCTTGGTCGTATTCCGGATTGGAAAAGCCGGTGTCGTTCGTGCTGGCATAACCGTTGTCGATGGTCGGGATCTCCGCGGTGGTATACAGTTCGCAGGCGGGCTCCACACCCGCGATCCATCCGAACTGGGCCGTCTCGAAGAGGCGTCCGAAGAGCAGCCCGTCCGCATTGGCGACAAACATGGAATTATCGGTGAAAGACGCAACGTACCCGATCCCGCATTCCAAAAGGCTGGTGCCATAGATGGCGGCGGCCGCTTGCCGGAGTTCACTGGACACCATCGTGGAATTGACAATCAACTTTGTCCCATTGGCCACGCCGGTCACGCCCTGCGCCGTGCGCGGTGTGGACGGGTCGTTGTCGAGATCTTTCCATCCGATCTGGTCGAGCAGGGCCATCCCCTTGGCTGTATCAAACGGGTACTTGGCAACGTCTTTATTAAAGAGCGGATCCTGCGGCGGGACGTAATCGTCGGGGACGGCGGAGAGACCGCCGAGCGCCTGATCGACCACCTTCTGCCGGTCCAGACAAAAAGCAATCGCCTCCCGCAGGCGGACGTCCGAATAATCCAGCGCGCTTATCCCGGACACCGGCTTGAGGTTGAAATCCAGATGCTCCCAGGCGGTGCCGGTTGTGAACGCCGCCTGCAGATTCTTCTGGGATTGCAGGCTTTGGATTTCGGCGATCTGGTCGTCCAATTGAACCGTCTGATCCACCACGTCGCATTCGCCCGACAGGAGCGTCGAGATCCCCAGCCGTCCGTCGGGGCCGATAAACTTGATATGCAGCGTATCAAAATGCGGCAGCCCTTCGCCGGCGCGGAAATAATTGGGATTCTTTTTCAGGAGAATTTCGGTGCCCGCAGTCCAGGACTGGATGATGTACGGCCCCCAGCCGATCGGCGTCCGGGTGGAGGCGTCTGCGGTGAGCAGTTCGGCAGCCGACATCTTGCCCCAGGCGTGGCGCGGCAGGGGCACCCAGAACCGGTGGGAATACGAAGGATCGATGTTGCCCGGGAGCGCGGTCCAGCGGACCGTGAGGTCGTCCAGTTTTTCATACGCCTGCGTGCCGAGGATGGCGCGCGTCATTCCGGCCGGGGCAGGCGTGTCGGGCGAGGATGAGAGCTCGAAGGAATAGACGGAATCATCCGCCGTGAGCGGCTCCCCGTCGGACCACTGCAGGCCGGATTTCAACACGAACGTCACCTGCAGTTGATCCATCGTCACCGAACCGCTCGTATAGGTTGCGACGCACGAAGCGTCTGTGCAACCGGCGGGGCGGTATTTCACGCCGGGTACGAGCGCAGCCG
The DNA here is from genome assembly GCA_003141675.1 of Anaerolineae bacterium. Taxonomy (GTDB): domain Bacteria; phylum Chloroflexota; class Anaerolineae; order Anaerolineales; family RBG-16-64-43; genus FEN-1073. The sequence goes on from PLND01000048.1 coordinate 10,027, forward strand.
CGGCTCCGTCATCGTCGAAAATTTTATCCCCCTGTTTCACCGTCACTTGTTTGAGGACCGCGCCGCCATTGTCGAGCGTCGGCAGGGATTTGAGGATCACCGGAGTGTAGGAATAGTTGAGCGAGTCGATCGGTCCGTCGTACACCGTCTCCAACACGGTCCGCGACGCCAACCCGCCTTCGCCGTAGAGATACAGGCTCTTGGGTTCCGCACCCATGCAGATGGTCAGGCTGCGGGGAGGTTGGATGGTCCCGGTCGGAGTGTTCGCCCCCGTCGGCAGCTGCGTGCCGGCTGTGACGGGCGAACTTCCCCGGCACCCGCCTAGGAAGAACGGAAGAAGTGTTGCCAGCAGGAAAGGTTTTATGGTATGCGTGACGTTTCTCATGATGGTTATTCCCCCGATTTCAAAGAATGCAGGACTCTAGCATGAGCCGGGAAGTTGGGCAAGCCCCGCTTCCGCTAATGTGGCCGAGGCTCAGAAAATGCCTGAAATTATTATTTCCATGGAATGGAACGGCCTTGTACCAGTAAGAAAATTCCTTCGAAGGTGGACATGATCGAAGCCGAACGACGAAAGCTTGCCCTCGCACCTGCCCTTGCGCTTGCCCTCGCGAAGCGGGGGAAGCGGGGAAAGTGGGGCTGCTACTTTTCCGCTCCGGGCTCTTGCGACTTCCAGCGCGCAATCAGCCGCTTTTCCTCGTCGGATAATTCCGCTTTCGCCAGAAGATCGGGACGGCGAAGGAAAGTGCGCCGCAGCGACTGCTCGCGGCGCCATTGCCGCAACTGGGCATGATTACCTGAAAGCAGGACGTCCGGTACACCCCAACCGCGAAACTCGGGCGGTCGGGTGTAGTGCGGATATTCCAATAATCCGCTCGAATGGCTGTCGTCGCGGGCTCCTTCCTCGTTGCCGAGAGCTCCGGGCAGAAGGCGCGCGACGGCTTCCACCACTACCAGCGCCGCCAGCTCGCCGCCGGAGAGCACGTAGTCGCCGATGGATAACTCCTCGCTCGCCAGGTGTTCGCGTACGCGCTCGTCCACTCCTTCGTACCGCCCGCAAAGCAGCGCGAACCCCGGAGTCTCCGCGAGCGCCCAGGCCTTCTCCTGTGTAAACGGCGTCCCCTGCGGGGTGAGGAGGATGACGGGTAGCGCGGGCGGCGACCCGAGCACCGTTTCCACCTCCGCGAAGATCGGCTCCGGCTTCATCACCATCCCGCCGCCGCCGCCGTACGGAGCGTCGTCGGTCACCTGGTGGCGGTCCGTTGCGGCATCGCGGATGTTGTGCACTCCCACCGTGAGCAAGCCATGCGCAACCGCGCGGCCGAGTATGCTTTCGCGCAGCGGGGCTTCAAAGAGATTCGGGAAGAGAGTAAAGATTTCGATCGTTAACATGGCGGTACGGCAGCGTCATTCTAGCCGCTCCGCTGAGGGAAGGCAAATACCCGTTTTTCTGGCTCATTATTTACCGAGCCCCCTTCAGGGGCCGGGGATTCGGATGACATGCGCCATATGCCATTCCGACCCCGAGCCGCAGGCGAGGGGGAGGAATCGGTGACTTGTTGGAGTCGATCCAAATATATTCAAAGCATCCATTTCCCCAACTATGCGCTACCGATTCCTCACCCCGCCTTACAGCGGGGTTCGGAATGACATTTTACGGATGTCATCCCGAGGCCCCCTTTAGGGACCGAGGGATCGGTACCGCAACAAATGGAGATATAGACACCGCATGAACGCCTACATTAAAATCAGTATGCTATAATCCGCGTCCGTTACGGCCGGTTGGATCCAACCGAGGGCCGTTCGCCCGGATTAGAATACTTGCGTTTGCTGACAGGATTGCGTTGTGACGGATACGGAAAACCCCGAAGGCAAAAGAACTTCCCAACCATCTTCCTTCCGCAAAGGAGGATTCTGGGTCGGGATGCTATGCACCGCGGCCTTGCTCGGTGTGCTCGGGTATTGGGGGTGGCGGATGATCCGGACCAATCCGGCGGGCGAGGATTTACAAACGGGTGAGTCCGCGCAATCCGCAACGGCGATCGCCGGCGCGGTGGGGGACGGATTGGCGCTCCCCTCCGCGGAACCGCCCGGCGTATCCCGGTCCGATATCGGCCGTTCCATTGTTTTACAAATGACGATTCCGGCCCGCAATTCGGATTGGGTCACCCCATACACGATTCAAAAAGGGGATTCAGTCTCATCCATCGCCAAGCGATTCGGCCTGAAGGACGCGAGCATCGTCTGGGGCAATACCGACCTGCTGGCCGATAACGCAAATTTCCTGCAGCCTGGCCAGAACCTCAATATTCTTCCCGTCGACGGAGCCTTCTATAAATGGAAGAAAGGGGACGACCTGGCGTCCATCGCGAGCAACTGGAATACGTCCGTCGACGCGATCCTGAACTGGCCGGGCAACGAACTCAACCCGCTCGCGCCTTCGATCGCGGACGGCCAGTGGCTGATCCTGCCCGGCGGCTGGAAACCATACGAATGGGAAGCGCCGCTCATCTTCAAAGGGAAATCGTCCACCTACGCGTTGGGCGCCGGCGCCTGCCCCAACGGGTATGACGGCCCGATAGGCACGGGCGATTGGATGTGGCCCAGCCCGTCCTCCTACCATTGGCTCTCCGGCAATGCGTTTTCCCCGCCGGCCCATTCCGGCATCGACATCGCCGCCTACCTCGGCATGCCCGTCTACGCCGCCGACAACGGAGTGATCGTCTACGCCGGCTGGAGTCAGAACCGCGACGGCACGCCCGGGTACGGCAACCTGGTGATTATCGACCATCTCGACGGCTGGCACACCTTCTATGGCCACCTTTCCCAGATCAACGTCACTTGCGGCGCGAAAATGTTCGGCGGTATGATCCTCGGGTTGGCCGGTTCCACCGGCAATTCCACCGGGCCGCACATCCACTTCGAAATGCGTTTCGGATCCGCGCCACAGGACCCCCTGGGTATACTGCCCGCGCCATAGTTCTCCACGACAAGCTGCATGGGTCATCCCGAACCCCGCTACAAGGTGGCAGATGGGATGCCGCACTTCATCTGTCATTCCGAGGAGCCCCGAAGGTTTGCGGGGCGACGAGGAATCGGTAGCGCATAATTCGGTATACGGACGCTCTAAAAATGTTTGAGCCTTTTCCAATAAGTCACCGATTCCTCGCCCCCTAAAGAGGGCTCGGAATGACATGCGGCGTGTGTCATCCCGAACCCCGCCGCAGGGCGGGGTGAGGGATCGGTAGCGCATAAATCCGTCAATCAATTACAGAATATAAGTTTGACTTTCCTCATCGAGTCACCGATTCCTCGGCTCCTGAAGGAGCCTCGCCCCGGAACCCCGGTGGATTTCCGGGGTCCGAATGGCACCTGCAGGCTGAATGACGCACTCCCCTTGCCTCTCAATCGTCCCCGGTATAATTCCTTTTATGCCCCGCGAACGCACCTATCAAACGGAAGCCATAATCCTCCGCCGCCGGAACTGGGGCGAGGCGGACCGGATCCTGACGCTGTTCACCCCGCAGCGCGGCAAGATCCGCGTGCGCGCGGTGGGCGTGCGCAAGCCCGCCTCGCGCAAAGCGGGCCACCTGGAGTTGTTCCACCGCGCGACTGTTTTCCTCGCCCGCGGGAGGGATTTCGACATCGTCACACAGGCCGAGACGGTGGAATCCTTTTCCCGGTTGCGCGACGACCTGGTGCGTTCGGCGGCCGCTTCGTACGCGGCGGAACTGCTCGACCGGCTCGCGCCCGAGGAGTTGGAGAACCAGGACGCGTACCGGTTGATCGTGCAGACGCTGGAAGCGCTGTGCACGGATGGGAACATCGCGCTGGCGCTGCGCTGCTACGACCTGAAGCTGCTGGATTCGATGGGCTACCGCCCCGAACTCTCGCTATGCACAGTCGGCGGCGAAGCGATCCAGGCGGAGGATCAATTCTTTTCCCCCGCGCGGGGCGGAGTGGTCTGCCCGCGGTGCGCCAACCGCACCGAAGGGAGGTACCCCGTCTCGCTCACGGCTCTGAAGGTGCTGCGCCACATCCAGCGCAGCCCGCTCGCGGATGCCTTCCGGCTGCGGGTGCGGACCGCCACGCTCGACGAGCTCGAGCCGGTGCTGCAGCACTACATCCAATACTTGCTCGAATCCCCGCTGCGCTCGCGAAAATATTTTTCCGAAGTCTCGCGGATGCAGGGGGGCGGCGAGGTATAATCCGCAAATGCTTTCCCTTTCCCCGGCCGACCTGATCACCCGGGTTCTTATCCTGCTGATCGTCTTCCCCGCCCACGAACTGGCGCACGCCTTGGCCGCCACCCGTATGGGGGATCCGACCCCGCGCGAACATGGCCGGTTGACGCTCAACCCGTTCAAGCACCTCGATCTGGTCGGATCGATGTTGTTCGTGTTTGTCGGCGTAGGCTGGGCCTCGACGCCGATCAATCCGGAAAACTTCGGCGAGAATCGGCGCGTGAAAATGGGTTTCGTCGCGCTGGTCGGGCCGCTGACCAACCTGGCGTTGGCCGTCGTCGGCGTGATTCCCTTTTATATCTTCCACTGGATTCCGACCACCGTTTCGGCCAATCAATATTATCCGGATCCAGCGTACTTCTTTTCCCTTTTTGTATTCTTAAACTTGCTGCTGGCCGTGTTCAACCTGATCCCGATCGCGCCGCTGGACGGGGCGCAGGTGCTCGGCGCGCTGCTGGGAGGTGTGGCCGCCCAAGGGTTCGACGCTTTCCAGAAGTTCGGCCCGTTCGCGCTGGTCATCCTGGTTTTCATTCTCCCGATGCTGGGCGTCAATGTGCTGCTCCTGATGGTGAGCTATCTCGTAATCCCCGCCATGCAGTTGCTGTTTATCGGCATCTACTGACCGTCCCTCCCCATGAAGCGACTCTCGTCTGCCAAAAAAGGAACGCCATACTGCTACATTTTGCAGTGCGCGGACGGATCGTTCTACACCGGCTGGACCAACGACCTGACGCGCCGCTACCGCCAGCATCGGTCCGGTAACGGCGGGCGCTACACGCGGACGCATATGCCCTTGATGCTGGTGTATTTCGAACCTCAGGCGGATGCGAGCGCCGCGCGAAAACGCGAGGCGGCGATAAAAAAACTGCCGCGGGCGAAGAAGGCGGAGCTGGCGGCGGGTACGAAAAAGAAAAAATCTTCTTTGCGCAAATCCGCAAGCCGTCGTTCTGCGGCGGCCGCTGCCAGAAACCCCCCGGTTCCACGCGTCGAGGAAAACGATACCTAGATGGATCGTAATCTTGGGGTAATAGCCCGCGGGATTCACGGCGTCAAATTAGTGTACAATCCGCGCGTAGGATAAAAACATCTCCCCGATTGTTCAAAGCAGTATAACCATCGAAGATCAGGAGGATCATTCTATGCTCAAGCCCGTTCGCGCTGTTCTTGCCGGGTGCGCTCTATTGCTGGCGGCTTCCATCTCCGTAGCCACCGTCTCGGTTGCGAAATCGGCAGGGAACCCTGCCGCGGTTAAGTTTACCGCCGCTCCCAAGAAATTTGTCTGCCTCAGCGACCTTCCCCAGATTGTCATCTCCTATGGTTGGGATAAAAAATCCGGGGTCGAACAGCCTTTTCCGCTCGCCCCGCTCGTTCTCCCGGGGACTCCACAGCCGGACACGCCAAAACCGGGGACCCTCGAAACGACAGGCTCCCTGGGGGCGGTCACCACGCCATCCGCCCAAGTCGAGTATGGACCGGGTTTAATCCACATGCATTATTTCCCCGAAAAAGAGGGCAGTGAGACGCTCGTCACCACTTTAACCTACGGCACGTATACGAAAACTGCCTCGGCCTCCTTCAAAGTGGGCACGTGCAATTACAACCTTGTGATCAAGGCGTGGAACGACCAAACCGGCAGCGGCACCACCGATACCTCGTATTTCTCGGCCGAGGGACCAATTTCCATCGCAGACGATAATACGATTTCCGGAGAACTCAGAACGGATGTATGGCTTGATATCGTCAGCACCAATCCCGTGGAGGATTGCCAACTGGTTCCCATCCCGATGGGGAAGTCCACCCTCACGGTCTCCGGGACGATGGATACGGATTGGCTCGGAAACACCACAATGCATATGAATATTAATTACAACAAGGTAGAAATGACTCCCAAAAGTGCGAACTTGGATTGCGTGAATAAGGTGGATGGAACGAAAACCGAGAAGCCCTTTAATTACCCCCAATCGGCCAATCCCGGCGATTATTTAATAGCAGTATTCGATTTCGTGAACATGGCTCAGATTGTCGATACGTATGGAAAGGGCGGTCAAGCGTACTACATCATCGAAAAACTCAAATAACATTCGTTGGTGAGAAACTAGAGAGGCATAATCGGCGAAAGGGAGAAATCCGCATGAAGCGTTTTCGATTGCTCATAGTCGGGCTCGCAATGATCGTGGCGGTATCCTGCATCACCACTATCCCGGGAATTAGCGGCGGCGCTGCCGGCGGGTTGGTTTTGGACGCCGCGACGGGCACGGAGAAGCTGACCCATTACCGGGCCGCCTTAACCATCGCCACCAAGGGACAGACCGCCGACGGACCGATCGACCGCACGGAAAAATATTCTCTCGCGGTCTGGAGCGCGGAAAAAGCCATCTTTGAATCGGTCGATTCCTTCGACGAAACCGGCCGAGCCATCGAATTGACGGTGGGAAAGGTGGATCAGGCCGGTTACCTGCTCACGGGTGGAGCAACCGGATGCCAGGTGTTTTGGGATGATTCGAATATCGATGTTGATGCCGCGAGCCTTTCGGCGTATCTCTATCCGCTGAAATCCGGCACGTCGGCGGGCAATGAAACCGTTGCCGGGATCGCGACGACCGTATACCAGGTGAATTCGGATTCCGTCGGGATCAAAGACGTGCAGGCGAGCGGCAAGGTATGGGTGGCGGCCGACGGCGGTTACCTTGTGAAATACCATTTGGAGCTTTCAATCGCATCCGGAACCAAGACGCTCGATTACGAGCTGTCCGAAATAAACAATGGGGCGCCCGTCGCCTATCCCGGGGACTGCCTTCCGGTGCTGACGGACATCCCGGCGACTTCCGACGCGCAAGACGTCGAGCGGATGCCCAACAGCCTGCGGTACACCTCGGCCTCGTCGCCGGATACGGTCCAGGCGTTCTATGAAAAATATTTCACCGGCCAAAGCTGGGCGACAGACGCCGAGCAGGCGCTGCCGGACGGGGAAAAGGACCTCCTCTTTTCCCAGGCGTCGACCGGGCGCCAGGCGACCGTGATTCTCCAATCCCTGAACGGGGGAACCGCCGTAAACGTGCTGGCAAACGGCGGCGAATTATCCGGATCCACGCCGACACCCGCCGGCGGTGCGTCGGAGGAGACTCCCAGCCTCCCCGCCAGCGCGCTGGTGATCACCTCGCTGTCGAAACTCTTCGGCACTGGGACGGCGCCGGATTCCCTGCCCTCGTACACGCTATCCGCGAGCGAAAGCATGCCGTCCGCGTCCGGGACCAATGCCCTCACCACCCTCCAAGCGGAGGTTCAAGGAACGAACGTCCATTACGTTCTCGATGCCGATGGAGATAAAACCGAGGCGTTTCTCTTCGACGGGAAGGAATACGAAGTGGTCGGGGGAAAAATCCAGCCGGGCTCGGCCATGCTCAGCGCGACGTGGTCGCTTTGGCAATTGGACCCGCTGACCATCCTAAGCGCGGTAGGAATGGCCGATCCCAAGGCGGAATCTGGAACGTCGCTGGAAGGGCGGCAAGTCGACGTCTACTCGGTCGACAACACCGGGTTAGGAGGGACGGGGCAGGATTCCAGCTTCGGATTGTTGCCGGTTTCGATTACATCAATCCATGGGACGATTTGGATCGATCATGAGTCCGGAGCACTGTTAAAGGCGGATCTGGAATTCGAGGCAAACGTCAAGAAACCGGGGGAAACCACGCCCAGCGCAAGCGGGAAGGGCGAATTCCATCTCGCCGTCAGCCAGATCGGAAAGACGACCGTCGCGCTACCGCAGTAATTTACACGACTATTGATTGCCGCAGTTAATGGATGGACATGATTCACGAAGACCTGACAGGTTTCTAAGAACCTGTCAGGTTTGTCCAGCCGCTGAGCCGGCTTGACAAGGATTCCGGCGGCGGATATAGTTCCGGTCGGTTGTCGACGCAATTTTTTCCCTTGAAAGGAAATCCCATGATGATTCGGACCCGCGAACTACAATCGGATTGATCTCCACGCGTTCCCAATCCCGTTCGCGGCGTATCCTCCCGGTTATTTAGTTTAATCGAAGTTTGCGCGCCATGAACATGCGCTGGTATCGCGTGTTCATGGCCTTTTTTTTGCCAAATGCGGAGCCATGAAGGTGAGATCCTTCCAGCCCCGCATTTTCGTTTACTCCTCGATATCGCAAGAGGTGAAACATGGCAAGCCAACAGCGCAAACAAATCGCCCTGGCGCAGAATTTCCTTAAAAGCACACAGCTCGTCCGCCGGCTCCTCGCCGAAAGTACGATCAAACCCTCCGACACGGTGATGGACATCGGGGCCGGACGCGGAATGCTCACCGCAGAACTAGGCGCGGCTTGCGCGCAAGGTCGTCGCGCTGGAAAAAGATACGGAGCTCGTCGTCATCCTGCGGAAACGATTCCAATGCGTGTCCAATGTGAACGTCGTGGAAGGAGACGTCCAGACGTATCCCCTCCCGGACGGTGACTATAAAATATTCGCCAATATTCCATTCAACCGGACGGCGGACATCGTGCGGAAAATCCTCTGTGCCTCCGCCGCGCCAAGCGACGCTTACCTGATCATTCAAAAGGAAGCTGCGGAAAAGTTTTCCGGCCGCCCGGCGGAGACGCGGTTTTCGATCCTGGCCAAACCCCGGTTTCAAATCCAAATCATCCGGGAGTTGCGCCGGACCGATTTCGAACCGGTCCCCGGCGTGGATTCGGTGCTTTTGCATATCCAAAAACGTTCGCTCCCGCTGGTTCCGCCGGCCGACGCCGATCTCTTCCAAAAAATGGTTTGTTACGGTTTTGCGGGCTGGAACAGGAGCCTTGGCAGAACTTTCCAGCCGATCTTTTCCTACCGGCAGTGGAAATTCCTGTCGCAAGAACTGCGGTTTCCGCTCTCTGCCACGCCGTCGGAATTGACCTTCGAGCAGTGGCTCGGGTTATTGGACTGTCTCAAGCGGAGGGTTCCCCCCTACAAACAAATGCGCCTGCAAATCGAACGACCCGGATCGTCTTTCGAATAATAATGATTTGCCGGACGAGGTGTTTCGAAATCGCGGGATGGCCGTCCGACCGGGATGACGGATCAGGAGTTGGGCACAATCGGCGGGAAATGAATCTGGATCGGATGCACAATTCCAACCACGACCGCAACCGGGATGGCAAAGGCGATCGGCAGGAATATCGCCGCTCCATTCATCCACCAGGGGGGACGCTTGGCGCCGCGTTCCACGGGTAGCGTGTAGGCCGGTAAATAGACCATCAATCCGTAAACAAAAATCCATAGGCCGAACTCCGCCAGCCCTTGCGGCCCGCTGAACGTTGTTTCGATCAGCGTCCCCGTCAAACCAAAAAGCAGAAAGACCGCATTAGGACTGAACTCGAAATAGCGCAGGAGCACGGCCCAACCCGCGAACATCGGGATAAAAACCACGACGCTATGAAAACACACAACGTCAAAGAAGTTGGCCGAGGCCGTGATGTACGCCGCCCCCACCGGAACTCCGAAGAACGGAGCCAGGTTGGTCATCCCCGTGGTGATCGTCTCCTCCACCAGCGCGAGAATCGTGGCGAGTAGCACGAATTTTATCCGCCAGTCGATCCGGATTGACTGGACGATGGTGCGGACCGGATTTCGCGTCAGATGCATCGCGGTTCCGCCCAGGAGGATCCAGAGCAGAACCAATCCCGTTCCCATCAGAATTTCGGCGCGGGTATTGGGCCGGGCGGCTGCCAGGGCAATGACCGCCACGGCCGAGGTCGAGATCGCCAGCCAAACACCGAGCAACGCGATCAAACATCCGGAATTCCAAAACCGTTTCATGCCGAGTGATCCAATAAAAAGTTTTTCCCGAAAACCGCTTTAGGGTCGATCGGGTAAATCAGGGAGGAGGTTTTTGGACTAAAACGAAAAGATGCCCGCTCCCGGGCGAGCTCTCATCCGCAACCGTTCTCGACCAGATCAAATCAAACCCGGTCTCCGTGAGCATGCGCAAATTAGTCTTGGAGTCGTAGTGACTCCAGTACATCCGGGAACCCAGATAGTCCTCCACGACGTCGCGTTCCAGATCGTTCGCGCCCAAACACAATAGTGCCAGTCCCGCGGGCCGGAGTATTCGATAAAAATTCTGCAGGATCGCACGGTGTTCCCCGCGCGGGATGTGGATGATCGCGTAATAGGAGCAAATCGCGTCGAAGGAATCGTCGGGAAAGGCAAGGTGAGTGATGTCTTGAAGGACAAATTGCGCCCGGGGAACCAGCCGCCGGGCCAGGCGGATCTGAGCCTCCGAAAAATCAACGCCGGTCATCGAAAACGATTCGCTCAAACGTTTGGTAATGGGCACCCCCGCTCCGCAGCCGGCATCCAGGACTTTGGCTCCCGGGGGTAATCGCCGTGCGAGCTCGTCGATCAGTTGCACATCCGCCGAGTCCTCCGAGCGCGACGCCAGGTATTTTTCGGCGATCGCATTGTAGCCTTTGCGAACAATTTCTTTTTCTGGATCGTTCATCCTCGCCTCGACCGGATTGCTCCGGAAACCAGCAAGGTGCGTAAAAAGTCTGGATTTGTCATTGCGAGGAGCGAAGCGACGAAGCAATCTGGGTTTCCTAGCGCGAAAAACGAGATTGCTTCGCTCCCTTTGGTCGCTCGCAATGACAACTTCCTTATTTCCCGCACCCTGCTAGAACCCCGCCACCGCCGGGATGATCTCCCGCCCGAAAGTAGAGAGCGGCGCGATTTCATGGACGTTGGGCATGTTGAAAATTGCGTGCTGGATGCCGATGTCGGCCAGCGCGCGGCAATGATCGATCACGTCCCGTGCGCTGAGATGGCCCGGAGCGAGGTGGACGGAATCGAGCGCGGTTTTCTCGATTTGGGCGTAATCCCGCCCGACCGCATCGCAGTGCCGTTTCAGAACGTCCAGCTTGGCGCGGACGGAGTCGACCCCGATGCGCGCAAACAGGTTGCAAGCATCCGCGTATTGGGCCACCAGCCGCAGTGTTTTCTGTTCGCCGCCGCCGACGATGAGGATCGGCGGATGCGGTTTGGAGAGCGGTTGCGGATTGCAGAGCGTCTCGGCCAGGCGGTAGTATTTTCCCTCATACGGTCCGTTGTTGTCCGACCACATCTGCTTTGCGATCTGCAGCGTTTCCTCCAGGCGGCGGAAGCGTTCGCCAACCGGGGGAAAGGGGACGCCCAGTCCGAGCGCCTCGCGTTCATTCCAGGCCGCGCCGATGCCCAGGTAGGCGCGTCCGCCCGAAAGCACGTCCAGCGTCGTGACCGTTTTGATCAGAATGCCGGGATGGCGGTAGATCACGCCGGTGACCAGCGTGCCCAGCTTCACTTTTTCCGTAAAGCCGGCCATGTAAGCGAGGGCGCTGTAGCCTTCCAGCATATCGTCTTCCGCCGGACCGAGGCCCGTCGTCTGATCCCGGTTTCCGATTTGGAAAAAATGATCCATGACCCACAGGCTGTAAAAACCCGCGCCGTCCGCCGCGCGGGCGATTTCCGAAAGTTTTCCGGCGATACCCGCCGGGCCGCCGGGCCAGGTGAAGTTCGGCACTTGCAGTCCGATTTTCATAACATTCCCCTTTCTTCGCGGGCCGGATGACCGATGGTTTGATTCCATCGGCCGACCGGCTTGCACGTCAACGATCGTTCCAATCCGGCACAATCCCTTGTGTGTAACGGGTCTTGCCCGCTTTATTCCAGACGGTCACACCGCCGGCGCCGAGCACTTCCATCTGATGACCGTTATGGAACAACGCCGTGTTGGCTTCGATACCGATCAGGGTCAGACCCTGGGTGATCCAAGCGCGGACGGGTGCGACCACCCAATCCGGGATTTCGTCGAAGTGGGGAATGACCGTCGCGCCCGGCAGCAATCGGAACCCGGCTTGCCGGCTGCGTCCCGAAAAACCGAAAAAGGCTTCGCCCATGATCATGGCGCCCGCGCTGCATCCGGAGAGCAACCCTCCGCTCCGTATTACCGCGAGGATGGATTCCCAGGCGAGGCTGCCTTCCAGTGTTTGATACAGGTACGCCGGTTTTCCGCCGGAAAGGTAGACGAAGTTCGCTTCGGCGATTGCGCGCGCCAGGGAGGGGTCGTTCGCGCTGGCGCGATCGACCACGGGCAGCGATTGAACCGGAACGCCCAGGCGGGTGAAATGATCCTCGCCGAGATGGGACCAATAACCGATCCGCTCGGGTCCTTCGGTGCCGGCGGCGGTGGGCAGGCAAACCACGCGCGGCGGGCCGGGGAGGCGGCCGAGGAGGAGGCGGTCCACCGGCTCCATGGGGGGAAGGTATTCACCGCTGCCGACGAGCGCTAGCATGGATTAATCGTATCACGCGGCGGGTGAGGGCGTTTGAAGAGGAAGAACGGACGGGGAGGGTTGAAAGGATTGAAGGAGCCGTTCGCAGGAAGAATGAAATTTATTTTTCACGGATTCCATCGGATGGAGGGATGACCTTTGGAAGGGTAGCCCTAGGGGCGACAGGCAGAGTCCGTTGGTAATCCCGGCGCAGGAGCAGCGCGGGGATCAGCCCTACCGCGGCGACGACCAATGCAATCCAGGCCATTTCCGCCGTGACGCGCGTCACCGCCTGCACGCCGGCTTGGGCCATGCGCGCGAAATCGGTAAAGGCCGCGCCCTGCAGCAGCTGAGTGCTGATTTCCGTCGTGCGCCGCAAGCCATAGGGCGTGAGCAGGCTGACGCACAGACTCATGCCGATGAGCCTGAGGATGATGACCACGGCTGCGGCGATCCCCCGCTCGGATTCGCCTACGCTGTTGATGACCGCCGTGCCGATGGGCGCGATGGTCAGCCCGAGCCCGATGCCCGCCGCGACGAGGCCGGCGGCCATGCGCAGCGTACCCGCCGCGTCCGCCGGCGTATAACCGCCGGTGAGGAGCGCGACGGCTTGGGCGGCTGTCTCCGGCCGCCAGAGTGTCATCAACCCGAACCCGAGAATCGCGACCGCCATTCCGATCACCGCCGTGAGACGGTATCCGATCCGTCCGGCCAGCCAACCGCCCAGGAAGGCAGAAAGTGCGAGGGGTATGGTTAACGCCGAAAGTAAATAACCGCTTACCAGCGCGCCCTGGCCGGTATCCTTCGCGCCGGCGATATTAATGAAGAGCGGTACGCTCACCAGCCCGACCATGAGGCAGAAACCGACTAGCAGATTGAGCGCGCCCCCTGCCGAGAAGTTACGATTTCGAAAGAGATGCAGATCGAGCAGTGGCTGGGACGTACGGCGCTCGTGCCAAAGGAAAAGTCCAAAGGCAACGAGGCCGAGGATGATAGCCAGCGGCGCCAGGGCGGTTGAGGTTTTTACCGTTGCCCCCGCGTCCCCGGCGCCCAGCCCTAGGTTGAGGCCGGTGAGCGCAAGGCTGATCCATAAAACCCCGGCCCAATCGAACGATGTGCGGATTCGCTTTTCCTCCAGACCCGTGAGCGCCCAGGCGGTCGCCGCGAAGAGGAGAACGGTCAGCGGCAGGTTGATCCAGAAAAGGAAGGGCCAGGCGAGGAACTGGACCATGATGCCGCCGTAGAGGTGGCCCAACACCCAGCCGGCCGTATCGATCGCTCCGATGAGTCCGAGCGGCAGCGCGCGGCGCTCGGGCGGGTAGAGGTCGGCGACGAGCGCCATGCTCACGGGGACCATCGCGCCTGCGCCGAAAGCCTGGATCACGCGCCCGGAGATGAGCGCGTACAGCGCCATCAGGCTGCGATCGGGACGCCCTCCGGCCAGGAGGCGCGCGATGCGGTAGGCGATTTGGGCGGGCACGCCGGGCGAGGCCGCCACCCACCACGATCCAAGGAAGAAGATGACCAGGCAGAGGAGATAGACGCGCCGCCGCCCCCACAGGTCGGAGATGCGGCCCATGAAAGTCATGCTGATGGCGTAGGCCAGGAGATACCCGCTCACCGCCCAGGCCGCCGTATCCAGGCCGGTCTGGAGCGGCGCGTTGAGACCCGCGACGACGGCGGGAAGGACGGCCGAGATGATCGTGAGATCGAGCGCGCCGAGGAAAACCGGCAGGCAGACGGCGGCGAGGATAAGCCCGGGACGTTTCATCGGATTAGGAAAAGACCTGTCAGGTCCTAAAAAACCCCTTGGATTTTAAGGCGCGTTGATTTCAATCGCCGCGTTGATATCGAAAACGTCGATCAGCCAGCCGTTGCCGTCCGGCTCGGCGATGTGAATGCGGACGAGGTTGTAGGTGGATTGCTCCATCCAGATATCCACCGGATAGAGGGTTCCGCTCGCGAACGCACCCGCCAAAAGCGGCGCCAGGACTGCACCATCGGCTTCGCCGCGGATGTGAATCGTATTCACGCCCTCGATGTTTTCCATGCCTGCCAGTTTGGGATTCTGAATGCCGGTCCGGAGCACGGAAGGGATACCCCACGCCTGGAACAGCGCCGCTCCGTTAAAGGCAAGATTGGGGGGAGCAGATTCCATCTTGCCGGTGAGCGGATTCGTGATGAAGTTGCCTTCTGGCAGCCAGAGTACCCGGATCAGGAGGATGTTGCCGAAGATCGTCACATTGATCTGCGCGCTCACCCGGTTGGGGGCCTGGTACTCCCCGGTGATCTCGGTGAAGCTCATGTTGGTCTGCGTGTCGAGTACCACCGGCGCCCCTTCGCGGGTGACCTGAAAGCGCGCGCTTTTCATCGCCAGCATCGCGTCCGCGCCTTTCGACAGCAGCTCGGCTGGGGAGGGGGTTGGGGTGGGGGTCGGTGTCGGAGTGCGGGTCGGCGTCGGCGTGCGGGTTGGGGTCCGCGTGCGGGTCGGGAACGGTGTATTGGTCGGGGCCACGGTGCCGCTCGGCGCCGGAGCGGCGCATGCGGCGAGCAGGAGGATGGCCAACAACGTTACGACATTTATTTTTTTCATTGCCGGATCTCCTGAATGAGCATGAGAAATCGCGCAGGATCTCCTCGCCCGATTGTATCAGAGGTCGACAGAGATGATTTTCGCGCAGTGGTTGCGACAGGACCGATATTTACCGAAACAGGCGCCGGTCGATTAATCCGATCCCATCGCAATTGCACTAAAACCTGCACCCCTTGAAGAATTCGTTCCAATCGCTCTCGGAATATTCATTGATTACCAGACAGATGTCGATGGCATTTGGATTTTTCAGATAGATCCAGATATTCCGAAACACCTCGTCGGCCAGGGCTTCCGGGAACAACGTCTTGAATTCTTCATACCGGCCGTTGACCCCCAAATCGATTTGGACCAGCGGAGTCGACGCTTTGCCGAACGATACCAGTTCGAATTTGGGGCGGCGGACTTTGCTGTAATCGACGGTTTGGCGTCCGGCGATCTCGTCCAGAGTCCCCGGCAGGATGAAATCCCATGGTTCCCCCGTCGGGTAGCAATGATACAAACACTCCCGCTTTATCGTTTCCCGCAGTTGGAGGATGCGCGGATGCGGGCCCGTTGCGAACCACGGCAAATTCACACCCAAATGGTCGACTCCGGAAATTTCAAGCCCGGCGGCCGCAAGACGTTCTGCGACGGAATCAATCTCCATGTGCCCGTACGCGTGCGGACTTTTCTTTTCCACGCCGGTTGTGTTTTCGACCACAATCGGAACGGCTTCTCGATTGGAAAGGAGAAAATCCACGGAAACGGCGGAACGGGCGGATTGAAAATCGATCGCGAGCAGGGGGTAAAAACTTCGATCCGATTTTGGTAAATCCAGACCGTAAGAACTTCTCTCGTCGAGCATACAAAGCAGAGAAACCAGCTGACGATTAAAACCAGCGTGTGTCCCGGGAAGGTTTATCGTTATTTTCTCTAGATAATCGGTTGTCATCGTCTTTTGAGGATGCACAGATGATTAGTTTGGATTATTAAGCCGGGATTAGTCGAACGAATCCTGAAAGTGGAAAAAGGCCGGTTTCAACCATATCTATGGAAGCTCTCATGATTTCATGGATTGGATTTCCCCCGGTGGATATAAAGAAGTCTTCAAAATCTGCAATCCCGAAAATACTGTTCCGATTTAAAAGGAGGGAGCGGGCAGACGCACACACTGGTTGGCGTTTCCGTTGCCGGAAAAGCGGGATTAAAAATCCCGACAATACGCCGCATAACCAAGCCCACCAAATGGGCTCTTGTAAGGGTGCTGACTGCCCGCTCTATGACTTAATTGTAACCCCTATGTCAATTGGGTGTGTGGCGTTGGATTTGTCGAATCGCCCGATGAAATGGGCTCCCACTTCCAAGAATGAAGGATAACCCACGAGAAACATGGGATTTGCACCGGAAAGGTTGCATTTTTTTCAACGGGATCTTATTGTCCGTTAACCTGATTCTACGCTGCCATTGGTCCCGCGAAGTAAACTCTCCGCAGATATCGTGCGCTGGAATCCGCTTGGTCGAAGTATGGCGCCATCCAACTGTCGTTGTCGATCAGGTATTGCGGCTTCCAATCATCGGGCGTTTCCTTTTTCTTCTTGTCCAGGTAGATTTTCACCGCCTCGCGGAATGCGTAGTGGCTGTACAGCCGGAGGAACTCGCCGAAGTAGATATCGGCGATACGCTTATCACCGCGAATCACGAGCATATTTTCGTCGTTGGTTTCGGTGCTGGCTACGCTGAAGTTGGCGCTGCCGGTCACCACCGTCGGGGCGGCGCCGAGCGGATCGACCAGCATGTATTTGGTATGCACCCAGGGCACGTTGACGGCGGTGACGATTTTCGAGAGCTCCGCCAGCCAGCGATCGAAGCTGTTGGTGACGATCCGGTTGCCGATGGCTAGCACCACGTTCGGCCGTTTGCGGATTTCCAGCAAATCCTTTTCGTCCTGTTTCTGCGTCTTCGGGCTGGCAAAGGCCTGATCCAGGAGCGCCATCCGCAGAACCGAGTCGTCTTGGCGGTATACCGCCTTGAACTTCTCCTGGATGCCAAAGGGGAAGGTCATGAAGAGAGCCTGCTGCGCGCCTCCCGCCAGCGTGGCGAACCAATCCAGCGCGTCCAGATCCGTCCGGCGCGGTGAGAACACTGCGCTGGTCAAGCTGTTCCACGGATTGGGCGGGGCCGGCGTGCTGGCCACGTTTGCGCCGCGATAGGCATCATCGATCTTGGGATCCTGATCCAGGCGCTGCCAATAATCCATGAACGCCCGTGCGATCGCGGGGTCCTCGACGATATGCCCGACGTTGGAATGGCCGAAGATCCCGTTCTCGGTGAGGTTGGTGGAACCGGTCCAGACCGCCTTCGGCTCGCCGTTCTGACTGAAGATGAAGAACTTGTTGTGCATGATCTTGCCGTTTGTGATCCCTTTGCACTGCGGTTTGATCCCGGCCTTGGCGATCGCCTCCCGGTTTTTCTTCCACGGACCTCCGGCATTTCCTTTCCCGTCGGACCCGATATCGTCGAATAGAATTTTCACCTCGGCGCCGCCCTGATGGACCTTATTAAGCGCCGCGAGAGCCGAAGGCCATTGGAACTCGTAGACCGCGCCGTGGATCGAGCAACCCGGTCCGGCACGATCGAGGAACACCACCAGCGCCTCGAGCAGCCCGCGCGACAGCCAGTCGTACGCCGCCGGGCCGACGACGTTGGGCGGCTTGTTTTGAAACCGGTGGGCGTATTCCTGGGTGGCCACCGAGCCGCGGTTGAAGAAGGCCGAATGGACAAGCCCGGTTTCCACTTCGGTCTTCACTTCGACCTTCGCCTCGTGCTTCGGGTCGAGATGAGCCGGATCGCCATAAAGCGCCAAAATCCTATAGGTATATTGATGGTTCGGTTTTACGCTGTAATCGGCCCACTGGAACGATTGCACCGGATGATGGCGGGTGGAAAAGGTTTCCCCGGAAGCCGGATGCGGTTTGGTCTTCTCGAACGTTTTCGTCCCCCGTAGCCAGACGGTATCCCCCTCGGTGTGATCGGCGCGCTGGAAGGCGAAGCCGCGAAAGCCCGGCCGGGCCGATTGCGCGAGGTCGAGGCCGAAAAACACCACGTGGATTCCCGCGATTGCGTTGCCGGTTAATCCGTGATGGTTGTTAAAGGGTTTGCGCATGGGAGGGCCTCCTGTGCCGGAAGGATTCCGAATAAGTACTCGTTATCGTGGGAATTGTATCAAATATCGTCGCTCTCAGCTTGGCGGCATGCCGGATTCAGACCCTTGGGTTCCTGGGGACTCGGCATACTGCATCATCCCGTAGTGTCGCGTAGACCCTTAGGTCTTGGAGACGCTAAGGGTCTACTGCCGTGTCATCCGGCTCTTTCCGTGCAATCCGCGTTCCGGGTTTTCTCCTGCCGACAAGTGGTGCTTGACGCGAAATCATATACTAAAACGCAGCAGATTAGGGAGGATGACTGTCTTGCAAGAAACTCCGTTCGCGTTAAATACCGCTGAATTATGAATATGGACCCCACGTATCGCGGAAAACCTGACGATCGGGATACCCCGATTTATTGTATGATGGATCGTAGGCACACCAGGCAATTCTCGTCAGCCGGTTAAGCTTACTTTCCTCTCCGCCATCAGGGCCGTCCCATGATGATTTGTTTCCCGCAAGAAATCATCCCTGAATTCGGAATCGCCTTTTTTTTCATTTCCCGTGTTCGCCGGCTCGCGGCCCTTTTGGGACGGCACCGGTTTTTTCCGTTTGGCGGGAAACCGCCGAAAACATTTCCTTAATCGGGAAACCGCAGAAAGACCTAGTCAAAGGAGAATATACAATGAAAAAATCCATGAGTGATTCCATCCCTTTGGCACCGGCATCCGATAGAACCTTTCTCGGCCTGCGCCGGTTCAATGCCGTCATGGGAATTCTGCACCTGGCGCAGGGCATCTTTATGATCGCCATCAGCAACGCCACGACCTTTCCGGTGTACACCAACTTTCTCCGCTTCGACGTCCAGGCGCGGGCGCTGGTTCCCAATCCCACCCTGGTCTATCACCTGCGTTTCGGACCGGCGGTGGCGGTCTTCCTGCTGCTTTCCGCGTTGGCGCACTTGGCGCTATCAACGTTCGGATTTAAGTGGTACGTGGGCAAGCTGAAAAGCGGGATGAACCCGGCGCGTTTTTACGAATACGCACTCAGTTCCTCGCTGATGATCGTACTCATCGGCATGCTGGTCGGCGTCTCGGATTTGGGCGCTCTGATTTTGCTGTTCGGCCTCAACGCGATGATGAACCTGTTTGGACTCATGATGGAGCTGCATAACCAGACCACCAAGAAAACGGACTGGACGGCGTTTATCTTCGGCTGTATCGCCGGAGCCATCCCCTGGATCGTTATCTTCGTGTCCTTCTACGGTTCGCTCGCCTCGTCCGATGCCAAGCCGCCGGTTTTTGTGTACGCCATCGTCCCGACCATCTTCGTATTCTTCAATATCTTCGCGGTCAATATGGTTTTGCAGTATAAAAAGGTGGGTCCATGGAAGGATTATCTTTTCGGCGAGCGGATCTACATCGTCCTGAGCCTGCTGGCCAAGACCGCGCTGGCCTGGCAGATATTTATCGGAACCCTTCGACCTTGAGATTTCTTGGAGGGCAGGACTGATTCACGATAATCCACCATCCGGTTTGGCAGCTCGGCGGAAGCCGCACGGCGGGCCTTCCGGCGCGGGCGGCGGCGCAACGGGAAAAACTCCGTGGTCGCAAGCGGCACAACGCCCGACTGTCGATCGGAAGAACAAGAATAGCCTATGGAATAGGCAGGACGCGACCGTTAAGGAGAGTCACGATGATCGTCGGAATATTGAAGGAAATTAAGCCGGAAGAAAATCGGGTGGCGATGACACCCGCCGGGGTCGAGGTGATGAAACAGAACGGGCACACGATTTTGGTGGAGGCGTCCGCCGGGATCGGGAGCGGGTTCCAGGATTCCTCCTACGTCGAACACGGGGCGGAGATCGTCGCGTCTCCCGCGCAAATCTTCAGCCGGGCCGGAATGGTGATGCATGTGAAAGAGCCCCTGCCGCCCGAATACGGGCTGATCCGGAAGGACCAGATCGTGTTCACCTATCTGCACCTCGCGGCCGCCGAAGAATTAACCCGCGCCTTGATCGGGACCGGCGCGGTGTTCATCGCCTATGAAACCATCCAGAAGGCGGATGGGACTCTGCCGCTCCTGACACCAATGAGCGAAGTGGCCGGCCGGATGGCGATTCAGCAAGGAGCCAAATACCTGGAGATGGCCGAGGGCGGTGATGGGATCCTGTTGGGCGGCGTGCCAGGCGTCGACCCGGGATTGGTCCTAATCCTCGGCGGCGGCGTAGTTGGGATCAACGCCGCCAAGATGGCCTGCGGTCTGGGGGCGAAAGTGTATGTCCTGGATAAAAATCTCGACCGCCTGCGTTATTTGAGCGATGTGATGCCAAGTAATTGTTTCCTGTTGATGTCCACCCCGGCCACCATCCGCGATCTGATCACCCGGGCGGACGTCGTGGTGGGAGCGGTGCTTATCCACGGAGCCAAGGCGCCCATGGTGGTCACCCGGGATATGCTCCGGACGATGAAGAAGGGGGCGGTCCTGGTCGACGTCGCCATCGACCAGGGCGGATGTTTTGAGACGTCCAAACCGACGACGCATTCCCATCCGACGTATATCGTGGACGGCGTGGTGCATTATTGCGTGGCCAACATGCCGGGCGCTGTACCCAAGACTTCCACGCTCGCATTGACCAACGCCACGCTGCCTTACGCTGTGGAAATTGCCAACCAGGGATGGGCCGACGCAATGCGGGGGAATCCGGAGATCCGCCTGGGTGCCAACGTGGTCAAAGGCAAAGTTACTTTTCAGGGGGTGGCGGATGCGTTGGGAATCCCGTACACGCCGATTTCCGAGTTGCTCTAAACCGGGTTATTCCCAACGAAGACGAATTCACCGGGACGCGTGGAAATTTGCGAGTCCCGGTTTTTATTAGCCACACGCCGGCCGGCTACGGACGGAAATGATCATACGGGGGGATAAAGACACCATACAACTTCTTGGACTGAAATGTTTTTGAATTAATTCCGCGTCATCCGGCATCTTTCCGCGCAAGATTTTTCTTCTACGCGGCGAGATATTTCTCTTCGCCGCATATCCGCAGGATCTGGCCGAAGTACACGCGATGATAATCGTTCTTGGAATAATTCCGTTCGATGCCGGGGTCCAGAAAACGCGCCGGATCGAAGTCGTCGGAGTAGATTTTTCTGCATTCCAGCGTGAGCTCCGCCTCCGCAAACGCGGGCGAGGAGACGTGTTGTGAGGCCGTCGGAGTCAACCCAGCTAAAGCTATTTTGTCGCCGTCGCGGCCGGATTTGCTTCCGAGAATATCCAACGCTTTACGATAGTTTTCGGGAAATGCGGACAAGGTGAAGTTGTCGAACTCCTCGGTGAAGCGATAGGTGAACCGAGTCGGGCGGACGACGATCTGCACAAACGGCCTCCCCCACATAAACCCCATGCTGCCCCAATTGACCGTCATCGCGTTGAGCCGGCCTGCGGAATAATCTCCCGCGGCGAGGACGAACCAGCCTTTCTCCCATTGATGAAACAACCGCAGGATAAGATCGTTCGGGTCGATCTCGATTCTGGACATGGGTTTTCTCCGAAACGTGCCCATCGGCCGGGCGATTACCGACGGCCGAAGCGTTCCAGGTAAAGAGCGGATTTTCACAGAGGCTTGACGATATTGGAATATTCCGCTGTTTGACGCATCCTCATCGATAAAACTAACTCTCGGCAATTTCCTGGATTGTTTTTAAATGCTCCCGGTAATGATCGCAGGTATTGGACATCACCGAATTGATCAGCGGCAGTTTGGTGCGGTCATCATATATCCCGGGT
Organism: Anaerolineae bacterium; assembly: GCA_003141675.1. GTDB lineage: Bacteria > Chloroflexota > Anaerolineae > Anaerolineales > RBG-16-64-43 > FEN-1073. The sequence goes on from PLND01000048.1 coordinate 32,068, forward strand.
TTTTCCAGGACGTCGAAACCGACCGCTTCCAGCCCCGTGAGCAACTCGGCGTGCGTCTGATGTAGATCCTCCAAGGTGTAGGAAACTGAGTTGTTCCGGCTGCGTTCGTAGAAGAGGGCATTGATCTGATTTTCGTCGAACTGCTCGAGAATCCCCTTGTCCACCCGCAAGACCTCGTGCGACGGCTTCCCCTGCAGATGATGAAAAAGAAGATATCTTTCCCAAAAGGAAATGTGGGCTAATATGTCCTTGGGCGACCAACCGCCCGGGCCGGCTTTGATCATTTGATCGTGGCTGAGTTTTTCTATCGCTTCCAGAAGCGCCGACCAATCCCGATTAATCCGGGAGAGCAATTCCTCTTTGCTCTTGGGCAGGCCTTCGTTTTCCACTGGTTTAATTTCACCCATCTATTTCCTCCATAGAAATTCCTGTTATGCGGCCGGCTCCATTCCCTAGGTTGGGCCGCGGCTTGTACTGAATAAACCCCCATCTGAATTTGAGTTTTTAGATTCCCCAAGCGCCGATGATAAGTCCGATAACGATGCCGCCGATCGCCCCGAGGGCCATAATCGGGATCCAAGCCTTGGTGATGATCGCTTCCGGCAGGCTGAGCAACACCCCGAATAACAACCCGCTCAGCCAATGGGCTACGGGTAGGTTGGTGGCTCCGATCGCAAAGCCGATGGCAAACCGATTGACAAACGCGCCTGCCATGGCGGTCCGTTTATCTTCCATCGCAAGGGGGATCATTGTGGCGACGGATATGCCCCCGAATACGATCCCGCAGATAATGCCAAGGAGGATCTTGGACACGGCAAACCTTTTTTAACTCTAGATTGCCGGCTTCCAGGTCAGCCCGTAACGCGTGCCGAGGAGGAGCATATCGACTTATCCGGTGGTGGAGCGAAAAGGGATGGATTATCGGAAATCTTGGATATCACCCACTGAACGTCGGCATCCATGACGACTCTGGAAAACCACACAAGGAATGCAATGCCTACGCCTTGGAAAAAACAGTTCCCCCGTAGGCTATTATAAAACAGAAGAAACACACGCCTTATGACAAATCCATTGATGATTTTGGGGAAGAAGCCGCCGGTCTTTTATTGATCGCCATTATAGTATATATCAAGACCGCTGGTGTATCAATAGGGGAGGAAAGAACTCACCCCAATTCATCCGACCCAATCATCTTCCCTTCCGACTCCCGCAGCACCAGCCTTTCCCTTCTTACCAGTACCGGCAGACTTTCCATTCCCAATGCGGCAAGCACTTCATCGGGTCTGCCTGTGGCATCCGGTTCTAGGCGCAGGCGCATCCGCAATTGGTTGCCATCGAGCGCGAGCGAGAGGATCCGCGGGCGCAGGTCGTACGTTTTGCCGCGCCGCTCGCGCGGAAGGGTTGTGCCGGCAAGGAGAAGCTCGATCTTCTGCGGGAAGTCCGTCGGCCACGCGCCGTCCAACGGTTCGGCGGAATAATCGCCTGCGACGACGAGTTTTTCCAATCCTGGAGAATCCGCAGCCAATGCAATTACTCTGATATCGCTTAACCCCGGAGGCACGGAATCCGCAATCTGATGCGCGAGTGCGTCGGCGCCGCATTCTTCGGCCGTCTCGATATCCACAAGCTCGTTATCACCCTTCACCCCGAGCGGCAGCGCCGCGCCGATCTGGATCTTCGGATGCGGATGGAACCCTGTCGAATACGCGAGCGGCACTTGCGCGCGCCGCAGCAGTCGCTCCCAGGCGCGGAAAAGATCGAGGTGGCCGGTGAAGCGCATCGCCTCGGTCTTGGAAAAAAGGATCCGGTATTTGTAGCGGTTCATCCTGGGCGGATCGTCGGGCAGAATTGGGCTTCCTCAGGCAACGCGTCGCGCAATTCCCGGAAGGTGGTGAGGATCCCGCATCCGAAGCACTCTTCGCGGCAGTCGCCGCGCGTCCGGCCTTCCAGGCTGGCTTCATACTCCCGGCGCAGGTAGTCCTTGCGTACGCCCACATTAATATGATCCCACGGGAAGATTTCATCCGCGCTCCGCTCGCGGGCTGTGTAGAAAGCCGGATCGATCTTGGTCTCTTCAAAGGCTGCGTGCCAGGCGCCGGGCTGAAAGCGGTCGGACCAGGCGTCAAAGCGCGCGCCCGCTTGCCAGGCGCGCTCGATTACATCCCCCAGCCGCCGGTCTCCGCGCGCCAGTTCCGCCTCCAGCAGCGACACGTCGGGAGGAGTGAGATCGAGCTTAAGTCCGGGACCGCGCATTTCGCGCCGGAGGAGGTCCTGCTTGGCGAGGATCCGCTCGCGGCTGTCCATCGCCATCCACTGAAAGGGCGTGTGCGCCTTGGGAATGAGCGTGCTAACCCCGGCATGCACCTCGGCCCGGCGGCCCAAGCTCCGCCGTCCTTCGGCCAGGACCGCGCGCGCCAGCTCCGCGATCGCGCGCACGTCCGCTTCCGTTTCCCTCGGGTGGCCGATCATGAAATACAGTTTGACCGTCGTCCATTTTCGGCTGTAGATCTCGCGCACGGTTTCGATCAGCTGTTGCGCGGCGATCGGTTTGTTGAGTATCGCCCGCATGGAATCGGTTGCCGCTTCCGGCGCGAGCGTAAAATTCCCGCCGCGGCTGGAACGGAGCGCCTCGACTAGGTCGACCGAGACGGTTTCGATCCGCAGCGACGGGAGCGAGATGCGCAGCTGCGAACCGCCGAATTTTACGCCGAGCGCGCGCACCAGCTCGGTGATGCGCGAGTAATCCGATGAGGAAAGCGAGAGCAGCGCCACCTCCTCGTAACCAGTGTTGCTCAGCGCTCTATCGATGGAAGAAACGATTTCCTCCACCGGCCGTTCGCGGATCGGCCGGGTGACGTGCCCGGCCTGGCAGAAACGGCAGCCGCGCGTGCAGCCGCGCATGATCTCGATCGCGTACCGGTTGTGCACGGTCTCAATGTACGGGACGACCGGCCGCACCGGGGGCGGCGGCAGGCGCGGGACGATCCGTTTGACGATCGGGGTACGTGCTCCTTGGTTTCCGTCCCCGGATTCCGGGGTCGGCGCAACGCGGGCAATCGTCCCATCGGTGTGATATTCCGGCCGGTAAAGCGCAGGCACGTACATGCCCCAGACGTCGGCGATCCTGTGCATAGTGGCGAGTCGCGACTCGCCACTATGTTTTCGTTGCCGTACGATTTCAATCAGATCGAGAATCAACTCCTCGCCTTCGCCGACCGCAAAGGCGTCGAAGAATTTCGCCATCGGCTCGGGGTTGAACGCGCCGTGCCCACCGGCAATCACCAGCGGATGCTGCTCGCCGCGCTCGGCGGCGCGCAGCGGGATCCCCGCCAAGTGCAGGGCATGCAGCGCGTTGGTGTAGAGTGATTCATACGGGAGCGTGATCCCGACCAGGTCGAAATCCGCAACCGGGCGGCGGCTCTCGAGCGAGTAGAGCGGGATCCCCTCACGCATCATCACTGTTTCCATGTCGGTCCACGGCAGGTAAACCCGCTCGGCGAGCGCCTCGGGTCGGGCGTTGATGATTTCATACAACACGGCCAGCCCGAGATTCGACATCCCGATATCGTAGATATCCGGAAACAGCAGCGCGATCCGCACCGGCGTGGAATCCCAATCCTTAATGGATTGATTGAGCTCGCCGCCGGTATAGCGGCTTGGCTTTTCCACCTGCGGCAGAATGCGCGGAAGAATATGGGAGATCGATTCGGGGTTCACGGTGGAGCAACTGTACCATTATGAAAGGTTTAAGGGGAGGCATTCAGCCCACCGGAGGCGGGCATCATATCCTAGCGCCGCGACCTGTCCTGAGCGGAGCGAAGGATCAATCGCGGCGTGGCGAGGCGTGGAATTATCACGGTACAGACCTCTCCCCCATCCCCTCCCCAATATGGGGAGGGGAATAGACAGCAAACTGCAATCGATAAACTATTATTGGGGAGGGGGAAGACTGTCCGTCAGTTCGTCCCGCTAATTTCCCACAGGGTGATTTCCGGCGGGCAGAGGAATCGGACGCGGGGTGCGCTCAGGCCCTCCATGCCGATCCCGCGGCTGACATAGAGCGTCATCCGGTCGAGGAGGTAACGACCCGCTTCGAAGCGCTTCCCGTAGAGCGAGGAGGCGTAGATCGCACCCATCCCGGGGATACGCACCTGCCCGCCGTGCGTGTGTCCGCTGAGCATCAGGTCCACGCCGGCCACCGCGGCTTCCGGCGCGAGATCGGGGGTGTGATACAACAGGATCGTGAATCGATCGCTGCGGCTGCCGAGCGCCGCGAGCATTTTGGCTTCGTCGAGAAACGGTTTATGCGTGCAATCCAAGCCGACCAGATCGAACTCGCGCCCGTTGTGGTGGAGGCTGACCTTCTCCCCGTGGAGGGAGCGGATGTGGATGAAGCCTTCCAGAAGATGCGGCAGTACCTGCGGTAGGTCTACCGGCGGGCTGCCGGAGACGGTGAACGTCCCCAGCGGCGCCTTCCATTCTTCCAGCAGCGACCGGACGTCGGCCCAGGCTTCCGGATCCATCACGAACGAAAGGTTCAGGAAATCGCCGGAGAAGAGAATGAGATCCGGCTTCAGGTCGTGGATTAGCCGCTGCAGCTCCTCCTCGCGTTTGGTCATCCGCTCCAGGTGCAGGTCCGCCAGATGCAGGAGCCGCAACGGCGGTCCCGGAGGCAACTTCGGACTGACGAGGGTTTGGCGCGTGACGGTCAGGCGGTGCGGCTCCACCCAGAAGGCGTAAATTGCCAAGAAGGTTCCCGCCGCCTGAAACAACAAAAACCATGGCAGGGGCAGGTAGGCAAAAGGCATGCGCAGGACTGCCATCAGCAACGCGGGTGGCTTGGCGGGTCCGAAAGATTTCTGCGCCGCCGGCAGGGCCGCGATCAGCGCCCAATCGGAGAGAAAGAACACGAGCAGGATCGCCGCGTGCTGCGGGGAGCCGCGGCTGGGAAGCAGCGCCAGGACCAGCAGGATCAACGCGAACACCGGCCAAGGCAGGCGCTCGATCCGTTGAGCCAGTTGAATTAAAACGTGGAATGGTCCTTCGTACGTGCCGGGGAACCACTTGCGACCGGAGAAGTTGGAGCTTCCCATGGGCTCCAATTCTACTCCGGGTTCGACAAGATTGTATAATCAGATCTGCAGGGTTTGGAAAAGAGAGCAAGGGCATGAGAAATAACTCGGAGGCTATATGGGCAATTTGAACTTCCCGGATGGATTCCTCTGGGGGGCGTCGACAGCCGCCTACCAGATCGAAGGATCGTGGAATAAGGACGGCAAAGGGGAGAGCGTTTGGGACAGGTTTACCCACCGAAAATACACCATCCGCAACGGGGATACGGGCGACGACGCGTGCGACCATTATCGGTTGATGCCGAAGGACGTCGCGTTGATGGAAGAACTCGGATTGAAATCGTACCGGTTCTCGATTGCCTGGACGCGCGTGCTTCCCGGAGGGCGTGGAAAAATCAACCCGAAAGGCCTCGGCTTCTACGACCGCCTGGTGGATCGACTCTTGCGAGCCGGGATCATGCCCAACGCAACCCTCAACCACTGGGATTTCCCGCAGGCGCTGGAGGACCTTGGCGGCTGGCCCAACCGCGACAGCGCGGATTGGTTTGCCGATTATGCGCGCGTTGTCTTCGAGCGGCTTGGCGACCGCGTGCCGATGTGGGCAACGCACAACGAGCCGTTCGTCGCCGCTTTTCTTGGCTATGCCACCGGGATCTTCCCGCCGGGGGTTAGCGATTACAGCCTGGGGTTCCGTGCCGCGCACCACATGTTGCTCGCACACGGCAAGGCGGTGGATGCATACCGGCACGGCGGCTACCGCGGGAAGATCGGCATCGTGGTGGATCATCCCAATATCGTGCCGGCTTCGCGGGGGAAGGCGGACGTCGCCGCCTGGCGGAGAGTGTTCTTCAGCAACCAGGGACTGCTTTTAGAGGGGGTATTCAACGGCCGGTATATGGAGGACGTGATGGATTGGATCGGGCCGATGAAGCCCGAAGTGCGCGCCGGCGACATGGAGCAAATCTCGCGCCCGATCGATTTTTTGGGAATTAACCACTATCGAACCGATGTTGTCTCAGCCAACTCCCGCGGAGGATTCTTCAAAGCCATAACGGAAAAATACAGCGCCCCCGGCTGGGGCGAGACCGATATGGAGTGGGGGATCGATCCGCAGGGAATGACCGAAGTGCTCAAAGGAATCCGGGACCGGTACGGCAACCCGCCGGTATACATCACCGAGAACGGGTGCGCATTCGAGGACCGGCCGGATTCCAAAGGATACGTCGAGGATTGGGGGCGGGTCGACTACCTTCGCGCGCACATCCGCGCTGTACACCGCGCGATCTCCGAAGGATGCGACGTCCGCGGATATTACATCTGGAGTCTGATGGATAATTTCGAATGGGCCCGCGGTTTCGAGCCGCGCTTCGGAATCGTCCGCACGGATTACAAGACCATGCGGCGCATTCCCAAGCTCAGCGCGCGCTGGTACTACGACGTGATCGCGCAAAACGGGATCGACGAATAGGGAACTGCGCCGAGATAAATCGTGGCGTTCGGATACGAAGCCCGGATGCGTGGGCTGAGAAACAATGCATGCAACAGCCCCGGAGGGGCTTTGTGTCCGAAGCGCGGGGATTCATCCCCGCCCGAAAGCCAAACGATGATTCAAGCACTGCAACCTATCGCCCGCCCCTGCGGGCTTTCTGTTATCCCTTGCCTTGTTTACGTTCCTTCTGTCCATCCCATCCTCCTTCCCCTCGACTCGTACCTGGTTTTCGATCGTATCCACTCTTCCCCTCCCTCCTTCCCGCATAACGGGAAGGAGGGAGGGGTCGGGGAGGGTGGATGGGATGGCGCAAGGGAGAAAACACCCACGCACCGCCTGCGGATTGACCCTATCCAAGCCCTCTGGTAAAATCCGGCCTCGGCGTTGTACCCTTCGCCGGCGGCCTCCCGACGGGTGGCCGAATCTTCGGGGCGCTAGATACGCCCGTTTCCCAGGAAAGGGCTTGACGATGAAAGTACTCCTCCTCAAAGACGTATACAAACTTGGACGGGCGGGGGACGTGAAGAAGGTTGCCGACGGATACGGCCGCAACTTTCTCCTCCCGCAAAAGCTGGCTGTGCTGGCCACGCCGGGCGTGATCAAACAGTCTGAACGCATCCGTTCTGCGGCCCTGGCCGACCGCGCCCGCCTCAATCAGGAAATGGGCGCTGTGGCGGAAAAGCTGACTGCGGTCACGCTGAACTTTTCCGCGCGAGCCGGCGAGACCGGCCGCCTGTTCGGGTCGATCACCACCGGCGACATCTCCGCCGCCATCGAACGCGAGACCGGCATCCACATCGACCGACGCCACATCGCACACCAGCCGCTGCGCGAGTTGGGCACCCACAAAGTTCCCATCCGGCTGACGGTGGATCTCATCCCGGAAGTTGTGGTCGTGGTCAGAGGCGAGGGCGAAGAAGGACAGGCGGCCGTTGCGGCGCCCGTTCCCGCCGCGGCGCCTATCCCCGCCGCGCCGCCCGCGCCCACCGAGTAATCCGTCGCTTTCCAACCAAAGGCACGGCGGCTCATGGCCGAATCGCTTGGCAGCCTCCTCCGCCAGAAAAGGGAGTCTCTCGGATTAACCATCGAAGAGGTCGAGAGGCATACCCATATCCATGTCAAACACCTGAAAGCCATCGAAGCCAACGACCTGAGCGCCATCCCCTCGGTGGCTCAGGCGCGTGGTTTCATCCGCAACTACACCGCATTTCTAGGAATCACTTCCGAAGAGGCCGCTTCATGGACAGGCGGGACGAAACCGAAGCCGGCGAGTCCGCCCTCTCCAGCGATTCCCCCGCCGATTCCTTCCGCCGCTTCCGCGCCAACTCCCGCATCGCGCACCGCTCCCAATCCGGCGACCGAACCGGTCTCACCCTTCCGCGAGAATCTCTCCACCGGCGTTCCGACTGTTCCCCGGCCGGAAACGTACGCCCGGCCGCGAGCGCTCTCCGACCGGTCGATCGCCCGCGAATGGTTCCGTTTCGACCGGATTTTCGGCGGCATCATCGCCGTAATCATCATCGCACTCCTGGCGTGGGGCGGATACTCCATGATCGTGAGTTTCGCCGCCACTCCGGAGTTGGCTGTGACCGAGCCTTTGATTTCCGTCGGATCGGAAATGGTGACGGAATCCTCCGCGACGGGCCGGTCGACGCCGTCCGGAACCGTCGAAAACGCGACCGGTGAATTCACGCCGTCCGGAACAGTGGAGATTGCCCCCGGACAAACCCCAACGGAAAATATTGTCCTCCCGGGAACGATCTCGGTGGCGACGCCATCTCCTACTTCCTTTCCCACTCCGCTGGGGGGAGTTTATACGGATGTACGCATCCACATCACCATTCTGCAACGCGCCTATCTACTGGTGACCGTAGACGGGATTGTTAAGTTCTCAGACCGCGTGCTGCCTGGCGAGACATACGATTTTATCGGCCAAAAAATCGTTACCATTTCCACCGGCAACGGCGCGGGAATCAGCATGCTCTTCAACGGCGTGGATGAGGGGGCGCTCGGGCGGTTCGGGGAAGTGGTGGTGCTTACCTACACCCCGCAGGGCGTTCTGACGCCCACTCCCGAGGCTACACTCACCTCGATCCTCACGCCCACCCCGACCGTCACGCCCACACTCACCGTTACGAAAAAACCCTGATGCCATCCTCCCGGCGGTATTTCCTGCTTACGCTTGGCTGCGCCAAGAATACGGTGGATTCGGATTCGATGGCCGAGCTGCTTGAGCGCGGGGGGTTGCTCCCAGCCCCGCGTCCGGCGCTGGCGGACGTGATCGTGGTGAATACCTGCGCCTTCATCGAGCCGGCGCGTGAGGAATCGCTCACTGCGCTCCGCGAGCTCGCCGGCAAGAAAAGACCCGGCCAATGGCTGATCGCCGCCGGCTGCCTCTCCCAGCGCATGGGCGGGGAACTCGCGCGACTCGTGCCCGGTCTCGACGGGGTGATGGGGACGCGCCGTTGGATGGACGTCCTGGCGGTGCTGGAGGAAATACGCTCTCGCGCCGACGACTCGACCGTGGTCCATCTGCCGCCCGCTCCGGCCACTGGAAAGGACGAACGCGGCGTGCTGCGCGCCGCGGTGCGCGGCGCCAGCGCCTATCTGAAAATCGCCGACGGCTGCGGCCGCCCCTGCGCTTTCTGCGCAATACCTGCCATCAAGGGACCGGCCGTGAGCCGTCCGATGGAACGAATTCTCGACGAGGCGCGTGTGCTCCAGGATCGGGGTGTGCATGAGCTGGTTCTTCTGGCGCAGGATACGACCGCGTACGGGCGGGACCTCGGAATGCGCGACGGGTTGGCTGCGCTGCTGGAAGGTCTGGCGGAAGCAGCGCCACGCATCGACTGGATCCGCGTGATGTACGCGTTTCCCGGCGCGGTAAGCGATCGCTTGATCGACACGATGGCGTCCCATCCGCATCTGCTGCCGTATCTCGACCTCCCGCTGCAGCATGGCCATCCCGCCGTCCTGCGCCGCATGCGCCGCCCCGCCGACCCCGACGACGCAAGCCGGATGATCCAACGGATGCGGGAGCGCCTGCCCGGCCTGGCCGTGCGCACCGCGTTCATCGTGGGGTTTCCGGGCGAAAGCGAAATCGAGTTTGAGGCGCTACTGGGGTTCGTCCGCGCAGTGCGCTTCGACCGCGTGGGTTGTTTCCTGTACTCGCGCGAGGAGGGTACGGCGAGCGCCGCTCTCCCCAACGACATCGCGATGGAGGTGAAGGAAGAACGGCGCGGCCGGTTGATGGAATTGCAGCAGGGCATCTCGCTTGAGGAGAATCGCTTGTGGGTGGGCCGAACGCTCGATGTTCTGGTGGAGGGGCGACGCAAGAGTCTTTCCGTCGGCCGGTCCTATCGCGACGCACCCGAAGTGGACGGCGTGGTGCTGATCGAAGGGGATGCGCCTCCCGGAGCGATGGCGCGCGTCCGTGTCACCGGCGCTCTGCCGTACGATCTGATCGGCGTGCTGGAGGAAGGAAAAGCGGCCGGAGAAAATATCCGGCCGCCGCGAAAACGTCCTGTTCGAGACTAGCTGTCGTTAATTGCTTTTGCGCACTCGAATATCTTATAATAAAAAAATGTAGCGGGGATCGACGATCCCGGCTACAAGAAATTTTCGACGATCTCGTTTTGAATGATTACTGCCTTATTCCTTACGATCCTCCGCAGGGTTTTTCTTATTTCCCAACTGGATATCAATGGCTTCGGTTTTTTCCGGAAGCGCATCGGCTTTTACTTCCTGCCACGATCCCTTCACCGTCACTGCCATCAATTCATCCCAGTGTTCCTTCACGACGTCGGGCGGGCAAAGTTCCACGAACAGCCACAGACTGCCTAGGAAGATTCCCAAATCGTCCAGCTGGCCGATGATCGGGGCGAAATCCGGGATGAAATCGAAAGGGAAGGCGACGTAGATCAGTCCGGCGACCGGGATAAGCTTCCACACCCACAGGACGCGGCCGTCGCGCATCAACCGCCAGATGAGACGCGCGCGAAATATAGTCTGGCGGACGACGTTTCCCTGCGGTGCGGGGAGGCTGGGAGGTTGAGTAGACATGGTTTCGCTCCAAAAAGGCATTATATCGCCTCCGCGGTTGGATTCCCTCCGCCGGAGCGGATTTCCCGTATCCGCGCGAGAATGGTATATTTTAGCCGTCGGATTTTGCCATCCGGGAGCGGCCCATGCGGATTGCCATTCTCAGCGATACCCACGACAATGTCTGGAAACTCGACTGCGCAATGCCCCATCTGGCGGAGGCCGATGTGATCCTGCATTGTGGCGATCTGTGCTCGCCGTTCGTTACCCAGCGGCTGATCGCCGGGGTCAAGGGCAAGCCTGTGTACATCGTCTGGGGCAACAACGACGGAGACCGCCGGCTGCACCTTCTGGTCTCGGCCGGAGCGGAAAACATCCACTTCCTGGGTGAGTTCGGCGATCTGACCATGGACGGATTAAAGATCGCTCTCACGCACTATCCGGAGATCGCGCGGCCGCTGGCGGAATCCGGGAAATACGACCTGGTCTGCTACGGCCACGATCATAAGGCCAACGAGGAACACATCGGACGAACGATCCTGCTCAATCCGGGCGAAGTCCACGGCCTGTTCGGGCGCAGCACGATGGCGCTGTTTATGACCGGCACGAAAAAGGTCGCAACGGTGGAGTTGGGGAATTAAGCAGTTGGAGAGGTGGTCGAGTAGTTCGCGTGGTTCTCGCGAGCGTGTCGAGACCCGTCGAGAACAGTCGTCGATCTTGGCCTATCGAGCGAGGTCTCGCCCGCCCCGGCCAGCTCACCGAGCGGGCCGGGGAGACGCCCCTTCGGGGCTACTCGAC
>PLND01000104.1:0-6588 GCA_003141675.1 Anaerolineae bacterium
GCGCTCGCCCGCTTCACCATCTTCGGCGCGATCGCGCGCGAGATGCGCAAATACAACGTCACGCTCCTGGTGGTCGACCAGCGCCCGTCGGCGATCGACGAGGAGGTGATGAGCCAGATCGGGACGCGCGTCACTTGTCTGCTCGATAATGAAGCCGACGTGCGCGCCGTGCTTTCGGGCGTCTCGGGCGCGGGCGGGCTGCGCGAGGTGCTCGCGCGGCTGGACACGCGCCAGCAGGCGCTCATCCTCGGCCATGCGGTGCCGATGCCGGTCGTCGTACGTACGCGCGATTACGACACCGCGCTCTACGAGGAACTGGCCGGCGCGAAGAAAAAGCCGAAGGGGTTATATCCGGAGTGATCGCGGAAACGCCGGCGCCGATCCCGGCGCCGCGCGAAGACCAGTCACCCGAAGATCTCCCGTGGATTTAACCGTTTCTTACGCAGATCAATTTAAGCGGGAAGAACTTTCGGAACGGGAACGGACGCGAAGGAAATTTTCACGGAATTTTTACCAGCCGGGATCGCATCGGGGCCTATATAATAACCATCTCTCGGTGAAGGCCCGCGGATGATCCTGACGATGGCGGGTTTGGATTACCCCGGGTCGATCAATATCCTGAAGCCATTATTCCATCAGACAAAGAGGGAAAATGAAAAAGACGATTGCTCTGTTTTTCTTCGCAGGATGGCTGCTCGCCGCCTGCGGCAAGGCTCCCACCCCGGTCGCCACGCAAACCGCCGCGCCCGCCGAATCCTCCCCGACCGCCGTACCCGCCAACCATGCCGCGGATGTTCAAGTGGCCGCGAAAATGGCCGGCCTTTTATTCGACCTGGAGACCGTCCAGAAAAACCTTGATGACGACACGACCGCCATGGCGAAAGTAACGGTCGGGGCGGCTGATACCGTCTCGTTTGATCCCGGTTTGGGCTTTGGCGGCAAACTGGCCGCGCCGGTGGCGCGCCCGCTGGTCCAAATCAGCAAAGTTCCCCAAGGCTTCCTGGACCCGCTGCCGGAAAACGGGGCCATCCCGGGTGAGGCCGGATCCTGCGGTGCCGCAGCGGCCAAACCCGCGGTGACCTTCATGACCGCCGGCGGCTTGGCCGTGACACCGCAGCTCCTTGCGGATAAAAAATTGCAGACACTGCCGACCGACATGGTCACCCGGGCGCAGAGCGATCCCAAAAGCCTGTTGGCCCTCATCAATACCCTGGTGAAGAATGGCGACCCGCGCCTAGCCACCGCCCAAGGATGGAATACGCTGCTGTGGGACCAACTTAAAACCCGGCAGACTTCCGCCGAGTCGCTGATGGACTACCAGTTGTGGAACGCCTCCCCGGAGATCGAGCAGGAGGTGGCCGACCTATACGAAGCGCAATTGCGGCAGATGGGAGCACCTGCGATCGTTCTCGACGCCTACAACGCCTCGCAAAAGAGCGGATGGTATGCGAGTTCTCTCCCTGCCCCCGACGACGCCTTGGCCCAAATGAAAATCGAAGCCCAAATGGACGGCAGCATCGAGGGAACCGTGCACGAGCAGCGCGAATTCACCATCACCGGAGCCGATCAGACGCCGCAATATGGCGTGCAAACCGGCGATGGAACCGTGACGTGGGACGCGCCCGGTTTGGGGGTCCTGACCTTCGACGTTACCATCCGTCTGAATAAATTTGATGACCGGGGCCATGCCGTCGGCGGCACCGTGGTCGGGATCGACGCGGATAAAGGCTATACGGTGAACATGACTTTCTTGCCCGACGGTACCCGGAAAGGGGAAATCCTGCGCTACGGCAAGCCGGTCGGCCAGTTGAGCATGTCCGTGGATGAAAATAAATTCCAGAACTTCCTCGATGTTTCCACTAATCAATCCGAACCGCTGCCCAACCCATAAAAAAGAACGGAAAGGGTCGGGGACGAAGACCTAACCCCCTTTCCCCCTTCCCTTTAAGGGAAGGGGGGTGGGGGTTAGGTGGGCACTGGAATAAAAAGGACTTCCCTCTGTGCTGGAAGCCAATCGCCATAAATGGAACCAACAACACGCCCTCCTTCAGCATCTGTTGATGAAGGAAAAAAATCTCCGCATGGCGCGCTCCGTTGCGCTCTCCCAGCACGCCGCGGTGCATTCGGTCAAACTTAATACGGGCGCGCGCTGGTCGTTCCAGGATGAAGTGCTCGGCGCGCTCACCGAAGCGCAGATGCGCGCGATACCCCAGCGCGGGCAATCGGTCGTGTGGAAAATCTGGCACAGCACCCGGGTGGAAGACGTCACCATGAACCTGCTGCTGGCTGGTTCGCCGCAAGTTCTCCTCAAAGGGAATTGGCCCTCGAAGCTTGGGATCGGCTTTGTTGATGTGGGCAACGATATGCCGGAAGCGGATTTGAAAAAGTTGAATGAATCGATCAACTTAAAAGCGCTGCTGGCCTACCGGCTCGCGGTCGGGAAGCGCACCCGGAGCATCCTGCGCCGTTTGAAACCCGACGACCTTTGGGAGCAACCTGCGCCGGAACGAATCGATCGCATCGTCGCGGAACGCGCGGTGCGTAAAAAAGCGCGCTGGCTTCTGAAATATTGGGGCAAACATCCAAGCGCGAATCTGTTACTCATGCCTGCGACGCGCCACCCCTTTGTTCACTTCAACGAAATCCGCCGGATGATTCCCTCGCTACACAAATTGCTTATGGCAAAATAGACACCAGCAGCAAAATTTACCCCTCCCGGCCTCCGGCCACCCTCCCCAACCTGGGGAGGATCAAGGAGCAGTCGGCAACGCGTGGATCGGGGAGAATGCACGCGACATAAAAATATTCCCCTGCGCCCGATAATTTTTTTCTCCCCCGGTTCCCCCGTCATAAATGCGATATGATGGCAACGAAAGCGGACCCCATCGTCCGCGAGGATCGACAATCCGGAGGACCCAATAAATAAATTCCGTCTGTTCGCTTTCAGCTTCCTGTATTTTGCGGCCTTCGCCCTCGCCTCGCCGTTCCTCGTGCTCTATTTCCAAAGCCTGGGGTTCAGCGGCACGGAAATCGGCCTGCTGGCCGGGATCGCACCGCTGATCACTTTCTGCGGCGCGCCATTCTGGACGGGGCTGGCGGATGCCACCCGCCGCCACCGGCTGATCCTCACCCTGTGCATGATCGTCGGGATCGCGGGCTATATCATTTACCCTTTCCTGCGCGTCTTCGCCGTTGTTTTCCTGGTTTCGATCATAATGAATTTTTTCACGGCGCCGGTGTCCTCCTTCGCCGACAACGCCACCATGTTCATGCTCGCGGAGAAGAAGGAATTTTACGGCCGCATCCGCCTGGGCGGAACCATCGGTTATGCGATCGCCGCGCCGCTGGCGGGAGTGCTCGTCGGCCGCTACGGCTTCCGGGCGGGATTTTGGAGCGCCGCGGCTGTGTTCTTCGTTGGGCTGCTTCTCAGCCAGGGTTTCATTCACGCCCCGTCGAAGGATTCGCCTCCGGCCTTACGCGGAATGCGTTCGCTGCTTGCGAATCCCCGCTGGATCCTTTTCCTTGTCGCGGCGCTGGCGGCCGGACTGGGCATGGCCGGCGGCAACAGCTACTTCTTTCCTTATATGAAGGAATTGGGGTCACCGACCGCCCTGATGGGGATCGCGCTTTCGATCGGCACCATCACCGAGATCCCGGTCCTGTTTTTCGGGCATCGCCTGCTGCGCCGGCTGCAACCGTACGGGCTCTTCATGATCGCGATGGGCATGACGAGCCTGCGCCTCCTGCTCTTTGCCGCGAGCTCCACACCCGCGATGGCGGTGGCCGTCCAACTGCTCAACGGCTTCACGTTTCCGATGATGTGGCTGGCGGGCGTGGCCTACGCCAATCGGAACGCCCCGCCGGGAATGACCGCCACCGCGCAGGGACTTTTCGGCGCGATGGTGTTTGGCGTCGGCTCGGCCGCGGGCGGATTCCTCGGCGGGCCGCTGCTGCAAAGCCTGGGCGGCCGCGGGCTGTACCTGGTATTTGGATTGATCGTCCTGGCCGTAACGGCGATCGTCGCACTGATCGAAACGCGCCTGCCGGCGGAACAGCCGTCGGTTGCGGTTAACGAGGTTCCTTCTGCGTAACGAATTTACAGACCCTTAGGGTCTTCAATAGATTTAGATCAGGGGTTTAGAAACCCTTTTGAAGTAGGATTCGTATATTAAATAAATACCAATCGGTGTGGGTTTCCGCACCGATTATAATCAGCCCGAACCTGAATTCAGCTCAATTCCGAAAACCCAGAGGCCCCCATGTCAAATGGTTCCCTGCTCATTGAAACCAAAAACCTGGTCAAGCAGTTCGGCGACAAGGCGGCCGTGAATAACATCAGCTTTGAGGTGCGCGGCGGCGAGGTTTTCGGATTCCTCGGGCCCAACGGCGCCGGCAAAACCACCACCATCAAGATGATCGTGGGGCTCTTGCAGCCAACCTCCGGCGACGTGAAGGTGGCCGGCTACGACGTGCAGACTCAGCCGATGCTGGCCAAAGCCACCAGCGGTTACGTTCCCGATACGCCCAACCTGTATATGAAGCTCTCGGCCCGCGAGTTCCTGCGTTTCGTGGGCGACCTGTATGAAATGAAACGCGGCAAAGCCGAGGAGCGGATCGACGAATTGCTGAAACTATTCGATCTGACCGACGTGCGCGACGACCTGATCGACTCCTACAGTCACGGGATGAAACAGAAGACCGCGCTGGCCGCTGCGCTGATCCACGATCCGAAAGTGCTGGTTCTGGATGAGCCGACCGTCGGCTTGGATCCCAAGTCCGCGCGGCTGATCAAGGACATCCTGCGTCAACTGGCCGACCGCGGCGCAGCCGTGTTTCTCTCCACCCACATCCTCGAAATCGCCGAGCGCATGTGCGACCGGATCGGCATCATCGACCACGGCAATCTGGTGGCGGTGGGCACGATGGACGAACTCCGTTCCATGGGAAAGAGCGGAAGCAGCCTGGAAGATATCTTCCTTGCCCTCACGGGGGGGGCCGAGGAGGCCGAGATCGCCGAGGTGCTGCGATGACCGACGGTGCCGCCGGCGCGCTGCCTCCCAAATATTCCCTGATCCATTACGTTTGGAAGCTGCTTCGGCTGCAGGTGGAGATCACCTTCAGCACGTTCCGGACCGGCCGGCTGCGCCGCAAGATCGGTATGATCCTGCTGTACGTGGGGATCCTGATCTTTGCCATTTTCGTGTTCGTGATGAGTTGGCTGCTGCTCTGGCTGCTGCGCTCGCCGGACCTGGCTCAATTCCTGGCCGAGCAGGGCCAGCCGTCGATCGCGCCTTTCCTCGAAAGCGTTCCGGTTCTCATCCTGGCGGCATCGTTCATCGCACTGATGGTCTCCAGCTTCGGTGTGTTGCTGCAGGCGCTCTACCTGGCCGGGGACATGGACTTTCTGCTCAGCGCGCCGGTGCCGGTCCGCTCCGTGTTTGTCTCCAAGCAGCTGCAGGCGATCCTTCCGAACTTCGGGCTGGTGGCGCTGTTCGGCCTGCCGGTGCTTCTCGGACTGGGCGCCTCGGGCGGCTACAACTTTCTCTATTACCCGATGGTGGTGATCGTGCTGGCCCTGACGGCCCTGGCCGCGGCGGGTGTATCGAGCTTTTTAGTGATGGGCGTGGTGCGCGTCTTCCCCGCCCGCCGCGTGGCCGAGGTGCTCGGCGCCGTCGGCGCGGTCGTTTCCATTCTCTGTTCGCAATCCGGCAACTTCCTCAACGCCATGCATCCGGATTATTCAAAAATCACCGGGCAGCAGCTTCCGCTGAATCTGATCACCCGCTTCAACTCGCCCTGGATCCCGCTCTCATGGCCCGGGCGCGGCCTGGTGGACCTGGGCCAGGGCCGCTGGCTCAGCGGCATCCTGTTCCTGGCGCTCACCCTGGCGTTGATGGGCGGATTGTTCTACCTCTCGCTCATCACCGCCGAGCGCCTGTATTACACCGGCTGGGCCAGGATGCAAGTGGGAAGTAGAAAGAAACGGACCGCCGCGAAGCCTTCCGCTTCTCCGGCTCTCGCCGCCGCTGCGCCCGTGCGTACCGCCCAGGTATCGCCCCTGGCGCGTTTCGTCCCGTCGCCCGTGCTCGGCATAGTCGGCAAGGATTTCCTCACCCTGCGGCGCGATCCGCGCAGCATGTCGCAGCTCGTCACGCCGCTCATCGTCGCCCTCATCTACGGAGTCTTCCTGCTTCGTCCGGGCGCATTTCCCTCCTCGGAGACGGCGGGTGCGCCGGATTGGCTTCTGCAGGGGATGCAAAACGTCATGGTCTACGGCAGCGTGGGGCTGGCTATGTTCGTCGGCTGGTCGCTCCAATCGCGCCTGGCGCTCATGGGCTTCTCGCAGGAGGGAAAAAGTTACTGGATCCTCAAATGCGCGCCGATCTCGACCCTCCGCCTGGTGGCCGCCAAATTCCTGGTGGCCTATGTGCCGGCACTCATCCTCGGATGGGCGTGCATGCTCATCGTCTCGCTGCTCAAGAGCGCCCCGATTTCGATACTCATATTCGGCTTGATCGTCGTGGCGCTTTCCATCTCCGGCACGGCCGGGATCAACCTCGCGTACGGCATCCTCGGAGTCAACCTGAC
>PLND01000104.1:6606-9570 GCA_003141675.1 Anaerolineae bacterium
GCAGTCATCCCCCTCTCGCTGGTATCCAAACGGGTCGTACACATCGGGGAGAATTAATGGAGAGCTTTCGGCGCCGAGCGCATTCTTGATCCGGGGTGTACAATACGGTTCATTCGGAGCCGCCTGTATATGTCCTCCTCTTCGGAAACCCTGCTCTTGATTTGTCTTCTCGGACTCGCGCTGATCGCATTCATCGCCGGCGTAGTCCTCCTGATTCAGTTTGCGCGCACGCGAAAGGTCGCCTATCTCATCATCGGCCTCCTGCTCACGTTCCTCCTCCCGGGTATATTCTGCTGCCTGAGTTTCCTTCTATGGGCGCCGCATACTTTCGTGGTGTACGGTCCTCCACCCTCTAATTACATCCCGTAACCGCACCCGCGCGGGACCGGTCCTTCTCCGATGTCGAATTTAAAATACGCACTGGACAAACTGCGGACCGATTTTTACCTTGACGGAGTCAGCGGCCGTTACGGTTCGGGAAAGCCGGTCCCGCCGCCCAGTTACGTCCTCTGGGATTGCACCCGGCGGTGCAATTTAAACTGCGTCCATTGCGGCGCCTCGAAAGAAACCTATTCCGCGGAATTGACCACCGCACAAATCAAGGGAATCGTCGACGAGATCGCGGCGTTGAAAATCGCCATGTTCGCCGTAACCGGCGGCGAACCGCTGCTGCGCGAGGATCTACTCGATGTGCTTGCGCATGCCCGCCAGAGGGGCATGAAAACCGGGATTGCAACGAACGGGTTCCTGCTGGACCGCCCGATGGCCAAACGAATCGCGGAAGCCCGCGTCCATTCCGTGCAGGTGAGCCTGGACGGAACGGAACCGACGCATAATGAGATCCGGCAAAACCGCCGCAGCTACACGGCCGCCATGCAGGCGATCGAACTGCTGGGTGAGATCCGTATCCCGGTTCTTGCCGTCGCGACGACCGTGACCGGACGCAACCTCCCGGAGCTCGATTCTTTGCGGGAGTTGCTTCTACGCCTAGGAATCAAACTCTGGAAGCTGACAGCGGTCATGCCGATCGGCAGGGCGCAATCGGCGGAGATGTCGCTCGACAGAGAGCGCCTGGTCTCCCTGTTCGAGTTCGTCCGGAAAAATAACGGCCGGGGGATTCACATCCATCTTGGTGAAAACCTGACGTATTTGGGCAAGTGGGAAAGGAAACTCCGGAGCGGACCGGTCATCTGTCCGGCAGGCTTTACAGCCTGCTGCATCGGGGTGGATGGAAATGTGCGCGGCTGCCCCGAACAACCGGATACGGCGGACAACCGGGAGGGATCCCTCCTGGAAAGATCTTTTACGGACATCTGGCAGCACGGCTTCGGAAGATACCGGGGGCGGGAAATGCTGTCTGCGGACCCGAATTGTTCCACCTGCGAATGGAAAAGCGATTGCTTCGGCGGCTGCTGGGTAATGCGAAGCGGGAACCGGCATTGTATCCGCAGCGCGCTTGCGTAAAGAAATATCCGTGGCGACCCCGCTGCCTTTGCCGGATCTATCGAGACGGGGTTCTGCGAAGATCGCAAAATCCCGATACGTGTCCATCCGTTCACGAAATATTGGCAATCATCCGGAAAAATATTGTTTTCATTCATGAGGGCGCCGGCAGTATTCTCCGCTTCCCCTTCGTCCTTTATAATGGGGCCTCAATCGTTTCCGGCCGAGACCTATGAATCATATTTTCAGACTGAGTTCTTTCGTTCGACCTTACTGGAAGCGGGCCGTGCTGGCCCTCGTTCTGTTAAGTTCGCTCGTGGTGATGGATCTCTCCATCCCGCGGCTGATCGAGCGGATCATCGACCAGGGCATCAACCGCAACGATATGACGGTGGTGGCGACCACCGCCGCGTTGATGATCTTCCTCTCGCTGCTGAGCGCGGTTATCGCCATCGGCAACAATTATTTCTCGGTGCAGGTCGGGGAAGGCGTGGCGCGCGATGTGCGCGAGGCGCTGTTCCTTAAAATCCAATCCTTCTCCTACGGCAACCTCGACCGGCAGCATACCGGCCCGCTGATGACCCGCCTCACCAGCGACGTCGCCGCGCTCAAGACTCTGACGCAGGTCTCGCTGCGGATCGGCACCCGCGGCCCGCTGCTCATGATCGGCAGCGTGCTGCTAATGTTCCTCACCAATTCGCGCCTCGCACTCACCCTCTTCCCGCTCCTGGTGGTCACGGCGGCGATTATCGTCCTGTTCATCGTCAATCTAGAGCCGCTCTTCCTCGGAGTCCAGCAGCGGCTGGACCGGCTCAACAACGTGCTGCAGGAAAACATCGCCGGCGTCCGGCTGGTGCGGGCGTTTGTGCGGGCGGATTACGAGGAGCGGCGCTTCGCCGACGCCAACCAGGAGCTGACCGCGCGCTCGATCCGGGTGATGGAATTCATGTCGGTGATGACGCCGGCGCTGACGGTGTGCGTCAACGTCGGCATGGTGATCGTGATCTGGGCCGGCGGGCTGCAGGCCATCCGCGGGGAACTCACCCTGGGGCAGATCGTGGCGTTCACCAACTACCTGCTCACGACGATGACACCGCTGATCATGATGACCAACCTTTCCAACACCTGGGCGGCGGGGATCGCCTCGGCCGAGCGCGTGGACGAAGTGCTCTCGACCGTTCCCGAAATCCGCGACGATCCGGACGCGCGCCCGCTTCCCTCCGGCGCCCGCGGGCGCGTGGTTTTCGAGAACGTCTCCTTCTGCTACAACCCGGAAAGCTGCGAACTGGTCCTGCGCGAGATCAATCTGACGGCCGAGCCGGGCGAGCGGTTGGCGATCCTGGGCGCAACCGGCGCGGGAAAATCCACGCTGGTCAATCTGATCCCGCGCTTCTACGACACAACCTCCGGGCGGGTGCTGTTCGACGGGGTCGACGTGCGCCGCCTCCAGCAATCGTCGCTCCTGGGGGCGATCGGGATCGTCCCGCAGGAATCGATTCTCTTTTCGGGCACGGTGCGCGA
>PLND01000104.1:9645-12725 GCA_003141675.1 Anaerolineae bacterium
TCCAGGACGCGCTCGAGACGCTGATGCGCGGCCGCACCAGCTTCGTGGTCGCCCAGCGCATCAGCACCGTGCTGCGCGCCGACAAAATCATCGTGCTCGAAGGCGGGCGCATCGCCGCGCAGGGGACCCACCGCGAGCTGCTCCAATCCAGCCCGATCTACCGCGAGATATTTGATTCGCAGCTCGGGGCGGGCCTGCCGCCGGATGAAACCGGTCAAGCTCCGCGGGAGGGGAACGCATGAGCGCCTCCTCGTCCGCCTCCACGCCCGGCACCGCCTCGATCCGGGCCGTCATGCAGCAGCGCGGGCCGCGAAACATCGGCCGGATCGAAAAGGCGCGGGATCCGCGCAGCGCGCTCCGGCGGTTGCTGCCCTACCTCGGCCGCTCCCCGGTCATGCTCGCGATGGCTTTCGTTTCCGTCCTGATCTACACCGCCCTCGGCATTCTCGGTCCGTACCTGATCGGCGTGGCCATCGACCAATTCATCACCGGCAAGGATCCGGCCGGGCTGGGCCGCATCGCGCTTTGGATGCTGGCGGTATACGCGTTCAACAACCTCTTCCAGGCCGTGGCCGGCTGGCTGATGGCCGATATTTCCCAGCGCGGCNNTTCTTCGACCGCAACCCGGCCGGCGAGCTGATGAGCCGGCTCACCAACGACATCGACGCCATCAACACCGCCGTCGCGCAGAACATCACCGCCCTGGCCGCGAGCGTCCTTTCCATGGGCGGGATCCTGGTTGCCATGTTCCTCCTGGATTGGCGGCTGGCGCTCGTCTCGCTGGTGGTGGTGCCGATCACGCTGTGGTTTACGAGTTTTGTGGCCCGCTACACCCGCACGGGGTTCGAGCAGCTGCAACGCCACCTGGGGGAACTCAACGGCGTGATGGAAGAAACCCTCAGCGGGCAGAAGGTGATCTCGGCTTTCCGCCGGAACGAAACGGTCGTCGCCGCATTCCGCGAGCGCAACGCGGAGGTCTACCGCGCCGGAATCTACGCCAACACCTACGCGCTGCTACTGATGCCGCTCACGACGGTGCTCGGAAACTTTTTCGTGATCGTGATCGCCGCGTTCGGAGGATTTCTGGCGCTGCAGGGCTACGTCAGCGTGGGGCTCATCGCCGCCTTCATCAACTACGCCCAGAACTTCGTCAACCCCGTGCGCCAGCTGGCCAATCTGTACAACACCGTCCAGGCGGCGCTGGCCGGCGCGGAGCGGGTGTTCGAGATCATCGACACCGCGCCCGAACCCGAAGACGCCCCCGACGCCACCGCGCCCGATACCATCCGCGGGGAGGTGAGATTTGAGCACGTGGACTTTTCCTATAATCCCGGAACGCCGGTGATCCGGGATATGTCGCTCGAGGCCGAAGCCGGGAAGACCATCGCGCTGGTGGGGCCGACCGGAGCTGGGAAGACGACGATCATCAACCTGCTCTCGCGCTTCTACGAGGTGGACGGCGGGGTGATCGCCGTCGACGGAACCGATATCCGCGACATCCGCAAGGATTTTCTGCGCCGGCGGCTGGGGATCGTCCTGCAGGATATGTTCCTGTTTTCCACCTCGGTGATGGATAACATCCGCTACGGGCGGATCAATGCTTCCGACGAGGAGGTCTACCGGGCGGCGAAGATCGCCGACGCGGATCACTTCATCCGCCAGCTGCCGCAGGGGTACGGGACGGTGCTCTCCGAGCGCGCTGGCAACCTCAGCCAAGGGCAGCGCCAATTGCTCGCGATCGCGCGCGCGGTCATCGGCGACCCGAATATCCTGATCCTCGACGAGGCGACCAGCTCCGTCGACACCCGCACGGAAGTGCGCATCCAGAAGGCGCTGCTGCGGCTGATGCAGGGCAGGACGAGCTTTGTCATCGCCCACCGCCTCTCCACCATCCGCGACGCCGACTGCGTGCTGGTGATCCAGGGCGGGCAGATCGTTGAACGCGGGACGCACCAGGAGCTGCTGGACCGGCGCGGGGTGTATTATCGTTTGTATATCAGCCAGTTCAAGGGGCAGGAAATTTAATCCCTGAGCGCGGGATCATCCGCGAAGGAATTTGCCGCAAGGAGGAACCATGAAACCGGCACTGCTCGTAATCGACGTGCAAAAAGAATTCTTCAAAGATAATCCACAAGCGGCCGCTTCGCTGCACAGCGCCACCGAATACATCAACGCCGCCATAGCATTATTCCGGGAAAAGAAACTTCCCGTCATCTGCGTCCAGCATATGATTCCCGAGGAGAATTTCGGCCCGGGCCAGGAGGGCTTCGACTTGCCCGAATCGCTGAAAATCCTCCCCACCGATGTGCACATCCACAAGACCTACGGAAATGCCTTTAATAAAACGACGCTCGCGGAATTGCTGCGGAAGGAAGGCGTCGATACGGTCGTGCTGACGGGGTTCGCGGCCGAGGGTTGCGTGCTCTCCACCTGCCGCGGCGCGAAGGACCTCGACCTGACGCCGATCATCCTGCGCGGATCGATCATCGGCGGCAAACCGGAATACGTCCCGTTCGTCGAGGCCACCAACGAAATCATTTCCTACCGCGCGCTGGAGAAGGTATTGGAGTAGGGCGTCGCTTTGAATATAGAAAGACAACGCAACGTGGCCATTGGAAGAAACCTAGATTGTCATTGCGAGGAGTATGGGCGGCTGGATCTTGGCCGCCCATACGACGAAGCCCCGGCCTCGCCCGGTGGGCTTACCGGGGCGGGGCAATCTGGTTTTCCGAAAAAGAGGGATTCACTAACCCCTTGCTTGATCCATCCCGTAAGTAGAGGGTCGAGAGATTGCTTCGTCGCTTCGCTCCTCGCAATGACAAGGATTGATGATCCATTCGAAAGCTTTTTTCGTCATCCTCCCTTTCAGGTTGCTAATGCGTCACGGTATTCGATATACTCATCCCAGAAAGGCGCTTCCCCATGACACCGATCATTCCCCCAAACTTTACCGATCTTCTGAGCCGCGAAAAAAGGGCCTTCGCCGACCTGGCGCTAGTCCTGAGTGACGGCACGCCGCAAGTCACGCCCCTCTGGTTCGACTGGAACGGCGAGCACATCATCATCAACACCGCGCGCGG
>PLND01000088.1:0-428 GCA_003141675.1 Anaerolineae bacterium
AATAGTTCCCCGTTTTATGGACAAATATGGACAAGGCCAAAATCCGGGGTTTTGTAATTTGTGAGAGTAATTCTCACCGGGCGAACTACGGCGCCCTCTACTCCCGCGGCCGTAAAGGCACAAGGAGCTGCTTTTCGGATGATGTTGTAGCTTCCGTTTACATCCGCGTGAATCCGCTTTCCTTTTGCCGAAATGAACAACCCACGATGCACGCGCCGTCCAAGATATTGGTCTTGATGCTGGATGGGTTCCAGATCGAGAAAGGAAGTCTTGCTCGTGTGACTTTCCTCGTTCTCGACGAATCGGATGCCTTCCAGCTCCGCCTTGTAGGCAAGCATATCGATGAAACGCGCGTGGGGGATCTGGACGAAGGATTGGTTGTTTTGTTTTCCCATGCGGATGCATTGCTTCCAGCCAGGATTTTTCCC
>PLND01000088.1:437-8579 GCA_003141675.1 Anaerolineae bacterium
CTCCGCGCGGCGCTTGTTGTAGTATTGGTTATTGGACTTTAGCGGACGGCCGTTAACGACTACCGGCACAAAACCGGGTTTGTTTGAAGTTACCACCGCCAAATTGTCCAAGTTGAGATCAATCCCCGCGTACCAATCCATATTCAGTTGTGGATTCTTTTTCGATTCCTTGTTGTACACAACCTCCACCACATAGTGTGTTTTCTTCGGGACGATTCGAACCTGTTGCACCGTGCTCTGTTTGGTCTTTACCTCAACGTCCAATTGCGAAGGCCGGATAACCCCCTGCTTGAGCGCCTTCCGACCGATGGCCTGAATCGTGTAGGTTAGGATATTCCGGCCAGCTGTTTTGTGCTTGTAATTAGGCAGTTTGGGCCTTCCGTGGAACGTGGAGGGGTTTTTCTTGTAGGCTTTGGTCGCTTCGAAGAACGATTTCCAATCCTGATGCAGCTGGCGCAGCACCCACTGAGAGACTTTCCGGGGAAGTGCGCAGTAATCCGTAGACGGCTGCATGAGTTTGTCCATTTTTCCATAGGAGATGTATTTTCCGTTGTTAATAAAAGATTGCCGGATCTGGTAGTTCGCGGCGTTGTACAGATTTTTAGACAGGAATGCCGCCCGGTCAATGGCTTCGTAGCGCGGATCATTGCGATCGATTATGTGCTGTTCTACCAGCTGCATGGGATTTTCCTCCTTTCTGTTTTGGGTTGGATTGTGTTTTCTTTTGCTGGTTCAGTTCCGCGATGATTCGCTCTGTTTTCCGTTTGGAACGCCGCTGGCCATATAGGCGGGCGCAAAACGAGGTCACGATGGAGACAAAATCCTGCACCAGGTCCTCTTTCCCGTCCTCCGCCTGGTTGATGACCTCGATCCGCCTGTCCTGCATAGCCAGCAGCTGTTCCAAATAACGGAATCCAAATCGCGTAAGTCGATCTTTGTGCTCTACCACGATCTTTGTAATCGTCGGATCCCTGAGAAGTCGTAAAAGCTTGGGGCGCGAATCATTTATTCCGGATCCGATTTCCTTGATGATGCAAGAAACGGGATATCCTTTTGCTGCGCAATAATCCCTCAAGCGGTCCGCTTGCTTCTCCAAATTGCTTTTGTTTTCTGCCGCGGAAACGCGCGTATAGATGGCCGTCTTTCCGATGGATTGGCATTGGCCGCCTGCTTTGACGGGATCATCAATGAGGATCGTGCCTGAAGGAGCTTGATAACCAGAAAGAGTTCCTGCTTTAAACCATCTCCAAGCTGTTCGATATGAAACACCAATATGATTTGCGTAGGCACTCAATTTCACAGATTAATAATAGAACGGGTGTTCTTATTTGTCAATATTTGTCCATAAAACGTGTGAGCGTATTCAATACCTGACCTGTGTCGGTTCCTTCTCTCGTCCAGGCAATTATTCGCTCGGGAAAAGGATTTTTCCTTCTTGTGAATTATCCTGCGTTTTGATCTTTATCCTCTTCTATTTCTGATCCGGCATAAATAAATTTACCACCACGTTTTGGACTTCTTTTTTCTAAGGGCTGGAGGATTTATAATTACCAATGATAATAAAAAACAACCCGATGTCGACAATATAAACTTGACACAGTTGTATCGATTCTTCATTATTAGTCTACTTGCCTAAATTCTCCGGGCTTGATGTATCTCAACAGAGAAATTATTGAGAATCATCAAAAAATGGAAAAGTCCTTGGTGGTGGAACAGACACTCATAAACAATCCCGGGGTTCGCACTGTATCAGGTAGCAGAAGCTTTCCGTCCCATAACATTGCGGATTGATACGGATGATTTGAATAAATGGCCAGGATATACGTCCGGTAAAGAAAACACAAAAGTGATAACAGAAAACCTCAGAGCCTTTTTCATCTAGCTGCGGTTGGAGTAGTAACTATAAAGTTCCAGTGGTGATACAACCCCTGGGCCAACTCCTTATCCATTCAATGAAAACAAGGTTAATAAAAGATCAGAGTGAGTGAAAGGGCCGGTACAGAAATGCCTCCAGTGGAATTCCGCCGCATCCTATTAAATCTTTCCAGTGGCCAAAATATAGGAAAAACAGCGGTATACGGACGGACTTTTGATTTATTAATGTTTTCCGCGCTATAATAATGGCGGCAAGAGAGGCGGTGGATTATGACTGAACCAACCGAACGTCAACACAAACCATTCGAAGGCGCGGTTTCCGAAGAAGCACGGGCGCATGCCCGCGCAGCCCGGGAAGAAATGCGTAAGAGTTTTGAGGCGTTGTTCCCGCCCGAACTTGCAGATCACCGGCGCCAGGCTCACAAAGAGTTCCTGCTGGCCGCCCGGGCGATGATCGACGCTTCCCTTAAACGCATGGAAGAACGGAAGAAAGCCTGAACTTGCCTTCACCGCCCCGCATTCCGCGGGGCGGTTTCTTTATAAATTAAAACAACGTCATCCCCACGTGTCCTTGGGCCTGCCCGAGGCTTCGCCGAGGGCAGGCTAAGATCCCATTCTTTAATGACTGTTGTCATTCCCGCGTGTACTTAACGGGAATCCAGTTCAACCGATGCAAAGTAAGCTCTTGCTTCTGTGGATGCCTGCTAAGATCACGCGGGCATGACGGACATTCTCAAAGATATCGATTAATCTGCTGGCCTATTTCGACCGGAAAACAATATCCACAGGAGGGTGGCCAGGGAAGCGACCAGCAACGCTCCGCCCAACGGGATCCGGCCCGTGTCTACCAGAAGCACGCCGCCCAACAGGAGCGCGGCAAAAACCAAGCCACCGGTCAACCGGTTGATCGCGTGTTCCAGGCGGCTGATTCGCCGGGCGAGCTGCGGCGATCGCACGCTCAACTCGCCGCGTTCGACCGTATCCAATACGCGCCCCGCCTGCGAGGGCAATGCCGCGAGCGTCTTCACAATCTCCCCCAAAGTATCCAGCACAACACGCCAATTGGAACCGCCTTCTTCTTCCATGAGTTTACCTGCATAGGGAGCGAGTTGATTCCACAGATTGAAATCCGGGTCCAGTCCGGTGCACATGCCCGACAGGATCGCCACCATCCGTCCCAGGAGGAGCAAGTTGTGGGGCAGTTGGAATGGCATGTTGTACATCACATCGCGGAAGCGGTCGGCAAAGCGCAGCATGTCTTCATGACGGATTTGGCGCAGGTCGGTCATCGATTTTCCCCAGAATAGATCGAAAATCTGCGCTCCCATCCGCTCGAGTTCTTTGAGATCGGCGTCCGGTAGGAGCATGTCGAGGGTTTGGAAGGAGCGCACCATGCGGGCCGCATCGCGCGTCCCCAAGCCAACCGCTATCTCGCGAAGTCCGGCGCGCAAATTCTCCGGAACACGGCCCACCATCCCGAAATCCACAAAGGTGAGCCGCCAGCCGGGCGTTTCCCTGCCGGCCGGACCGAGCCGCGGCGTGACGAAAAGGTTGCCCGGGTGCGGGTCGGCGTGAAAGAACCCGTGTTCGAAGATCTGCTTCAGGTAAGCGTCGAGCAGCACGCGGGCCACCTCGGCCCGGTCGATGCCCGCCGCAGTGATCGCGGCGTAATCGGTGATCTTGATCGCGTACACGTCCTCCAGCGCCAGCACACGGCGGGTGGTGTGGCTCCAAACCACCCGCGGGACGTGCACGAACGGATCGTCCTTGAAATATCCGCTGAAGATCTCCGCGTTGCGTCCCTCGGCCAGGTAATCCACTTCTTCGTGGACGGTGTCGGCGAATTCCTCGATCAGCGCGCGCACGTCGGCCCGCCGATGGATCGGCGGGTAGCGTTCCAGCCAGCGGCCGATCTGCCGCAGTGCGGTAAGGTCCACTTCGATCAGCTGGTCGATGTCCGGGCGCTGGGCCTTGATCACCACGTCGCAGAATGGCCGGGCCTCGTCCGGCGCCGCGCACAGGCGCGCACGATGCACCTGGCCCAGGGAGGCAGCCGCCAGCGGCTGTTCATCGAATGAGTCGAATTTCACGCTCAAGGGCGCGTTCAATTCGGTTTCCACAATGCGGCGGATATCCTCGAACTTTTCGGGGGGAACCTCGTCCTGCAAACCGGCGAGTTCCTGGGTTATCTCCGGAGGGAGCACATCGAGGCGGCTGGAGAGGAATTGGCCGACTTTGATCATCAGGCCGCCCATGCGGATGGCCAGAGCCCGGAAGTCCGCCGCGATGTGCTTCAGCCGGCTGGAGCGTGTACGGCGGGTAAGGGAGCGCAAACCGACACGCGGGAGGAATAGCTCCCAAAAAATAAAATCGGCGGCGGCGCCGGTAAAGAAGAACATGATCCGCCAATAGCGGGCGCGCAATCGGGATGCAGCCATCCAGCCTCCGGGAATTGGCGGCATTGTAACATCACCCCTCCTTTTCCTTCCCCGGTGACAGCCGCTTAATCCATCTGCCGCCATATTCATGCTTAAGGGAATAGTCAAAAGGTGTCAGGAGCGGGAGGAATTGGAGGATAATATCCTTTTGAAGGTGACAAAAAGATGACTAATAAATGGCACGGATGAGCAAGTTCGGATAACATGGGAAGGACGGTGTGTTAAGTAAAGATCCTGATTTGTTGCTTAATATTGGGAAGGTTGACAACAGGAGTAAGATTAAATGGGAAAAGAAATTCAAGTGGAAAAAGTGTTCCCACTAATTTCTTTAGGGTATTTCAAATGAATAAACAATTTCGCAACCGAGGAATATATTTTGCTATTGCGTCGTTGGGATTGATGATGTTGACCGCATGCGGTGCTTCCACGCCAAACGCCAATCCGCCGGCCGCGCAAAATCCCGGAACTGCGATATCGCCTACACCGACGATCGTCTTTGCCAAGCTTCCTTCCTCAACCCCGTTGCCAACTCCGACGGCTTCGAGTACGCCGATTGTGTCTACGACCGTGCCGGCCACAGAGCTCCCTTCTGTAACCCCCACGAATAATATACCACTTGCGGCAGATCCAACTATCCGGATCGCCTTCGCCACCGGGACGACTTCCGGCTCCGTCCAGGGAACGCTGTCATCCCAGGCGGTGCAATCCTACATATTGCGCGCGATGTGGAATCAGGTTATGTCCGCTTCGGTGACTTCGTCGAATAATTCCGTCTATCTGGAAATACACGGCGTCTGGGATGGAATATACCTAACGCGTTTTTCCAATGTACGGACTTCCTGGCAGGGATGGCTGCCCCGGACGGAGGAATTTATCGTCCAGGTGTACAACAGCGGGAGCGCGGCAACCAGCTACACGCTCTCCGTCGATATTCCGGCCCGCATCCGGTTTGCCACCGGCGCATACTCCGCGACAATTTATGGCCGCGGTTACGCAGCGAAGATCATCTCTTATGTGCTCTATGCGCGCGGCGGCCAGACCATGACCGCCACGTTATCCTCCGCAACAAATTCGGTATTCGTATCGATCCATGGGTTCAGCGGGGGTCAATCCCTTGTGGATTCCTCCGCGGAGGAGACTTCTTGGACAGGAACACTCCCCAGCACGCAAGAGTATATCCTTGAGGCTGTGCAAAACAGCACATGGGTAAGCTATACGCTTACCGTTACCATTATTTAATTATCGAAATCAGCCCGCTGGTTGTCTTTTAATGACTTCCCCGCGTTGGCTGCTGGATCCATCCCCCGGAAACAGGGAGTAACCGTGGGGGAAAAGTAATGCAACCGGGATAGGCTGGTTTCAACTATTGTCGGTTATTATTCCTCTGCTTTTCCAGGGAATTTAACTTAAGGTTGGAATGAATCCCCAAGCCGCATTCGCTTATAGATGCCGAAGAATTGAAACGCCGCCCTAGTGTATTCTCGCAGGTAGAATCCAGAGTATCTACGTAGCCCGTCCTCCCCGGCCGGAGGAGCGACGCTGGATGTTCGTTTCTTATCTTTCTGCTTATTGAGTAAAATATCCGACGGGGGAGTAAGGCAACCGGATCGGTCCGCTGAGCGGGCCGTTTCCATCGATGGCCGGATACAATTCGTTCAGCTCGCGGCAGGTCTGGGGATTTACGGACTCCGTATTACGGATTGCCGGTCCACGTTCGCGAAACCGGCTTCGATCGGATTGACGCATGACGAAGGATGAATCCATGAAATCCGCTAACCCGTGCATCCTGACTATCAACGGCGGTTCGTCGAGCATAAAGTTCGCGTTGTTCCAGGTAGAATCCCCTCTGCGGCGGGTTCTGGAGGGCAGGATTGAGCGGATTGGAATGCTCTCTCCTAACTTTGTAGTGAAAGGTTTGAATCCGGCCGATAACTTCTCGCGGCCGGTGGTTGCGCCGGACCACAAGGTTGCGGTTAGCGCGCTGATGGATTGGGTCGAGGAACGAACCGGACGCGGCGAAGTGACGGCAATCGGACATCGCGTTGTGCATGGCGGACCGAAGTACAGCGAGCCACAACTCGTCACGGCGGAGATGGTAAAAGAGTTGCATCAGCTCGAGCCGTTCGATCCGGAACATTTGCCGGAAGAGATCCAATTGACCGAGGCGTTTCATCGCCGGTTTCCCGATCTGCCGCAGGTGGCTTGTTTTGATACGGCGTTTCACCATGACATGCCCCGCGTGGCGCGTCTCTTGCCGATCCCGCGCCGGTTCGATGCGAAGGGGGTTCGCCGCTATGGATTTCATGGTTTGTCGTATGCATTCCTGATGGAGGAGCTGATGCGCTTGGCCGGACCGCAAACGGCCCGGGGCCGGGTCATTCTCGCCCACCTCGGCAACGGGGCAAGCTTGGCGGCGGTGCGCGGCGGTAAATCCATGGATACCTCCATGAGTTTCACGCCCACGGCGGGCATACCGATGAGCACCCGCTCGGGCGATCTGGATCCCGGGCTGGTTTGGTATCTGGCGCGAACCGAGCACGTCGAACCGAAACAGTTCAACGAGATGGTCAATTTTCAGTCCGGGTTGCTCGGAGTATCCGAGATCAGTTCCGACATGCAGGAGTTGCTTGCCCGCGAGGCCGACGATGTGCGGGCGGCCGAGGCGGTTGCAATGTTTTGTTACCAGGTGAAAAAATGGATCGGCGCCTTCGCCGCGGCGCTGGGCGGATTGGATACGCTGGTGTTTGCGGGCGGGATCGGGGAGAACGCGCCCAAAATCCGCGCGCGGGTTTGCGACGGGCTTGGATTTCTTGGCATCGAAATCCTCGAGAAGGAAAACGCGGCGAATGCCGGCGTGATTTCTTCCGATGCCAGCCGGGTTGCGGTCCGTGTCATTCACACGGACGAAGAATGGACCATAGCCAAAACGGTCTGCCAGGTATTGGGTCTTTCGGCCGGAAAGAAGAATGTGAATGAAAACGAAAACGATTAATCTCGCGGACAAGCCGCTATCGCCCGATGTTCTGCGGAAGATGGACGCCTATTGGCGGGCCGCGAATTATCTCTCGGTCGGGCAGATCTATCTTTACGACAATCCGCTGCTGAAGCGGCCGCTGACGCTCGCGGATGTGAAACATATGCTGTTGGGTCACTGGGGCACCACCCCCGGGCAGAACTTTATCTACGTGCACTTGAACCGCATTATTAAGAAATACGACCTGGACATGATTTACGTCGCCGGTCCGGGGCACGGCGGCCCGGCCATCGTGGGCAACACCTATCTCGAGGGCACCTACAGCGAGATCTATCCCAATATCAGCCAGGATGAGGCCGGACTTCGGAAGCTCTTCCTTCAGTTTTCGTTTCCCGGAGGAATTCCAAGCCATGTATCGCCGGAATGCCCGGGCTCGATCCACGAGGGGGGCGAGCTGGGTTATTCGCTCAGCCATGCTTTCGGAGCGGTGTTCGACAATCCCGATCTTGTCGTGGCCTGCGTCGTCGGCGACGGCGAGGCGGAAACAGGTCCGCTGGCCACCGCATGGCATTCAAATAAATTCCTCGATCCGGCAACCGACGGCGCGGTGCTGCCGATCCTGCACCTCAACGGTTACAAGATCAGCAATCCGACAATCCTCGCGCGCATCGAACCCGGGGAACTGGAACAATTTCTGCGCGGCTGCGGCTGGACTCCGTATTTCGTCGAGGGCGACGATCCGATGGAGATGCACCAACTCATGGCAATGGCTCTGGACCGGGCCGTCGAGGACATCCGGCGCATCCAGAACAAAGCGCGGAATACCGGCGATACCACTCGGCCGCGCTGGCCCAT
>PLND01000088.1:8681-9080 GCA_003141675.1 Anaerolineae bacterium
AAGGGCGAACGACGTATGGGCGCGAATCCCCACGCCAACGGTGGCATTTTGCTGCGCGACCTGCGGATGCCGGATTTCCGCGACTACGCGGTCGACGTTCAAACACCCGGTGTGCTTGGCATCGGGGACACGCATGTGCTTGGACATTTCCTGCGCGATGTGGTGAAGCTGAACAACGAGCAAAGGAATTTCCGGATCTTTGGCCCCGACGAGACGCTCNNGTGATGGAAATGCTCAGCGAGCATCAGTGCGAGGGTTGGCTGGAAGGGTACCTGCTCACGGGACGGCACGGGCTGTTCAACTGCTACGAGGCTTTTATCCACATCGTGGATTCGATGTTCAACCAGCATGCCAAGTGGTTGAAGGTCACCGCGCAGCTGCCGTGGCGGCGGAAGATCG
>PLND01000065.1:0-54983 GCA_003141675.1 Anaerolineae bacterium
TTGGATCAATCGCATGAAAATCTATTCTCATCCTCTGAACTGGCATCCCTGACCGGGATAATCGACGCCCGCGGAGGGCGGGTCGAGAATATTCTTAATGGAAATTACGACGAGCGTACGCTGGCCGACCAGCTGAAATACGCCGCCGCCTACATCTCGGTCTGCCCGACGATATCGTATTCCTCCGGCGAGGTGCAGTTGCTGCAGGAGTTTGTCGGGCGCGGCGGGCGCCTGCTCATCCTCACCGATCCGACCCGTTCGGTACTGGGGGCCGATTATTCCGGGTTCGGATCCACTGTCATCGTCGCAGACGTGATTGCGGCCAATACCCTGCTCGCTCCCTTCGACCTTAGGTTTAGCGACGATTACCTCTACAACATGACCGAGTACGAAGGAAACTTCCGCAACGTATATATCCGGAATTTCGGGGATCATCCGCTTACCGACGGCCTGCAGACGTTGGTTTTGTATGCCGCGCATTCCATCCAGACCCAAACGGGAACGTCGCTCCTGCTCACATCCGGAGAGACAAAATCCTCGCGCACCGACCAAAGCGGTGGATTCTCCGCCGCCGCGCTTGACGCCAGCGGCAAGGTACTGGCCATCGGGGATATGTCTTTCCTCCAACCTCCATACAATCAGGTCGCTGATAATGCCTTGTGGATCCAGCGCATCGCGGATTTTCTCCTCGGTGCTGAGCGCGTACACGACCTAAAGGATTTTCCCTTCCTGTTCCAACGCCCGGTGGTCATCGTTCCCATGAGCGATGTCTCCCTTTCCGCCAGCCTGTTGGGCCCGATCACTTCCATCCAGCAAGAGTTGGCGAGCGTGGGGGTCGTCTCCAGCGTTGCAACGGAAGCTGCGGATGGCAAAGACCTGATCATACTAGGGACCTACTCCAGCCCCGGCATCACAACGTACATCGATCCTCTGGGGATCACGCTCCCTTCGACATCGGTGTTTCTGAACAGTCTACCGATGATCGACATCCCCGGTTTTGGCTCGATCCCCTCGGCCGGGATCGGGCTGGTTCTGCTCTCGCGCACCGATACCCGGACGACGCTTCTCCTTCTAGCTGAGGAATCGTATTCGCTGACCGACCTGATGAGCGTGGTCGGTCCGAACGGTTTCTCGAACTGCGTACTGCAGGGGGACATCGCCGTATGCGGGCTTTCGGGGGGCAGTTCCTTCGGAGGTTAGCGGGGATCGTTCGATCGGACGTTTGAACCCACCGATAAAAAAACCGGCCTGGAAATCCTCCAGGCCGGTTCGCTTTCCAGGAAGCGTCACCAATGCAGAATCGGGATCAGACTGTTGACGACATAATACCCGACGACCGCCATGATGATCCAAGAATCGATCCGATCCAGGATACCGCCATGGCCGGGGAAAAAATCCCCCGAATCTTTCTGAGCCGCTTCGCGTTTCATCAGGCTGATCGTCAGATCCCCCAGCGGCGAGAGCAGGCCGATCATGAACCCCAGCACCAAACCGCGCAATGGAGTGATGCCGCTGGCGGACGACGCGGCGATTTGGAAAATCCATCCAATCGCCCAGCCCCCCAACGCCGCGCCAACCCATCCGCCGAAAAATCCCTCCCAGGTTTTATGCGGGCTGATATGACGGGTCAGCGGATGTTTGCCCCAGCGCCTGCCGACGAGGAACGCCATCGAATCGGTCAGCCCCACGGCCGCCAGGCAAGCCATCGTCCACCACAATCCATAGGGAAGCTGGCGGAGGGAAATGAAGTACGCCGAAAACCATCCCAGGTACAGCGTGCCGCCGATTGTGATTCCCATAGCGCTGGCCGCCTTCTTTTCGTTACCTCTCTCGTACCGGATCAGGAACCAGACCATGCTGAGGAAAATGATCCCCGTCAGTGCGATGCCCATATGGTCAAACCCGTACGCCCAACGCAGGATGATCAACGCCGCCACTCCCACGGCCACAATACCGGGGGGAATGTGCACTTCGGGTTTGGAAAACAAGCGCGCATATTCCCAGGCCGCCATGCATAGGAGCAGGGCGACGCATCCGGCGTACCACACTCCTCCGGCGAGGAGGAGGCCTACGCCGATCGGGATCAGAATGAGGATGACGACTATCCGGTCGCGAAGCATGGTTAGCACTTGGCGGGTTTGGGTTCCACTCCCCCAAACCGGCGGTCCCGGCGGCTGAATTCCCACAGGGCCTTGCGCAACTCCTCCTTATTAAAATCCGGCCAATAGACCGGAGGAAAATACCACTCGGCGTATGCCGATTGCCAGATCAGGAAGTTGCTTCCCCGTTGCTCGCCCGAAGTCCGGATGATCAGGTCCGGATCGGGCATGCCCGCGGTGAAAAGATATTTTCCAATCGCGGCCTCGTCGACGGCTTCCGCCGGCACCCCGTCGCGGATCATTTTCCGCACGGCGCACACCAGCTCGTCCCGGCCGCCGTAATTAAAGGCGATGTTCAGAATCAACTTCCTGTTTTCGCGGGTCAATTCCATCGCCTGCGTTACCTTCTTTTGCAGAAGCGGGGTTAATCCCTCCAGTTTGCCGATGTGCCGCAGTTGCACGCCGTTCTTGTGCAGTTCGCCGAGCTCCCGGTCGATGACGTCCTCCAGGATCGACATCAACCCTTTGACTTCCTCTTGCGGGCGCACCCAATTCTCCGTGGAGAAAGCGTAAATGGTGAGGATCTGCACCCCGTCTTCGACGCAGCCTTCGATCACCCGGCGAAGGTTTTCGACACCGGCGCGGTGGCCGGCCATGCGGGGCANNGCCGGCAAGAGAAGGCGCATTCCGCCGGGGGGAATTCAAACTTCCATGATCTCCGTTTCCTTGCGTTTCACCGCCTCGTCCACCTTCTCGATAAAGTGGTCGGTGGATTTTTGCAATTCTTCCTCGCCGTGTTTGAGATCGTCTTCCGAGATGACCTTTTCTTTTTCGAAATCCCGCAGATCGTTGTGCACGTCGCGGCGGATGTTGCGGATGGCAATGCGGGTTTCCTCCGCCCGGTGATGCACCACCTTGACCAGATCCTTGCGCCGGTCTTCGGTCAGCGGCGGGATGGAGAGCCGGATGATTTTGCCGTCGTTGTTCGGTGTCAGCCCCAGGTCGGACGCAAGAATTCCCTTTTCGATTGTTTTAATGGAGGAAGGGTCGAAGGGTTTGATGGCGAGCAAACGCGGTTCCGGCGCGGAGATTGTGGCCAACTGCATCAGGGGTGTGGGGACGTCGTAATAGTCGACCATTAATTTTTCCACAAGCGACGGGCTGGCGCGGCTCGTGCGCAAGGTGGATAAACTTTCCTCGAGGGATTTCAACGCGGTCTTCATCCGGGTTTCCGTGTCCTGTAAGGCTTCTTTTACCATCGGCTTCACTCCTGGTTGAAATCAACGGCTCGGGAAAACTTCCCGCCAAGGATACCGCAAGCGCCCGGGGGGAGCCAGGGTGCAGTGTGGAAACGGTCTCAGTGCTCGTTCTAGGTATGGATGATCGTGCCCGCGGATTCACCGCGCATCGCCCGCTCCAGCATATCCTCCCGCCATAGATCCAGCACAAGGATCGGCAGATCGTTGTCCATGCACAGGGAGATGGCGGTGCTGTCCATCACACCCAGCCGGCGGTTAAGGGTGTCGATGTACGTCAGGGTGTCGAATTTTTTGGCATTCGGATTCTTCTTCGGATCGGTGTCGTACACACCGTCCACTTTCGTGGCTTTGATCAGGACGTCCGCGCCGATTTCCATCGCCCGCAAGGCGGCCGCGGTATCGGTGGAAAAAAACGGATTGCCGGTCCCGCCGCCGAAGATCACCACGCGCCCCTTTTCCAGATGGCGGATGGCGCGGCGCCGGATATAGGGTTCGGCTACCGCGCGCATTTCGATCGCCGACTGCACCCGGGTGACGACGTGCTGGCGCTCCAGCGCATCCATCAGGGCCAGCGAATTGATCACTGTGGCGATCATGCCCATATAATCCGCAGTGGCGCGTTCCATGCCGTGCTCCAGGCCTTCCCGGCCGCGCCAGAGATTCCCGGCCCCGATCACCACCGCAACCTGGACCCCCAATAATTGAACCGCCTGGATCCGACGGGCTAACGTGTCGGCGCTGGAAGGATCGATCCCACTCCCATCCGCGCCCGCCAGTGATTCGCCTCCCAATTTTAAGAGGATCCGCCGGTATTTAATCGACGGATCGGCCGTCCGCGTCAACGGAACGGTTGAGGATTCTGCCGAATTTGATTCCAGACCCTTTTTACCGAGAACCTTCTCCACCTCCGCGCGGGTTTCCATGCGGGTCGATTTACAATTTTCGCAAACCATTTTTACCTGGGATTCCTTCGCGCCGGACGAACCCGCGCTTTCGGTCGTCGGGACCATCCGGCCGCCGCATTTTTCGCAGATCAGAATCGCCATCTCCTCTGCTCCTTTCAAAACCGGTAAACCAAGCGGAAAGATCCGCGATCTGCCCCATCCCCTATTTGGATTTCAGGACGAATAATTTCCCGGATGCAAAGGAATAACCCGGAACGGCCGCGACTTTCCTCCAAGGATTATAGCCCATCCGGCGTTCGGAAGCGGAGAAAAAAAACGGGCCAACCGATATCGTTGGCCCGTCGTCCGTCATTTTCCATCCGCACCCAGTTCCCAGCGGGCAAATCGCCGGATGGTCACATTCTCCTTCGTGGCGGCGATGGTCTGCTTGACCAAATCGCCGACCTTGGTCGTTTCATCGCGGATGTAGGGCTGCTGGAGCAGGCAAACTTCCTGGTAGAACTTTTCCAATCGCCCCGCGACGATGCGGTCGATCACGCCTTCGGGTTTTCCCTCACCCTTGGCGCGATTGGCCGCAATCGATTTCTCCTCTTCGGTCACTTCGACGGGTACGTCGGAAACGTCCAGGTAACGCGGTGAAGAAGCGGCGATCTGCAGCGCGATTTCATGCGCGAAATGCCGGAACTCCTCGGTGCGCGCGACGAAATCGGTTTCGCAATTAACTTCCACCATCACGCCAACCCGGCCACCGCCGTGCGTATAGAGTTCGATCGTGCCGTCCTTGGTCACCCGGTCGGCCCGCTTTGCGGCCGCAGCGAGCCCCTTCTCGCGCAAAATGACGACCGCTTTTTCCATATCTCCGCCGGTGCTCTCCAACGCCTTGCGGCAATCGAGGATTCCCGCACCGGTGGTTTCTCGCAGCTGCTTAACCTGGGAAGTCGAGATCTCCATGGATCAGCTCTCCTTTTCCGGCGCGGACCCGGCATCCGGCTCGGCCGTCGCCCGGACTTTGGCGAGCGTGGCTTCCCCCAACAGTTCCTCTTCCTTTACTTCCTGGGTTTCCTTGGGCTCTTCAGCCGACTCGTCCTTGCGCAACGCCCGGCCTTCCAAAACCGCGTCGGCAATCTTCGCGGTGAGGAGTTTGATCGCCCGGATGGCGTCGTCGTTGGATGGAATGATGTAATCCACGCCCGATGGATCGCAGTTTGTATCCACCAGCGCGATGACCGGGATCCCCAGGATGTTGGACTCGTGGACCGCGGTGGCTTCGCGGAAGACGTCGATGGTGAAGATCAGATTTGGCAGACCGGTCATCAGGCGGATGCCGCCCAGGCGGATCCGCAACCGCGCCATGCGCCGCGTGCGGAACAACCCTTCCTTCTTGGTCAGGCGTTCGAAATCCCCGGCGGCTTCCATTTTTTCCAGATGGTTCAATTCGTCGATGCGCTCCTTGATAGTGCGCCAGTTGGTCAGGGTCCCGCCCAACCAGCGGTCGGTGACGTAGGGCATCCCGCAGCGTTGGGCTTCGGTTTCTATCGTATCCTGCGCCTGCCGCTTGGTGCCGACGAAGAGGATCGTCCCGCCCCCGGCCACGCTGTCGCGCACGACGGCGCTGGCGTTGTTCAACGCAGCGACCGTCTGTTGCAGGTCGATGATATGGACTCCGTTCCGTTGTGTGAAGATGAAGGGTTTCATTTTCGGGTGCCACTTGTGGGTCCGATGCCCAAAGTGCACCCCGGCCTCGAGGAGGGCCTTGAGGGAGATATTCGACGCCATGTTGCTCCTTTGCGTTAATCCTCCGCGGTTTCATCCCCTTCCATCACCGGGTTACCGGCACGCAGGGAAGGGTCCGCCGCGTGAGAAATTCCCCCCGCTTGGGGGGATTGCCCCTATTCCGGGGCAGAAATTCTCCCGCAGATTGATCCGCGGGAGTGGCGGGAGTATAACATCACCCCTCGAGATCCGTCAAACCAGGCCTATGGAATGATAAAAACCCCGGGAAAGTGATAGAGTTCGCGATTATTCTTTCCCCCGTTCTCCAAGGTATTTGTCTTTTTCCCCTTTTTCATTACCAAAGGTGAGCTGAATAAAATGAATGAAGCGTCGAATTCTGCGTTATCGCTTTGCGATGAAGGAGCATCGATGATTGTCAATGCAGAAGGTTGACCGAAAACAGGATCGGAATAACCAAGGCAATTAAAAACACCAAAATAATGAAGCCAAAGACTACGAGAAGTATGGCCAATGAAAATGTGGGATTGCCTATTCCATAATACGTTCGATAGGGATCCACACCCTGGGGCAAACGGGAATCGTTTTCCCTGGCCCTTATCGGTCGTTTGAACCGAATTCTGGCGTTGTCGAATTTTTCGACCATCACCCAGCCGGCTTGGGCTTCCTCCTGTCTCAGTTTTTCCAAAGTCGCCGGGTTGCGGAAAGCCGCCGTTAGCGATCGCACAAT
Source organism: Anaerolineae bacterium (assembly GCA_003141675.1). GTDB lineage: Bacteria > Chloroflexota > Anaerolineae > Anaerolineales > RBG-16-64-43 > FEN-1073. Next base: position 6,725 of record PLND01000065.1, read on the forward strand.
CTTAAATTCCCAATCGTCGGCAAGGTCTTCCCTGGAGTAATTCGTCATTTCCTCCTCATCGATTCTTCTTCGCCTAGCCGCCGCCGCGGCGGATCCCGATGCACCTGGCATGATCTCCTGCCTTCCCCCAAGGTTTGACGGCAATATCTTCCCCCTCTGATAATTACGAAGTTTCTATAACAAAGTTACCGGATCCACGTCGATTAACCAACCATCCGGGAGAGGACCGTCGATCAATGCCGCCGGTTGCGGACCCCGCAGAACGATCTGCCAGCGATACCGGCCGCGAATCTTGGCGAAGAAGCATGGCGCCGGACCGATCAGCGAGGTTTCTACGCGCTCCTGCTCGACAATGCGCGCCCGCAACGTTTCAGCCATCGCTTCCGTTTTCCGGCGTGCCTCGGATTCGTCGGAATGGGTATATAGCAGCCGGACCAGGTTTTGGAAGGGGGGATAACCAAGCCGCCGCCGGTTTTTCAATTCCTCCTCCGCAAACCCCGTGTAATCGTGATTCGCAGCGTGCGTCAGGGCGTAATGCTCCGGAAGATACGTCTGCAGCACGGCCTTCCCGGGCCGGTCGCCCCGTCCGGCCCGGCCCGCCACCTGCAGGAGAACCTGGAACACCCGCTCCGGCGCGCGAAAATCCGGAAGCAGCAAGCCGATATCGGCCAACACCATCCCGACCAGCGTCACCCGAGGAAGATCCAGCCCCTTGGCGATCATTTGCGTCCCGATGAGCACGTCGGCGCGATGCGAGACGAAATGCTCCAGGAGGATATCCTGTTCGCCCGCCTCCTCCACCGCATCGCGGTCCCAGATTAACGTACGCGCTTCGGGAAACAACCGCCGGACCTCTGTTTCCACCTGCCGGGTTCCGACTCCCAGCGGCCGAATCGCCGGGCTATCGCAGAACGGGCAGCGAACCGGGATCCCCCGCTGGTAATTGCAATGATGGCAAATCAGGACATCGCCGTGGGCGGTGAGCGGGAGGCCGCAGCGCGGGCATTCCACCGACCGGCCGCAGGACCGGCAGACGACGGCCGAGGCCGTCCCGCGCCGGTTGAGGAAAAGGATGGCTTGCTCCTTCCGCCCCAAGCAATCTTCGAGCGAGGAAAACAGCGCGCGGCTGAACATCGACCGATTGCCCGTCCGCAGCTCCCGGCGCATATCGACGATTTCAACCTGCGGCAACTGTGGCGCTTCACCGGCGGGGAGAGAGTCCGCAACGCGCCGGGTCAACTTCAGCATTTGCATCCGTCCCTCGCGGGCGCGATAGTAGGTCTCAAGATCCGGCGAGGCCGAACCAAGAATGCACACCGCCCCAAGCGCCTTGGCATATTCCCAAGCCGTATCGCGCGCCTGGTAATAGGGAGAGTTGCTGGATTTATAAGAAGCATCGTGTTCCTCGTCGAGCACGATCAATCCGATATCCGTCAAAGGGGCAAACAGTGCGCTTCGCGGCCCAAGGACGACGTCCAGATGTCCGGCCCGCGCCCGCCGCCAGACATCATAGCGCTCGCCGGCCGTTAGCTGGCTGTGCACCAGACCGAGCCTGCCGGGAAACCGCGCGCCGAAACGCTGGACCATTTGCGGGGTAAGCGCGATTTCGGGAACCAGCACGATCGCCCGGCGCCCGCTCTCGACCACTGCCTTCGCCGCCCGGAGGTACACCTCGGTTTTGCCCGAACCGGTGATTCCAAACAGCAGGAAGCGTTCGGCTCGGCGGGCCAGCATCGCAGCAAGGATCGGCCGCAGCGCGGTCTCCTGCTCTCCGGTTAAGGCCGGCGGGACGGCGGCCGGGAAACTTCGCCCCGAGAGAGGGTCGCGCGTAGTTTCTTCATACGTCAGATCCACCCAGCCTTCCTCTGCCATATCCCTTAAATCGTCAAGCCGGGCGCCGGAAGCCGCGTACACCCATTCAGCTGCGAGCGGTTTGCCTTCCCCCAGGAGGCTTTCGAGAACGCGCGCCCGCCGTTCGGCGGCGGCCTTACGGCTCGAGGGAATAGCCCTGGCGCGCAAGGATACGACCGCGACCACCGCCGCCTGCGGGGCGAGCGCCAGTTGCACCATGCGGATCTTTTTCGGGCGCACCGACGGGGGAGGAAGAATGCTTCTTCGCCGGACCGCGCCGACGCGGACTAGCCGCTGAGCCTCGCGCTCCCAAGAGAGCGGTCCGAAAGCCCGGCGAATTTGTCCGCCGCGCAACGGGCCCCGTTCCGCGAGCAATTTCACCAGACGCTGCTCCAGCGGCTTCTCCGGGTGGAAATCGGGAGCCGCCAACTCGTATAACCCTTCGGCATGCTGAGCCAAGCCGGGCGGGAGCATGGCGGAGAGACAAGAATCCAACGTTGCCCGGTAGTAAGTGGACAACCATCCGGCCAGCCGTAACTGTTGTGGCGTGAGTACCGGCAACGGATCGAGAACCTCTTCCACCGGACGCGTTTCGGCCACCTGCGGTCGGGCGACCTCTCCGAGCACGATGCCTTGAACTCTCCGATTGCCGAAAGGCACGACCACCAGGCAACCAGTTTCAAGCCTCCCCCACTCTTCCGGGAGGCGGTAATGAAAAACGGATTTTGTTGAAGATGCGAGGACCGCGATTTCGAGGAAGGTCGTCATGCGGAGGAGGTCCGCCAAATGGCCGCCGATCCATATCCGACGACGGAGGATTTATCTCCGGTGACCTCGCCGGAGTTGGCATACCCCATTATGGAAACCCTGTCGGCGCCCAGCGCGCGGGCGGCCCACAATACCGCGGCAATGGCCGCGCGGCCGCATGCGGAAGCGGTTTTCTCTTCCTCCGCGCGCATCACCGCCGCAGGATCAAATCGTTCCACGCGCCGCATCATTTCCGCATCAAATGTCCGGGCAACCGCATCCGGGAAGAAGTGCGAAAGATCGCTACTGGCCACGAGCAGCGTCTTCCGCCCGGCCAATGTTTCCCCCAGCGCCAACCCGAGCGCTTCGGCAGTGGATTCGCGCTGGTCCAATATCATCACCGGCAAAAGTTGGAACGTCCCGAGCGCCCGCTGCAGAAAGGGCAATTCGATTTCGAGGGAATGCTCACGGTCGTTGCGCAGCGGATAGAGCGCGAATCCGGTTCTCTTTTGCATCGCGTCGCTGAGCTTCCGGACCGCTTCCTGATCCACGGGGATCTCCCCCAGCGGGGTCTGATACGCATCGTGCCCGCTCGTGAGCACTTGCCCCGGCGCCAGGTTATGCATCGGCGAGACCACGGCAACGATGTCCGGCGTAAGACCGCGCATCAAGCGGAAAGCGGCTCCGGCGACGGAGCCGGAGTATCGATGTCCTGCGTGCGGAACAATCACGCCGACCAGATCGGAGTTCGGTTCGGTTTTCGTTTCCCCCTCAAGCAAATGATCGATGCTTGTCGCAAGCTGTTCGGCGGTGCCGGGATACCACGTTCCTGCGATCGGGGAAGGGCGAATGTCCATAAGGGAATCCTCGGGGGAGATACCCGCATCAGCGAATTCCTTTTAAAAAGGAAGGGAGATTTTTCCGAACAACAGCAAACAAGAAAAGCAAATGATGCAAGTGTCCATGAAAAGGAATATCGACAACATCAAACGTTGGCTCGGAGAAATAGAATTAATCGTGTGAAGCAGTTTGGGACGCGGTGGAGGAGCCGCCTCGGGCGGAGGTTCGGTTGAGAACATTTGCTGGCGTAAATTATCCATGCGCACACCTCCTGATGGACAATTGTATTGTACTCAAGAGGCGATTAGGACACAATATATCCGAATATTACATTAAATTTGACTTCGCATATCCTTATATGCTAAAATAAAAAAGCCTTGAAATATGGCGGTTTTTTCCAAATGAATACACATTACCGCCCACTCCGCCTGAACGTCGGTTTTCTCCTCAGCCAAACGGCTGGATATGGCCGACACTTCGACTTCCACGAAGAAAGCATAACACTGGGAAGTGATATCCGCGTCGAAGCACTCATCGGCCATCTACAGCTCAACCGCACACCTCAGGGGATCGTCGCCCTGGGTGATTTTTCCGCCCAGTCGCCGGCCGAATGCGCCCGCTGCCTGAAAACCTTTTCCGCGCCCGTTTCCATCCACATTGAAGATCTGTTCGTCTATCCGCCGCAAAACGCCACCGATCCGCTGCTACTGGTCGGGGAAGACGCACATTTGAATCTAGAACCCCTGGTTCGGGAATATCTGCTGGTCAATCAGCCCACCCGGCTTCTGTGCCGGCCGGATTGCAAAGGGTTATGCCCCATCTGCGGCAACGATCTCAATGAGAAGCAATGCTACCATCCAGAGGAAATCGAAGTGCAGGGAATCATGACCTCCGGTTTAATCCTATCGCCGCAAAAGAAATCCAAAAAAGCGGACGTCACGGAAAAGAAACCGGTCAAAACAGAATCGAAAACCGAAAAGAAAGCGGCGCATGTGAAAGCGCCCGCCGCAGTAAAAAATTCGAGACCCAAAAGTGTAAAAATATCCGTCCGAAAATCGGGAGGAAAATCCCCAGCCGCGAAGAAAACCGCGGGCGGGGCAGCGAAAAAAACTTCCAAAAAGAAATAAGTGCGGCCGCAGAACCCACCGGAATCCGATCGCGTTTCCGGCGTCCAGGCGAACTCCCAAAGTAGGTTTGCCCCCACCTGCGGATCGAGTAACGGAACTCGTACTCGGGCGAGAAGGCATCGTTCCCATCAACCCAGCCATCTGGAGAAACGAAAGCCGTCTGCCCCCATGCATCACCTTCCCTTCGAGGAGAGCAGCGCATGGAGCGAGAATGGCGAAACCGAGAACAAGTGACCGTGCTATTGGAACAGGCGGAATTCCAGGGATTTCTCACAACCGACGACATCCTGGAGGCGTTCCCCAGCGCCGCCAAACGCGTCGGTGATTTCCGGCAAGTGCTGTCGTTTCTGCACAGCTCCGGGATTGAAATCTGCAAAACCGGAATCCCCCAAAAACATCGCCCCGCCCCGCGGCGCGCCAGGCCCAGCAAGGAAAGCGATCTGGCGCGGATCTCCATCGACGACCCGGTGGGCTTGTACCTCAAAGAAATGTCGCGGGTACCGCTCCTGTCCACCCAGGAGGAAGTTTCGCTTGCCCGCCGGATCGAAGAGGGCCGCGACGCCCTGTTGCGGCTGCGCGCGATGAAAAAAACCGCCGAACCGTCCACGGGCTCGGAACGCAAACGAATCCAACTGGAACACCTGGTGAACGACGGGCTGGGGGCGCGGGAACATCTGATCAAAGCCAACACCCGCCTTGTAGTCAGTGTGGCCAAACGGTACATGGGGCGCGGAGTGCACTTTCTGGATCTGATCCAGGAAGGCAACCTGGGGCTGATGAAGGCCGTGGAAAAATTCGATTACCACCGCGGGTTCCGTTTCTCCACGTACGCCACCTGGTGGATCCGGCAAACCATTTCCCGAGCAATCGCCGACCAGAGCCGCACCATCCGCGTTCCGGTTCACATGACCGACCGCATCCAGCGCCTGTATCGCACCGCCCACGACATCGAGCAGCGCACCGGACGGAAAGCCACCTCGGAGGAGATCGGCGCCGAGATGGGGTTGGACGAACGCAAGGTGGATTGGATGCTGCAGGTATCCTGGCGTCCGGTCTCGTTGGAAAATCCGATCGGCGAGGAAGACGAGGAGATGATCACCTTCGTCGAGGACACCTTCACTCCCTCGCCGACCGAGAGCGTGAGCGAGCATTTGCTGCGCGAAAAGGTTGAGGAAGTGCTTTCGACGCTGAGCCCGCGCGAGGCGCGAGTCTTGCGGATGCGCTTCGGCCTGTGCGGGGAGCGGCCGTGCACACTCGAGGAGGTCGGCCAGAGATTCGGGCTTACGCGCGAGCGCATCCGTCAGATTGAAGGTCGCGCGCTGCGGCGGCTGCGGCATCCCCGGCGCGCCCGGCAGCTGCAGGAATATGTTCAATAGGCCATCCTTTTAAAATGGCGCACACCGAGGACAGGTCCTTGGGGGGAATTCGCGCGTGCATAAATGCCCGCGCTAGGACGCAATGCCCTTTCGGGGCAGAACCATCTGAATGATGCAGCCCGCCCCAAGCCTACGCCTTGGGGCGGGCTTTTTATCCCAGCGCCGCGATTCATCGCGGCGCGATCCCGCAAGGAAAACTCCCCGGCGCGAACCCATCCATAGTTTTTATTTTTTCAGCCCGATGATATACTCGCGGAACATACGCGAGGGAATCCCGCTTGGAGACAACGAAACGATGAAAAACGTGCTGGTCGCCGTCGCCTGGCCGTACGCCAACGCCGACATCCACGTCGGCAATATCACCGGCTCGTACCTGCCGGCGGATATTTTTGCGCGCTACCACCGGTTGAAGGGGAACCGGACGCTGATGGTTTCCGGCACCGACGCGCACGGCACGCCGATTACGGTTCGCGCCGACGCTGAAAAAACCACCGCCGAAGCGGTTTACCAGCGTTACCAGCAGCGGTTCATCGACTTGTTTTCCAAGACGGGGTTGTCCTACGACCTCTTCACCAGCACCCACACCGAAAATCACTTCCGCGTGGCGCAGGATTTTTTCAAAACCCTGAAGCAGAACGGATACCTTTACCGCGAGAAGCAGAACGTGATGTATTCCGAAAAGGAAAAGCGGTTCCTGCCGGACCGCTACGTGGAAGGCGAATGCTACATCTGCCACTTTCCGAACGCGCGCGGCGACCAGTGCGACAACTGCGGCAACCTCCTGGAGGCCACGCAGCTGATCAACCCGCGCAGCCGCACCGACGGCTCGACTCCGATCCCGCGCGAGACCGAGCATTTCTTCCTCGACCTGGGCAAGCTCGCACCGGAGATTAATAAATTCCTTTCCACCGGTAAGGAAGCCTGGCGATCGAATGTTTTGCAATTCGCGCGCAACATGGTCGACGGGGGATTGCACGGCCGCCCGATCACCCGCGATCTGGATTGGGGTATCCCGCTTCCGGAACCCGGCTGGGAAGGCAAGCGGTTGTACGTCTGGTTCGAGGCGGTGATCGGCTACTTTTCCGCCTCGATGGAATGGGCCGCAAGCCGGGGCGAGCCGGACGCCTGGAAGGATTGGTGGTACAACCCCGAAGCACTGACCTATTACTTCATCGGGAAGGACAACATTCCCTTCCATGCCGTGATCTGGCCGGCGCAGCTCATCGGCGCCTCGCACTTGTATGGCGGGGCGAAGGACAGGGCGCTCAACCTTCCCACCGACGTGCCCGCCAACGAATTCATGAATCTGGAAGGAAAGAAAATCAGCGGCTCGCGGAACTGGGCGGTGTGGGGATTGGACGCGGTCGAGCGCTATGGGCCGGATGCGGTCCGCTACTATCTCACCGTCAACATGCCCGAATCACGCGACACCGATTGGGACTGGGCGGACTTTCTGCGCCGCAACAACGACGAACTGGTGGCCACCTGGGGAAATCTCGCCAACCGCGTGCTGACGTTCTCCTACCGCAACTGGGACGGCCGCGTGCCCGAACCCGGCGAGCTGCGTCCCGAAGATAACGAGCTTCTGGCCAAGGCGGAGCACGCATTCGCGGCCGTTGGTTCGCGATACGAACAGGTGCAACTCCGCGCGGCGCTCGGCGAGGCCATGGCGCTCGCGGGGGAAGCCAATCGCTACCTCGACACTCAGGCTCCCTGGTTCCAGATAAAAACCGACCGCGCGGCCGCCGGAAAAACCATCTTCACCGCGCTGCATGTCATCGATTCGCTCAAAACGCTCCTGGCCCCGATTCTCCCCTTCTCCTCCGAGGAATTGCAATCCGGATTTGGACGCAAGGGGCGGCTGTTCGGAACGCAGCGGATCGAACACCGGTCCGATTCCCTCGGATCGCAGCCGGTCCTGGTGTACGATCCCTCCGGCGCCGCCGGAAAGTGGGAGCCGAGCCGCCTCGAACCCGGACAACCGCTCGCCGAACCCAAGCCGCTTTTCCGCAAATTGCTTCCGGAAATCGTCGACCAGGAACGCGCCAGGATGGGAAAACCGTCGGCCTGATTCCCATGCCCAAAGCTCGATCGATTCTCTTCTTTCTATTCTCCCTCGCGCTCCTGTTTTTTGATTTTTACAGCGACGGTTTACACGCCGCCGGGCAGTATTTTTGGGATGATCATCAAATCACACTGGAAAGTTTCATCATCGGGCGGATGGTCAAATCGGGCCATGACGGTATCTTCTCCGCCGGGGGGTTGACCGGCCTGGCCGGGCCGGACGCAATCCCTCCGGATATCGAACATCAAAACTATAGATTTCAAACCCAAGCCTACTTGAATTCGCTGCCTTTCCAAACCTACTCGATTTACAAATCCCAAAACGGCGCACAGGGAATGCTGTACAGCGCGCTCAATGCGATTTTACCGTTCTCCCCCACCGATAAATTATCCATTTTCCATGCGATCGCCTCTCTGCTTTCGGCGCTCGTCCTGGCCTGGATATCCTACTGGTTCTATCGCGAGTTCGGCGCGATTACCGGCGCGGTCGTGCTCCTCTCCACCGCACTCTCGCAATGGCTGGTGGTTTTCGCGCACAGCCTGTGGTGGTCCACCTGGGCATTTTATTTCCCGATGGCGGTCTTGATGTATTACCTCGCCCGCCGGCAGCGAGGGGCGAAACATCCGCTGCTGAAATTCGGCGCTTTGGTGTTTGCTGTAATCCTTGTCAAGTGCTCATTCAACGGCTTTGAGTACATCACAACGGCGCTGATCATGATGACGGTCCCGCTGGCTTACATCTGCGTCCGGGAAAAAGAAAGTTTGCGTTCCTTTCTGACAAGCGTATTGACCGCCGCCCTCGCGTCTTTCCTCGCGGTCCTGACCAGCGCGACGCTCCTGTGCATCCAGATTGCCACCGTCGAAGGGAGCTTGCTTTCGGGCGTTAACCAAATCCTGTTTTCGCTGCTGCGAAGATCCTATGGCAACCCGCAGGATTTCTCGCCCGACTATACCGCCAGCCTGACGGCAAACCCCATCGACGTGGTGGCTACATACTTAAGGGGAATCTATCTGGATCTCGACCAATACTTCCGCGTGCCCTCGGACTTCATTACGAACTATTTTTTACAGTTCCGGTACCTCTACTTGATTCTGATCTTTGCGTTCGCGGCCGCCCTCCTGATCTATCTGGTTCGAAGAACTCCGAATGAGGTTCAACGGCGCAGCCTGGCGCTGGCGGCCGCGACCGGATTCTCGCTCCTCGCGCCCCTCTCCTGGCTCTTTATTTTCAAAGCCCATTCCTACATCCACACCTTCATGAACAACATCGTCTGGCAGATGCCTTTTACGATCTACGGTTTTGCCGTCTGCGGTCTGGTTCTTCAAACGCTGTTAACCTCCAATAGAAAAACCGGGGAGTCCGACTTCCACCGGCGCGCGCAAACCAATCCGCAGGACGGCGTATAATTGCCGCCATGGAGAGATTGCCTCCGCCGGTGATGATCAACCACGCGGAAAAAATTCCCGGCTTGCTCTCTGCACTCCGGGGGCTTGCCCGCATCGGCGTAGACACGGAGTCCAACAGCCTCTACGTATATCGCGAACGGGTATGCCTCCTGCAGATTTCCACTCCTAACCAGGATTACCTCCTCGATCCGCTCAGCCTCCCCGATATTTCCGGAGTGAAAGCCATACTCGAAGATCCGCGAACGGAAAAGGTCTTCCATGCCGCCGAATACGACCTGATTTGCCTTAGGCGTGATTTCGGATTCCGCGTCCGGGGCCTATTCGACACCCACGCCGCCGCGCGTTCGCTGGGCGTGAAAGAGTATGGGTTGAATGCGTTGCTCGTTGCGGAATTCGGCGTGAAGCTCGATAAAACTATGCAACGCGCGAACTGGGGCAAGCGGCCGCTTTCCGACCGCCAGATCGATTATGCGCGCTACGACACGCACTATCTGCTCCCGCTGCGCGACCGCTTGGCCGAGCGGGCCTACGCCGCCGGATATCGCGAAGAGCTGCGCGATGAGTTCGAGCGGCTGGAGAACATTCCCGAGTTGGAACCCGAAGAGCCCGAATCGGATCCCTTCTGGAGGCTGCGCGGCGTACTGGAATTGAACCCCGCGCAACGGGCCGTTCTTCAATCGCTGTTCGAGTGGCGGGAGAATGAGGCGCAGCGGATCGATCGCCCGCCCTTCCATGTCCTTCCAGTGGAGACGATGACCAAACTGGCGCAGGAGGCCCCCGGTTCCCTCGACGACCTGGCCCGGTCCGGTCTGAACGAACGGACCATTCAACAATATGGAAAAGCCATCCTTCAGGCGATCGCACGTGGAAAGGGACGTCCTCCTCCTCTTCCCAACCGCAACTTTGGAATGGATGAGCGCTCCCAAGCGCGCCTGGAAGCACTTCGCAAATGGCGCAAACGGCGCGCGGAAGAGCGCGGAGTGGAATCCGACATCATCCTGTGCCGTGACGCGATGTTTCGAATCGCCAGGCACGCGCCGCCATCCATCGCCGCGCTTTCCGAAATTCCCGGAGTGGGCGCCTTTCGTCTGAACGCGTATGGTCCGGAGATCCTTGCGGCGTTGAATTCTTCAACCCATTGAAGAAAACCAAGTACGAATTTTCTTCCACGGTGGGGCCCGGCCGGTAACCGCTTCTCAAAATCTTCTGTAAATCAGCGGAAAGCGGATCCTGCCGGTGCCGATTGCACGCTGCGTTCCACAATGGATGTATTTGGAAGACGCCGGGCGGAATAGAGGCGGTGGATCATAACGTTGGTCGCGGGCAGGGAAAAACACATTCAGCGCATGATATAATTTTTCGCCTGGAGAGGTGCCAGAGTGGTTGAATGGGACGGTCTCGAAAACCGTTGTGGCCTTTTTGGCCACCGAGGGTTCGAATCCCTCCCTCTCCGCCAATGAATCTTTTTCACTCTTGATTGTCCCACCCCATGAAAAAGAAATTTGCCGCTGTCCTTTTTGTCGCCGTCGGGTTGATTTTTCTCGGTGCCGGTGGTTACCTTTTCCTCGTGAACCGAGTGTTTCCGCCCGGCACAGCTCTCGAATATCGAAATACACAATATGGGTTTAGTTTCTCCCTGCCCGCGAGTTGGAAGGGATACTCCATCGTGACGGGCCAATGGCAGGGGTACGTCAATGGCCAACAAGGTGATGAACTGGCCCAACAGGGTCCGGTGATTTCCATCCGTCATCCCCTATGGACATCCGCCAATCCACGCCAGGATATCCCCGTCATGGTGTTCACATTCACCCAATGGGATTCGCTTCAGCGGAATGAATTCCACATTGGCGCGGCGCCGATCGGGCCGAGTGAACTTGGTCGCAATGCCCAATACGTATTCGCCCTTCCCGCTCGGTATAACTTTGCTTTCCCGACGGGATGGGAAGAAGTACAAAAGATCCTTGAGAATCATTCGCTCCTCGCATTCTGAATTATTCGCTTATTATTTCTTGTTTTTCAAACCGGTAAAACTGCAGATGATTCAGATAGGACTGATGGAAAATTAATATTGATTTCCTTTGCGATCCCGGCTCAACCCCGATTTCCGTGATGGAGCCGGGTGGTTCCACCGGGGGGTGTCTGAGCGGTTAGGGTTTTTATTCCTTCATCGCGGCCACTGAAATTAAGGCCGCTTGATCGCTCCGCGGTTTTCCCTGCCCGCCAGATTCCCCGTCTGCGGCCGGAGGCGCGGGATCGAAACCCTCACCCGCGCGCCCTTCCCCGGCTCCGAGGTGACGGTCAATTCGCCGCGGATGGCATGCGCGCGTTCCTCCATGTTTGCCAGCCCGTGCGATCTGTCGGACCGGCGGTGTGCCGGATCGAACCCGCGGCCGTTGTCGGCCACCTCCAGTACGACCCGATCCCCAACCTGCGCCAGGGTCACCTTCAAGCGAGTCGCGTTGGCATGGCGGGCGACGTTGGAGAGCGCCTCCTGGGCGATGTGGAAAAGGTCATTGGCCGCCACCGGCGCCAGCCACCGCCCGGCCTCTTCGGAAAGATCGACCTCGGCGTCGATCGGTTTGGTCATCAGGAATTCGCGCACCAGCATTTGCAGACCGACGGCCAGGTTATCGAAGATAAACCGCTTGGGACGCAGATCAGCGATGTACTCGCGGATGTCACGGATGACCGCGTTCAACCCGTCGATCGCGCGCTGCAATTTGGAACGGGTATCGGGGTCGACTTCGCCCATTTCCAGAAGGCCTTCTTCCAGCATCAGCCCGACGGCGTAGATGGACTGGATGATCCCGTCGTGCAAGTCCATCCCGATGCGCTCGCGCTCCTCGAAAACGGCCAGCCGCTGGGACTTGCGGTGGAGCAGACCGTTTTCCACGGCCGTGCCCACACTCAAACCGACCGCCTCAAAGAGCGCCTTCTGTCGAGCGGTGAATTCCACCATCTCCGTCGAGGCGAGCATCATCACACCCATCACCCTGCCTTTGGACAGGAGCGGGATTCCGAGCAGCATCCGCAGTCCGTTGGCCCGGAAGGCTTCGTCATCGAAGCCGGGTTCCTGCGGCGGATCGGACACAATGTGGAATTCCTTCGACTCCGCCGCCCGCCCCACCAGCCCTTCGCCGAGGGAGAAAGCATCTTTCTCCCAATAGAATGCCGAAAATTCTCCGCGCTGCATGGCCATGCGCACGTCGCCGGCGTCCTCCTCCAGGAGGAAAATCTGCCCGCTCCGCGCATGGAAATGCAGCATCATCCGATCCAACGTTGTGGCAAGGATTCCCTCCAGTTCCAATGTGGTGCTGGCGGCCAGCGAAACGTCGTTGAAGATCGCCAGTTCCTGGTTCTGCCGGGTCAGGTCGTTTTCGCCTTCCAGGAGCTTTGCGTAGCGGCGGGAGTTTTCGATCGCCGCCGCGGCCAAGGCCGCCAGGAACTGAACATTTTTTTGTTCAGCGGTCTCGAATCCGTGGGTGCCCGCCTTTCCGGCCAGGCAGATTTCCCCCAGGATCTGTCCCTGGGAAATCATCAGCGCACCCATAAAGGAATGTAGCCGATTCCACCCTGCGGAAAGACCGGCGCATCGCGGATCGGTCGATATGTCCGCGGAAGCGAGCGTGCCTCCCTCCCGGTAGAGAACGGCGAGCATCTCCAGCCACGCGACGGAGGAAGAAATTCTGTCTGGGGAATCCGGATCCTCCCCCGAAGATACGATCCGTTCCGGTTCTTCTTTTTCTTTAGGGAGTGCTACCACTGCGAAGGAGGCGTCCATCAATTGCCGGGCTGCGGCGGCGGTTTTTTCCAGGACGGCTTGCTGCGAGGTCTCCGCCATCAGCTCGAGGCTGATCCGATGTATATAATCTTCCGACGAACCGGCGGCGGGTAATGACTGCGTTTCCATAGGGGGGATTATAAGACATCGTAGGGGCCGGTCGCGATCGGCCCTTACGCTTACCGCAACGACATGGGGGCGTTTCGACCGGCCCCCTGCGCTTACCGGCTCCTACGCTTACCGCAACGATATGGATGGCGTATCGACCGGCCCCCGACGTTTACCGGCCCCGACGATTGGAATTCACACCACCAGGTTGATCAATTTATCCGGGACGTAGATCACGTGCCGCGGCTCTTTTCCGGCCAGCCATTTTTGCACAGCATCACTTGCCAAGGCCAACCTGCGGGCTTCGGCTTCGCCGGCCCCGATCGGGAGTTGCAGCCGCTCGCGAACCTTCCCGTTTACCTGGACCACAATCGTGGCTTCTTCCTCCGCGGCAAGCGCCGGATCGAACGTCGGCCATTTCTGCAGGTGAATCGAGGCCGTCCCCGCCCCTTTGCGGCGGTGCCAGAGTTCCTCGGCCATATGCGTCGCAACGGGGGACATCATCAGCATCAGGATGTCCGCCGCTTCCTCCCAGACCGGCGTCCCGTACAAGGAGGTCTCGCGATATTTGTACAGCGTATTGGTGAATTCCATCAGTGCGGAGATGACGGTGTTGAACTCGAAATTTTCGAAATCCCGCGTCACCCGGCGGATGGTCTGATGCATCACCCGAGAGAGGATCCGATCCGCATGCTCCCCGGCATCGGTGGACGTGTTCTTGGGAACCTGAGTCAACAGGGCCCATACGCGGTTTAACCAGCGATGAGTTCCCTCGATCCCCTGGGAGTTCCACGGCGCCCCCTGAGACCAGCGGGCGAAGAACATCAGGTAGGCGCGCACGGTATCTGCGCCGTATTTCTTCACCAGGTCGTCTGGCGCCACCACGTTGCCGCGGCTCTTCGACATCTTCTCCGAATCCTCTCCCAGGATGATCCCCTGGTTGCGCAGCTGCAGCATCGGTTCGGGCCCGCGCGTGATGCCCATATCGCGGCAGGCCTTGTGGAAGAAGCGCGTGTAGATCAGGTGCATCGTGGCGTGTTCTATGCCGCCGGTGTAGCAGTCGACCGGCATCCAGTAATCGTACTCGGCCGGATCGAACGGGCCGCGGTCGTACTTCGGGCTCAGATAGCGAAGGTGATACCACGAGGAGCATACGAAGGTGTCCATGGTGTCAGTGTCGCGCTCAGCCGGACTGCCGCAGACCGGGCAGGAGGTCTTGGCCCAGGTCGGATGCAGCTTGAGCGGGCTTTCGCCCGTGGGTTTCCACTCCACGTCGTCGGGCAGGAGCACCGGGAGCTGATCCTCCGGGACGGGCACCTGGCCGTGGACGGGACAGTAAACCATCGGGATCGGCGCGCCCCAGTATCGTTGGCGAGAGATCAGCCAATCGCGCAGCCGGTAGGAAACCGCCGGACCGCCGGCATTGCGCGCCGCCAGCCACTCCGAGACCTTCCGCACTGCCTCCGCGCCGGGTGTACCGCTGAACTCCGCAGAGTGGATTAACTCCCCCTGCTGGTCGTGGAAGAGCGCATCGCGGTAGAATTCCACTCCCCAGACCATTTCCATCAGCGAACGCTTTTCGCGGACGTTCGGCTCCAGTTCCTGGCAGCGAGCCAGGATCTCCTGCTCGGAATCTATGCTATCCCACTCGCGGACGCCGTCCGGGAAGATGAATACCCAGCGCGTGCCGACGATCTCGTTCCACGAGCTAGGATTGAGGTGCGCCCGGGCGATCTCGATATAGCGGTCGATCTTTTCCGGGGGGATATTAATGTAGAGGGAACCCTGGCGTTCTTCAAAGGGAATTTCCTCCGCCCGCAATGCATCGGCCAGACCCGGCTGCATGGTTTTCCCAAGCGCGAAGGATTTGGTCAGTCCGTCGGTGCGGTTGATCACCGGCAGGATCGGCAGCCCGTACTTCATCGCGAAATCGAAGTCACGCTTGTCGTGGGCCGGCACGGCCATGATCGCCCCTGTGCCGTAGGTGATCAGCACGTAGTCGGCGATCCAGATCGGGATGCGCACGCCGTTGACGGGGTTGACGGCGAATCCGCCGGTGAACACGCCCGTCTTTTCCTTATCTGCCGATTCGCGCTGGATATCGGTTTGCCGCACCGCTTGCTGCATATAGGCTTTGACCTCCGCTTTGTTTTCGGAGGCGGTTATTTTTTCCACGAGCGGATGTTCCGGCGCCAGCACCATGAAAGTGGCGCCCCAGAGCGTGTCTGGCCGGGTAGTGAATACCTCAAGCGGATCCCCGACCTCGGTTTGGAAAATAACCCGGGCTCCCTCACTGCGCCCGATCCAGTTGGTCTGCAGCGTCTTAACCCGATCGGGCCAATCGCAATGGGAAAAATCCAACAGCTCCTCGGCGTAGTTGGTCAGCCGGAAGAACCACTGGTCGAGATTCTTCTTGATAACCGGCGTTTCGCAGCGCTCACAATGCCGGTCGTCGCCCCATACCTGTTCGCGCGCCAGGGTCGTATTGCAGTTCGGGCACCAATCCACCGGCGACATTTTTTTATAGGCCAGCCCCTGCTTGAAGAGTTGGACGAAGAACCATTGCGTCCAGCGGTAATACTCGGGGTCGGAGGAGACCGCCTCGCGCGTCCAATCCCACATCGCGCCCATCGCTCGCAACTGGGTGCGCATCCGCTCGATATTCGCGTAGGTCCATTTGCGGGGGTGGACCCCCACCTTGATCGCGGCATTCTCCGCCGGGAGACCGAAGGCGTCGAACCCGATCGGGAACATCACGTTGTATCCGCGCATCCGCATGAAGCGCGCTCGCGCGTCCGATGGCGTCATCGCGTACCAATGGCCTATGTGCAGGTCGCCGCTCGGATAGGGCAGCATGGTGAGCGCGTAGAATTTTTTCAGCGTCGGATCCACCACCGCCCGATACAGGCCGTCCTGCTCCCAGCGCTTCTGCCACTTGGGTTCCAGAACCTCGGGCTGATAGATGCCGCCTTCCGTTATCGTGTCCGCTCCGACTTGTATAGCTTTCGGTTGGGCAGGTGCCGGGCTCTCGGCGGGTCCCACGGTTCTCAATGCACGCACCATTCGATTGATTGCGGTCGCCTCGGATTTACGCGCGGCGGATCCCACGCCTTTGCTCTTGGACTTTCCCATCACTTTGGAAGCAGCAGGTTTGGGCGCGGAAAGACGCTTCCGCGTGACAACCTTTGCGGCGCGCTTTCTATTCTTGGGCGGCGCGGATGGTTTTCGGGCGGCTGCTATCTTTACAGGTTTGGTGTTTTTCTTGGATGCGGGCATAGGATCCTCCTGCTGACGACCTAACCCTCTATCCCCGGCTTTGTCACCCCTTCCCCTCTTCCCTTAAGGGAAGAGGGGAAGGGGATGGGGGTTGGGGTATTAGGTCAGAAAATAAAAATCCCCTTCGCCAGGGACGAAGGGGATTCGCGGTACCACCCTGATTACCCCAATGTGCGGGGTCTCTCATGCGCTGTATCGGGCTGACCCGCCTGAGGTTACTCCAAGTTCGCCTCAGGTGCGCGTCCCGTAGGAACCGATCCTTGGGACTTGCCGGCGAGTTCAGCCTGTGCGGTCCGCGTACGCTTGCGGGGTTTTCATCACATCGCCCCGCTTTCTGGCGGATGGCCTACTGCTCCGGTTTTACGCCTTTCGAATGCAATTGTAAGATCGCTGTTGAACCAGTGGACCTGGAGGGATTCGAACCCTCGGCCTTCTCAATGCCATTGAGACGCGCTCCCAACTGCGCTACAGGCCCGATAGGAGGCAATTCTAACCGGGAGGGAGCCCGGCGTCAATAATGTAGCCGCGATCGACGATCGCGGCTACATTTCCTTCGCGCGTTTCTGTGGACCTGGAGGGATTCGAACCCTCGGCCTCTTCAGTGCGATTGAAGCGCGCTCCCAACTGCGCTACAGGCCCGTTGGCAAGGCGGATATTCTACCCCGCGGCTTTCGGATGTGTCAAGCAAAACGTGTGCGCACCGCGCACCTTCCCGCACATTCGCCGATCTATCCGCCCTGTATTCCGGTTTGCTCGATAGTATTTTTATGAAGTCCGATCCCCACGCCGACCGCCTGTCTCAACGCCCGCATCCGGATCGCAAAAAGAATCCAGGATGCCAGCAGGACCAGCGTCCAGTACGGCGCGCTCCACCAGTACATCAAATCCCGGAAGGGCAGGAAGAGATATGGGAGATTGATCAACCCAAAAAGCACAGCACCTTCCCAGCGCCGTGCCAGGAGCAACGGTACCGCACCGATAACATACACCACGATGAGATTATTACCGGCCGTATAGGGAGCCAGCAGCAGCGACGCCGATAGAAA
The DNA here is from genome assembly GCA_003141675.1 of Anaerolineae bacterium. GTDB lineage: Bacteria > Chloroflexota > Anaerolineae > Anaerolineales > RBG-16-64-43 > FEN-1073. The sequence continues at coordinate 24,348 of PLND01000065.1, forward strand.
GAAGGCCACCGCCTCACGTGAATATCCCCGGCAATATTTTGCGGCAATTAAAACCGTAAGCAGGAGAAGGACTCCCCAAAGCCCGACGGCCGCACCCGCAGCCAAGCCGCCCCGCTGGACGGTGGTCAGGAGAGAACTGTCCATGATGCTACCGCGGTATTGCGAAGTGACCACCGAAGCGATCCACTCCCGCCCCTTCCAAATCATGCATGGAAGGACGACCAAGACCGACAGGCCCAGCGTTTCCAGCCATTTTCGTGCCGACCATGTGCTGCCTGCCACAAGGGGGAGGAAAAGCAAAAGGATCCAGGTTTCCTGCACCTTGGTGGCGGATAGCAATATTCCAAGTACAAAAACAACCGGTTGCCTACGGAGAATGCCGGCTTCTAAAAGAAGCAATCCGGCAACGATCAGGAATTCGACGTTGCCGTCGACTATCGTGCGGAGAACCGGGAAGCCGAGCGTCAGCGCCAACGCCGCCAGGATGAACTTTCTTCCTTCCAGTCGGTTCCTCTGCAGGCTTAGCGGCACAACCGCAAGTGTGAGGAACGCGATCACTCCCCATCCGGCCTGGACCGGGAGCATTCCAGCCGGCACCAGGAGCAGACCGCTCCACGGGGGAATCCGCAAACCGCTTGCGGCGCCATAGAATAGATCCCAGTTTTTTACCCCGATCCGGATGCTGATCCAATCCAAGGCGAGCGTCGAGCCCGCAATCGGGATTCTCATGAAGAAGATGGCGGTAACGATCAAAGCCGCCAGCAGCAGAAGCCCCGTGATGAAAATGGGAATGAGTTTGGATGCGGTCATCCGCGCGCCTCCCGGAAAATTTTCCGGCATAATCCTCTCCGCATTCTACGCCCCCTGCTCCAGCCAGACCTCGATCGTCCGGCCGATCCGTTCCAGGCTCGCGGCCGAGATTTTATCCAGTGTATCTTCGGTCGTGTGCCAGTAGGGATAATCGAAGTCGATGATATCGACCGATGGAATGCCCAGGTCGCGAAAGGGGATGTGGTCATCAAGCATTGTATATTTCAGCGATGGAATGAATTCCTTCCCATATCCCAAATTCCCGGCCGTCGTCCAAATCTCTTGCCGCAGCGCCGGATCGGAATTTCCCTCCCAATAGAACTGTTGGCCGTTGTCCGCCACCATGTCCAGAAGAACCATGGCCTGGAAATCAATTCCCGAGGCAAGCTGATTTTTCACGAGCATGGCGAACTGGCGCGAGCCGACGATCCAATCCCAGCCGTTCAACTCTCCGTCGTCCTCCGCATCGAAGAAGACCAGCCAAACCTGGTGCTGCGTCCAATCCAGGTTCAGCATGCGAGCCAGCTCGAGAAGCACCGCCACACCCGAAGCGCCGTCGTCCGCGCCCAGCACCGGAGCGGAACACCCGCCGTCCGGCTGATCCGCGCACCGGCGTGAATCATAATGCGCGCCCAGCAGGATTACCGGCCCCTGCCCTATGCGGCCTATGATATTTCGCACCGGCGTATCCATGTAGGTTCCATCGTCGGTTGCAGCCGCCCAGCCATCCTGCTTCAACTTTTTCAAGATCCAATCCCCGGCTTTGCGATCGGCTTCCGTTCCGCTGACGCGCGGGCCGAATTGCAAGAATTCCGACGCTAGGTTGAAGGCTTGCTCGCCGGAGAAGGTGCGTGGTCCGGAGGGTGCGCAACCGACCAACATCAACCCAAGCCCGCTGGCCACCAAGAAGTATAAAAAATAACGTCGAACGATTTTCACGATTTGGAGGTCTCCGCCTGCCAGCGCTCGAACTCCTCGCCGGCACGCTGGGCATACAACCGGCTGCGTTCCGGTTTTCCCATCTTCCTTTTCGGAAGGGGCGGCAAAAGACCAAAGTTGGCCTTCATCGGCTGGAAGTGCTTCTCCTCGGCCGTCGCAATATAGTTGCACAGCGCGCCCAGCATTGTGCCTACCGGCGGAGCCAGCGCTTCTTTTCCCTGTAAAACGCGAGCGGCATTCCAGCCGGCCAGCAAGCCCGTGGCGATGTTCCCGACGTATCCTTCCACTCCGGTGAGTTGCCCGGCAAAGAATAGATCGTTGCGACCGCGAAATTGCATCGTAGGCAGAAGCAGCCGCGGCGCATTGAGGAAAGTATTGCGGTGCATTTGCCCGTAGCGGACGAACTCGGCGTTTCCCAATCCCGGGATCATTTGGAATACCCGCCGCTGTTCCACCTCCAGTAAATTCGTTTGAAACCCGACCAGATTGTACAAGGTTTGGGCGATGTTCTCCCGCCGTAGTTGCACCACGGCGTAGGGCCGTTTCCCGGTGCGCGGGTCGCTGAGCCCCACCGCGCGCATCGGCCCGTAAGCGAGTGTCTCCATCCCGCGTTCGGCCAGCACCTCCACCGGCAGACAGCCTTCGAAGAACCGCTCCGCGCCGGCGCGCACCCCGCGGTGAACGTCCTCTTCAAATACTTTTAGCGGAATCCGTTCCGCCCCCGCCAGTTCCTCCACCAGCCGGTGATATTCCGCTTCCCCCAGAGGACAGTTGAGATAATCCTCGGAAAGACTGTTGCGCGAATCGCCGAAGACCGCCGAGCGATCAACGGACTCCGCCGCTACGATCGGCGCGACGGCGTCGTAAAAATACAAGTGGTCCACGCCGGTGAGCCTGCCGATCGAAGCGGAAAGCGCGGGGGACGTGAGTGGGCCGGTTGCAACGATCGCCGGTCCGGAAGGAATCTCCGCTGCTTCCTCCCTCCGCACTTCGATGCGCAGATGCGATTCGATCCTTTGGGTGACGGACCGCGCAAACGCTTCGCGGTCCACCGCCAGCGCCGTCCCGGCGGGAACCGCATGTTCCAGTGCACATGCGATGAGAAGCGATCCCATCCCCTCCAATTCGCTCTTTAATACCCCGCCCGCGCGATCCGGCAGCAGCGAGCCGAGCGAATTGGAGCACACCAGCTCCGCCAGATCGCCGGTTTGGTGTGCGCCAGTTGTTTTCGAGGGACGCATCTCGATCAGAAGGACTCGGATGCCGCGCTCGGCCGCTTGCCAGGCCGCTTCGCTGCCTGCCAGACCGCCGCCCAAAACGACCAATTCCGGGATTTGCGCTTGACCCTTCATCGCGTTCGATTATAATCAGTCGCACAATTCCATATTGCAGTGTGGTGCCCGTTCCCCCGGATGGGAGGGCCCAAAGGCGAAACCGGTGAAAGTCCGGTGCTGTCACGCAACTGTGAGCCGCGAAAAGCGGCAAGCCAGGTCGCCCGCCGCACTGCGTTCGCCACCAGCCTCGCTGGAAGGAGGTGCGGACATGAACTCGATTCGAACATAGTCCATCCCGCACCCCTGCCCGATCCCGGCAGGGGTTTCGTTTTCCTAGGACGAAATATCCCGATGATTACATAAGGAACACCTATGACTATTTCCAGACGCTCATTTGTCGTTGCGGCATTCCTGGCGATATTCTTGTACGGATGCGCCTCCGCAGGAAATTTGCATCCTTCCCTAACACCTCCAACAATACTCACACCGACTCCGGTCGTCACAATGCCCGCTCCTCCGACGGCAACGGCCACCTCCACCGCGATCCGTTTGACCGACGGTACGGGGACTGAGGTTGAATTGCCCGAACCCGCAACCCGGATCGTTTCCCTCGGTCCATCGAATACCGAAATCCTGTTCGTCCTCGGCGGCCAGGGTCAGATCGCCGGCTGCGATCTTTCCTCGGATTATCCGCCGGAGGCTAAGAAACTCGCCGTGATCGCAGATTACCCGATTTTGAACGTTGAATCGATCGTCGCATTGCAACCGGATCTGGTCCTGGCGGCGGAAATCATTTCGCCCGAACAGGTGCAGTCGATGCGGTCCCTCGGTTTGAAGGTGTTCTACCTAGCCAATCCAACATCCCTTCCCGACGATCTCTTTGCCAATATCCGGGCCATCGGCACGCTCACCGGCAAGCGCTCGGAAGCCGAAACCGTGATTACCGGACTCAAATCGCGGTTCGACGCCGTAAAGCTAAAATCGGCCGGGGCNNAAATCTGGGCGCCGGGCTTTCCTCCTCCTGGGCGACGATTTCCGCGGAGGAAATCCTCCGGGAGGACCCCGATATCATTCTGCTGGGGGATACGGGATACGGCGTCACCGTGGAATCCGTCGCCGGGCGACCGGGTTGGAAAACTCTCAATGCCGTGAAAAAAAATGCCGTGTACGGAATCGACAGCAACCTGGTTTTACGGCCCGGACCAAGGCTTGCCGACGGATTGGAAATCATCGCGCGGCGGACCCATCCGGAAATCTTCGGAGTGGACTGACGGTTGTAGAGTTCCGGATTTCCCTAATAGGATGCGGAAAAACAGGAAAGATGTCCTTGCGAACGACGAAGGGAGCGAAGCCCCGGCCTCGCCCCGGCAAATGGAATACTTGAAGATTTGGGGCCGGGGCGGGGTAATCTGGTTTTCAAGTCAGAAAGAATAGATTGCTTCACCCGCCCCGGTTGGGGTGAGCCGGGGCGGGGCTCGCAATAACAAAGTCCGCCTTTTACCGCAGCCCGTCAAAGAATCTGAAGATCACCCAAACAGATAATGGCTGGGAGAAAGTGCACCGCCCGGAATCGGGGTTGACACTTGGTTCTGCCACGGTGATAATCCCACTGCCCGCCAAACCACCCCGATGGATCTTCCAGTTCCTATGGATGCCATCGCATTGGAGAGACCTATGACCCCCGATCTATTGAAAAAATCTGCTGAAGACCAAGTGAAATTCATCTGCCTGCAATTCACCGATGTTACCGGAACGGTGAAGAGCACGGATCTTCCCGTCGACCGCCTGCAAGAAGCCCTGGAAAACGGGGTCTGGTTCGACGGCTCCTCGGTGGAAGGGTTTGCGCGCATCCAGGAATCCGACATGATGCTGCGGCTCGACCCCACCACCTACCAGGTGCTTCCCTGGAGCGAAAACGAACGCCGCCGGGCACGGATTCTGTGCGACATCTTGAGCGCGGACGGCAGTCCGTTTCCCGGAGATCCGCGCGGAGGACTCAAGCGTATTCTGGCCAAGGCCGCCCAAAAAGGGTGGCTGTTCAACACCGGCCCGGAGCTGGAATTCTTCCTTTTCCGCCGCGACGGGACGACGATCCACCCCGTTCCGCACGACAGCGGTTCCTATTTCGATTTTTCCGCGCGCGACGAAGCCCAGCGGGTGCGCAGCCAGATCATGATGGCGTTGCAATCGATGGGTCTCGAAGTGGAGATGGGGCACCACGAGGTGGCGTTGGGCCAGCACGAGATCGACTTCAAATACGCCGACGCGCTGATCACCGCCGACAACGCGGTCACGTTCAAGTACACCGCCAAGGCTGTTGCGAATATCCACGACCTGACCGCCACCTTCATGCCCAAGCCGGTCTTCGGCATCAACGGCTCCGGAATGCACACCCACATGAGCATCTTCGATCGGAGCGGCAATAACCTTTTCTTCGATCCCAAGGATGAGTTCCATCTCACCCCGATGGCCTATTCCTTCATGGCCGGGCTGATCGCGCACGCGCGTTCCCTCTGCGCCATCGTCGCCCCCAGCGTGAATTCCTACAAGCGGATAGTCCCCGGTTATGAAGCCCCCGTGTTCGTCTGCTGGGCGCAGGTGAACCGTTCGGCGCTGATCCGCATTCCGCGCTACACTCCGGGCAACGACAAAGCCACGCGCATCGAACTGCGCTACCCGGATCCCTCCTGCAATCCGTACCTGGCGTTTACCGCGATGCTCGCCGCCGGGATGGACGGCGTGGAAAAGAAAATGCAGCCGCCCGCCCATGTTAACAACGTGGATGTATATCACCTCACCCCGGAAGAGGTCGCCCGGCGGGGAATTCCGATCCTGCCCGGATCCCTGGAGGAGGCATTGGAGGAACTGGCCAAGGACGCCGTATTAATAGAAGCCCTCGGGCAGAATCTATACGAGGCGTTCGTGCGGGCCAAAGGAGCCGAATGGGACGATTACCGGATTCATGTGACCGATTGGGAAATCGAACGGTATCTCGAAAACGCATGACATGACCGGCTCGAATACAAACCGCCGCTTTTTCAGCGGCGGTTTTTTTTATTCCGAATCATGGTTAAGTTTGTAAAATCCGTCCGAAGAGCATCGAGGAACCGCGATTATGCCGCGGGCGGATCGCTGCTTGTCTATCACCTGCTCGCGTTCTTGTTATGGGCGGATTCCTGCATCCACTCCTCGAAAATGACCGTGCGATTCCGCCCCTGGCTCTTGGCCTGATACAACGCCCGGTCCGCCTGTTCGACCAGTAGCGTATGGCTCAGTTGATCCCCGGTCAGGGACGCGACGCCAAGGCTGACGCTCACTTTCCGGAGGAATCGGGAGTCCGAGTCGATTTTCTTGCGTATGTTTTCCGCAACGATCCAGGCTCCGTCCGGAGCGGTTTCGGGAAGGATGACCGCGAATTCCTCCCCGCCGTACCGGGTGGCCACATCCAATCCGCGCCGGGCGCCGCTCTGGATATCCTCCGCCACCCGCCGCAACGCCTCATCCCCCGCCGGATGCCCGAAGGAATCGTTGTACTCTTTGAAGTGGTCGATATCAATCATGATGGTTGCCAGCTGGCGGTTATACCGTTGGGTGCGTTCCACTTCTTTTTGCAGGAGGAGCTCAAAGTACCGTCGGTTGTACACTCCGGTCAACCCATCCGTCAGCGAAAGTTCGAGCACCTTGTTATACAGTTCCGCGTTTTTCACGGCCGAGGCGAGTTGGCGGACGACCGTCGCGAGCGGCACGAGATTTCCTCCGTCGAATGCCACATATCCCATCTTCTCTTCCTGAAAGAACAGGGGCAGCAGCGCCAGGTTGAAGGGTTCGTCTTCTGGATAAAGTCCCGGGGGGGGGAATTGACGGGAGGCAAACTGCAGCGGGGGCGCGTCCTTTTGGAATATTCGAACGCGGCTTCCACCCGTCGGATCGTCTCCCAGCGGTTCGAAAAACGCGACATGCCCGAAGCGAATCCCGATCCGCGGCAAATGGTCCTCCAGCGTGGAATAGATTTGTTCTTCGTCAAGGGAAGAAAGCAGTCGGGCGGTCAACCGGCCCATGGCTTCCTCGGCCTGGGTCTCTTGGAGCTGCATCCGCACATACCGCCGCCGCGCACTTTCGCTAAGTAGGGTCCGCGCTTGATGCAAAAGGTCCTCGGCGTGCTCTCTGCGCCGGATGTCCCCTTCGTTCGAAAGGAACGTCTGGGCGCCCGCGCGCAGGATCGATATCGCCGCCTGCCAGGCGTGGGCGTCGTCTTCCATCATTTCGATCCGCTGCAACACCTCAATCAGGCCGATTTGAAAATGGGATAGATCCCCGTCCTGCAGACTCAGGAAGAAAGATTCCACGAGGCGGTCGCAGAGCGGCCGGACGTCGTGAAGATTGGACGGCGCCGCGTCGGTAAGGAGCGATTCCATCATCGTCCGCGAAAGTTCTTCTTTAAAATGCTGTGGTCCGGCCTGATCCGCATCGGCGACGGTCGGGTTCGTCATGGAATTGAGCATTTCCGGAAGGCATCCGCAGGATTGCCTTGGGACCAGCGAAGTGTTGACGCGGGTCATTTCCGGAATGCTCCCGGGACCGAATTCTATCCGTTTGCGGAGTAAGAGCAGCGCGCGGTAACCTGATTCAAACAGGGGATAATGGACGCTCGTGAGCGGAGGAACTTGCGCGAGGGCGGCGAGGTTGTCGTCGAATCCCGTGAACGCAACGTCCCATGGGACTCGCAAACCGGCCTCCCGGACCGCGCGTAACGCGCCGACGGCCGATTGGTCGTTGCTGCAGGCGACGGCCGTAAATTTCACACCGGATTGCAGGATTCGTTTCATCGCGGCGTAGCCGCCCACATCATTGTGTTCGCCGAATTCCATTAGCCGCGGGTCGTCGCTCAGCCCGAGCGCCCCGACCGTCTCGCGGTAGGCTTTTACCCGGAGTTGGGAATCGCCATCGTTTGTGACGCCGGCGATAAAGGCGATCTCCTTGTGGCCATGCCCCACCAGGTGGCCCAATGCCTGGTGGATTCCCTCTTCATTATCGACCAAGATCATGGGCGTGCCGGATCCCCCTCCGATGAATAAGACAGGGAATCCCTTTTCCTGCAGGTTCTGGATATACGGAATCTCTTCCGGCAATTGCATGGGGTTGAATAACAATAATCCGTCGGTGTTATAGGGGCCGACGGGGATGAAATACGCGGTGGAAAATTGTTCTGGCCACGCCGGGTAAGTCAGCGTATCCATCGCGATTCCTCGGCTGACCCCGCAAGACAGCATGAGGTTGACCCCTTGATCACGGGCAGCCTTCTGTATCCCCTGTAAAAAAGGCAGGACAAAAGTATTGGGGGTCGAACCATCGTACATATGGAACCCCATCAATACGCCAATAGTATATCGTCGCTGCGCAGTCATGGTGTCCGATTCCCGCCGGGTTCGGCCTCTCTCTTAAAGAAGCGCATTCTCGTGCGAATTGTATCCCAAATCTTCCTCACGCGACTGGCCTGCTCCGGACTGATGTCATGCGCGGTATATCGGGCTTCCTCGAAGGCCAGGACCATTTCCCGGAGCTCGTCTTTGATCGGCTCGTCCCGGCCCATCAGCCCGGCCGCATACTCGCGCGGCGTTTGCGCGGGTCCGCGCGCAATGCCCCGTTCGCCGCCGCGCCGCAGCAGGGCGAAGAAATAGAAACGGATGGATTGGCGCGGGTTGAGCCTCCGCAGATTGATAAAACCGAGCGGGTCAAAACCGGTGCGACTGGTCAAATCCTCCCGCAAAGCCTGCATTGAATCCTGCATCGCCCGGGCCAGCCCGCCGCCCCAGACGATCAGGCGCTTTCGCCAACCCTCAATCCAATCATAGATCCAGCGCGTGATCGACCAACGCCGGAGGCGTCTCAGAATGGATAGGCGGAATTTTAAAAGCTGGCGCAGCAGATAGATCAATACCAACGCCGCAAGCACCCAAAAGAGGATTTCTTTCATGGCCGTACTCCATGTGGCGCCGGCCGGCAGGGCGGGAATGCTTTCCGTGGGCACCTTCTGCTCCGGTTTATCCAAAGCGACCGGAGAACCCTTTCCCAGGAAAGACAGAAGAAACACACCGATCCCCGCAATGATATAAACAATCAGTGACCAAAGAGTCAAAAGAACCCTAGTCACTTCCAAAATGACCAAATTCAGGCTGGTCAACAGGTTAAAAGAATATTCGGTAGGCAAGGCGCTGGCCAGAAGCAGGAGAATCAGAATGAACCCCAAGCTGTAAACCATCCACCGCCGGGAAATCCCCGAATCGAACCGGGTCCGATCCATCACCCAATCCACCCGGAGAACCAGTAAATGGCTGATGGTGAAGAGTCCAAACCCGCATAAGAAATATACGAGCGTTTCCGGTCCGAGCGGCCCGAGTTCGACCGGCAAATTCTGGACCATCCGAACGGCCGTCACATCGAAAATCGACAGCAATGCCATGAATCCACCAACGGAAAACACGTCTTGCCATAGACGGTTCCTGGCGAGGGACTGGACCCGTCCGATTTCCCGGATTTGTTCGATCGGGTGGGAACCGGAGAAATTCTCCGACGGTATTAAGTCCGCCGCAAGAAACCGGCTGACCCCCGAGAGGGACTGGATCCGTATGGTTTCACGGATTTGTTCGATCGGGCGGGAAACGGAGAAATTCTCCAACGGTATCAAATCCGCCGCAAGGAACCGGCTGAACCCCCAGACGGCAAGCAGCAAAAGAAACCCTTCGATATGTTCCGCCCGGATCGCTTCTGGAAAGTTCCAGGTGGAGAACGACCGCAGATCCCGCAAGGCAAATGCCGGACCCTCCGTAATCCAAATCATCGCCAACAATCCGAGGATCAGCAAACCCCATTCGATACCAATCGCCTTCCACCAACCTGAGGTCAGCAGCGGGCGGGGCTCGATCAACCGGCGCGTCCATTGGACTTCCAACGCGACCAGGAAGACTCCCACGATCATTCCCCCCCGGATCTCGAACAACTCCATCGGCCAGGAAGATTCCGCCAGGCTGATCAGGCGGCCGAAAACTACCGCAAGGCATACGGCCATGATGCTCGCCAATATGGAGCTGCTAAAAGAAAACAACGTAAGACGACGCTCGTTCGNNTAGCGCAACACCGGGGCGGTGAGGAACATGATGCTGTGCAACCCCGATTGCCGGGCGCGCAGCATTTCGTCGAACAGGCCGGCCTCGGGCATGCCGGTGATCACCAGCAGGGTGGTTCCCCAGGAAAGCGCCGGCGCCCGTTCCCGGAGCAAATCGGCAAAGGCCTGCCCGTCGGTCAGTTGCAGGCGGGCCAGTTTTTCCAGGACCAACATCGTCTGAGCGTTTCCCTTGCGAACCGGAAGCGAATGCCGGGCATTTTCCGGTTCGAGCGGGTCCTTTCCGTTGGTCTCGAGGCCGACGGGTTGGTGTTTGCCGGCGACGTAGAAGGCCAGCGAAGCGGCGGTCTCGATCGCCAATTCGGCCGCGTCGATCCGGCTGCGCGGTTCGTAATCTTCCGCGTTCAGATTGAGAAAAATCAAGACCTCCTGTGAAATCGCCGGTTCGAATTGGCGGACTTGGAGCCTCCCGGAGACGGCCGAGGCTTTCCAGTCGATCCGGCGCATGGAATCCCCCGATTGGTAATCCCGCTTCCCGACCACGCGGCTGGGATCTTCAAACAACGGCTGATGAAAACGGAGCGCGCCCATCGGGGAAAAGGAAGGGATCGGAATGCGTAGGATTGGGACGATTTTTGGATAGATCGTCAAATCATCCGAGGGGGACTGCCGTTCACGCGGGTTTTCCATCCCGAACAAATCGCCCGACTGGATGCCGATCGGCCCCACCCGATAATATCCGCGTTTATGGCCCTGGAGGGAATACTCGCAGACCGTTTTCCCTTTAGGCGGAAGACTGACCGCCTGTCGAAAAAAATTTGGGGTGGCGAGTTCGATCGGCAGGCTTTCGTGGATGCGAATCCAAGGGGCGGGCAGCCAGCTGTGATTGATCACCTCGAGCCGGACGCGGACGATTTCGCCCAAAAACGCTCGCCGATCCAAACGGCGGTGAACCTCCACCGAATCGAGGATCCGATCCCGCCACCACCCGCCGAGGAGATACACTCCGACCAACAAGTAGACCAGGGTTAGGATGGACGGATCGTGATAGAGGACCGCCAGAAGGAAGAGGAATGCGGTGAATAAAAAAATGAAATATCCCACAACCAGGCTCCGTCCCGGATGGAGGGGGTTCCGATTCCCGCGGGGGATTCCCGGAATCCCTCCCTTTTCCCCTCAGCGAACCGTCCCCAGATCCAAAGGCGTTTCAGCCAGCAACGTTTCGAGGATGGCCCGGGTCGTCTGCCCGCGCAATTCCGCTTCGGGGCGAAGCACCAAGCGGTGGGAAAGAACGATCGGGACCATGGATTTTATATCTTCCGGGAGGACATGGTCCCTGCCCTGAACCCCCGCCAGCGCCTGCGCCGTGCGATAAAGCGAGAGGCTCGCCCGCGGGCTGGCGCCGAGCGCCAAGTCCGGATGGGTGCGGGTCTGTTGGATGAGCCGGATAATGTAATCCTGCAGCGTTTCATCCAGATGGATTTCCCAAACCTGTTTTTGCAAATCCATCAGCTCGGCGCACTCGGCTACCTGCCGCAGACGATGGATGGGATGCTCGCGGCGCAAATTCACCAGCAATGTTTTTTCATCGTCGGCCGAGGGATAGCCGAGGGTGAGCCGGATGAGAAAGCGGTCGAGTTGGGCTTCGGGCAGCGGGAAGGTTCCTTCGTATTCGATCGGATTCTCGGTTGCCAAGACCAGAAAGGGACGCGGTAGGGGATGGGTGATCCCGTCTACCGACACTTGCTGCTCCTGCATGGCTTCCAGGAGAGCCGATTGAGTCCGCGGCGTAGCCCGGTTTATTTCATCGACCAGAAGGATGTTCACAAACACCGGCCCGGGACGGAATTCGAATTGCGCATCCTTCTGATTAAAAATAGAAACGCCCGTTACGTCGTTGGGGAGAAGATCCGGAGTGCACTGCAGCCGGCGGAACTGCCCGCCGAGGCTGATGGCCACCGAACGCGCCAGCATGGTTTTTCCCACGCCGGGAACATCCTCGATCAGGACGTGCCCGTCGCAGAGCAGCGCGACCATCAGGTTTTGGATGGATTGCCTTTTTCCGACGATCACCTGCTCGACATTTTCCACCACCCGATTTACGAATTTATCGATTGGCGGCATGATCCTTCCTTTCCGAAAATTTTTCTACGGTTGTCCGCTTTTTTCCTCGGGCGACCCTTCCGGTTTCTGGGGAAGGGGCGGCGTCAGGCGAACCGTTTCGGTCTGGTTCCGCCCCGATGATTTTGCCTGATACAGCACGCGGCTGACGGACGAGAGCAGACTCTCCGCATTCTCGCAAACGCTATCCGTCCCGGAAACGGCGATCCCGATGCCAATGTCGAAATATCCCTGGAACCCTTCCTGCCTTTCGATGCACGCGCGCATGGAAGCGGCCACTTCCTGGGCTCCTTCCAGATCGGTTTCCGGGAGCAGAACCGCGAAGGTGTCGTCGGTGTAACGGCAGACCATGTCGGTTCCGCGGCGAACGCAGGAGATGATGCAGCGGGCGACCGTGGGCAGGACTTCCCGGCTCTTGGCCGGGCCGTATGTATCGCCGTATTTTTCCCAACCGTCCAAGTTCAACATCATCAGCGTTAGTCTGCGCCGGTAGCGAAGGCAGCTTTGCAGTTCGCGTTGAAGGAACAATTCAAAAAATCGCCGGTTGTGAACGCCGGTATACTGGTCGACCAGCGACAGCTCTTCCACTTGCATGTGCAACTGCTGGGTTTTCAACGCGGCGGCCAGTTGGCGGGTGATTGTCGCCAGCGGAATCAAATTCCCAGCATCGTAGATGGTGAACCCCATATGCTCATCCTGAAACACCAGGGGCAGCAAGACCAGGGCATACGGCCTGCCTACGGGCAAAATCTCCGGGGTGGGAAAATCCTTCATCCCGCAGCATAGTTCAGTCAGATCCTCGTCCTTTGGAAGATCCGTCCCACTGGTCAGATTGCAATAGAATCTCAATCCGCCGATGGGATCGTCCTTGCGGCGCTGGAAAAAAGCCGCCTGGGTGAATGGAATGCCGATTTCCGCCGAATGTTCTGAAAAGATCCGCAAAATTTCTTTTTCCGTGCCCGCCGAAAACATCCGGTTGGCCACCCTTCCGATTTGGTGGCTCGTATCGCTGGCCGAGAGCCGCCTCCTCAGCCACTGCCGCTCGAAGCCGTCGCTGATCATCATGCGGGCCTGGTGCAGCAGGTTTTCCGCGAACGGCGAATGGTCCGCCGAGATCATCGGCAGGATTCTCTTTCGCAGCAGGGAGATGGCCCTCTGCCAAACGTCGACATTGTCTTCGCTGGGCTCCACGGCGGCGAGAATTTCCTGAAGGGCGCGATGGAATTCGGTCGGCTCCTGCCGTTCCACGCTGTGAAGGAAGGAGGAAACCAGATTGCGGCAGGATTTGGAGAAATCCTCCTTGGAAAGACCGCCGATATTTTGAATCAGCGTCTCCTGCAGAACGCGTCCTACCGCTTCGACATTGGATAGAGTCTGGGAATCCGAAGGACGGATTTCCAGGCGTTCCTCCTGATAGGAAGGAAAGCAGCCGCAGGATTCACGGATCGCCAGCAAGGCCGGAATCCGGATTTCCTGAGGGGGTTTCTTGTCGGGATTCTGGAGCAGCTCCAGCAGCGTATGCACCGCTTGGACGCCGGCGTCAAAAAGCGGGTAATGCACGGAAGTGAGCGGCGGCACCTGTCCCGCGGCTGTGGGCTGATCGTCGAATCCGATGACCGCCACGTCGGTCGGGATGCGCCGTCCCGTGCTACGCAACATTTCCATCGCGCCGAATGCCGAAACGTCGTTGGAAGCCACAACCGCCGTGAATCCGATCCCGGCTGTGAGGATCTGCTCCATCGCTTTACGCCCGCCCTCGCGAAAATGATATCCGTAGGCAACCAGCCGCGGATCGGAATCCGCCTCGAACTCCTCGATTGAATGTCGGTAGGCCTGCAGCCGGAACGTACTGTCGCCGTGATCGAGCGGATCGCCCGCGATGAAGGCGATGCGCCGGTGCCCGTGTTTTACCAGATGCTCAATGGCCTGGCGCACGCCGCCTTCATTATCCATGACGATCGACGGCCCGCCCTCGCCCGATCCAATGAACACCACCGGAAAACCTTCCTCGACGATCCGCCGGATGTATTGGCTGCGTTCCTCCGACCGCAACGGGGCGGCCACAATCAATCCGTCGGTATTCCACTCCCCCACCGGGATGTAGTCGCAGTCGGGCGCCGAAGTCGGCCAGGCGGTATGCAACGACCGCATCCCCGGCGTTCGGCTTATGCCGCAAGCCACCATCAGATTGCATCCGCGATCCAAGGCGGCTGCCCGGACTCCGTTGACGACGTACTGCAAAAAGCGGTCCAGATAAATGCTTCCGAATACCGGCCAACCGGGAAGCATGCCGATCGTGAAGGGGGGGTTGCTCATAAATATCGCCTGGGATTCGGGGAAGACCCGGGGATCAGAGTTGCCTCATCGGCACTGGGGAAAGAGAACGGGGATGCATCCCCGCTTTGGGAAAAAACCTGGGAGACATGCAGACACCGCGGTTTGGGTTCGGGAAATTTACCCCGCCCTGCGCCGTCGGATCTTCCCTCGAAGTCTGCATACCAGGCCTCCTTTCCAAGCCGGGAATAGTTCAGATTATACTGGAATTGTTTCTCGAATTGTTTGTTATTCTTCACACAATCCAAAGTTTGATTTATAATCTTGCCGCCCCCGCCCAAATTCGACCCCTTCCCTCAATCGGTGTCGGGTAAATCAGGCCACTTGCGCACTGTGTGAAATGCCCTTGGCTTGAGTAAGCTCGGGTTACGCCCGCAATTATCCGAAAGGGTTCCGCTCGGGACGCAAGTTTGTCACAGGAAATAGATAATCTTCGAAATTTGAGAAAAATTCCATTGGGTGTCGTTTCCGGCAATAAACAGCCGGAGAAGGCAATTCACACATTTTGGAGTAACCTTGTAGGATAAGGAGTTCGAGATGATTCTAGGTCTCCTCATGGTGGGAATCATCGTCTGTTCGATCCTGGCCGTTACCGCCAAGCGGTTGCTTGCGTCGGCGATATGGCTGGCGGGCGTGAGCGCGCTTTCGGCCACACTCTTCTATATGCTCGGCGCGCGGGAAGTGGCGGTGATCGAACTCAGCGTCGGCGTGGGATTGGTGACGGTGCTGTTCGTGTTTGCCATCAGCATCGCCGGCGACGAATCGATGGACGCAAAATCCCTGGTCCCCCGGGTCCTGGCATGGATCCTGGCGCTGGCCGCAGTGGTTTTACTCGGCTGGATGGCCCTGCCGGAAGTCCACACCGCGGAAAAAATCACGGAACTCACCTCCACCGACATTCTCTGGCAGCAGAGGGGCCTGGACCTGCTTGTCCAGGTGGTCTTGATCTTCGCCGGAGTGTTAAGCGTGCTGGGATTGCTGTCGGATAAAGTGCGGCCCCCAAGCGGAAAAGCAAAAGGAGACCGGTGATAAGCATGGATCCATTAATTCTCGTGCTGATCGGGATGTGCGGCGTGGCCGGAGTGGGCCTATATGGATTGCTGGCTTCACGCAACCTGATCAAAATAATCGTCGCGCTTCAAATTCTCGCCAAGTCCGCGGTGCTGGCGCTGGTGGCCGCGGGATCCGCCTCGGGAAAGATCAACCTGAGCCAGAGCCTGGCGATCACTGTGATCGTCGTCGATACCGTCGTGGCAGCCGTCGGCCTCGCGCTCGGTGTCCAAGTGCGGAAACACTTTGGCTCCCTCGACGTCTCGAATCTTTCCTCGTTGAGGAGATAACATATGATCCCGGCCTTGATCCTCCTCACCGTTTTCTTTCCGTGGGCGGGCGCCCTGCTGGAATCCATCGCCGGCGACCGCCGCCCGGCGTTGCAGCACACGATCGCCGTGGGGTTCTCGATCGTCTCCGGAATTTTCGCGCTGGCGCTTCTGGCCTTAACGCAGATCGCCTGGCAGGGAAACGCGCCCTCCTGGGTGGGAATCGATCCGTATTTTGCCATCCCGCTGGGAGGCGCCTTCGGCAGTTTGTCTTTCCTCACCGACGGGCTCGGAGTATACCTCGCGGCAATCGCTACGGTCATCGGCAGTCTGGCGGTTATTTTCTCCGTGAATTACATGCACGGCGAAAAACAACTGGGCCGGTATTACGCCTACATCCTGCTGTTCATCGGCGCGATGGCCGGGCTTGTGCTCACATCCAGCATGCTCTTCCTATTCTTCTTCTGGGAAATTACCGCATTGTGTTCCTACGTGCTGATTTCCTTTAATAACGACGATCCGAAGGCGGTGGCCGGCGGCATCAAAGCGCTGATCATCACCCAGATCGGCGGGGCCGGGTTGCTGCTCGGCGCGATCCTGGCCTATGCCTGGCTCGGGACATATGAAATCAACGCCTTCCTCCAGAAGGCGCCTTCCCTGCCTTCGGGAATCCTTGCCATTGCGGCGTTCGGCTTTCTGATCGCGGCTGCGGCCAAGTCCGCCCAGTTCCCGTTCCACACCTGGCTGCCCGACGCGATGGAAGCCCCCACTCCGGTGAGCGCGCTGATCCACGCCGCGACGATGGTGAACGCCGGGGTGTATCTGCTGGCGCGTTTCTATCCGGCGTTCGCTCCGGTGCCATACTGGAGCGATGCCGTCATTGCCGTGGGCGTGATCACCGCGCTGATAGCCGCGGCGATGGCGATGGTCGCGAATGATCTGAAACGGGTGCTGGCGTATTCCACGGTCAGCCAGCTGGGATACATGGTGTATGGAATCGGAGTGGGGGGAATCTTCGCCAGCCAGGTTCATCTGCTCAGCCATTCGGTGTTCAAGGCGCTGCTATTCCTCGGCGCCGGCGCGGTCATCCACGCCACGGGCACCCGTGACATGCGCGCGATGGGCGGACTGGGCCAGAAGATGCCCTTCACCCGGACCGTATTCGTCATCGGCGCGATGGCCCTGGCGGGCATTCCCATCTTCAACGGATTCTGGAGCAAGGAGATGCTGCTGGAGGCGGGGTTGGATAGCGGGGCGTGGCTGGCCTATCTCATCATGCTGCTGGTCGCCGGCCTGACGGCGCTATACACCATCCGGATGGTCTCGCTCGTTTTTTACGGCGCCCCGCGTTCGGAGCTTCACGCGCACGACGCGCAGACGGCGATGCGCATCTCGCTCGGTGCGCTCGCAATCGGCGCATGCACCACCTGGCTGCTCACTGGCCGGTTCGGAACGCTGCTGGCAAGCACCCTCCCCTATCATTTCCTGAAAGTGGAGGGTGTACGCGAGATGGTGGTGGCGACCTTCACCTCGCCGGCCACATACCTTGCGCTGGCGGTGGTGGCGCTCGGGTTGCTGATTGGATGGCAGCGCGAAAAACTCGCCGGTCTGGGTTCGCTCTTGAAAATACCAGCCGGATGGGCGCGGGATTCCTTCGGNNCTCAGCTATACGCAGACCGGCCAGTTGAATTGGAACGTCGCCGGAATTCTGTTGGGGCTGGTAGTCATTATGCTTTTGATGTTTTTAGGTGCTTAAGATGACGATACCCTATCCGCTGCTGCTCCTGGCAATTCCCCTGGTTGGTTCGCCCGCGGCGTATCTGGCCGGACGGGCGCTGAAATCCGAGGGATTGGCGCGATGGTTGGCGCGAATCCTTCTGCTCCTCGATTGGATTCCATGGAGCATCCTTTGCGTGGAATTTCTGCGGGGGGATAGCAAACCGATTTTGGTTCCGCTGCAAATGTTAAATCTGCAAATCGACGGACTGAGCCTGCTGCTTTCGGCCGCCGTCCTCGTCCTGGCCACGGCGGTCTCCTTCTATTCCGGCCCGTATCTCGCGGAAGAGGAAGGCCAGGTGAAATATTACGCGCTCCTGCTCACCCTGACGGGCGCGATCATCGGTCTGGGCTGCGCCACCGACTTGCTGAATCTCTGGCTGTGGTTCGAAGCGATGACCGTCTCGACTTTCTTCCTGGTGACGTTCTACCACAATCAACCCGCCTCGCTGGAAGCCGGCGTTAAATATCTCGTCCAAAGCGCGGCCGGATCGGCGCTGGTGCTGTTCGGCATCGCCCTGGTGTTCGGATCCACCGGAACCCTTTCGCTGCAGGATCTTCCGGCCGCGATCCGCAGCTTTCCAAATACGATGCCACTGGAGGCGGCCGGGGTCTTGTTCATCATCGGCTTCGGGGTGAAGGCCGCGCTCGTCCCCCTGCATACCTGGCTGCCGGACGCGCACGCCCAAGCCCCGAGCGGTATCAGCGCGATGCTCTCGGGCGTGGTGATCGAAGCCGGCCTGGTGGCGCTGCTGCGCGCGCTGCTCCCGCTGATGAATGTTTCGGACTTATGGGGTCCGATCCTGCTTGGCCTGGGTGCGTTAAACATGCTGCTGGGCAACCTGCTGGCCTTGCGCCAGACGCAGGTGAAGCGATTGCTGGCGTTTTCCAGCCTCAGTCACATGGGATATATGCTTCTGGGGATTGGAGCCGCAGTCACCTTCCTGCAGCCCGAGGCCATGGCCGGCGCGTTCTTCCACCTGCTGACCCACATGCTGATGAAGGGATTGGCGTTTCTCTCGGCCGGGGCGCTTTTGTATGCGCTGTTCCTCTCCCGCGGCAAGCATGGTTCGCTGGCAATCACCGATTTGAACGGCGCCGCCTCGCGCTATCCGCTCATCGCCGGAGCGTTCAGCATCGCCCTGTTGGGTTTGGGCGGGCTGCCGCCGCTGGCCGGCTTCATGTCCAAATGGCAGATCTTTATCGGGTCGGCCCAAACGCGGAGCGGCTGGATCATTTTGCTGGTGGTCTTCGCCGCGCTCAACAGCGTGCTCTCGCTGGCCTATTATGCGCCGCTGGTGAACGCAATGTACCGCAAGGAGCCTTCCGACGCCGTGCGCGACGGTAACTCCATCGCGCTTTCTATGTCCCTTCCGCTCGTCCTGATGGCGGCCGCAGTGGTCCTGCTCGGCGTGCTGCCCACGCTCGTTTCGCCGCTGACCTCCTCCGCCGCGGCGGCGCTGGTCCACCTCGGCGGCACCCTGGGGATGATCCCATGAGCATTCTTCTCTATCCACCGATTGCTTTTCTCATCTACCTTGCCGTTGCGGCGTGCATTTCGCTCTCCGGCCGCATCCTGGCCGGACCAGGCCGTCCCTCGGCGATGAAATCCAGCCTGTATTCCAGCGGCGAAGAAGCGCCGATCTCTCAGGCTGTGCCCGGGTACAAGCCCTTCTTCCTGGTGGCGATCTTTTTTGCGATCCTTCACATGGGCGTGCTGATGCTCGGCACCGGCACTCCTTCGCCGATCCTGGTTATTTACCTCGCCGGGTTAATGCTCGCGCTCGTTGCGTTGATTCTGGGTTAGGAGACTTTCATGAGCGACGTTCCCGCCGGACTTCCCAAAGCCTGGACGAAGATGTTGGAAGGATTAAAAAACTGGTCCCGCATCTATTCGCCCTGGGCGATTCACTTCAACAGCGGATCCTGCAACGGCTGCGATATCGAGATCCTCGCCACGCTCACGCCGCGCTACGACGTCGAGCGGTTCGGGATAAAACTCCAGGGCAGCCCGCGCCACGCGGACGTGCTCATCTGCACCGGACCGGTGACCCTGCAGGCCCGCGACCGGCTGAAGCGGGTCTACGACCAGATGCCCGATCCCAAGTTCGTCATCGCGGTCGGATCCTGCGCCACTTCGGGCGGCGTGTTTCAGGGATGCTATAACGTGGTCGGCGGCATAGACCAGGTGATCCCGGTGAACGCGTTTATCCCCGGCTGTCCCCCGCGTCCGGAGGCGATCATCGACGGCGTGGTCAAACTCTTAGGAAGTTTGCAACAAAAGAAAGTTGCGGAGAAAACCGGATGACTACCGAATCGCTTTTAGAAGAAGCCGTTCAACTGATCGGAGACAAGGCTGGCGGGCAATCCGTCCCCGAGCCGGGACGGATCGATCTGACCGTCGAACCGGCCCGTCTCCTGGAGTGCGTTAGCGCGCTGAAAGACGCCCAATGGGGATATCTCTCGGCCATCACCGGCCTGGACCTCGGTCCGCAGGACGGCCACCTGGAAGCGCTGTATCACTTCTGCCAGAAGGCGGCCGTGCTCACCTTGCGCGTCTCCCTGCCCCGCGACGGGGCTGTCATTCCCAGCATCTGCGGGTTGATCCCGTCGGCCACGCTCTTTGAGCGCGAGCTGATGGAAATGTTCGGGATAGTATGCGAGGGAACACCCGATCCGCACCGCCTGTTCCTCTCCGACGACTGGCCCGCTGGAGTCTACCCGTTGCGGAAGGACTTCATCGTCCCTATCCCGGCGCCCCGTCCGGAGAAAGGAACCGCAGAATGACCGGGCCTCACGTCGAAAAATTCATCGTACCCATCGGACCGCAACACCCGGCCCTCAAAGAGCCGGCGCACTTCGAGTTCACCGTCGACGGCGAAACGGTCACGTCCGCCAGCGTCCGCTTCGGCTACGTCCACCGCGGGCTGGAAAAAGGGGCCGAGAACCGAAACTGGGCCCAGGCGCTGTACCTGCTCGAGCGCGTGTGCGGCATCTGCTCGCACGCCCATTCGACGGTGTATTCGCTGGGGGTGGAGCGGCTGGCCGGCGTGACGGCGCCGCCGCGCGCGCAAGCCATCCGCCAGATTTTATTGGAACTCGAGCGCATCCACAGCCACATGCTGTGGGTGGGCGTGGCCGCGCACGAGGCGGGCTTCGACACTCTCTTTATGTACTCCTGGCGTGACCGCGAGACGGTGATGGACATCCTCGAATCCTTCACCGGCAACCGCGTGAATTATTCCGCCAATGTGTTGGGCGGCGTGAAATACGATCTGGGCCCGGCGCAGGCGGATTCCATCCTGAGCGGGCTGGATTATCTTGAGAAGCGGCTTCATTATTATATGAAGGTCGTGAACAACGACGAATCATTCCTGGGCCGGACCCGCGGCGTAGGGACCATGACCACCGAGGAAGCGGAAAACCTCGGAGCGATCGGCCCCGTCGTGCGCGCCTCCGGCGTGAGCCGCGACCTGCGGGTGGATGCTCCTTACCTGTTGTATGCGGACTTTCCGATCAACGTGATTACGGCCACCGCCGGCGATCTGCAGGCCCGATTCGTGGTGCGGATCCAGGAATTGTTCGAATCGACTCGTAACATCCGCGCGCTGGTGGAGCACCTGCCCGAAGGCGAGCTCGCGGTCCGCTTTCCGCGCAAGGTCCGCGCGGGGGAAACCGTCAGCCGGATAGAAGCGCCCCGTGGTGGACTATTCTATTTCATTAAAAGCGACGGCGGCGAGAACCCCTTCCGCGTCAAAGTCCGCACGCCGAGCCTGCGCAACTTCATGTCGGTCATCGTCGGCGCCGTCGGCCACCAACTGGCCGATATCCCGATGATCCTCTCCGGCATCGATCCGTGCTTCTCGTGCAATGACCGCACCGTGATCGTCCGCCGCGAAGGAAGGGACGGATCCGCCGCACCTTCCGAATCCGATTCTCGAAAGGATTCCTCCTCGTAGAGCAAACCATGAGCATGGACATCTCACCCCTTCTGAAGATGCTGGTTTTCCCGGGCGGGTTGACCCTGATCGCGCTCGGATTGCTGTATGAATACATCGACCGGAAACTGGTGGCCCGCTTCCAGAACCGCGTCGGGCCGAGGGTACTCCAACCGCTGGCCGATACGATCAAACTCCTGGCCAAGGAGGAAGTCATCCCCGCGGGCGTTATCCCGCTGTTCTTCGTCAGCCTGCCGATCATCGCCATGGCCGGCGCGCTAACGGCGGGGCTGTACATCCCGTTGGCCGGGTTCGCGCCCTCCTTTTCACTTCCCGGCGATCTGATCATCACCGTTTTTTTACTCGGCCTGCTGACAATCTGCATCGGCCTGGCGGGCGCCAACACCGCGGACCGCTTTTCCCTGCTGGGCGCCACGCGCACCCTCACCCAGCTTTTCTCCTATGAAGCCCCGTTCCTTCTGGCGCTGCTCTGCCCCGCCATCCTGGCTGACTCTTGGCAGATCAGCATCGTCGACACGAGCGTGACCGGGCATGTGTGGCTCGCGCTGCCGCTCTTTATCGGATTTTTCGTCGCCGTGATCGGCCTGATGGGCAAGCTGGAATTGGCGCCGTTCGACGCCCCGGAGGCCGAGTCGGAAATTGTGGCCGGCGCGCTGACCGAATACAGCGGCCGGGGACTGGCTCTCTTCCGCCTCGGAAAGGATGTCGAGCTGGTGATCGGTATAACCCTGGTGTCCGCGTTCTACCTCGGCGGCCTGTCCAATCCGTTGGAATTCCTGCTTAAGACTCTCGGTCTACTGGTGGTTGTGGCGGCGCTGCAAGCGCTCTTCGCGCGGTTGCGGATCGATCAGGTGGTGGGCCTTTGGTGGCGGATCGGCGCACTCCTGGCCTTGCTCCAGCTCCTGATTGTTGTAATTCTCAAGGGAGTAATCCTATGAAAATCGGCTCCATGCTGGGCGAGATTTTCAAGTCGGTGTTCCGCAAACCCGCGACTGTGCAATATCCGTACGGGGATCGCAAACCGGTTCCCGAACGGCTGCGCGGGACGGTGCGCTATAACCCCGAAAAATGCACCGGATGCACCCTGTGCATGATGGACTGTCCCGCCAACGCAATCGAAATCATCACCATCGACAAACCCAACAAGCGCTTCATCATGCGCTTTCACGCCGACCGCTGCACCTATTGCGCGCAATGCGTTGTCAACTGCCGGTTTAAATGCATCGAGATGTCGAATGAAGAGTGGGAACGGGCGGCGCTGACCCGGGAACCATTTACGGTAACCTATGGACGCGACGAAGATATCCAGAAATTCCTGGAAAGAACCTCTCTCGCAAGCACTCAGGAAAAGCCGTAAGGTTGCCTTTGTTGGCGTAGGGCAGGAATTGCGCGGCGACGATGCGGCTGGCGTGCTAGTCGTCCGGCGATTGATGGAATCCGCCCGGAAGAATTCCTCCAATTCCAAAACACTAACCAAAGTTACAGACTCTCAGCGGGAGGAACCTCTACTCTTCGAGGCGGGACCGCTGCCCGAGGCCGCCGCCGGCGCGTTGCGACGATATCTGCCGGACTGGGTGGTATTTATCGATTCGGCGGAAATGGGAAAGCCTCCCGGAACGATTCGCTGGGTCGACCCGGATCAGGCGGAAGGTATTACGGGAAGCACGCATACCTTTCCGATAAGCGAACTTGGTAAATATCTCTCTTCGGAATTGGGATGCCGGGTCGCGATCCTTGGGATCCAACCAAAAAATCTGGAATTTGATTCGCCTGTTTCGGAGGAAGTGGATCGGGCGATAGAGGAAATTGTCGGGTTTGTTATTACTTCTACAAAGCCTTCACCTAGATAAGATCCATACCCATTATCATTGATGCCCACCATGATTCAAATTGTAGCCGGGATGGACCATCCCGGCTACTTACATATAGCGCGTGGCGACCAACCCTCACTTCCCCGCTTCCGTACTCATACGGAGACGGTTACGGTCGACCCGGACAGTTTGGCCGTATATTGCCGCAGCGGGCTCTGGGAAGGGCTCCGGACCACCCCGCCTTTCGTGTCGTATTGCGAGCCGTGGCATGGGCATATGGATACGCCGTTTTGAAACGCTCCGATTGTACAGCCCAAGTGGGTGCACTTCCGGCTGAAGGCCAAAACGGAAGCAGGGCCTGAACGGTATAAAAGAATGCCCTGCGGATCCATACTATTCGCATCGAGCGCAAGCGTGCCGCCGACGGTTGCCAACGGCTGGTTTTCCGGTTTGGTCAGATCGAGGATGAGGGAACTTCCGGAACCGCAGCTTGCCAGCAGGCTTCCCCCGATCGCAACACCGCCGGTAATGGCAATCGTTTTTAAAAATTCCCTGCGGCCGATCTTTCCGCCTGCGGTTTTCGTTTTGCGATGATTCATACTTTTCTCCTATTCATCGAAGAGGGATAAAGCGAGGCTGGAATTCATCGCCCGCCAATTACTTCCAACGTTTCACCCACCGCTTCGGGTGCGAACAGTTTTATATTGCGCAGAATATGTTCCAGGTGATTTTTCACCGCCTCGCCGGTAATCCCCGGCGGAGCGTACGCGGTAAACACGGCGTTCTTCGTCTCCGGACGGATCTGGGTGCGCCGGTCGGGGCCGTAGATCACGCTCGAGATCACGCCTTCGCCATCGCGGATGTACATATCCCCCGCTTTGAGGATTTGCGCGTCGCCGCGCAGCAGCGTGTAGGTTTCCGTCCCACCCGCAGCATCCAGGGTTAGCGGCAACCGCAACACGTCCAGATCGTGCCCGGCCGTGAGGAGGAGATTCTCCACCTCCGCCATGAACATCGCCTCCACAAGCGCGGCGACGCTGGGGATGGGCTTTCCTTTAAAAACGATCGATTCAAGCTGAAGCTGGAGGTGATACGTTTTTTTAAAACGCCGGTAATATTCATCGTACGCGCGCAACTCGGGAAGCCGGAGGAGCGCCGGGCGGTCAAAGCTGGAAAAACGGGCGCGCAATTCCGTTTCCAGGTCGGTTTTTCTTTTTTCCAGTCCGGCATCTTGCGGTGGGTTGGCCGCACCGCGCACGACGAGAATTCCCGCATGCGCTTCCGGATAAGCGGCCTTCCACGTGTCGGTGATTTGGAGCATCCCGTATCCTCCTTGGCATCCCTCCCTTGTCCGAACTGCTTGTCCATCTCCAAGCAGGGTCTTCTCTCCCAAAACCCGCGGCGTGCACGGGGAAATTATATTCGATGTGGCAAGAACCGACGATCCTTTGACAAGCCCCCGCTCTACCCGGGATGGTCCGGTTCCGGTCCGCCCGGCGGTCGGTCTTCGCGAAATATTTTTTAAAAATCCCGGCACCCCCCAAAAGCCGAATACGATACAATCCTTTTCACAGAGGTACATGGCCGGTGGACGATATCGTTCTCCAAACCACGAAGTTACGCAAATATTTTCGGTCCGTGAAAGCCGTCGAAGACGTGAGCTTGGAAGTCCGGCGCGGCAGCATTTTCGGATTCCTCGGCCCGAACGGGTCGGGCAAGACCACAACCATCGGCATGATCCTCAGCCTCCTCCGGCCGAACGCAGGAAGCGTATCCCTTTTTGGCGAGACAGTGAGCATGGGCAACAACGCCCTCCTGCGGCGCGTGGGGTCGCTCGCGGGATCGCCGGCGTTCCTCCCGTATATGACCGCTAAGGAAAATCTACTCCTCGCGGCGCGTCTCCACCCGGACGTTCCCTCCCACCGGGTGGACGAAGTGTTGGAGCACGTCGGCTGGAAAACTTGGTCGCGCTAATTCTCTGGCCTTTGGGAGAGGTGTGGGAAAAGATCGGCGACTATCTTCCGGGAGTGATGGCCTATACTTGGATTTCGACGCTTCAAGCGAGCCAAAAATTTAATTTCCATTCCGCGGAATTCACTTCAGCCGTAATCGGCATTGCCGCGTATGGCTTGCTCTTCTTCTTATTCTCTGCCTTGATATTCCGGGGGCAGGATCTGGGTGGATGACAGTTCTATCCCTAAAAATCCCGCGGAATCGACCTTTCTCCGATCGCCCTTCGTATTCGTCGGACGCGCAGCCAGTTTCCAGGACGGGATTATGAAGCACCTTGAAGTCTGTCTCCTCATCCTTTGCGTACCCGCCGCCGGCTTCTTTCTTTCCGGCTGCACCGCTCCCACGTCCAATTCTCGCCTGACGGAAGCACAAGACAGAACGCGTACCGTCGAACATACAATCAACGTTCCGTCCAGCCCCAGTCCGCTTCGATCCCCCACGGTTGGCGGGATTGCCTCAACCTGGTGGAAGCCCAAGATCGGAATCACCTGGCAATGGCAGCTCTCCGGTGAAGATATCGACATTTCGATCGCCGCGGACGTTTACGATATCGATTTATTTGACAACGGCGCGGATACTGTGGCTTCGCTGCAACTGCAAGGCCGCCGCGTTGTGTGTTACCTCAGCGCCGGCAGCTGGGAGGACTGGCGGCCGGACGCCGCCGCCTTCCCAAAGGAAATCCTCGGGAAGGATTACGAAGGCCGGCCGGGCGCGAAATGGCTCGACATCCGACAGATCGACAAGCTCGCGTCCATTCTTGGAGCGCGTTTGGACCTATGCAAAGCCAAGGGCTTCGACGCCGTGGAACCCGATAACGTCGATGGATATCAGAATGAGACTGGCTTTCCACTGACCGGTGAAGATCAATCGCGGTTCAATCGCTGGCTGGCGCAGGAAGCCCACCGCCGCGGGCTGGCCATCGCGCTTAAGAATGATGCGGACCAAACCCCGGACCTTGTTGCGGATTTCGATTTTGCCCTGACGGAGGATTGCTTCGAACAGGATTGGTGCGACCTTACGCTGCCGTTCCTTCAAAACGGTAAGCCGGTCCTGGATGCGGAATACACCGATACGGGGATCACCTTGAGCACCTTCTGCCCCCGCGCGGGGGAGCTCGGTATCCGCGCAATCCTCAAGCATCGCACCTTGGACGCCTGGAGGCAGGTATGTCCATAGCGGACGGGAACCGATCTCTTTTCTTTGATCCCATGGAAGAATAACCATCGTCTCTCTTCGCCAAATGTTTTTAAACCAATTTTCCTATATACTACTTCCTATTCCCCATTTTCATCGTCCGTTCCACAGATCGGGGAGATGGCTTGATGGAAAGAGCCGTTCATTACAACATTTCCATTTTTTCCAATAGGAGGGCATCATGAGTCCCAAAGCAAAGGCAACGGCTAAAAAGAAAGCCATGGCAAACAAAGATATCTCCAGTATTTTTCATTCCAGCTTCACCCCGTTGAAATCAGGTTCCCGGAACGGAGAATGCACGGTCGATTTCAACAAATACATCGTGGTATACAGCAACAACGTCAACGGGAACCTTAATTCCCCCTGGCGGGCCGGGGAAACCTGCATCGAATGCTACAAGGACGACCTGTTCGTCGGCTCGATCGTGTTCTATGAGATGCACGAAAATATGAACGGCGGCTACATCGATGGGAACGGGGTTGTCGTGATGGAATATCCGATTGAAGAGTTTGAGGATGTCATGCGGATTCTTAAAACCTTCGGCAGCCTCTCGCTTCTGTTTGTCGAAAAAGATCTGCAGGGCGTTCCGCTTACCCATCCGGTCGGCGCCGTTATGACGTTTGCAAAAAAGCAAATCGGCAGACACTGATTTTAATATTCCATCGCCGGCTTTCTTTGCCAGGGTCTTTACAGGACCGTGCCACCTCTTTCCCCCTTTTTCATTTATGAAATAGGGGGAAAGAGGAAACTGGCGTTTTCCAAAAGGGAATATCTCCAGGCCTTAAATTCCACCCCCTCATCGGCCATTCAAGCTCCCGGTGCTGGAAAACCTCCCGCACGGGTTATAATCCCGCTCCAATACCCCGGAAAGAATGATCGGGAAACCCGGATCCGACGGTAAGATTGGAGACCTCTAATGGCCGACGCCAGATTTCGCGTATATGGATACCGCTGGGTGGTGCTGGCGGTATTCATGTTCATCAACCTGACCATCCAGATGCTGTGGATCGGTTTCGCCCCGATCACAGGCCCGGCAGCCCAGTTCTACCATGTCACCGATTTTCAAATCGGCTTGCTGGCGATGATTTTTATGTTGGTGTTTCTGCCCCTCTCGATCCCGGTCTCCTGGGTCATCGACACGTATGGTTTCCACGTTGCGGTCGGGATCGGCGCCGTGCTGATGGGCGTTTTTGGAGTTCTCCGCGGGCTAGCTGGCGGCGACTTCACATTTGTGGTTTTGTGCACGATCGGTCTGGCTGTCGCACAGCCGTTCATGATGAACGCCTGGACTAAGGTCCCGGCCAACTGGTTTTCGATTGAAGAACGCGCAACGGCCGTCGGGTTAGTCACCCTGGCCAGCCTGATGGGCGTCGCCCTGGGGATGGCGCTCACGCCGGTCCTCATGGACAGTGGGATGTCGATCCCGACGATCCAACTTCTGTATGGAGGGGTGGCGGCGTTTTCCGCCGTGCTCTTCATTTTCCTGGCCCGTGAAAAACCGGCCACGCCCCCATGCCCGGAGGGCCAGGAAACCCGCGCGCTGATGCTCGACGGGCTCAAGCACGCGCTCACCGTCAAGCCCTTCTGGATGTACCTGTTCGTAATGTTCATCGGGATGGGCGTGTTCAACGGCGTGACCACCTGGGTGGAAACCATCATCCGCCCGCGCGGCTTCACCCCCACCGACGCCGGAACGCTCGGAGCGCTGATGCTCCTGGGCGGGGTGATCGGCGCCGCGGTCATTCCGCCATTTTCCGATCGGCAGCATAAGCGGGTCCGCTACCTGCTGCTGGGCGTATTGCTGGCCATTCCGTGGTTGGTGGGATTGACATTCGCCACCAGTTCGATCGTATTGTTCGTTTCCGCATTCGGGCTGGGGTTCTTCCTGATCAGCATCAGCCCGATTGGAATGCAGTACTCCGCCGAAATCACCCAGCCGACGCCCGAGGGCACCTCCAACGGGCTGATTCAGCTCGCGGGCCAGTTGTCGGTTGTTTTTGTGTACATCATGGAATTGCTCAGACTTCCCGACGGATCGTTCACCCCCGCCCTTTTGCTCTCCGCAGGACTGCTGGCGGTCAGCGCGCTGGTCATCACCCGGATGAAGGATCCGGCGCCGCGGGTGTGAGGTTCGTTCTTTCCGGATTGTTTCGCAGAAACGGTCTTCGGTTGCGAGCGCGGCGTAAAAAATACTTACGCCGCGTTTAATTTCCGGCCGCGATTTTTCAACCAGGCCAACACCTTCTCCACCGGCCACGCGTTGATCACGTCCACCTTGGTCAGCCAGGCCCGGCGGGCTATTGCCACGCCGTAGAAAAGCCGATCCAGGTCGTCTTCGGAATGCGAGTCGGTATCGATGCAGATGGGAATTCCCAGTTCCCGCGCGCGGCGGGCATGCACATCGTCCAGGTCGAGCCGGGAGGGATGGGAATTAATCTCCAGCGCGACGCCCGATTCCGCGGCGGCCGCAAACACCGCTTCCATATCCAGGTCGGCCCCTTCGCGGTCCGGAATGAGCCTTCCCGTAGGGTGACCGAGGATATCGACGTTCGGATTCCGAACAGCGTTAATCGCCCGCTGGGTGACTTTTTCGCGCGGCTGCCGCAGGCTGGCATGGAGCGAGGCGACCACAATGTCGAGGCTCGAAAGGAACTCGTCCGGATAATCGAGCGTGCCGTCGGCGTGGATCTCCACCTCGCTGCCGTGGAGGAGAAGAATACGGTCGCCGAGTTCAGCCTGCGCCCTGCGGATCTCGGCCGCCTGCTGCTTGTGCCGGGCAATGTCGAGCCCGCCCGCCACGCCGAGTCCGGCCGAATGGTCGGTGACGGCCATCAACCGAATGCCGCGCTTCGCGGCGGCTTTCGCCATCTCGAGGATGCTCAAACTTCCATCGCTCCAGGTGGTATGTACGTGAAAATCCGCGATGATATCCTTTCGCTCGATCAGTTTCGGCAGCTTCCCCGTTTTGGCGGCCTGCACCTCGCCACGGTCCTCGCGCAATTCGGGAGGAATCCACGGCAAACCGAGAGCCACATAGACTTCCTCCTCCTTCGCGCAGAGAATCTCGCCCGTGCCGTCGGTCCGGGTTAATGCATGTTCGGAAAGCGAAAGTCCCTTGGCGAGCGCAAGTTCACGCAAAGCCACGTTATGGTCTTTCGATCCGGTTGCATATTGCAGCGCCGTACCGAACCGTTCCGGCGGGTGGACCCACACCTGGGCGCGCACACCGTCCCCGAACTCAACGCTGGATTTGGTATCGCCCTTACCCAACACGCGCGCGACGCCGGGAAGGTGCGTGAACGCTTCCATCACCGGTCCGGAATTCCTGGACGCCACCAGGATGTCGATATCGCCGACGGTGGAGCGCATCCTGCGCAGGCTGCCGGCCGGTTCCACAGCGACAACTCCCTCAACCTTTTTCAGCGCGGCCGCGATTTCTTGCGCCAGCGGGTAAGCCCGGCCGAGCGGAATCCTGTCCGAACGCCGCGCGAGGGATTCGATCCCGGCCAGCACCGCGGCCTCCGACCTGGCTCCCATTCCCGGTATGTCGCTCAGCTTGCCAGCGCGAGCAGCTTTCTCGAGCTGAGCCAGCGTCGTGATGTGCAACGTCTTCCAGATCAGGCCGACCTTCTTCGGTCCTAGACCGGGAACTTTCAGCCACTCAGCCAGGCTGGGCGGCACTTCTTTTTTGAGTTGTACGAGGAATTTAAGTTTACCGGTGCGGAGCAGTTCGTCGATCTTTTCGGCGATGGCCTGGCCCACGCCGGGGATTTCTTGCAGTTTATCTTCTTTCCAATAGTCGTTGACGTCCCGCCCCAGGCCAGCTAGATTCTCGGCCGCTTTTCGATAGGCAAGGGTCTTGTAAATGAGCTCGCCTTTAATCTCCGATAGGTCTGCAATCAGGGTAAAAATATCTGCCAGTTCGCGGTTGTTCATGCTTCACCTGTTGGGGTATTCGCATGCAAC
>PLND01000065.1:55031-59513 GCA_003141675.1 Anaerolineae bacterium
GCCTTTTGATTCAATCATAATTAATTTTGAAACTGGGCGTATTTCCGAGTTTTCTATTTTCTGCCACTCCCGACGATTCCTTGATTTGTTCCGTCGGGGATCACAAGTTGGATCTGGTTTGACGACGCAAAATAATGTCAATTCGTCATCGATACATCTTCCCAGCCCGGGCCGGTTTCTACCAGGCGTTCGGGCTCAAGCCGCGCTAGGAACCGCTCATGTTCCGCGTCCACTTTTTCCGGGATCATATCCAGGCAGATGTGGTCGACCACAACGGCGCTGATAATATAGTCGGGGGATTTATCCCCCCGACGAGCGGACTTTTTCAGAGGCTTCAACTTCGTCTCTTCCGGTAAACATTCCATAATAATTATTGGCAATTTCCCCCGGCAGTACATCCTTGCCAACACTCCGGTCTGTGGGCGATCCTAAAACAATCCGGCAATTCATACCGGCGGTTTCATTTTCGGGTAAAAGCCTAATCCATATGCACAGTTTGCCAATAGGCTATTACCGCGGACTTCCGCCCCGGGCGTAAATCGTGCGTAAATTATTCTTATAGAATGGTTAATAATTCCCCAAGAAGCCCTTCCGGGGACGATCCGCATAGTACAATCATTTAGGCCTCGTTTATTTCCTCTTCTTTTATTGGGAACTCTCCTCCTAATAGGAAACGGCCAAGTTATCCATCATGAACATATTGGATTGTCTCATCGTTTCTCCCATGCACCCTCCCTTTCCGTCGGGGATTCCATTTCCGCTCGATCGGGCGATTCGAACGGCCGCAACGAGTGGGGGTTTTTAAATTGACTTCGGCATCCACAAACATCCATCATCGCAGGATTTCAGATCTCGAACCGGGAAAGCCGCTCATCAGAATACGCGGCGTCCGCAAGTCCTATAAATCCGCCGCCAGCGAGTTTTTGGCCCTGGCGGGGATTGATTTCGACGTATTCCCCGGTGAGTTGATCGGCATCCTCGGAAAATCCGGGGCCGGCAAGACAACGCTCGTCAATATGATAACCGCGACCGATCACCTCACCGCCGGGGAGATCTGGGTGGGCGGGGTGGCGGTCCATAAACTCAGAGAAAATCCGGCAGCCGCATGGCGCGGGAAAAACCTGGGCGTGGTGTACCAGTCTTTCCACCTGATCCCTTCGCTCTCGCTTATTCAAAACGTCATGCTGGCGATGGATTTCAACGGCAATTACACACCCCTTCGCAGCCGGGAATGCGCGCTCGACTTGCTTTCCGAGATGGAAATCGCCGAGCATGCCTACAAACTACCCGGCGATATTTCCGGCGGCCAGCAGCAACGCGTGGCGATCGCCCGCGCGCTTGCCAACGATCCGCCCATCCTCGTTGCGGATGAGCCCACCGGACGCCTCGATTCGGCGACGGCGGATACGATTTTTTCCATTTTCGAAAAACTTTGCTCCCGGGGCCACACCATCCTGATGGTCTCCCACGACCCGAGCTTTTTCCGGCGCTACTCGCGCGTGCTATGGATCGCCGACGGCAAGCTGACCGACGAGCCGCAATTTCCGGTGGAGGAGTAGGCCTGTGCCGATGCCAACCCCCTCCTACATCGAACTACGCGATGTGCGCAAGGTATATAAAACCGCCGCCGGTGATTTTCCAGCCTTGCGCGGGATTAACCTCTCCTTCGAGCGCGGCGAATTCACGGCCATCATGGGCAAATCCGGCAGCGGCAAATCGACGCTGATCAACATGATCACCGGGATCGACCATCCCACATCCGGTTCGGTGCGGATCGGCGAGATCGAGTTGTATAAAATGCAAGAGGGCCGGATGGCCCAGTGGCGCGGCCGTAACATGGGTGTCGTATTTCAGTTTTTCCAACTGCTGCCCACGTTGACCGTGCTCGAAAACATTATGCTCCCGATGGATTACTGCAACATGTACGAACCAGGTGAGCGTGTTGCCCGGGCCTTGAAGTGGATGGAACTCGTCGGAATGGACGGCATGGCCGACAAGCTCCCGGCCGCGTTATCCGGCGGGCAACAGCAAATCGCGGCGATTGCCCGCGCGCTGGCCAACGATCCACCCATCCTCATCGCGGACGAACCGACGGGGAATCTCGACTCGCGCTCCGCGAACCTTGTCTTGAACCTTTTCGAGAAACTGGCCGCCCAGGGGAAAACCATCCTCCTGGTGACCCACGATCCAACCTTGGTCCGCCGCGCGCGCCGCCGGGTTCTGATTTCGGACGGGGAATTGGTGCATGAGGCGATTGATCGCGCCCTGCCCATGCTCCCCCATCCTCAATTGCTCCTGCTCACCAAGCTGGCCGTTCCGCGCAGTTTTGAACCGGGCGCGGTCATCGCTCGCCAGGGCGGCTTGGATAACGGATTAATCATCATCCTTCAGGGAGAGGTGCAGGTGACCCGCGACCGGATCGGCCACCCGCCCGGTGTGATCGCCACGCTGGGCCCCGGCGATTACGTCAGCGAACTGGAAATGCTCGAACTTCCCTCGCTGCGCCTTGCGCTTCGCGCCCAAGGCCCGGTGGACACACTCTGCGTTCCGCTCGCGAGCTTCGGCGAATACCTCGACGCCCATCCGGCCAGCGAGAAGATCCTGCGAAACGCGGCCGCGCAGAAAATCCAAAAGTACGATCCGACCGGCGCGCTGCAGCGGGATAAAATCCCATGATGAGCCCGCGCTGGCAAAAGGTTTTTGCGGATATCTGGGTGCATAAATTCCGATCCCTGCTGGTCATCGCTTCGATCACCATCGGCCTGTTTGCGACCGGCCTGATCGTCAGCATGGACCTGATCATCGGCCAGGATATGAAAACCGGCTATGCCGCGGTCAATCCGGCCAACATCCAGATCTTCACCACTCCGTTCAATCAGGATCTGGTGGATTCCGTCCGCCACGTCGACGGGGTTCTCCAGGCGGAGGGGGTGCAGACCCTCACCCTGCGGGTCCTGAATACCAAAGGAGAATGGCAGCCGATCGAACTGCAAGCCATCCCGGATATCAAATCGATGGACATCAACCGGGTGAGCCTGAAACAGGGCGTCTGGCCGCCGCAGGACCGCCAGGTGGCCATCGACACATATCGATTGAGCGAAGTCGCCCAAGGCGTCGGAAGCACGATTCAGGTGGAACTGCCCTCGGGGAAAATCCGGGAGCTTTCCGTCACAGCCGTCACCCACGACCAGACCATCGGCTCGGTGGGCGCCGGCGGATTCTTCCTCGCCCCGGTTCAAGGGTACATTACTTTCGCCACGCTCGAGTGGCTCGAATCCCCGTTGCTGATGAACCGCCTGTACGTGACCGTGCAAGACAACTCCAACGATCGGGCCCACCTTCAGCAGATTGCCGACCGGGTGACGCACACGGTGGAAGCCAGCGGTAATGTCGTATTGTTTTCGCAGGTGCGTCCGGAGGACGACCACCCCAACCGCGTCTACGTGGATGCGATCTCCGCGGTGCTGGTCGTGCTCGGTTTTTTGGTGATGTTCCTAAGCGCTTTCCTCATCACCAACACGCTTTCCGCCCTGCTCAATCAGCAGGTGAACCATATCGGCATCATGAAAGCCATCGGCGCCCGGCGGGGTCAGATCATCGCCATCTATATGTCATTGATTTTCATTTACGGGTTGACGGCCTTCGTGATCGCCCTGCCGCTTTCCGGCTGGGCCGCGTACGCGCTGATGCAGAATTTCGCCAGCGCGATCAACGTCGATCTGCAAGGCTTCCGGATTGAACCGTCCGTCGTCTGGCTGGAACTGGGGATTGCGCTGATCATCCCCCAATTGGCCGGGTTCCTCCCGATCCTGAACGGCACCCGGATCTCCGTGGTGGAGGCACTGAGCGGGCTGAGCCAGAATAAACCGCGGGAAACCAAGAGCAACCGGGGAAGCTTCCGCCGGCTGCCGCGTCCGATATTGCTCTCGTTGCGGAACACCTTCCGCCACCCGGGCCGACTGTTCCTGACACTGCTTACGCTTACCTTGGGCGGGGCTATTTTTATCGCCACCTTCAATGTGCAGAGTTCGCTCACCAAATATATCGAGCGCATCGGGCATTACTTCTTGGCGGATGTGACCATCAATCTGAACGACAACGCTCGCATTTCGGAGATCGAACCGATCATCCAGGACGTCCCGGGAGTGGCGCATGTTGAGGGCTGGGCGGAGACGGCCGCGGTGCTGGTGAAATCGGACGGCACCCCGGGCGAAAGCGTCAGTTTGCTGGCTCCGCCGGCCGGCAGCCGGTTGGTGAACCCGGTCATGCTGGAAGGCCGCTGGCTGGGG
Organism: Anaerolineae bacterium; assembly: GCA_003141675.1. Classification (GTDB taxonomy): domain Bacteria; phylum Chloroflexota; class Anaerolineae; order Anaerolineales; family RBG-16-64-43; genus FEN-1073. The sequence goes on from PLND01000065.1 coordinate 59,321, forward strand.
TCCGGAGACGATGCCTCGGTCGTCGTCAACGAACGATTTCGGGAAACGTTCCCGGATCTCAAACCCGGTGATCAGATCAAAATGAAAATCTCCGGCGAAGAAAAAACCCTTACGGTGATCGGTTTCTTTCAGATGGCCGGAAAAAGCAGCGGATATCTGGCCTACACCACGTATGGATATCTCTCCATCGTCA
>PLND01000020.1:0-30925 GCA_003141675.1 Anaerolineae bacterium
CCGCCGTAGAGGAAGAGCGGGTTGTACGCTTGGGCGGGATTATCCGCGACCGCCAGACTCGCCGCATGGGCCAGACGGTTGCTGTTTCCGACGACGAAGGAGGAGAAGGTGTAACGTGGATTGAGATTGTTCCCGGCGGGACGCGGAGGCAATGCAACCACCGCCCCTTCCGGCGAGGCGGACGAGAAAGGATCTTCGTCGTCGAAGGAATCCGCCTCGTCGGGGAGATCGGATTTTCCGATTTCGAATTTCACTTCCGCCGGCTGGCCCCAAACCCCGGTGAGAATTTTTCGCGCCAGTCCGGTGAGTCGATCCTCCAGCCAGTCCCGGGCATACCCGTTCTCCACGCCGATGACGAACGTGCCGTTTTCGAAGGAAAGGAAGCGCGTGCCCCGAACCCATGTATCAAATGTTGCTTTGTTCATTTCCATTTGCAATTGCCCCAACGCGGCTTGCCATGCTTGTTCGGGATTCATACGCTTCCCCTCCACAGTTATTTTTTTTAATGGTCACTGGAGATAGCAACGGGGCAGGTCACTGCCCCGATTGAAAGAACACTGGAACGGATTCTAGCAAACTTGTATTCGGATGGCAACCGAAAAATGGCAAATAATCGTGTATCCACAAACCTTTAAGGTACTATAATCTTAAACAGAGGAAAAAATAGCGCCCTGTGGATAAATAATTTCAAGAAAAATATATGCCCAAAATACGCCAATAGCGACGGTAGACATTGCCAAAACACCACATATTGGGGGGATCGGATCCGATCGAGGAAATATTAAAAAAAAGTAATTGATAAGAAAAAATAATTGGTTAGAAAAATCGTTTTCTACGAAATCGGAAGAAAAAAACGATACAAAGAGATGAAAAGAATCCCTGAGGTATAATCCCGCTATGCCACTGACGCCTATAGAAGTTGAACATATCGCTTTACTTGCCCATCTTCAGTTGGAAGAGGCGGAATTGGCCAAATACCGTCGCCAGCTGGAAAGCATTTTAGAATATGCGGACCGATTACGCAGGGTAGATACATCGCTAATCTCCCCAACAACAACGGTCCTCCCCCTTCGGTCTGTTGTGCGGGACGATAAAATTGGAGAATCCCTGCTTTGCGACGACGCGCTGGCAAATGCCGTGGAACGCGAGCGCAATATGTTTCGAATCCCCCCTGTTTTTGAGTAGGTGAAATCAACTATGGATCCGCTGGATTTGTCTCTGAGCCAAACTGCGGACGCTCTTCGCGAAGGAGCGTTGAGCAGCCGTAGTCTGACGGAGACTTATGCGCGCCGCGCGGAAAAATTGGACCCAATCCTTCACGCTTTTCTTCAGCTGGAAGTGGAGAATGCCTTGCGCGAAGCTGCAGCGGCGGATGAACGATGGGCGGTATCCCGGAAGAGCGGCAACGCACCGGGAGCGTTAAATGGAATCCCGATCGCGGTGAAGGATGTGCTCTGCGTGCGGGGATTCCGCTGCACCGCCGGATCCCGGATCCTGGAGGGTTTTCAACCGCCGTATACCGCGACGCCCGTCGACAGGCTGCAAAAAAGCGGCGCCCTCATTTTGGGAAAGACGAATACGGATGAATTTGCGATGGGTTCATCCACCGAGAATTCGGCATACGGTCCCACACATAATCCCTGGGATGTCACCCGCGTTCCGGGAGGTTCCAGCGGCGGAAGCGCGGCGGCCGTGGCTGCGCGGATGATTCCCGCCGCCCTGGGATCGGATACCGGAGGCAGCATCCGGCAGCCGGCGGCGTATTGCGGCGTCGTCGGGTTGAAGCCTTCCTATGGGCGGGTATCGCGGTACGGATTGGTGGCCTTTGGATCCTCCCTTGATTGCGTGGGAACTCTCACGCGGACTGTTGAAGACGCCGCGTTTTTATTGGAGATTATGGCCGGATACGACGAATGTGATTCCACTTCCATGCCTTCTCCCGTTCCGGCATACCGGAAGGCGTTGCTCGACGGCCCGGATTTGCGCGGAGTGCGAATCGGGATTCCGAAGGAATATTTCCTTCCGGGGATCCAGCCCGACGTCGACCGGTTGGTGCGGGAAGCCTTCGGCAAACTGCAATCCCTGGGAGCGCAGCTTCAGGAAATTTCGCTTCCCAGTACGGAATTCGCCCTGCCGGTATATTATCTGATCGCGCCCGCAGAGGCTTCCGCCAATCTTGCGCGATATGATGGTGTCCGGTTTGGCGTTCGGCGGGAAGGCGATGGATTATGGGAGACCTATAACCAGACCCGGGGAAAGGGGTTCGGCTCCGAGGTTAAACGCAGGATTATGCTGGGTACGTATGCGCTCTCCGCCGGTTATTACGATGCGTATTATGGACAGGCGCAAAAAGTCCGCACACTGATCAAAGCGGAATTCGAGAAAGCGTTTCAAGAGGTGGATGTAATCGCTTCGCCGGTCACTCCCGCCACGGCATTCAGGCTCGGAGAAAAAGTGGACGACCCGCTGTCCATGTATATGGAGGACTTGCTCACCTTGCCGGCAAGTCTGGCCGGGATCCCCGGTCTTTCCGTTCCCTGCGGGCGCGATTCGATCGGATTGCCCGTCGGTCTGCAGCTTTGCGGGCCGTTTCTGGGGGAGGAAAAAATATTGAAGGTCGGATGGGCGTTCCAGCAAGTCACCCGGTGGCATTTGGAGGCACCCAACCTATGAAGGTCGTCTTACCGATGGCGGGTTTCGGCACACGCCTGCGGCCCCTCACCTGGAGCAAGCCCAAGCCGCTTGTACAGGTTGCGGGAAAAGCAATCCTCGGGCACGTGTTGGATATGTTCTGCAATCTCCCGGAATTGGAGGAGGTGGTTTTTATCACCGGGTTCCTCGGGGAGCAGGTGCAGGAATATGTTCAGCGGGTATTCCCCGCCCTCCACGCCCGCTATGTGGAGCAGAAGGATTTGCTCGGACAATCCCAGGCGCTTTGGCTGGCCAGGGAGTTTTTACAAGGCCCAACATTAATTTCGTTCGTGGATACCTTGATTGACGTCGATTTTTCCGCGTCGATAAAAAAAACCAAGGAGGCAGTCGCCTGGGTGAAGCGGGTGGAGGACCCCCGGCGGTTCGGGGTGGCGATGCTGGGGGCAGACGGGCGGGTGGAGCGGTTGATGGAGAAGCCCGCCGACATGGAAAACAATCTGGCCGTGGTCGGCACATATTTCTTTCCTTCCAGCGCCGATCTGGTGAAGGCGATCCAGCGGCAAATGGAAAAAGGGGTGACCTTGGGCGGGGAATATTATCTGGCCGACGCAATCAACCTGATGCTATCGGACGGACTGCAGATGCGGGCGGAAGAAGTGTCCCAGTGGGAAGATTGCGGCAAGCCGGAAACGCTGCTGCACGCAAACCGGTACCTGCTGGAGCACGGCCGGGAAAATTCCGCCGACTGCGCGGCGGCGGGGGTAGTGATCATCCCCCCGGTGTTTGTCGATCCGGAATCGGTTGTGGAACGGTCGGTGATCGGTCCGTATGTTTCCCTGGCGGCGGGATGCCGCGTGGAAAATTCGATCCTGCGGGATACGATCGTCGACGAAAAGGCCGAGATTTCCCACATGGTCATCTCTGATTCCCTGCTCGGTTGTCAGGCCCGGTTGCTGGGTAAGTTTGGATCCTTCTTGGTTGGGGATTCTTCCGAAATGCGCATGGGTTGATTGTGGGAGCGTTCTTGGAAAAGAACGTGGAATGCTTTTCGGGAGTGGAGTACGCGGAGCAGCCGCGGAGATTTATCTGGCGGGGAGAATGGCGGACCGTCAGCCGAATCGCTGCCGAGTGCAGAACCGTGGACGGCAAACAATTTGAGATTCTGGACAACACAGGGGAGAAATTCCTCCTGGCCTACCGGTCTCCGGCGGATTGTTGGACGATCCAACCGCTCGGTTGACCGGCAAGGAGAGTCCAATTCCTGAGGCATTCATGCGGGATTTTATCGCCAAGCATATTCAATCCGTTCCCCCATCCGGCATTCGGAGATTCTTCGATATTGCCGCGACAATGAAGGACGTCATCTCCCTGGGAATCGGCGAACCGGATTTTATTACCCCGGATCCCATCCTTCGTGCGGGAATCAATTCCCTCCGCCAGGGGGATACGCATTACACCTCCAATTCAGGAACGATCGAACTGCGCGAGGCGATCTCGCGGTTCCTCGACAATCTGTACAACGTTTCCTACGATCCGGAAGACGAGCTGCTGGTGACCGTGGGCGCCTCGGAAGCGCTCTATCTGGCGCTGTCGGCAATCCTTGATCCGGGTGACGAGGTCATCGTCCCGGAACCCAGTTTTGTCGCATACGTCCCGGAAGTATTTTTCGCCGGGGGAACCGCGGTGACGGTTCCCACATTCGTCGAGAATAATTTTCAGGTGACGGCGGAAGAAATCGAGCGCGCCATTACCCCGAAAACCAAAGCGATTCTGATCGGATATCCCAACAACCCGACCGGCGGGGTGATGTCGCGGGAAAACCTTCTCCGCCTGGGGGAGGTGGCAAATGCGCACGACCTGCTGGTCATCTCCGACGAGATTTATGGGCGCCTGGTCTACCACCGCGAGCATGTCTGCGTGCCTTCCCTCCCGAGCATGCGCGACCGGACCATCTTGGTGAACGGATTCTCCAAAGGGTATGCGATGACCGGCTGGCGGCTGGGATTCCTCGCCGCGCCGAAAGAGCTGATGGGCGCGATGCGGAAAATTCACCAATATACGATCATGTCCGCTCCGACCATGTCGCAGACGGCCGGGCTGGAAGCGATCCTGCACGGCGAGCGATACGTCAAAGAGATGGTCCACGAATACGACCGTCGGCGGAAGCTGCTGGTGCACGGGTTGAACGCGTTGGGATTGGATTGCTTCGAACCGCAAGGTGCGTTCTATGCGTTTCCGTCGGTGGCCAAAAGCGGTCTGGATGACAAGCAATTTTCCGAATCGCTGCTGCTCGAGGAACGCGTGGCGGTGGTTCCCGGATCGGCGTTTGGCGCCAGCGGGGCGGGGTTTGTGCGCATGTGCTATGCGACGGCCTATGAGAAGATCGAACAAGCGCTGTTGCATATGGAGCGGTTCATGCGCCGGCATGGGTAAATTGCATACGGGATATTTCCGGCGGAAGGGAACGTACAGGCGGTAAATCCATGGAATGGGAACCGGTCGTCGGGTTGGAAGTTCATGCGGAACTTCGCACCCAATCGAAGATGTTTTGCGGATGCGCGGTCGTGGATTGCACCGTCGCTGAGCCGAACACCCACACCTGCCCGGTCTGTCTGGGAATGCCCGGAAGCTTGCCGGTGATCAACCGGCGGGCGGTGGATCTCGGTCTGCGGGTGGCGCTGGCCCTGGGTTGCCGCGTCGCCCCGGTGAGTGTGTTCGCCCGCAAAAATTATTTCTACCCGGATCTCCCCAAGGGATATCAAATCTCGCAATATGAATTGCCGCTTGCCGCGGAAGGCGTTCTGAAAATCCTGCCGGGTGAGCAGACGCGCGTTATCCGCATCCGGCGGGTGCATCTGGAGGAAGATACCGGAAAGCTTTTCCACGAAGAAAAGCCGGCCCGTTCGCTGGTGGATCTAAACCGCGCCGGCGTGCCGCTGCTGGAAATCGTCTCCGAACCGGATATGCATTCAGTGGAGGAAGTGAAAGCGTATGCCACAACGCTCCGCCGGTTGCTGCAATACCTCGAGGTAAACAGCGGAGATATGGAAAAAGGGGTCATTCGCTTTGAGGCGAACATCTCCCTTCGGCCGAAAGGTGCGACGGAATTGGGAACCCGCGTGGAGATTAAAAATCTGAACTCGTTCCGGGCCCTGACGCGTTCTATGGAATATGAAGTCGAGCGGCAGGCTGCGCGGTTATCCGAGGGACAAGCGATCCGGCAGGAGACTCTCGGATGGGATGAAAATGCCGGGCGCACGTACAGCCAGCGCAGCAAGGAAGAAGCCCACGATTACCGGTACTTCCCGGAGCCGGATCTGCCGCCGCTCGAAGTTTCCCCACAGTGGCTGGAGCAGATCCGCCGGACCGTCCCCGAACTTCCGGATGCGCTGTGCGATCGGTTGGTCTCCCAATTCGGCCTGGGGCGGTACGATGCGGAAGTCCTCGTCGCGGAAAGATCCACCGCGGAATATTTCCAGCGCGCGGTGAAAACCTCCGGCGCCCCCGGCCGAACCGTGGCTGCCTGGTTGACCGGCGACCTGTTCGGATTGTTGAATACGAGGAACCTCACCCTGGAAGGGCGGGGCGGAGAACCGGTTTTGCCGGCCGAGGAATTCGGCGCGCTGATCCGGATGGTTTCCGAAGGCAGGATTAACGGACCGACGGGAAAATCGCTGCTGGTTGAAATGATCGACACGGGTAAAACTGCCGAAGTGCTGGTGTCCGAAGGATCCTTGGGCCAGATTACGGACGAAGACACTTTGCGCAGTGCCGTCCGGAAAACGCTCGTTGAAAACCCGGGGCAGGTGGCTTCCTTCCGCGGAGGAAAAACTTCGGTGATCCAGTGGCTGCTCGGGCAGGTGATGAAAACCACCGGTGGAAGAGCCAATCCGCAAACCGTGCGAAAAATGCTCGAAGAGGAGCTGGCGCGCGGGAGCAAGGAATAACCCGATCCGCTCAGCCTGCAAACTCGAAAAAAGTATCTTTGACCTGCTTGCAGCCCGCCGCACACATTCCCCGGTGCGGAGATTCTTTGTCTCCAACCCATCCGCCGAAACGCCTTGCCGCGCGATAATCAGCGAATTGTTTTTTTGCATAGACGACTGTTCTTTCGTCCGAGTGCATAATCGGTGGTAATAGGATGATCCGAAAAAATCATCGAAGAGCGCGAAGGTTTTTTCTACTCCCGATTGGTTTGGCGGCCGCGGTATTCCTCATCGGGTGCCTTTGCTCTTCGGAGAATCCCGTCGGCATATTCGGGGCACGCAGTACGAACACACCTTCGCAAGTTACCGCGATAACCGCCACTCCCTCCCCGACAATTACCGCGTCCGCTACGCCGTTCCTCACGCCAATCCCGACGGCGCTGAGCGCGGCGGAGATCGGCGCTCCGGGAATCGGCGATCCGTATTTTCCGGATATGGGCAACGGCGGATACGACGTGCTGAACTACGATCTGACTTTGAATGTGGACATGACGGAAGGAATGATCCAAGCCAAAGTCGAAATCAGCGCCCGCTCCCTTCAGACCCTCGGCCGTTTCAATCTTGATTTGAACGGGTTTACCATCACCTCCGTGGAAGTCAACGGGGAAGACGCTGTGTTCGAGCACGATCAGGGTGAATTGGTGGTGACGCCGCCGGTATTAATTTCCGAGGGAACACCCTTCACGGTGGATGTTCAATATGAGGGTGCCCCGGGAAACCAAACGCAAAATGGTTCGGAAAACTTCGTCGACGGATGGAATTTCTATCCGGGGGGAGTCATCGTCGCGGGGGAACCCGGCGGCGCCGAGACCTGGTTCCCTTCCAATAACCATCCCTCCGACAAAGCAACCTACGCCTTTCACATCACCGTCGCCAAACCGTTTATCGTCGCCGCCAACGGAGTGCTGCGGGGCAAAACGGATCGCGGAGACGGAGAGTGGACCTTCGATTGGGCAATGGACGAGCCCATGGCCAGTTACCTGGCGACGATTGCGATCAGTAATTTTACTTTGATGGAAAGCAAATCCCCCAAGGGCGTCCCGATCCGTGATTACGTGGACGCGGATATTCCCTCCAATATTTTGCAGCCGTTGCAGGTTCTTCCGGCGGCGTTGGATTACTTCACTTCCATTTTTGGAGCCTACCCTTTCGAGAATTGCGGTGCGGTGGTCCATGAATTTCCGTTGAATTTTTCGCTGGAGGACCAGACCCTCATCATTTTTGGGGACACGTTCCTCGACGATCAGGTGGTTGTCCACGAACTTTCCCACCAGTGGTTTGGCGACAGCGTCAGCCTGTCGGAATGGAAGGATGTCTGGCTGAATGAGGGGCTCGCCTCCTATGCCGAGGCGTTGTGGCTGGAGCATACACAGGGTGCTAAAGCGATGCGGGAAGACCTTGCCCGGCGGTACCAATATTCCGCCGAGATTCCTCCCTCGCAGTCCGTTCTCATCGGCGACCCCGGACCGAATCACCTGTTTGACCAGCTGGTATATGACCGCGGGGCGCTGACCCTGCATGCGCTCCGGCGTAAGGTGGGGGATACCGCGTTTTTTAAAATCCTTCGGAATTATTACGATCGTTATCGGAATGGAAACGCAACCACCGCGGATTTCATCGCTGTGGCCGATGATACCAGCGGCCAGGATTTGAGCGGTTTCTTTCGCGATTGGTTGTATAGTTTTCCCCTGCCTGACATTCCGGAACTGGATTAATACGATACAACCGCCCGTCGAAAGGGAGATCGGCGGTTGGGGTGGGGCTGTAGTGGAAGAAAGACGAAGCGTGAAAGCTTCGAAATCAATAAAAGTGGGTCAAGTGGGTAATGTAAAATCCGATAGATCAACTACAATCAGTGATAATGGGCTTAAAAGGCTGGATGCCGTCCGTTTTTCGGCAGATGTACTCGATCCCGGAACGCAAAAACATGCCTATCGCGGATAAAAACCTCGAGATCCGATTAATCTCCCCGGACCCCGACGCGTATTAATACGTCTGTTTGGAGGCAAAATCCTCTCGTGCAATTCGGGCGCCCCTGTGCCCAAAAAATCCCCACCACCCAGAAAGGAACGTGAACCATGAGTGACCCCAAACAAGTGCGGCCGAACCCCTTCGAGATTGCTCAGCGCCAACTCGATGATGCGGCCGCCATCATGAAACTGGACCCGGCTATCCACGAGTTTTTGCGCTGGCCCCTTCGGGAGTTGCACGTCACGCTTCCGGTGAAAATGGACGACGGCACGACCAAAATCTTCCACGGGTTTCGGATCCAATATAACGATGCGCGCGGCCCGACCAAAGGCGGCATTCGCTTTCACATTGCCGAGACAGTGGACACCGTGCGGGCCCTGGCAGCCTGGATGACGTGGAAGTGCGCCGTGATGGACATCCCCCTGGGCGGCGCAAAGGGCGGCATCATCTGCAATCCGAAGGCCATGTCGCCGGCGGAGTTGGAGAAATTGAGCCGGGCGTACATCCGCCAGGTCGGGCGCATGCTCGGCCTGGAGAAGGACGTACCCGCTCCCGACGTATACACTACGCCGCAGATCATGGCGTGGATGATGGACGAGTACTCGATGATGCAGGGTTACAACGAATTCGGCATGATTACAGGCAAACCGCTGGCTCTCGGCGGATCGCAGGGGCGCGGCGACGCCACCGCCCGCGGCGGCGTGTACTGCCTGCGCGAAGCGCAGAACGTGCTCGGGATCAACCTCAAGGGCGGAACCCAGGCCATTCAGGGGTACGGCAACGCCGGCACCTACGCCCATAAGCTGGGGGGAGAGATCCTTGGCCTGAAGACCGTCGCCGTTTCGGATTCCAAGGGCGGCATCTACAATCCCGACGGTCTGGATTATGAAAAGGTCATGGAGCATAAAAAGAAAACCGGATCGGTCGTCGGATTCCCGGGAGCCAAACCGGTCAGCAACAAGGAAATTCTCGAACTCGACGTGACCGTCCTGGTCCCGGCGGCGCTGGATGGGGAAATCACCGCTGAGAATGCGCCGCGGATCAAGGCCAAGCTCATCGCCGAACTGGCCAACGGCCCGACCACTCCCGAGGCCGATGCGATACTGCACAAGAACGGCTGCTATATCATTCCGGATTTCCTCTGCAACGCCGGAGGCGTGACCGTCTCGTATTTCGAAATGGTGCAAAACGCGTACGATTACTATTGGGACGAGGAGCGGGTGCAGCGGCGGCTGGATAAAAAGATGACCATCGCCTTCCATTCGGTGCATGAGACAGCCCGCCAATACAAGATCAACAATCGGATGGGCGCCTACATCGTCGCGGTCAGCCGGGTAGCGGAAGCCGTTCGGCTTCGCGGTTGGGCATAACCCGTCTCGCGGATGAGAGGTCCCGAATAATTCAAGATAAAATGGCCCCCTGTGTTTGGGGCCATTTTTTCTTCCGGGGGCATTGGATTAACCTAACCAACCTCAGCCGCCGTAAAATTCCATTTGTTTCATAGCATACCATTCGGGAAGGGCATATAATACTTCCGGATCCATCGCTGGTATAAATTCCTCATACCTCTCGAGACGCGCGGTTTACCGTCGCCTGGAAAAGGGAACGACCGGATGTCCGATCCGCCGCTTCGCGCTCCAAAGATTCTTTCCATCCATTTGCAGATCTCGCAATATCCGATCCTGGCAAAGCAGATCCGGCGCCGCATGCGTGAAGAACTCTACCGGCGCGGCGTGATTTCCCGGGAGCGCTTGGAAGCCGAGGTGAAGGAGAAAGCCGAGCTCTCCCAGAAACGCGAGGGTCTGGTTAACCCGCTTGCGGAAGAAGGCGACGACGTTTGGGAGCAGCGGCTCCAGCAGATTCGCGATCAACAGACCGATTTTTACTTCGCCTACAACCTCCCGATCAGCCTTTTTGAATCCCTGATCGAGGAATTGCTGGCGGAACGGAGCGTTCACCGGGAGGAAAGCGGCCTGGCGCTTTTCAATCCGGAGTTGACGCCGGTGGAATTATTGCTGCACCAATTGGAGCAGCTAGAAGCCCTCCCCCCAGAACGCCGCGAACGGGCGCGGACGGAGATCGAAGCCGTGACCGCGGTGTTGGTTAAAACCATGATCAGCGACCAGCCGGGATTCGGACGCATGGCCCGGCGTTGGCTGGCGAGGGAGGATTTCCAATTTATTCAATCCCGGCGGATCGGGGAGGGAAAAATCGGCGGCAAAGCGGGGGGACTGTTGCTGGCCTGGAAGATCCTGCGCACAATTCTTCCCCAGGAAGTCCGCCGGATGGCTATTCCGAATTCGTATTTTATCGGCGCAGACGTTTTTTATCATTTCCTGGCGGACAATCATCTGGAATTACCCAATCAAAAATATAAATCGCTAGATCAAGTCCGCTCGGAATATCCGACCATCCAGGAGGAATTCCTCCGCCAACGACTTCCCGAGGAGATAGCGGACCGGCTGCGGGAAATTTTGCTCGCGGCGGGGAACACGCCTTTGATTGCGAGATCCTCCAGTCTTTTGGAGGACGGAGTGGGCACGGCGTTTGCCGGGAAGTACGCGTCCGTCTTCTGCCCCAACCAGGGGACGGTCCAGGAGAGATTACGGGATCTCACCGCGGCTGTCCAGCGCGTGTACGCCAGCGTGTTCAACCCCGACGCTTTGTTTTACCGCCGCCGGATGGGCTTGCTGGATTACGATGAACGCATGTCGGTCCTAATTCAGGAAGTCCAGGGAAGCACGTACCACGATGGCTTCTTCCCCACGCTGGCCGGTGTGGCGTTTTCCTACAGCCCGATCGTGTGGGATTCCCGCCTACGGAAGGAAGAAGGATTCTGCCGGCTGGTGATGGGATTGGGCACGCGCGCAGTGGCCCGCGTGGCGGAGGACTATCCCAGACTGGTCATGCTCAGCCATCCTTCGCTGCGCCCGGAGAACACACCCGCGGATCTCCGGCGCTACTCGCAGAAAAAAGTGGATGTCATCGATCTGCGCTGCGCCGAATTGTCCTCGTGGCCGGTTTCCCGGTTGCTGCGCGCAGATTATCCGGCGTTGCGATGGCTGGCCTCGGTTGACCGGGGCGATACGGTGATGCCCGTCTTCTCCGTCGGGCCGGACTTCCAGCCGGAGCGGATGGTCTTGACGATGGACAACTTCCTTCAGCAATCGGATTTTGTCGGATTGCTGAAGGTAGTGCTATCTACGCTGGCTCGGGAATACGGGGTCCCGGTGAACTTGGAGTTTGCCGTAACGCTCGATCCGGAATCCGCGACACCCGAGATGACATTCCACCTGTTGCAATGCCGGGCGCAGACCGGGGTGTCGGGAGGGGTTCCGTTTAAAATTCCGAAAGGAATACCCACGGAAGATAAATTCTTCATCGCCACGCGCGTCGTTCCGCAGGGCGCGGTGCGCCAGGTGGACGCCGTTTGCTTTGTCGACCCCGAAGCCTACGGCGCGCTCGCCGATGCCGGGGAAAGAAAAACCGTGGCAGGAATCATCGGCCGTTTGAATAAGCTCCTGGAGGGCCGGTCGTTCATTCTGATCGGTCCGGGCCGCTGGGGTTCGATCAACGCGCTGCTGGGAGTCCCGGTTACCTATGCCGACATCTTCAACACCCGCGCGCTGGTGGAACTGGCCATGACCCAGCAGGGGGCGATACCCGAGCCCTCGTATGGAACCCATTTCTTCCAGGATCTTGTGGAGGCGAGCATCTTTCCGATCGCGGTTTATCCGGATCAACCCGGGGATTTGTTCCGGCGGGAGTGGATGGCGAACGCGGAAAATTCCCTGGCCGAAATGCTGCCAGACGTCCGCAACCCGGATGATTGCGTGAAGCTGGTGGACATCCCGCGGGAATTCGGCGGAAAAAAATTGGATCTCCTCATGGACGGCGAGACGGCGGTGGCCTTCTTGGTCGAACCGGACCGGGACGGAGATCCGGAACGCGCCGGGTAGAAGGCTGGATCCGCCCGGACCCGGATTTTGGCAAGTCGTTGTATACTTTATTACCGGCTGGAGCAATTCCCGGCGGGCCTGGATTTTGACGCGCGGAGGAGATGATACCCATGAAGGTTACTTGTTTACAGGAGAACCTTGCCAAAGGGTTGGGGATCGTCACCCGGGCCGTGTCCCCGCGGAACGTGCTTCCGGTGCTTGGTAACGTTTTGCTGGCCACGGAGGAAGGGCGTCTTAAACTGGCCGCCACCAATTTGGAAATCGGCATCACCTACTGGGTGGGCACCAAAGTGGAAGACGAGGGATCCATCACCGTGCCTGCCCGGACCCTGCTGGATTTCGTCAACACACTGCCGAACGAAAAAATCCATATGACGCTGGACTCCCGCCGGCAATCGCTCAATCTGAAATGCGAATCGTTCACCAGCGATATCAAAGGCGTGGACGCCCAGGAATTCCCGGTATTGCCCAGCGCCGCGGTGGGTGAAGGATTGTCGCTGAACGTCGTCGATTTGAGGGAAATGATCACCCAAACGACGATTGCCGCCGCGACGGACGATACCCGACCGGTGTTGACCGGAGTGTTGGTACGCTTGGATGGCGATCAGCTAACGCTGGCCGCAGCCGACGGATTCCGGCTTTCCATGCGCAATTCCAAGTTATCCGCGCCGGTGCACGAGAGTGTCAGCGTGATCATCCCGGCGCGCGCGCTTAGCGAACTGGCCCGCCTGGTCGGGGATCAGGACGACATGGTGTGGATGGTCCTTCCCACCGGGCGCGGCCAAGCTGTATTCCGGCTGAAGGACGCGGAGCTCTCCTCTTCGCTCATCGACGGCACCTTCCCGGATTTCCAGCCGATTATTCCACGGTCGTACAACACCCGGGCGGTTGTCTCCACGGCGCAATTCCTGAAAGCCTGCAAGGCGGCGGATATCTTCGCCCGGCAAGCTTCACATTCCGCCCGTATAACGGTCACTCCGGGCGCGGAATCCCTTCCGGGAAAATTGCAGGTGAACGCGACCGCGGCGGAAACGGGCGCGGGCGAGACGGTTATCGACGCCACGGTCGAGGGCCCGGCCATCGAGATCGCCTTTAATGTTAAATATCTTGTCGATGTGTTGACGGTGGTGAACACGCCTAACGTGGCGCTCGAAACCACCGGCCCGGCCAGTCCGGGCGTGGTGCGTCCGGTGGGGCGCGACGATTTTATCCATGTGATCATGCCGATGCATCTGGGAAAATAAAGGACCGCCATAGAAACCATCGCGCGGGAGACTTCCAGGGTTTTAGCAACGGGGCTCCTCGGCTTATTTTCCGCCCGGGACGGATAGGCCTGTGAAGAAAAGAATTTCCCTCGCGGTTAAAAACCGTCGGCGGAAAACGGCTTCCCCGGCGAAACATACCCCCAACCGCCGCCCCCCAAGTGACCGGTTTCCTTCAAAATCCAAACCACGCAGGAACCCCCGCCCGAGGGGCGCTCCCGATCTGGAGAGCGATTTGTTCCGCACCCTGATGGAAAACACCACCGATCGCATTTATTTCAAGGATGCAGAAAGCCGTTTCATACTGATTAATCCATCGACCGCAGTCTGGTTGGGGTTGGCCAATCCGGTAGAAGCCGTCGGTAAAACGGATTTTGACTTCTTCGCCGAAGTACACGCCCGGAAAGCATTTCATGATGAGCAACAAATTATGGCCAGTGGACAACCCAAGGTGGGGATCGAGGAAAAGGAGACCTGGCCGGATGGTCATGAAACCTGGGTCTCCACGACGAAGGTGCCCATGCGGGACCGGGAGGGGCGGGTTATCGGCACATTTGGAATTTCGAGGGATATTACCGAACACAAACGGGGGGAAGAAGCACGGATTGCCGCGATGGTGTTGAGTGAATCTAATATAACGCTGGAAAAAACCAACGCGGCTCTACAGGAAGAAATCGCGGAGCGCAAGCGGGCGGAAGAGGCGCTAGCCAATGAGCGCGAGCTCTCCCATACCATGATGGATAATATATCCGATCGGATTTACTTTAAGGATAAGGATAGCCATTTCGTTTTCATAAACCGGGCAACGGTCGAAAATTTCGGGTTTCATGATCCGTCGGAGATTATCGGAAAAACGGATTTTGACTTCTTCACCGAGGAGCATGCCCGGCAGGCATATGACGACGAGCGTCGGATCATAGCCAGCGGTAAACCGCTCGTTGGTTTGGAGGAAAGGGAAACTTGGTCGGACGGTAGGGAAACTTGGTCTTCTTCGACAAAATTCCCGATGCGAGACAGCGAAGGGCGGATCATCGGAACCTTCGGTATCTCGCGGGATATTACCGAGCGCAAAGCCATGGGACTCTCCATTGAACTGGCCAATGCCAAGCTCTCGGATTTGGTCAACTGGCTTGAGGGGCGGAACCGGGAAATCAACGTGCTGAACAAGATGGGTGAATTACTGGAGACCTGCCGTACTCCCGAGGATGCCTACCCTGTCATTTCCAACCAGATGGATAAGTTAATCCCCGTTCAGGCGGGGAGATTGTTCTTGTTAAACAAAGAGAGCGGCCAATATTCAGTTGCTGCAAGTTGGGGGGAAGATCCGGACCGAACAGAATCTTTTTCACCGCAGGATTGCCGATGTATTCAGAGCGGAAGCATTCACATCGTAAACACCGCGGACCCCGGATTGTATTGCCCGCATTTGCACTTGGACCCCGAAGAAGTACCGATTTATTTATGCATTCCGCTGAAAGACCAGGGCGAAACGATCGGCGTTCTTCATTTACGGAACCTTCGGGAAAAAAGCGCTCCGGAATCTCGGCTGGATTTGAAGCAGGAACTGGCGACCACCGCCGCCGACCACATCGCATTGGCCTTGGCCAATTTATCGCTGCGCGAGACTCTGCGAATTCAATCCATTCGGGACGCGTTAACCGGTTTATTCAATCGGCGCTATCTGGAAGAATCGCTGCAGCGCGAGTTGGCCCGCGCACAGCGCAAGACGGTGATGCTCGGGGTGGTCATGCTGGATGTGGACCATCTCAAGCGGGTTAATGACTTGTATGGCCATGAAGCGGGCGACACCCTCCTGGCAGTATTGGGCCATTGGCTCCAATCCAACATCCGGGCGGAGGATATCTCCTGCCGGTATGGCGGAGACGAGTTTATTCTCATTTTTCCGGATGCCTCGCCGGAATCCACCTATCAACGGGCCCGTCAAATTTGTGAGGGTGTGCGGTTGTTGGAGATCAGTCACCACGACCGGTCCCTGGGCTCCGCGACGGTTTCTATCGGCGTCGCCGGATTTCCGGAGAACGGTCAAACGCGCGATGCGCTGCTGTCCGCGGTAGATGAGGCGCTTTATAAAGCGAAGGACCAGGGCCGGAATTGCGTCGTCACCGCCGTGGAAAAAACGCCGCCCAGCTGACAATCAGCGGACCGACCTCAGCGTAAAACACCGGCACATTAATAGTATGTATCGGGCGTTTCTCATCAACCTTTTCCACCATTTAATCGATCACAATCGCAATAGCATTACGATGCGCACCGATTCGCCGCAGCGGTGGCGACCGGAACGGATTCAGCGTTCAAGCCGAATGCCTCCACCACCGGCCGGCCGTCCCAGTCGGAGGGAATAGCCAACCCAAGCGCCCAGACGCCGGTCGCGGCCGTGTCGGTGGTCAGAATCGGAACCGTGAGCGGGGGACCGGAGACAACGCCCGGGCCAAAAATAATCCAGGGTATGGTCATATCCTGCGGGTCCAAGGATCCATGGGATTGGTCGTGTCCGCCGTGGTCCGCTGTAAGGATGATCAGCGTGCCATCCAGAAGGTTATCGGCGCGCAGACCGTCCAGGAGGGTCCCGACGACGGTATCGTCGTGTCCGATGACGCTCAAGTATTCGGCCGACATCCAGCCGTCGGCATGTCCGAAGGAATCGGGATAGGTAAGATGCACGAAGAGCACGCCAAATCCCTTCGCAGCTTCTTCCAGGGCAGCCTGAACGATCTCCTCGTCGGTGCCGGAAATGAAGCGGAATTTATCCACGGTTCCGGGGCGGGCGATGGTTTTCAGTTTCTCCTTGCCGACCACCATGACCGTGCGCAGTCCGGCGTCGTGCGCGACGGAGAAGATCGTGGCTCCCTGCAGGTAGCCTTTGTCGGGTTCGTAATCATCCCAGGTGATTCCATGTTTGGAGACGCACCGGCCCGAGAGCATGGAAGCATGCGCCGGAAGCGTGACGCTGGGAAAAACGGTTTGGGCGGTGAAGGAGGCCGCGCCGCCGTTGATCAGCTCGCTGATCCGGGGAATATTGGAGCGCAGCAGTCCGTCCGGCCGAAGCCCGTCGATGCTGATGATCAGGACGCGCTGCGCTTTGGGAGACGAAGTGGAAGTGGGCGTCGGGGTTAGCGCGGCAGACGGCGCGACTGTCGGCGAGAACGTCGGAGTGATGCTCGCGGCGGACGTCAGCGCAACCGTCGAAGTACCGGCCGGCGCGGCCGGGAGACAGGACGACAGAAGCAGAACCAAGAGGAGCGCGGGAAACAGGCGGAATCTTTTCATACGGGTTTTGTCGAAGCGAACCTGGGTGCGGGAATCGTCCCTATTCCTTTCACGCCGAGGCGCCGGAATATTGGCGCAATCCCCTGAGCCAAATTAAGCGGGATACCGCGAGCAACACCACCGATAACGCGACGGCTCCCAGGAGTGTGGTTCCGCTCAGGCGGCCGGTCAGCGCCTCGGTCGGAACCGTGACGGCAAAAGCCACCGGCACGATGAAGGTGAGCGCGAAGCGCAACCATCCCGGATACAGACTGATCGGCCACCGTCCGGCTTCGTACATGCTCTGAAATATTTCAAGGATGTTTTCCACCCGTACGAACCAGAACGAAAGCGTCGCCAGGATCAGCCAGAAACTGTAAATAATGACCGCGCCGGCAAGCAGCATGATGCCGAACGCCGCCGCCTGGGACGTACCCACATGCGCCCCCAGCCGGAGCAGCGCCGCGGCCAGCACGCCGAATCCCATGACAATGTCAACCAGCCGCCAGATATCCACCTGGCGCAGGCTTACCAGCAGTTGGGCGTCTTCCGGCTTGGTGAGCGTGAAATCCAGCGTTCCCTCGCGGACGTCTTCGATTAATTGTTCCATTCCCGGTTGGATCACCAGGCCGATTATGCCGCCGATGAGGAAATAGACGCCGACCAGCGCGAGGACTTCGTCGGGGCTCCAGCCGCCCAGGCTGTTGGTGTAGGAGAAAATCACCGCCAGCCCGGCCAGCGACATGGCTAACTCCAGCAGCGACTGGAACAATTGGATGAAAAAATTG
Source organism: Anaerolineae bacterium (assembly GCA_003141675.1). Taxonomy (GTDB): domain Bacteria; phylum Chloroflexota; class Anaerolineae; order Anaerolineales; family RBG-16-64-43; genus FEN-1073. Next base: position 17,886 of record PLND01000020.1, read on the forward strand.
ATGCGATAGGCCGCTTCGCTCATCACGCCGATCCGAAAAAACGCCCAGACGAGACGCAGGTAGTTCATGCTCCCACCGCCGAATACACTCTCACGCCCGCCCGCCACACGATCCGAAGCAGAACGAACGCAATGCCGACCCAGAGGACTTGCGCCAGAATGCCCTCGGCTGCTTCGACCGGGGTCAGCTGCCCGAGGAACAGCTCTACCGGAAAACTGACCATCCAGCGGAATGGCAGGATCGTCGCTGCGATTTTTATCGGCATTGGGAACAGGGAAAGCGGGGCCATCTGCCCGGAGAGAAACAGCATCGCGACGAAGTAGGTCTGGTTGACCGCGCCGACCCGGGTAGTCCAGAAAGCGGTCAAGGCCAGCGTCCATTCGATCAGATATCTCAGCAGGAAGGCCAAGAGCAACGCGGGGAGAAAGGCGGCAGCCGCCCAGGGAACAATGGCGAATGTCGGACGGAAGATCAACGCCAGGATGAACGCGATGAGGAGCATGAAGGGCAGGGTGATCAACTTGGAGGAAACGTTATCGGCGATATCGGCGTGGATCGGATGCACGGGACGGAGCAGGGCGAAGGACAGATTTCCTTCCCGCACGCGGTATTCGTATTCATACATGATCCAGGTATAGGTGACATGATTGACCAGCATTATCACCAGGAAGTAGGCCGCGAAATCCCTGGTGGTGTAGTCCCCGACGCTGCCTCCGCCGGTTGTGGAAACCGTCGACCAGACGATGAGGTAGACCAGCGGTTCGAGCACGTGCCCGATCATCCAGATGACGAGCGACGCGCGGTATTGCAGCATCGCGGCGAAGGTGGTCTTGAACTGCTGCGCGTATAAATCCCGCAGGCCGCTCACGGCGCCCCTTGCTCGAAAACCCGTTCGATCACTTCCTCGATGGGGGGATCCTCTACCAGCAAGTCGATGACCGGCAGGTCCGCCAGCAGCCGCTCGGTGACGTGCGCCGTTTGGGCCTTGGGCACGCGCAGCGTGAAGGAACCCTCGTCACAGGAAACGACATCGCCGTAGGAATGCAGGTCGGTTTGACAGTCTGCGAGCCGGACTACGATGGTTTTGTGTGCCGTGAAGCGCTGCACCAGATCCGAAAGATCGCCGTCAAAGAGAAGCCGGCCGTGGTGGATGACGATCACGCGCCGGCAGAGCGCTTCGACGTCAGCCATGTAGTGGCTGGTGAGCAAAATCGTCGCGCCGTAACGGCGGTTGTATTCGGAGAGGAAGGTGCGGATCCGACGCTGCATCGTCACGTCGAGACCGATCGTCGGTTCATCGAGGAAGACCACCTGCGGCCGGTGCAGGAGCGCCGCGGCGATTTCACATTTCATCCTTTCCCCCAGCGAAAGATTGCGCACCGGCTTGCGCAGGAGCGGTCCCAGCTCCAGCAGGTCGGTCAGTTCCGATAGCATCCGCTGGTAATCGGGGGCGGGGATCCGGTAGATGGCTCGGTTGAGTTCGAATGAATCCAGGGCGGGGATGTCCCAGACGAGTTGGTTGCGCTGGCCCATGACCAGCGTGATCCGCCGCAGGAACTCCTTCTCCCGCTTCCAAGGGACGTATCCCAATACCGTCCCATCGCCGGCGGTGGGATGCAGAAGGCCCGAGAGCATCTTGAGCGTGGTGGTCTTTCCCGCGCCGTTCGGGCCCAGGAATCCGACGACCTCGCCGGCGTTCAGGTCGAACGAGATGCCGTCGACGGCGGGAACATTCTCCGTTTCGCGGTGCAGCAGGCTTTGCAGCGCGGCCAGGATTCCGGATTCCCGTTCGCTGACGACGTATATTTTATGCAGGTCGTGTAGATGGATAACGGGATCTGTCATCGAGGATCTCCCGGGCTGAAGGTCATTCCTTTTCCCATCCATATTTTCCGATCAGCGGCACAAAAACGACCGAAATCATCCGGCGGCGTTCGATTCCAGATGGAATTCGCGTGCACAGTTCGAGTTCCTGGACGCCGCGTCCTCCGACGGGTGCGATCAGACGGCCGGAGGGGGCCAATTGCTCCAACAGTGGATCCGGGAGGATGGGCGTTCCGGCTGTCACCAGGATCGCGTCGAAAGGGGCTTTGTCCGGCAACCCGACGCTCCCGTCGCCGACAATCACCTCGGCGTTGTCGATCTCCAACTCCCTGAGATTTTCCCGGGCGCGGTTTGCCAGTTCCGGAATGCGTTCCACCGAATACACGGCGCGCGACAGGCAGGCCAGGACCGAAGTCTGATATCCAGATCCGGTTCCGATTTCAAGCACCTTCTCACGCCCCTGCAATTCCAGCGCCGCGGTCATATAAGCCACGATGTACGGTTGGGAGATGGTCTGATGGGAACCGATGGGGAGGGGGGTATCGTCATACGCGGAGGCGCGCGCATCGTCCGCCAGGAAACGATGCCGGGGAACGGCGCGCATCGCCTCCAGCACGCGCGGGTCGGAGATACCGCGGCTCTCGATCTGATCCCGGACCATGCGCTCGCGCGGTTCGGCGTATTCATCAGGCGGGAAAGTAAAGCGAAGGCTCACGTTTTTTCGGGGTGACCGCCCAGGCCTTTCACATCCCTTCCGAATAAAATATTTGCCGGAAGGAATCCCTGTAAAACCTTCGATCGGCGTACGCGCGCCGGGATATTCCTGGGAAGAAGAATGGAATTATACCGCGCACATCCGCCCGCCTGGTTTTCCCCCTTCGGGTTCGGTGAAACGCAGGAACGCAATAATTCGATTTTGAACCGAGCGATCGGGCTTTTTGGGAAAAATGGATCGCCGGCTATTCTTCCAGTGATGGGCGTCCAATGCCGGGATGAAGCGGTGATTATTGCGCGTCAAAGTGAGCGGGCGGGGAAGGCGTCAAGGATAGATCATTCCCATTTGACCGGTGGTCATGAAAATCACCCGTTCGACGATATTGGTAATTCGGTCGCCGATGCGTTCCAGATTGTGGGCGATCCACAATAGGTAGGTTCCGCGTTCGACCGCGGAAGGATCGCGGGCCATGATGGCCACCAGCCGGTCGAACAACTCCCGATACAGGGTATCGATGGCATCGTCCGTTTCACCCACCCGGCGCGCGGCTTCCGAATCGCGGGAGAGGAAAGTGTCCAAACTTTGCTTCAGCATTTGGCGGCAGAGGTCCGCCATTTGGGGGATTTCCGTCAGCGGTTTTACCGGAGGTTCGGCGCCCATGCGCAGGACAATTTTGGCGATGCCTTCCGCGTGATCCCCCATGCGCTCCAATTCCACGGCGATGGCGTCGACGGCGAGGATCGTACGCAAATCTCCGGCGGCCGGCTGTTGGGTTGCCAAAATAGCCAGGCAGGCTTCTTCCACTTCGTAGCGCAGGCGGTTTAATTCGGCGTCACCGTCGACGATTTTTTTGGCGAGGGCTTGATCGCGATTCCGCAAGGCCTGCATCGATCGATCGATGGCTTGATCGACCAAACTGGCCATGCGCAACAGATTGTTCTGCAGCGCGTTCAACCCTTCGTCGAGCGATTTTCGATGGCGCGAAACGGAGGAGGTATTGGATCCCATGGATAGATTTTACCCGAAGAACGGTGGAATGAAAATGAAAAAGGCGGCCCGGATTTCTCCGGGCCGCCTCGGCGAACCATGGAAATACTAGGCTTGCGGTTTGGCTTTTCTGTTGCGCCGGATCAGAGCCCGCCCGATCAGGTAGAAGGGCGAGGCGAACAGAGCGACGACCAGCAGAGCCGGGATCCCGCAGATTCCGAGCTGGATGAGAAAGTCGACCAATCCCTGTAATCCGCGAATTAAATCCTGGAGCGCCTGCTTGGCGACCCCTTCCGGATGCCAGCCGCCGATTTGAATGGGTTCGGAAGGAATGTCGGGTTCCAGCGTGATGCTGATCAGGGAATATTGAGAGGCGGTCTGGTAATAATTGATCTGGCCTTCGAGCACCTCGATTTCGCCTTCCACCTCCCGCAGCTGGGTTTCCACCGCCAAGATCGCATTGGTGTCCGTGGCGTTCTGCATGATGGTCAACAGCCGTTCCTGGGAGGCGCGCAGATTTCGGAGCTGGGATTGCGCATCGGTGTATTGCGCCGTCACGTCCTGTCCGCTCAGCTGGCGGCTTTTTACTTCCACCGCCATTCCCTCAATTTCCGCCAGCGTCGCTTTCAGCTTATCCACGCTGTCGGCAGGCACCCGGATGGAGATATCGCCGGAATAATATTTTTCGCCTTGTGAGCCGTACAGGTTTTGGGAGATATTGGAGCTTACCACCCATCCGCCCTTGGCGAACGCCAGATCGGCGATCTTCGAGGCGGCATCCGCCGGATCCTTCACGACCAGGTCCAGGGACGCGTTCAGGAGGACGATCCGGTCGGTTGGGCCCGAAACGGGAGCCACGGATGTGGTTGCGGGAGCAGCGGTCGCCGCGATGGCTTGCTGCGGCACACCGAGACTCTCTTTCGCGGCTCCGTTGCCGAGGACCGCCCGATCGGCGGAAGAAAACGCGGGGGCGGCTATCGTGGCCGCGGCGGCGCAGGAGCTGAGCAGCAGAACGGGGATGAGGGAACTTAAAACAAGTGACTTCTTCATATCGCCTCCTTCCGGGAATACCGGTTTTTTTGGATATACCTTACTCGACGATGGAAGCGATCCGCAGGTTCCATGGGAACCCCCTCCGGCTACCAGCCTTCCTCGAGACGCAGAATCAAGCGGGAAGGCAGATCAGCCAAGCGCATCCGGGATTGCACGATTCCCACATCATATTCCACCCGGCGCCATTCCCACCCCAGGCTGTCGGTATCAATCAAAGAATAGGCGGCGCGCGGATCCTGGTCCCGGGGCTGACCGACCGACCCCGGATTGAGGATCATCCGTTGATATCCCAGGTGGAAGGAACTGCTATGAGAGGGAAGATAGGTGACGCACCGGTTGCGCTCATTAAGCAAAAAAGCGATGGCTACGTGGCTATGGCCGACCAGACAATACATAGTATTAAAGGAAGCGAAATTGCTCTGCGCCTTGGGCGCATCCAGCAGATACTCCCAGAGCGGGCGGCGGGGACTCCCATGGGTGAAGGTATACGGTTCGCGAACGGACTGCTCGGGCAGGTCGTGAAGGAATTGTATCGATTCCGGGGTAAGCTGCCGGTGGGTCCATTCCAGGGCCCGCCGCGCTTCCCCGTTAAACGCATCCAAGGGCAGATCACCGATCGCGGCTTTATCGTGGTTGCCGCCGATGCACAGCATTTCGGGAAATTCCCGCATGCGTTCGACGCACTCGTTCGGATCCGGCCCGTACCCTACCAGATCGCCCAGGCACCATACGGCGTCGAAGACCCCGGCGTCTTCGAGTACTGCATCAAAGGCGGTGATATTCGCATGGATGTCGGAGACCACGAGGACCCGCATAGGAAATTGGCTGAAGTCTACCCCGGGAAGGAGGAATAGGCAACCCGTTGGAGAAATATTTTTTGTAAAAAATAGACAAGTCCTCGGGTGAGGGGGGCACCCGAAGACTTGTCTACTAGGATTTTACCATATGGGGGTTTTTTCAAGATTAACCATCCGTTAAAAACAAATCCCGAGGAAACCGTTTCCGGCTGTGAATATCCCGATTGCGTAAATTTCATGAAGATGAGGTTATTGCTTGTTTTCCTTATAAACCAAGGACTGGAAGCTTGCGGATTCCTTTCCACTTTCTTATCGGGGCAAAGGGCGACGCGATTATTTTTCGCTTCTGAGATTTCGACGAAAGCATTCTTCTACAGGGCGCGTACGTAAACCCGGTGGTTTTTGTATGGCTTGCCGCCGATGTTAACCAAATCGGACCGCATTTCGACCGCGGTTTCGGCCACCTGGCAAAGTTCGCCCCATTTGAATTGTTGACGGCGGCTGTTAAGGGTTTTTTCCATCTCGGTGTAGAGCAGTACGTTTCCGCCCAGCCCCTTGAATTCGGGGAGGATCCCGGCGCCGTTGAGCGCGATCCAATCTGTGCGGTTCACTTCCAGAAGGATATCCAGGATTGCCTTGGGGGAAGGAATGGCATCGAGGAACGCGAAGGGGGGGATGTATCCCCGGGTGCGCTGCAGCGCCGCGGAAACGTCCGGGAAGGCCAGGACGAAACCGACCACCGCGTCCCCGTGCGTGATGATTTTGATCAGATCGTGGCTGACCAGTTGGAAAATATTGTCGGCGACGAATTTCACTTCGTATTCCGACAGCGGATAATATTCCCAGTTTTTCGTGAAGGCCTTGTTGTAGGTGTCGATGAAGCGCGGCATCCACGTCATCATGACCTTGTTGGATTGGAAGTCGTGCACGGTGAAGGTGCCGCGTTTTTGAATGCGGTCGGCCAGGCGATGGAATCGCTCGGGGAGGGTGACCTCCACCCGGGGAATGAAGCAGGAAATAAAATCCACCTCTTTCCGGAAGCCCAGGCGCTCCATCGCGACAGGATAGTAGGCATGGTTATAGGACGACATCATCATCGTCTGGCGATGCTCGAACCCGTCCACCAGCATTCCGTATCCGTCGAGCGGCCCAAACCCCTTCGGGCCCATCACGGAATCCAGGCCGCGCTGGCGCGCCCATTGGAACACTTTCCCGAACAAGGCGTCGGCCACCTCCGGATCGTCGACGGTTTCGAAGAGGAAGAAAGTGGCCAGCTTCCTGTCGTGATATTTATTGTAGGGTTTGTTTTCCAGTGCGGCGATCCGGCCCACGTCTTTGCCGTCCTTGACCGCGATGAAAAAGTCGGCGTCCGAATGCTTGTAGAAGGGATGCTTTTTCCGATTGAGCTGTATCGAGAGGTCGGCCCACAGGGGCGGTACCCATTGTTTGCACCCGGCATATATGGGAAAAGGTATTTTATAAAACCGGATAACGTCGGAACGCTTATTGGAATCGATTGTTTCAATCTTCAGCATGCGGGATCTCCTGGATGCATCAAAACTATGTGCCTTCCGTTTCGCCAGTACGCGGGTTTTTCCTCCGGTTGTTCCCTCGCATTGCCCCTGCGGCCCGAAGGGATGACGCCGGATTCAAATGGATCGAACGAATACACGGTGGTTTTTGTATGCCTTGCCGCCGAGATTGGCAAGATCCGACCGCATCTCCACCGCCGTTTCCGCCACCTGGCACAGTTCTCCGAATTCGAATTGTTGGACGCGGCCGTTCACGGTCTTTTCCATCTCCGAGTACATCAGCGCGTTCCCGCCGATCCCTTTGAATTCGGGTAAAACCCCGCCGCCGTTGAGCGCGAGCCATTTGGTGCGCTTTGCCTCCCGGAGGATGTCCGGGATGGACAGGGGAGGGGGAATGTTATCCAAAAGGGCCAGGGGAGGAATATACCCCCGGGTCCGCTGCAGCGCGGCGGAGATATCGGGGAAGGAAAGGATGAATCCAACCACCTCGTCCTTGCGGGTCATGATTTTGATCAGGTCTTGATCCAGGAATTGGATGATGTTGTCGACAACGAAATTCACTTCCCAATCCGAGAGGGGGTAATATTCCCAATTCTTGACGAACGCCGCATTGTAGGCCTTGATGAAACTTGGGATCCACACGAGGAGTTCTTTCTTGTTCCGGAACGAGAGCACCTTAAAGGCGCCGCGCTTCAGCACCCTCTCCGCGATTTGGTGAACCCGCTCGGGCATGCGGAAACCCTCGCGGGTGATGAGGCAGGTGATGAAATCCACTTCCTTGTGAAAGCCCATGGTTTCGAGCATGTGCGGCAAGTAGGGTTTGTTGTAGGCGGACATCATCATCGTCTGGCGGTGATCGAACCCGTCGACGAGCATCCCGTAGCCGTCCAGGGGGCCGAACCCCTTCGGCCCCATGACGGTGTCCAACCCGCGCTTGCGTGCCCAGACGAACGCCCGATCGAAGAGGGCATTGGCCACCCCCTGGTCCGCGATGCATTCGAACAGGTAAAACGCCGCGACTTTCCGGTTGTGATATTTGTTGTAAGGTTTATTCTCCATGATCGCGATCCGGCCGACGTCCTTTCCGTCCTTGACCGCGATGAAAAAGTCCGCATCGGAGTGCTCGTAGAAGGGGTGCTTCTTCCGGTTGAGCTGCATGGAAAGATCAGCCCACAGCGGGGGCACCCACTGCGGGGTGTTGCCATACATCGAAAAAGGAATTTTATAAAACCGGATGACGTCGGATCGTTTATTGCTATCGATGGTTTCGATGGTCAACATGATGTACTCCATTTTCTCGGTTGGGTCCGGCACATCCGATGCGCGCGGACCGGGTTTCAAAATGGAAGGGCAATCGCACTCTCTGCGCCCCTCCGCGTTTTACAGGTGGATGTATCCGCCACCCAGGCCGTGCGCCGCTTCCATCAGCGTTTCGCTCAGGGTGGGATGGGTATGCACGTTGCGGGCTATCGCCTCCGCGGGCAATCCCGCTTGGTAAGCCAGCGTCAGTTCGGGCAGTAATTCCGACACCTCGGGGCCGACCAGGTGCGCCCCGAGCAGATTCCCGGTCCGGACATCGGCGAGAAGTTTAACCCACCCGCCGTAATCGCCCAGCCCGAGCGCTTTCCCATTGGCCTGAAACGGAAAGCGGACGGTCTTGAAGGTATAACCCCGCTCTTTCGCCTGAGCTTCGGTCAAGCCGAAGGCGGCCGCCTGCGGCCGGGAAAATATGGCGCGCGGCATAAAGTCATAATCCAGGACCGCTCCGCCGCGTCCGGCAATATTCTCGGCGCAGGCGATGCCCATCGCGGACCCGACGTGGGCCAGCATGAGTTTGCCGGTCACATCGCCGATAGCCCAAACCCCCGGGATATTCGTCGCCATGCGCTGGTCGATGGACACGCGCCCTTTTTCCGTCTTTACCCCCAGGGTCTCCAATCCAAGGTCCTCGATGTTCGGCCGGAAACCGACGGCCAGCAACACGCATTCGGCGTTGAGGCTTTCGATCTTCCCGCACGATTGCACGCGCAGCTTTACCCCCGTGCCCCCGGGCTCAACAGCCTCCACGGCGGATCCGACGCGGATGTCCACGCCGCGGCGCGTCAGCGCTTTGGCCAGTTCCGCGCTGACCTCCTCATCCTCGAGCGGGGCGATGCGCGGGAGCATTTCCACCACGGTGACCTGCACGCCGTAGGAATTCCACAGCGTTGCGAACTCCAGCCCGATCGGGCCGCCGCCGACGATGACCGCCGAGGCGGGAAGAGTTTCCCGCAGAATGGCTTCGCGATAGGTGAGGATGCGGTCGCCGTCCGGTGAAACGCCCGGCGGAAAGGACGGACGCGCGCCGGTGGCGATGACCATATGCCTGCATCGATACCGCGTGGATTCGCCCGGGGAGGAAGCGGCACTGACCGCCGGGGAAACCTCGACTACCCCCGGTTCCGGGATGCGCGCCGAGCCTCGCAGAACCTCGATGGAATTCTTCTTGAGAAGAAATTCGACCCCCTTGACCATCCGGTTCGAAACCTGGCGCGAACGCCGCACCGCGGATGAATAATCCGCGCGGATCTCTCCGGCCTCGAAACCGAATTCTTTGCTTCCCGTCTTGAGGGTTTGGATGACTTCGGCGTTACGGAGCAGCGCCTTGGAAGGGATGCATCCGAGGTTAAGGCACACACCGCCCAGGAATTCCTTCTCGACCACGGCGGTTTTCAGCCCCAACTGCGCGGCGCGGATGGCGCACACATAGCCGGCCGGACCTGCCCCCAGGATGATCAAGTCATAGGATGCTTCGGGCATGCACCGTCCCTATGCGCGCCCACCCTTGGGGAGCGAATGCCGGAAAAGCCGGGTTCTTGCGGGGTGGCGGATTGCGGGGATTATAATTCTAAAACCCATGGCGACGATAAATTGGACTTCCGATCGATGACAGCCGGTCCGGCGGCCCGCCCCGGCATTCTGCTTACCAACGATGACGGAATCCAATCGGCGGGGTTATGGGCGGCGGCCGAGGCGCTCTCGACCCTGGGCGAGGTGACCGTGGTGGCGCCGGTCGCCCCGCAGTCGGGCACCGGCCGCGGCCATCCGGGGAACACCTCGGGCCGGATCGAGGTTCTGGAGAAAACGATCGGCGGCGGGCCACGAAAAGCCTTCGCCGTCGACGGAACGCCCGCCCAGGCGGTTCTCTTCGCCCTTCTCGAAATTCTTCCCATACCTCCGGCGCTCGTGGTGGCGGGGATAAACTACGGTGAGAATGTCGGCTTCGGGATTACCATTTCGGGAACGATCGGCGCGGTGCTGGAAGCGGCCGCGGCCGGGGTGCGCGCTCTGGCGGTATCCTTGGAGATGCCCCTCGAACAGCAAACCGGCGGCACGCACCAGGTGGATTTTTCGGTCTGCGCGCGGTTTACCGAACGATTTGCACGCATCCTCCTGTCCGTCGACTTGCCGCCGGATACCTGGGCGTTGAAAGTGGATGTTCCATCCGGCGCGACGGCCGGGACGCCCTGGAGGTTGACCCGCCTTTCGCGCACCCGGTACTACGTTCCGGAAAAGCCCAAGCGGAAATCGTTTTCCGACCCGATCCACATCCCCTACCGGATCGATTTCGATCCGCGGGAGGCGGAAAATGGCTCCGATGTCTACGCGCTCCACGTCGAGCGCAAGGTGTCGGTGACACCGCTCAGCCTGGATCTCACTTCGCGGGTCGATTTCATTGCATTGGAAAAGGCGCTTCACGGCTTGAGCGGCCGGTAAGGAGGCCCGCGGGCGCGAGGCAGTCGAAGCACAAGAGCGCGGATGGTTTCATCCGCATATGGAAGGAGCCAACGAATGACGAGCAAAGTCTATTGGGGTTCGCCCCGCCAGGCGCAAATCGGCGCCGAAGAGACGTTACCGGCCAAGCTGGATTTGATTTTAAATCGATTGAACCTCCGCGACCGGGTCAAGGGCGAGACGGTGGTGATCAAGATGCACACCGGCAACAACATCATCACGTCGACCATCCACCCGGTGTTCGTGCGCAAGGTGGTCAAGGCGATCCGGGATGGCGGTGGGAAACCATTTGTAGCGGATGTCAATTGGGATACGACCGGAGCGGAAGAGCGCGGATACTCCTCCGAGACGCTCGGCTGTCCGGTTTACCCGGCGGCCGGTCCGGATGAAAAATATTTCTATGTCCATGAAAAAAAATTTAAAAATCTGGAAGCGTGGAAGGTGGCGGGAAACATCCAGGACGCAACCTTTCTGGTCGATTTTTCGCACATCAAAGGCCACCCCTCCTGCGGGTTCGGCGGCGCGTTTAAAAACATCGCCCTGGGATGCATGGTCGGAGAGACGCGCGGCGCGATGCACGATACGGTGCATTTCGACAAATACTGGTTTGCGGAAAAGTGCCCGGACGAGGCGATGCGTAAGAAGATCATCGATTCCTGCCCGTTCGGGGCTCTGGTTCAGGACCGGAAGGATCCACGCGAATTGCACCTGCACACCGAACCCTGCAACCAGTGCGGCCGCTGCCTAAAGGTGGCGCCGGCCGGGTCGCTCAAGATCGACCCCGTGAATTTCCGCGCCTTCATGGAAGCCTGCGCCATCAGCACCTCGATCACGCTCTCGACCTTCGCGCCCGGAAAGGCGACCTATATCAGTCTGGCCACGCAGATGACGCCGGTATGCGACTGCTTCGGCTTCACGGGGATGTACATCCTGCCGGATGCGGGCATCTTCGGCTCGGACGACATCGTCGCCGTCGAACAAGCCGTGTTGGATGCCACCGCCAAGCTGCCGTTGATCGAAGAGAACATGACCGCCTCGCTGAGAAAATACCTCGGACACGAAGGCCATCCATTCGCGCGCATGCACGGCCCGCTCAAGGATCCGTACAAGGTGACGGAATACGGCGAGGCGCTCGGGCTGGGATCCCGCCAGTACGAACTGATCGACGTGTTGCCCGTGGATGAAAACGCGGAACCCAGCCGGTGGTTCATCTCCGCCACATGATACTGATTTGTAATCGGGATCAACGATAACTGCAGCCGGGATCGCCGATCCCGGCTGCAATCCACTATAATGGTCGCTGATGTCTTCGAAAAAACCGCCCGCCCGTAAAACCTTTTTCTCCGCCGGTTTATTCCTGATGGCGGCGTTGTTTGCGGTTCTCGGATGGGCCGGAACGGCCGGGATCGTCTTCCTCACCCTGCCTTTCCTCCTTCCGCGCTGGTTGTTTTTCTTCTCGTTGTTCTTCGCCTTCACCGGAACGGCCGTGCCGTTTATCTGGTATCTCAACCGCCGGTTTACGCCGGCTCGCTTCCCCTCCGAAGGCATCCTCATCCGCGAGGCGCTGGAGACTGCATCGCTGGGAGTGTTCCTGGTCTGGCTGCAGGCCGGACGCCTCTTCACGGCCTTCCTGGGTTGGGCTTTTTTCGGTGCCTTCCTCGCCGTGGAGCTGTTGCTCCGTCTGTTTGAAAACAGCCGGTGGATCCCGGCTCCCTCCATTGATGAACAAACCTCCGAGGCAAATGATCCGCAAACCGGCTCGCTTCCCTCGGGTGATTCCTCCGCAGGCGAATGACGCTTCGAGACCTGCCTTCCGTCGATTCCCTCCTCCGACGTCCCGAAATTGAAACCCGGCTGGGAGAAGCCGGCCGCGAGCTGGCCTTGCTGGCCGCACGATCGGTGCTCGACCGGGTGCGCACTGAAATTCGTGATACCCATTCCGTTCCCCCGATCGAGGAAATCGTCAACCGGATCCTCCTCTTTTTGGAAGAAGCGACGGCCACTTCCTTGCGGGAAGTGATCAATGCCACCGGCGTGATCCTGCATACCAATCTCGGCCGGGCGCCGCTCAGCCGGGCCGCACTGGACTCCATGATCCGGGTCGGAAAGGGCTACTGCACGCTGGAATACGATCTGAAAGAGGGGGAACGCGGCGGCCGGGCGCCGCAAGTGGAACAATTGCTGCGGCTCCTGACCGGCGCGGAAGCCGCAATGGTGGTGAACAACAACGCTGCCGCGGTGCTGCTGGCGCTCGCGGCGCTCGCCAAAGGGAAGGAAGTGTTGATCTCGCGCTCGCAATTGGTGGAAATCGGCGGCGGCTTCCGCATCCCAGACGTGTTGCGGCAGTCGGGCGCGAAA
>PLND01000020.1:30930-38367 GCA_003141675.1 Anaerolineae bacterium
CCCGTGGCGGACGACATCGGTTCCGGCGCCCTGCTCGATACCGCCCGATTCGGGCTGGGGCATGAGCCGATGGTGCAGGAAAGCCTGGTTGCCGGCGCGGCGCTGGTGCTCTTCTCGGGCGACAAACTGCTCGGCGGACCACAGGCGGGCATCCTGGCCGGAAAGGCCGAACTCGTGGCGAAGGCGCGAAAGCATCCGCTCGCACGCGTGGTGCGCGCCGATAAACTTTGCCTGGCCGCTTTGGAAGCGACGTTGATCCATTACCTCCGGGGGGAGGCCGAACGCGAGATACCGGTCTGGCGGATGATCGCCGCGCCGGTGGAGGAATTGGATCGGCGCGCGCGCCTTTGGGCGCAGCGCATCGGGCATGGCGAAGTGGTGGATTCCCGTTCGACCGTGGGCGGAGGAAGCCTCCCGGAGGAAACGCTGCCCACCCGGGCGCTGGCGTTCCCGATGAGCAAACCGCAGGCGCTGCTGGCCAGGTTGCGCGCCGGCTCGCCGCCCATTATCGCGCGGGTGGCGGAAGGGCGCGTGCTTCTGGATCCGCGCACGGTGCTGGAAGACGAAGATGAGCCATTCATCGCGGCGGTCATCGCCGGCTTCTCCGCGTAGGCATTTACACAACCGGCTTATTTGTCGTTCTTCTTGTGCCGTGGCGATATGAGATAATTCATTCGTAGAATGAAGGAATTATCCGTTTTGGATCAAGAGAGACACCCGTAGTGGAATATCCGGGTGATTGATTATGAGTAAAGGAGACGCGCACAATGTCGGTTCTAACTGGAGCCGCACAGATACAATCGTCATGGGCCAAGATTGTTGAATCCTACGACAGAATTCCGGAAGCCTATCAACCCCTTTTTCAGACGCTATCAGAACCGGGAACGGACAAATTTCCCTATATCATCCTAATACCGTCCTATCAGGGTCACTTAAATCCGACGGAAGATAGCCTGATAGTTTGTTTTGATCGGCGGTTTTATATAATGGAAAGACACCTGCATCAACTGGAATGTCTGTGCTACTCATATAGCGATGTAAGCTATGTTGAAATGGGGACGGTGCTGTTAAAATCGTGGATTACTGCGAGTGGAATATCCAGCGAGGGTTTTTTAGGTAGTTTTACATTAAAGTTCAACACTGCCAAGGAGCGTCTCTTTACCCCGCTCTTGGAAAAATTGCGGCCGGCACCGTTGGCTGCCGGGGATACGGATCTCGGTGTGGAACAAGCAAAATTCGATCTTCTGGAGCAAGAGAATTATAAATTTTTCAACTATGCGCGCGGCAGTATCAGGGCAGGGGAGAAGGTGATACAAACCGTCTTGCAGCCTGAACTTCGAGTGGAGGTCTTCACCTTCCTGGGGCGGACTTTTTACCGCTCTATCTGCCCTGCCCACATAAGTATTTTGACCGATTTGGAGTTTATCGTCATTCGGGATGAATTTCGAACCTGGCGTAGTGGATATGGAAATATCTGGCGTTATATTCCATTGGATAAAATCGTTTCTGTCTCGCTGGCAAGACAGGAGCATGATTTGGTTTCGCTTTCGATCCATCTTCCAAGGAATGAACAATTCGACTTATTATTTTCATCCTCAAGGCAAGGCGAGATCGAGGCTTTTAAAAACCAATTGGCAACATTGGCAAATACTGTACGTGGCTAGTTTCGGCGGGTAGGCTAGTTGCAACTCCCTGCCGTTCCCAGGAATTCTAAAATCGCAATTCAGCGTTTTCTCTTTGAGCGTTGGCCAAGACCTGCCTTGCGCCTGTCCTCGCGAAGCGGGGGCCGGGGCGGGCTGCAGCCGCGTGTTGGGTCTTTTTGATTTTTATTATTTTTTATTTCGAGGGGGATCTTCGTCCCGCCAAAATTAATAATTTTCGACCGCTTTGATAACCTACTTCGCCAGGCAACAACCGGTTATCGGTGAGTTCAATCCGGCCAGGATGGTTTTTTGATCTTGGCGCATTCGGCACGAATTTTTTCAATCCGCTCCTGCAGGCAATCCGCGGCCTTCCTCCCCTCCTCCCAATACATGAAGTTCTGATAAATCCGGGTCTCCCCCCTGCGGATGAAATATCCCCGGCCGGGCGGCAAGCCCGCCATCGGCTGATAGGGGAGCGATTTGGCGTTGTTGAACTCGTCGATCGCAGCGTTTCCGGAAAAGAGCAAACCGCAACCCATCTTGCGGGCCTTCTTCATCAGCTCGTCGTCATAATCCCTGGGCAGATCGGCGCCGTTCCCCGCGACGATTGCAGAGAGTCCCACCTCGCCCCCGGCCGTCAGACATTCCGCCAGCAGATTACCCACACCTTCGAAGCGCAACGCGAGCCGGTCGTAATCGTCGATGAACAGAACGTAGGCGGGGTAGTTGTTGAGGAACGCATCCCGGTCGAACCGGTCCGGATCTTTTTGGAACGCCGCTTCCAACGCCGACGATCTCTTTTGCATGGCATCCGAAAGCCGTTTTAGACAGGGTTCAACCTCGGATTGGTTGTTGATGAACTCCAGCATGTGGGGCAGGTTTTTCAACGGCAGGAGAGTCCGCGCATGAAAATCGATGGCGAGGAACTGCACATCCTGGGGGGAATAGTTTTCGGCCAGTCCCAGGGCCCAGGTCAGCAGGGCGGTGGTCTTTCCGGATTGCCCGGCGGAGCTTGTCACCAGGAAGACCGGACCGTCATCTTCCAACTTCATCCCCAAGGGGAGGAGTGTTTCGAAATCTTTCCCCTGGGCACAGGCATGCGGCCGGAGGGGCTTCGGGAGCCGCGCACTTTTTGGCAACGCCACGGTATACGGAAGGCTTTCAATGATCTGAGGTTTCGGACCCTTCCAGGCGCGCTGCATTTTCCCGCCCAGATTCAGCAATTGTTCCATCTGTTCCCGGTCGTTTCCCCCGTCCGCCGGAAGCGCCGCCTGGAACTCGATCGGCGGAGTGCCGCGCAGGAAGCCTCTTCCGGGGCGCGGCGGACGTCCGACGTCCTCCTGCAGCCGGGCTTCCCCGATCAACCCCACAATTCCAAAATATTCCGTCTGGCTGGATTGATGCAGCGTGGCTTGGGCGTGGACATTGGAATATAAATCCGCCGGCAAATCCGCGGGAAGATATGTGGCCGCCGCCAGATGAATCCCGCTCGAAGCGCTGCCCCCCGCCAGCGAGGAGATTTCATTGATGAACTCCACGGGGAAGACGCGTTTGAGACCCAGAAAGTTATCGATGAAGAAGAACAGTTCCGGCAGGGTTTCCGCGCCCGCCTGGCGGTTGTAGTCCGCGATGGTTCCGACGCTCTTCCGGCGGAAAAGATCGTTGCGCCGTTTTAATTCTGTCTGCGCAAACCGCAACAGCCGCTCGGCCCGTTCCGTCTCGAACCGCGTGATCACCGAACCGACGTGCGGGAACGCCTCGAGCACGCGCAGGCGGGATTGCCCGCCAAAATCCAAAATATAGATTTGCACTTGCGCCGGGGAATACATCCTGGCGATGGACACCGCGAGCGATTTTAAAAGGGTCGTCTTGCCCGAGGCGGCCGATCCGAAAATCAGAAAGTGTCCGCCGCCCTCTTCCAGGGAAAGTTGAAACAGCGGTTGTTCCTGTTTCTGGGGGATGTCGCATTTCCCAAGGACCGGATCGGTCATACCGCCGGTATTCTCCGGGGCTTGCCACTTGCGGCACGGATTCCAGGCGCGGCCGTCCCACCCGCCGGTGAAGTTCTCCCCGAAAAGATCCGGCAGGCAAAGCCGGTCCGGCAACGGGTCCGACCAGACCGGATCCGGTTTCCGGAGATTCAGATTCTTCATCGCCTCGTTCAACCGGTCGACGATGGCGTTGGCTTCCGTGATCTGCGCGTCTCCGGGTTTGCCCGCCGGCTCGGGCGCGCGGGAGTGAGGAACCATAAGGGTTTCCTTGTGACCATCGGGATGGACCACCAGGAGTTGATCCGGCCGTTTCCCGGCGCTCTCCCCGCCGTATTTCCCGCCGCAGTAGGCGATCTGCACCAGCTGGCGTCCGCTCGAATAGAAATACGCCCGGCCGCGCACCAGGCTGATGGCGTCCGGGATGCCGATCATTTGCATGCTGTCATCCGGTTGGCTGGTGCGCAGGCAGATCCGGAAATTCGAGTTCTGCAGAATTTGCGGGTCGATGGCCGACTGGATGTTCTGGGTGGCCAGGATCAGATGCACGCCGAGCGAGCGGCCCAACCGGGCGATGCTGATCAGGCGTTTGCTTTCCTCAGGATGGCGGTTCTTGAATTCGGCGAATTCGTCGAAGACGATGACCAGATGCGGCAGCGGTTGCCGGATGCGCATGGTGCGGTAATCGTCCACGTGGGAGCGGCCGAAGCGGAAGATGGTCCGCGCCCGCTCGAGGATCCGCTTGCGCCGTTCGAGTTCCCCGCCCAGCGCCAGCAGCACCCGCTCGGCGTACGAAGCGTGGGATTCGATGTCGGTCATCACGCCCACGGTGTGCGGTAGCTTGGCCAGCTCGTTGAACGCGGCCCCGCCTTTGTAATCCACCAGCGCGAAATTCAGATCGTACGGATGGCAGGTGACGGCCAGGGCCAGGATCAGGGTCTTGAGGACCTCGCTTTTCCCGGATCCCGTCATGCCGCCCAGCAATCCGTGCGGGCCGTGAGAGCCGTCCTGGTCGCGCAGATCGAAGATGAATTCCGACGTGGAGGAGGTTTTACCGATCGGAGATTGCAAAAAACCAAACGGCGAACCGTCGTTCCACCACTTCTCGATCGGCAAATCCTCCGCCTTGGAGACTTCCAGCATCTGCAGGAAGGTAACCATCGAGGGCGGCTGGCTCAGATCCTCCTTCTCGGCCCAATCCACCCGCGCAAGGGCACGGGCGATCTTGTCGGCGCCCGCGGGATTGCACAGGTCCGGTTTGCAATCGATGCGAATGCTTTCCAGACCGGATTCTTTGTAGGAAAGATTCCCCTGGCGGATCGTGGCGACGGCTCCGCACATCCCGGGAATCTTCGCAGCGTCTTCCGTCAGGTAGAGCGCATACGCACCGAGGGCCTTGCCCGATTTGAGGAGCAGATCGATTCCCGGGTGGGAAAATTCCACCGGGAAGGAATCCAATATCACCACGAGGCAGGGGAGGGGCAGGGTTGCCGAGGCGTTTTCTCCTCCGACCATCTTCCTACCCTCCAGGATCTGCTCCCGGCGTTTGAGTTCCGTNNCCCAGGAACACTTTGCAGGAGTTGGCGTCGGAGAAGCGGATTTGCGCGCCCTTCCAATCGAACGCCTTGGACGCGTGGGGAAGCATACCCAGCCACGCCCACTCCTGAAGGTGCTGCGGTTCGCCGAAGGCGGCCACCTGGAGTTCGGAAAACCAATGGTGGGTGACCAGGTGGCATACGATGGAGCGGGCGATGCTGGTCGTGTCCGGCCGTTTTCCGGCAATGCCGATCGGACCGGTGTGCGCCAACCGCGCGGTGATCGGGACGTCCGGGACAAAGGCGAACTTCTCGGGAAGCGTTTTCGCGAACTCCACTTCCTTGGAGAGTTCCGCGGGCGCATTTTTAATGTCCGCCGGGGAAATGGAAATCGAGGCGGGGAGATAGCCGATCCCCAGCCGCGGCATGAGAAAATCCGGATCCGCGGGGCGGCGTTCCCCAAGACGGGGGTCCCGTCCGGATGCCATGCGCAGGCATTCTTCCAGGTCCGGGTTCGTTCCCCGCATAGCCGCCTGTTCGCGCTCCCGCAGGGAATACAATTGATTTTCCGTTTTTTGAAGTTGTTGGGCGTACTCTTGCTTTCCTTTGGAAAGCTTTTCTTTGAATTCCTTCTTCTGATTCCGAAAAGCGACATAGGTGACGATATAACCCGCCAGCATCATCGGCAGGAACACCAAGTAGGTAAGTCCTCCTCCGCCTCCGGAGAGCATGACCATCAGGACGATCATCAGGAGCATGCCGCCAAGCGGCAGAAGAATGGTCATCCAACTGAAGGCCCCCGGCTCCTGCGGCAACTGCGGTGGAGTGGGAATCTCGACGGACGGCCTGGAAAGGGTTGGTAGAATGCGGGGAGGGCGATTAAATGGCATGGGGGCAGGAGAAGGGTTCAGACTGAAAAGAGAAAAAGCTTCCAGCCGCCGATTGTTTACTTCGGCGGCTGGAAGCGCTTCCCACAATGTTCTACCGGATGTTTTGGTTGTCTACCTGGGAGAAAGCGTCGCTTGCTTTTTGCAAAAGTAATCCGGCTTCTTCCAAGACTTCAGTGGATTTTTGCAGCTTGGGAAGAAGTTCATCCCATTTTGAAAAAATCTGGCCGGCCAGGTGGCCTTTAAACTCCCCTCGCAGGCCGTCCATCATGGTTTTTCCCTTTTGGATAATTTGGTCCACTTCCACTTTCTTTGCTTTGATATCCGTTCCGGTTTTTTGAACGTTCTCGGGTGTAATCTGAATCGATGGCATGGTTCCCCCTTTTAGAATTTGAATGTAATTCAACGCGGTGATGATCCACTTGGTTTTGAAAAGGTTTTTAGGCAGGTCTCTGCTATTGTGTACCATCCCTCATTCGAGTGCTTTCCGGCGTGAAGACGACTTTCCACCCCCCTTTCGCTATTCATATGGGAATCGCATTCCACAAAACCAATCAAAAAACCCTTCTTCGATTCCCTCCCCGGCCGGCAACCGGTTGGAGACAAATCGTTTCCCTGCTTTTCGTCCGGCTCACCATCGGGTTGGCAAAATGAAAAGGTTTCCGGAAAAGGAAAATTATTATTTATGAATTGAGTTCTTCGAGGCCGAACCATGTACTCCCCCATTGCTTGCATTAAAATAATAATCTATCGAGTTCCCTTTGTCAATGGGCGGATTCCCTTTTCCGCGATGCGTATGACCTTATCGAAAAATTGCCTGCGGCATCGCTGAATTCACAGGATCGTATTTCATCCATCGCATGGAAAGGATCGATGCTTCGGAAAAGAATTCGTCCTGCGCCCTAATCCGCGCAAATTCCCCTATTCCATATTTCCGGCCAACCCGGGTACGCGATAGGAAAACGGCTATTTGATTTTTTTATATTCCCCGCTCATTATCTGCAATTGTTCGGCGGTCTTTTTCAGGGCGGACGAGTGCATCTCGATCCCCTTGCGCCAATCACGGTAGAAGCGGAGGAATGCCTGCTGCGAATCGCCGCTCCATTTCGGCTCAACCGCTTTGACGGATTTGTCCAATTCCTCGATAACCGATTCCAAATTGGCCTGGGCCTTGGAAAGTTCATCCGTAAATTTCTGAACACTTTCCGGAACCATATCAATTACGGTCATAGAGATCCCCCCTTATTATGGAAGTGATCTATCTGCGGATAGGGAAAGCGCGCGCCGACCGGCGCGTCCGCTTACGAAGGATGAATTATCTTGTGGAATTATTTATTTTGAATTGGAGACTTCTTACCCCCTTCATCGTACATGTTATGATAAT
>PLND01000009.1 GCA_003141675.1 Anaerolineae bacterium
ACAGGAACTGGATCTGTCCGTCCGGCTGCTGCCAGTGCGAACCGGCCACAACGAATGCCAGCCCGGCGGAGTTGAGCATCACCTCCAGGGAAAGCAGAATGAAGAGGAGGTTGCGCCTCGCGAGAACTCCGACCAAGCCCAGCGCGAACAAGGCCGCGGCCAGAATCAATCCATGTTCAACGGGAACATGAGCCATCAGGATCCTCCTTTTCCTTCCGTAATTTCTTCCTCACCGGGCAACGCGCGCCGGCCGAGATGAGACGCACTCACCAGCGCAGCCAGAAGCAAGATCGACGCCAACTCCACGCCCAGCACGTACGGGCCGAGCAGAACGACCCCCACCTGTTCCGGGACCACTTCACCGGCACCGGTACTTCCCGCCGCATTCCCGGCAAAGATGTAGATAAGTTCCAACCCGAGGATGGCGGAAAGAATCGTCGGTCCGATCCAGAGCCTCCAATCCCGCAGCGGCGCATCCCCGGCTCTTTCCCCGCCGGCCGGATTGCCCGCGGAGGGGTTCAGCATCATGATCACAAATATAAACAGCACCATGATCGCACCGGCGTAGATGATCACCTCCAGCGCCGCGGCAAAGGGCGCCCCCAGCGTGAAAAAGACCAGAGCGACGGAAAGCAGCGACACCACCAGATACAGGAGCGCGTGCGCCGCATTCCGCCGGGTGATCGCGATCGCCGTGGTAAGCACCGCCGTTGCACCCGAGATGTAGAAAACAACGTTCATCTTTCGGCTCCCTTCGCCCTGCTATCAGGGCATCAGGCTGCGAACGTCGACGGGAGGCTCCTCGTTCTCTGCCTCGCCCTTGTCTTTCCCGCCGATGGCCACTCCGGCCATCCGGTAAAAATCGTATCCGGGATACTTTCCCGGTCCGCTGATGAGCAAGTGTTCCTTCTCGTAAACCAGGTTCTGGCGCACATACTCGCCCATCTCAAAATCCGGCGTGAGCTGGATCGCGTAGGTCGGGCAGGCATCCTCGCAGAACCCGCAAAAAATGCAGCGCGAGAAATTGATCCGGAAGAATTCCGGGTAGCGCCGGCCGTGCTCGTCCTCCGCCGCCTGCAAAGCGATGCACTCCACGGGACAGACCGCCGAACACAGGTAGCAGGCCACGCAGCGTTCCGCGCCGGACGGATCCCGCGTCAGCACGATCCGACCCCGATACCGGGGCGGCATGATGGGCTGCACATCCGGATACTGCACCGTCACCCGGCGCCGGAAGGTGTGGCTCAATATGACCCAGATCCCTTTGAGGATGCTCAGCATTTCCGTCTCCTCAGCGCGCCGCCAGCACGATCGCGCCGGTGATAAGCAGGTTCAGCAAGGTCAGCGGCAGCAGCAGCTTCCATCCCAGCGCCATCAACTGATCGTACCGCGGGCGGGGCAGCGTGGCGCGCATAAGGATGAAACCGCCGATGAAAACAAACGTTTTGAGCATGAACCAGACCACGGGCGGAAGCACCGGCCCCAGCCAGCCGCCGAAGAACAGCGTGGCGATCAGCGCCGAGATCACCGTGATCGAGAGATACTCGCCGACGAAGAACATCCCGAACTTCATGCCGGAGTATTCCGAATGGTAGCCGGCCACTAGCTCGCTGTCGGATTCCGGCAGATCGAACGGCGAACGATGCGCCTCGGCCAAGCCGGCCATGAAAAACACGAGCAAGCCGAAAAATTGCGGGACGCAAAACCAGAGGTTCTTTTGGGCTTCCACGATCCGCCCCAGGTCGAAGCTTCCGGCGATCATCACAACCCCCATCAGCGAAAGTCCCATGAATACTTCGTAGGTGAGCACCTGCGCCGCGGCGCGCATCCCGCCCAGCAGCGAATACTTGCTACTGGACGACCAGCCGGCCAGCACCACACCGTACGCCCCGAGCGAGCTGATAGCCAGGAAGTACAGCACCCCAACGTTGAGGCGCACAACCGCGATGCCCGGGGTTACCGGCAGGATGGCGAAGACCATCAGCCCGGCGGCGAATACGATACCCGGCGCGAGGACGAACACCGCCCGGTCGGCGAACGGCGGGATCCAATCCTCCTTGGTGAAAATCTTGATGATGTCGGCCACCACCTGCAGCAACCCGAACGGCCCCACGCGGTTGGGCCCGTAGCGATCCTGCCACAGCGCCAGCAACCGGCGTTCGCCCCAGATCAATCCGGCCGCGATCGTCAAGGCCGCCGCCAGGACGCCGACGATGGTCAGCAGGTGTAGGACGACATCGCTCACGATTGAGCTCCTACCCCTCCCCCAACCCCCTCCCCATTCTGGGGAGGGGCTAGGGGTGGGGTCTGAAGAATCGTAGTCACCGTGCACCACGAAGGCAAAGCAACATGTTCCATCCCCGGCAGGCCAGACGGCAACCCGGCCACACCCGGCGGCAGGGAAGCCGCGATTTTCACCGGCAACTCGAGCGAAATGCCGTCCAGCTCGAGCTGCACGGTATCGCCTTCGGCAATCTTTTGAGCCGCGGCATCCGCGGGATGGAGCGCCACGTATCGGCCCGAAGTCAATTCCGCGATCCCCCGGCTCAACGCGCTCAACGGTTCCGATCCGAAGATGTGATACAGGGGAACAAGCAACAGCCGCCCGTCGTGCGGTTCGAAGACCGTCGGAACAGTTTGGAAGAAATCCGGTTGCGCGCCGACCTGCGGTTCGATCAGCCGTTTTCCCGGATCTCCGCTCCGCAGCGCACCGCCGATCTCCGCTTGGAACTTGTTGACCGCCTGGTCGGAATTCCATCCGGGCGCCCAGAAACGCGGGATCAGCGCCGGCGGCGGCAGTCCTTCGTCGCCTTCCATGGAAAACGCCAGCGGCGAATCCGGATCTTCCGGCGGTTTGGGTTCACTGACGTTTTCTTTGGCGTCGATGGCGGTGCGTCCGCTGGAACGCGGCGATTGGCGCGGCACCTTCTGGCCCATCATCCGGAAACCGGAAGGCGGGGCGATTTCCAATATCGGCCGGAACTGTGGCAGCTCCCCGGCGATATCCGCCAGGATGCCATCCAGCTTGAACAATTCTTCATCGGCGGTTCCGGACGCGGGCTCATTCAACAACCCCAGCCATCGCCAACTTGGTTGGACGCTGGCTTTCGGAAGCAGCACCTGGTAGTAGCGCTGGGCACGACCCTCGCTGTTCACCAGCGTACCGGACTCTTCGGCGAACGTCGCGGCGGGGAGAATCAGATCCGCTTTTTCGGCCATGGCATGCCGGGTATGGTCGATCAGGATGACGTGCTTGGCCAGCTGCAGTGCGGCATCGACTGCCGCGGCGCTCTCCCGGCGATAGAGGTCGTTTTCGAGAACGACAACCGTATCCGCCCGCTCCTCCCGCAGCGCTTGAAAGGCAGACTGCAAATCGCCGCCGCCCATCAGACCGAGGCCGATGCTGTTGGCTTCGGGCAGCACGAGCGAAAGCAGGGCGGGATTTCCCCGGCGGCACAAAGCCCAAGCCACATTCGCCGCCGCCTGGAGCATTGCCTCGCTGCAGCATCCGGTACCAGACACAATCAGGGGCCGTTTGGCGGAAACCAATGCGGCGGCGATTTCCTCCGCCAACCGGTCGACCTCTTCCGCAAGATCCGGTACAGCCGGCGAGGCTGGATCAATCCGGTGTGCTACGGCAAATCCGAGCCTGGCCAGGTTGTCCGGCGCGGCATGATACGTCTGGCATGCAGCATCCTCGAGCTTGGTATGGGCCGGCGTCGCCAGGAAGAGAGATTCTTTCTCATCCTGCACCAACTCCCGGATGGCAGCATCGCTCCAGGAAGGCAAGTCAAACGTTTTCGCGGCCGCATCGGCCTTGGGATGAACCAATTGCCGCAAGGCGAGCGCAAGAACGGGCGCCGTATTGGTGACATCCTCGCCCAGCACAAGAGCCGCGTCCGCCATGCGCACTTCCTTTAAAGAAGGCGAACGGGCCGGACCGGCCTGCAGGATCTTTAAGGCGGCGGCCGTCATCCGGTAATCCTCAGTCGATACCCCGAGGTAGAAGCGGTCCGGGCCCACCAGCCGGCGCAAGGCGTAGTTCGCTTCCAACGATGCGCGCGGGGAGCCGATCCCGATCACACGCCCGCGGTCGCGAAGGAACGAAGCCGCCCGCTGCAGCGCTTCCCCGCGCGCCACCCGTTCGAGCGCGGCGCTTCTCTCCGGACGTGCAAGCGGCTGCTCGATCCGGGAATCGCCGGTGACGAATTCATAGCCGTACCGCCCCCGGTCGCATAGGAAATATCCGTTCACCTCACCGTTGTAGCGATTGCGGATGCGGCGCAGCTGGCCGTAGCGCGAGCCTGCGATCGTGTTGCAGCCAAGACCGCAATGCACACAGATCGACGGAGCGGTCTGCAGGTCCCATTTGCGGGAATAGTGGCGCTTGAGGGTTTTATCGGTGAATACGCCCGTCGGGCACACTTCCACCAGATTGCCGCTGAACTCGTTTTCCAGCACCCCGTCTTCGGACCGCCCAAAATAAACGTGATCGTGCGCGGCCAGCGCGTCGAAATCGCGGCCACCGGCGTACTGGCGGTAGAAACGGACGCAACGGTAGCAATGAATGCAGCGGTTCATCTCGTGATTGACCAGCGGCCCGAGGTTCTGGTTGCGGAAAGTCCGCTTAGGGAAATTATATTCGCGGTGGACGTGCCCGGTCATCACGGTCATGTCCTGCAGGTGGCATTCGCCGCCTTCGTCGCACACCGGGCAATCGTGCGGATGGTTGATCATCATCCATTCGATGACAGAGGCGCGGAATTCCCTCACCTCCGGATCGTCGATGGAGATGCGTACGCCGTCCGCGGCCGGGGTCATGCAGGACATCACGATCTTTCCGCGGGTGTCGTGCTCGTCCTTGAACTGTTTGACGGCGCATTGGCGGCACGCGCCGACCGAACCCAACGCCGGATGCCAGCAGAAATACGGCACGTCGAATCCGAGGCCGAGGCAGGCCTGCAGCAGGTTCTGCCCGTCCTTCACCGTGTATGGCCGGTTGTCGATGTAGATCACCGCCATGGTTTCAGCTCCAAGGGCATCGCTTTTCCCGGATGTGGCGTTCAAAATCCTCGCGAAAATATTTCAACGCGCTTTGCAGGGGCTCCATCGCGCCGGGGGCGAGGGCGCAGAAGGTGCGCCCCGGCCCGAGCAGCCGGGCGTGCAGCGCCAGCCGGTCGAGATCGGAAGTACGGCCGCGCCCGGCCTCGATTTCACGCAGGATTTTCTCCGTCCAGGGCAACCCCTCGCGGCAGGGAGTGCACCATCCGCAGGATTCGCGCGCGAAGAAGAGCTCCAAGTTGTGCACCATCCCGACCGGGCAAGTTTTATCGTCGAGGATGATCATGGTTCCGGTTCCCAGCCGGCTGCCGGCTTTTTCCACCGATGAAAAATCCATGCGCACGTCGAGATGCTCCTCGGTGAGGAAGTCGGTGGACGCGCCGCCGGGCAACAGGGCGCGGAAACGCACGCCGTCCCGCATTCCGCCCGCATGCTCCTCGAGAATCTCCCGGATCGGCGTTCCCATCGGCAGCTCCCACAACCCCGGCCGCTTCACCTTGCCGCTCGCGCCGTACAGTTTCGTTCCGCCGTCGCCGGTGAGGCTGAGCTTGCGGAACCACTCGGCGCCGTTGCGGACGATGTGCGGGACGTTGCACAGCGTCTCGACGTTGTTGACGATCGTGCCTTTCCCCCACAGGCCGCTGGTTTGCGGGAACGGCGGCCGGGAGCGCGGGATGGCTCGCTTTCCCTCCAAGGCGTTGAGCAATCCGGATTCCTCTCCGCAAATGTACCGCCCGGCGCTGACGTGCACATACAGCTCGAGGCGGTAGGACGATCCGAGAATATTCTTCCCCAGATAGCCCGCCTGATAGGTTTCGGCGACGGCTTTGCGCAGGGTGCGCTCGGCCTGTTTGTATTCCTCCCGCAGAAAAATGTAGGCCGCCTCGGCTTGGATTGCGTACGCGGCGAGGATCATGCCCTCAATGAGTTGATGGGGATCGCCTTCCAGGAGTACGCGATCCTTGAAGGCGCCCGGCTCCATTTCGTCCGCGTTGGCCACCAGGTATTTGGGGCGCAGCGCCGTCTCCCCCATCGGAACGAAGCTCCACTTCGATCCGGTCGGAAAGCCCGCACCGCCCCGTCCACGCAGATTGGAATCCTTCACGATCCCTGTGAGTTGCGCCGGGGTCAGTTCGCGCAGCGCCTTGCGGACGGCCTCGTATCCTCCGGAGCGTTCATACTCCGCAAGGTCCGGTGCGGGCTGCCCGGGTTTGATGTTGCTGGTCAGCGGACGTTCCATCCAGCCTTTATCCTCTTCGTTGCGGCGAAATTATTACCCCACCACCTGGAAGTTCAAGTAAGCGGTGGAAAAAGTCTGGATTTGTCATTGCGAGCTCCGCCCCGGCTCCGCCGTTGCGAGGCCGGGGGAGCGAAGCGACCCCGGCCCACCCCAACCGGGGCGGGCGAAGCAATCTGGTGTTTCCGATGCGAAAAACGAGATTGCTTCGCTCCCTTCCCCCGAAGAAAACGAGGGCAGGCAGGCGGTCGCTCGCAATGACACCTATCCATTTTTCCGCAGCCTACTACGGATACCGGGAAAGGATCCCGTCGACGTTCCCGGGATTCCAGTCGGCGATCAGATCGTCGTCGATCATAAGCGCCGGCGCGTGTTCGCACACGCCGAGGCAGGCCGACGGCAGCAACGTGAAGCGGCCGTCGGCGGTGGTTTCCCCCAGCCGGATGCCGAGCGTTCCGTTCAAGGCGCTGTAGACTTTCTCGTATCCCATGATCCAGCAGCTGACGCTGTCGCAGATCCGGATGATATGACGGCCCACCTGCCTGCGGAAGATGACCGGATAGAAGGTCGCCACACCGTCGAGTTCCTCGGGGGTCATCTCGAGATACACGGCCACTTCCCGCAGAGTATCGTCGGAAATCCATCCGCGACGGCGCTGGACGATCTTCAATGCATCCACGCAGCCCGATTGCTTCTGCGGATAATGCGCCAGATCGGCTTCCAGTTCGCGGATCTCTTCAGGTGTCAGCATTCGGCTCTCCGGATCCCCTCAGCGATCCACGTCCGCCAGCACGAAATCCACGCTTCCCAAAATCGCGATCAGATCGGCGATTATCAGGCCGCGGCTGATCAGCGGAACCATCTGGATATGCGGGAAGGAAGGCGCGCGGATGCGCGCGCGGTAGGCGTGAATTCCGCCGTCGCTGATCAGGTAATAACCATTGTTGCCCTTGGTTGCTTCGATCCCGGCGAACGCTTCGCCGGCCGGTATCACCGGCCCCCAACTGACGCTCAGGAAATGGGCGATCAGGGTTTCGATGTCGTGCATCGTGCGCTCTTTAACGGGCGGCGTGGCGAGGGGATGCGCGGATTTATAAGGACCGGCGGGCATAATCTTGCGGCACTGCTCGATGATCCGCAGGCTCTGGCGCATCTCTTCCACACGTACCGTCGCCCGGTCGTAGCAATCGCCGTTGGCGCCGACGGGAATATCGAACTCGAACTGGTCGTACCCGCCGTACGGGCGCTGCTTGCGGAAGTCCCACCCAAGGCCTGTCGAGCGCAGTCCCGGTCCGGTCATTCCCCATTCGATCGCTTCCTCGCGGGTGAAGACGCCGATCCCCTGCGTGCGCGCTTTGAAGATCCGGTTTTGGAGGACCAGCATGTCGTATTCCCGCAGGCGAGCTGGCATGTAGCGCAGGAAATCTTCCACCAGCCGATCCCACCCCTGCGGCAGATCCTGGGCCACGCCGCCGATCCGGAACCAACTTGGGTGCATCCGGCCGCCGGTGATGGCTTCGACGATATCGAATATCCGTTCGCGGTCGTTGAAGGTGAAGAATACCGGCGAGAGCGCGCCGAGGTCCTGTGCCAGAGTCCCATACCAGACCAGATGGCTGGCGAGCCGGAAAAATTCAGAGAGCATGATGCGGATCACTTTAGCCCGGTCGGGAACGTCAACCCCGGCCAGCTTCTCCACGGCCAGGACGTAGGCGAGGTTGTTCATCGACCCGCCCAGATAATCGACGCGGTCGGTGTAGGGAATAAACGTATGCCACGTCTGGCGTTCGGCCATCTTTTCCGCGCCGCGGTGGTGGAACCCGATCTCCGGCACGACGTCGAGAATTTCCTCGCCGTCCAGTTGCAGCAGAAAGCGGATCACGCCGTGCACGCCCGGATGGTTCGGGCCGAGGTTGAGGAAGAGGTACTCGGAATTTTCGCCGCGCGGCTTCATCCCCCACTCCTCGGGATGAAAACGGAGCGCCTCCTGCTCGCGGTCCACCCGTTCGGCGGACATTTGGAACGGGCCCATCTCGGTGGCGCGGGCCGGGTGTTCCTTGCGCAGGGGATGTCCTTCCCAGGTGGGGGGCATAAGGATGCGCCGCAGGTTGGGATGACCATCGAATTTGATCCCGAACATGTCCCACACTTCGCGCTCGTACCAATTGGCGGCGGGGAAGACGTTCGTGATGCTCGCGGCGGTTGGATATTCTCCCTGCAGCGCCGTTTTGATGCGCACGTCGGCGTTTCGTTCCAGCGACAGCAGGTGATATACCAGCGTGAAGTCGCTCTCCGGCTGGCCCTCGCGGTGTACGCGTTTCCGCTCGTCGATGGCGGTCAGGTCGTACAGCATCCGATAGGGTTGCGGCGCGCTGTTTTTTAAAAATTTCAGGACCGGCGTCACGCTTTCGCGCGGCACCCAAATCGTGGGGACCTCGTCACGGACCGGTTGCACCGCGAATCCGGAGGCCGGGCCGAACTCCCGCTCTAGATCCTGGAAAACGTCGCCGCCGGTCATGCCGCCTTTACACCTCATCCGGACCGCGCAAGACGGTCGCCTGGCTGCGTTGATCCCGCTTGGCATCCCGCTGGACCGGAAGCGGTGCGCGATACACGCCCTGCGGGCCGACCACCCAGCTCAACGGGCGGCGCTCGGTCCCCACCGCGCGCTGAAGCAGGTTGAGCCCTTCGACGAACGCGTACGGGTTGGGGGGACAACCTGGGACGTACACGTCCACCGGCAGGAATTTATCCACTCCCTGGACCACACTGTAGATGTCGTACATCCCGCCGGAATTTGCGCAGGAGCCCATCGAGATCACCCAGCGCGGCGCCATGACCTGTTCATATAGCCGCTGGACAACCGGCGCCATTTTGATGAACATCGTACCGGCGATGATGATCATGTCCGCTTCGCGGGGAGTCCCGCGGATGATCTCCGAGCCGAAACGGGCGAGGTCGTACTTGCTTGTCAGACTGGTGGCCATTTCCACGAAGCAGCACGACAGCCCGAACCCGAACGGCCAGATCGAATTACTCCGCCCCCACGCAAGCATTTCCTCCAGCCGCGTAAGCAGGACTGACCGCTTAACCACCTCTTCCAAAGTCTCTCGCGGGGAAGTCGGGGTGAGATTTGGAATGCTATCGATCGTCCGCGTCACGGCGGGATTCCTCCTTGCGACGATCCAACGATTTCCGGCCGATGGACCCCCAGTCCAAAGCGCCGATCCTCCACAGATACGCCAGCGCCGCCAGCAGAACGCCGATGAAGAATACCATTTCCGCATATCCGGCCCAGCCCGCTTCCCGCAGCGAAACAGCCCAGGCGTAGATGAAAACCGCCTCCAGATCGAACAGGACGAAGAACATCGCCACTAGATAGAACCGGACGGAGAATCGAATGCCCGAGGGTCCGGTGGGCACGATCCCCGATTCATACGGCTCGCCGGTGGCCCTCCCCGAATGGCGTTCTCCCAGCACGTGGGAGATCGCCAAAGTCGCCGTCACCATGATGAGGACCGCGACGGCATAAACTCCCAGCGGCCAGACGATTTCCGTGACGGGTGTCTGCATTTTTAATGCTCCTCTCCTGCCGATCTTAACCCCGGCCCCTGCGCGCCGGTTCTGCGGCCTACGACCAGCGCCGTTTCACCTTGATTGCCGGCAAAGCTCCGATTTGGGTCTTATTCAATTTTAAATATACCGTGCGTTCGGCAATCCGGTCGATCTGCCGGACCGGAATCGTGACGTCCCGCGGATCCCACAGATGTCCCTTGCGCAAGACCAGATGCGTGATGTGATACTGCTCCGGTTCGACGATGAACTCGTCCACCGTTCCGACATAACCATCGCAGGCTTCCACCGGCGAACCCCGGCGGACGGCCAATTCGCCCGGCGGGATCTTCTCGCGCTCAAGGATGATGCCCGTGGCGGGGACCGAATACGGTTGCAGATACATAGTTCCGCCCAGGTCGTTGGGAATGAATTCGGATTCTGAAAATTTTTCCATCTGTTCAAGTTCCGCCCTGGTGCAGGAGAGCCGGATGAGGTCCGGATCGCTTCCCTGGATCAGCTCAACCGGCACAAGACGGGAGAGGAGGTAAACGTCCTTTTCCCTCACCACCATGTGGGTGACCTGGTCGTTGATCGGATTGAGCACCGCGCCAATCGACCGCCCGCAGTCTCCGTCTTTACAAACCACTTTGGCGTTTATCGGAACGTCCATGCTGCGCCGCCTTTCCCCGCCGTCCCAACCGTCCGCTCAGCGCAAATCCCGGATCGTTTGCAGATAGTTGATGACGTTCTCCCGGTTCAGAACGCCCTGGATCCGACCGTCCACCATCACCGGAAGCTGGTTGACCCCGTCCTGGTTCATTTTCTGCAGGGCGTCCCACAATTCCGCGTCGGGGCCGACCCAATCCATTCTTTCGGCCGGGATCATCGCTTGCGAGACCAGCGTGCGGGACCATTCCTCGCGCGGAATCTCGCGAACCTTGTGCAGGGTCATGATTCCGGCCACGACCCCGGCGTTCTCGACGATGAAGAATCGCCTTCCCGCCCCGAGAATATGATCGTCGGCCAGCCGCTGGAGGGAAATATCGGCTGGGATGGTAACATAATTCCGGCCCATAATCTGCGATACCTTGTGGCCCGCGAGCAGTGTGCGCAGAGTTTGCTGTCGCACTTCTTGGGAGGATGCATTTTCCAGGAACCATCCAATGAAGACGATCCATAAGCCGTTTAGGAAGGAGCTGAAGAAGATCAGCCACACGCCCAGCAGGATGAAGAGAAAAGCCAGGATGCGTCCCAGCATGGCGGCGATCAGCGTGGCGCGGTCGAAATTCTTCACGGCCCCCCAGACGACGGCGCGGAACATGCGGCCGCCGTCGAGCGGGAAACCCGGGATGACGTTGAAGAGCAGCAGCAATCCGTTGATATAGGTGAGATACTGGGCTAGCGCCAGGAGCGGCGGAACCCCCGCCACCACCGGTTGTAACGCGGCGAAGCCGAGCGCCAGCAAGAGGCTGACCGCCAATCCTGCCGAGGCGACGAGGAAATCCGTGAGCGGCTTGGTGGCTTCCTCGGTAATTTGAGATACCCCTCCGAAGACAAACAGCGTGATCGAACTTACCGTGATGCCGTTGCGCTGAGCCACCACCGAATGTCCCAACTCGTGCAGCAGTACGCACACGAAGAACATCACGGCTGTGGCAATGCCCAAAATCCAATATTCGGGGACGGGCCAATTGGGGTATGCGGCGGGGTAATAGGAACCGGCCAGCAACCAGGTTAACAGAATGAAAATGAGGAACCAGGAATAATCCAGCCGGACGGGAATATTAAAAATTTTTCCGACAGAGACCGTTTGTGTCCGCATGGACGCTCCTTTAAATCCCACACGCGCGCCGAGTTGGAAATTCGGGACCGGAAGCATTATTTCCGGTGCCGCGACGTATCTGCCTAACCCTGCCCCTCCAGCCTTTCGCGATCGTCGCGCCTGCAGACAGGGTTTCCCACGATCAACTTCTCCCAGGCTTGTTCCGCGGCCCAAGCCACATCCTCCTCCGGGGCCAAGCCCTGCAGTGTGCGCAGCAACTTTTCGATCGTCTCGTCGTGGAACCCGCCATCCGCCAAGGCGTGCAATACGTGGCGGGCTCCCTCGCGCTTCCGGATGGATCCGAAGCACGAGATCAAACCCTGCAGCACAGCCCCCAAACTGTCCGGCCCCATTGCGATCAATCCTTCTGCGGCCAGCCAGCGCACTCCAAAATCGTCGTCTTCCATTGCATTCATCAAATCGTTGGCCGTTTCGGGATTATGAATCTGGCTGAGCGCCTTGGCCGCCTGCCAACGTGCGTTGCCGTTGGAATCCGTCAATGCAGCGAGGAGCGCAGGAACGGCGGCATTTCCCAAAGCCAGCAACTTCTCCCTGACCTCGGCCCGCCTCCGCGAGTTGGGGTCGCTTAATCCAGCCACCAGCCTCCGGCCTTCCGTAACGCGCAGCCGGCCCTGGAAATCGGCGTTCAGCCGCTCTTCTATTTTCCCGGAGGATGATTCCAATCGAAATTGCGAAGTCATCCCTTCCGCCTTTCGCTCACGAATCATGTGTCCACCTTTCCGATTATCGAGGGAAGCGCAGCCGATCGGGTCATGTTTGTCAGCGGCGGATCCGGATTCTGCTCAGAGCGGGTGCCGCCACCCAGCCGCTTCCCCGTTCCATCCCCCGGGTTGGTCCTCCGCGCTTATCCCTGCGCGGAAGTTTTAGCGCCTAATGTTTCGAGAGCTTTTTTTACGCTGTCCTCGGGACTCACCTTGATTTGGATATCCGCAAGGCGGCCATTTTCGTCGACGACAAAATGGCTTCGGATAATGGAACCGGATCCCCACACACCGTAGGCTTCCGCCACCCGGTGGTCGGTATCCGCCAGTAGCCGGAAGGGAAGGTTATATTTGTTCTTGAACTGTATATGCGAATCGACGCCGTCGGGGCTGATCCCAAGTACCATCGCGTGTTGTTCCTCGATCACATGATACTTATCCCGGAAGCCGCAAGCTTGCGTCGTGCAGCCCGGCGTGTCATCTTTTGGATAAAAATAGACAACGACCCGTTTTCCACGAAAACTTGATAGCTTTACTTTTGATCCGCCGTCGCTGAACAATTCGAAATCCGGAGCAATATCGCCGATTTGAAGCGGTTTTTTAGCCATAATTCTCTCCTTTTCAACGACTTGACCAGCCGGTATTCGTATATCTGCATCTATTGTAGCAACTTTTGTTTTATAAAATAATTAGAATTCTTCCTGAAAAATAGGCTGGCATGAATAAGAAAACGGTTTTTTTGATAAGAACGGAATAATTCCTCCGTCTCCCAATGAATGGATCTTGGCCATTTTTGCCCGAGCCTGGGAGCAAGCATTGTTCTTGACGCTCAATAGGCCCCGCCTTAGCATACCTTTTTAATAAAACAAACCGAAATATCGTCCTTCACGCCCCTGCTTTGATTTTCCCGCCGGAAACCCCTGCCCATAGGGATCCCGCCAAAAAGGCCTATTAACATCGGCTGATATTCCAGTGTTTCCATAAGGGGGCCAAAGACGACGCAACCGCTGAATCGGCATATCAGGATTCTGTCAGGGACGAAACAGCCTGGCTTGTGGTTTAATACCACTCCGAAGGCCGTGGGGGGCGCCCGCCGGCGGCTGCCTTTAAGGTGACGATGCCATGAAAAAGAGCGAAAATATAATCATCGAGCCGTCCATACTATCTGCGGATTACGCCCGACTCGGAGACCAGGTACGTAAGACTGAAGCCGCCGGAGCAGAAGCGATCCAGATCGACGTAATGGACGGGCATTTCGTCCCCAATCTGACCTTCGGGCCGGGGATCGTACGAGCCTTGCGCCCGCTGGTCGGGCTTAAGCTGGATGTACATCTGATGGTCGATAATCCGGATTCGTTCATCCGAAATTTCGCCCAAGCTGGAGCCGATCGCCTGATCGTCCACCAGGAGGCTTGTCCAAATCTGGGTTTGACCCTGCAGGCGATTCGTGATCTGGGAGTGGATGCCGGCGTCGCCATCAACCCGGCTACGGCCGTAAGCGTCCTGGAGGAAGTCCTGGGCCGCGCGGATGTTATCCAGGTGATGACGGTAAACCCGGGATTTGGCGGCCAGGAATTCATTCTCTCGCAGTTGGAAAAAATAAGCCGCCTACGGACCATGCTGCTGGAACGGGGATTGACAACCCGCATCGCGGTGGACGGCGGAATCGATCAAAAGACCGCGCCGTTGGCCGTCGCCGCCGGGGCGACCATCCTGGTCGCCGGCTCGGCAATTTACAACCGCCGCGGCACGGTGAAGGAAAATATTGCCGCCCTACGGGCGATTGCGCAGGAAGCATCATCGACCGCGCAAACTCGGCCCTCATAACACTTTCTTTCGTCGCCCAGCCTTCACGGTTGCGGCGGCTCGACGCATAATAAATCTTACCTACCCGCAGCCGGATTCCAATTTAATTTATTCTTAAACGGTATCGGCCGCCCTACGGCTATCCGACGCAGGGTTTTCTTTTATCGTTTCATCCTATTTTTCAATCTTCACTTACTGGACT
Organism: Anaerolineae bacterium; assembly: GCA_003141675.1. GTDB lineage: Bacteria > Chloroflexota > Anaerolineae > Anaerolineales > RBG-16-64-43 > FEN-1073. The sequence continues at coordinate 14,406 of PLND01000009.1, forward strand.
TGAACCCGGAACACATGCAGTACCCACTGCGAATCCGGAATATTCGGGCTCATGAGATTGACCGCATGGGGATGTTCGCGCAGGGCGAGGATAATCCCGTCGTTCAGTTGGTCGCGGGTGAACGTAAGCGTCCGATTCTCCAAACCGGTGAACGTAACCTGGGAAAAGTCTGTCACGCCGGCGGCGGCCAGGAAATCCGGTATGGTCGGTCCTTGCTCCGTCTTGCCGTTGATGGACAGAAATTGGAGCGGAAGGTTCGCAATCGTCTGATAGACCAAGGTCACGCTGGTGCCGTCGGCCAGGACGACTTCGACCGGCGGAGCTTGGGTGGACGCGTCGGACGTTGGTGATGCCTGGGTGAGGTCCTTTACGGAAGACCGTAGCCCGGCGCATCCCGCCAACAAAACAAAACCTGCAATCACCATCGATCGGAGTATCGTCTTCAAGTTTGTTTCTCCTTTTTTTCCCATCCCGATTCTTTACTAAACGCGAACGTTCTGCGACCTCCGGGTATGGAATGTTTTTCATGGGAGCGGCACCATCTCGCAGCCATGGTTCCGGATCGCATCTTCGGCATTGTAATGGAAAGCACAGTCCGGTGCAATCATATGAAAAACGATCATCGAACGCTAATCTTCGCAAACCTTACAGCGCGATGCCTTGGTCTCCCTCTGTGTGAAGTTTACTTCCCCCTCCTCCGCCAAAATTATCCGACCGGGCATTTTCTCCCTCCGATCATGCAGTTTCCAATCGATTCCATCGGTCTTCTCCAAAGGGTATAATTACTGCCGGAGATTTATAGGATCACCGGGGATAGGAATATTTTGCGTATTAGCATACCCACATCCGTTTCGCTGCGCCATCGACTGATCATCGTCCGCGCGGTCCGCATACTCCGGCATCTGGCAATGGCCGCAGTTATTGCCTGGATGGCATCTTCCTGCGGATCGACCACGCCGGATACATCCTCCGCCGCTTCCACACATTCCGCGCAGACACTGGCTATGCTGATAACACAGATGGGCGGTCCCACGGAATCGAGCTTTACCCCTTCTCCCACGTCCCGCGCAACCCCCAGCATCACACCAACCCGCACCGCCGTTTCCAAGGGCACCCGCAGCGTCATTCCCACCGTTCAGTTGACCACACCGACTCGGCACCCGGTCCGGGCAACCTATTCCGGCGCCACGCCGACCACTAACGGCACATCGTTGCTCACACAAACGCTCACCAAACGATGCAATGCGGCATATTATGTGGGTCCCATCCCACCGGATAATAGCGAGGTCAAAGCGGGATCAACGTTTGTCCAAACCTGGGTGATCCGGAACGCCGGCACCTGCACCTGGTATCCGAGCTATTTCCTTTTCTATTATTCCGGCGCGCACATGCTAGGACCGGATATCGTAGACTTCCCCCAAATCATTCCGCCGAATCAGACCCTGTTCCTTTTTGTCACACTGGTCGCCCCGAGTGATCCGGGGGTATATACCGGCCGGTGGTATCTCCGAGATCCGAATTTTATTCAGTTTGGGATCGGGCCCGAGTATAGCGATCCGCTTTTGGTGAAGATTACCGTGGTCGCGGATACCGGGGGGTAATTCGATAGCGGGAAGAAACGCAAGGACTACTTCCCCATTGAAAAAAAGGGGAACAACTCCTTCGCGACTGTTACCTCCGCTCCGGTCTGGCAGGTCAATTCTTCCATCTTTCGAGGTCTGATGAGGCTCTTCGTTCCAGGACGGATTTGTCTTTTTGGCGAACATTCCGATTGGGCCGGCGGGTATCGCAGGATCAATGCCGGGATCGAGAAGGGGTATACGCTAATCTGCGGCACGGACCAGGGGATTTACGCCGAGGTGGAACCTCATCCCACGTCGCTGGTCCTGTCCTCCGCCACCCGGGACGGAATCCAGCACGGTCCCTACGAAATTCCGATGCACCCCAAAGCACTGCTGGAAGAAGCGGAGAAGGGCGGCTTCTGGAGTTATATCGCCGGTGTGGCATATCAGGCATTGACCAATCATCACGTGCGCGGATTGGTCATCCACAACGACCGGACCGACCTGCCGATACAGAAAGGCCTCTCCTCCAGCGCGGCGATCAGCGTGCTGGCGGCGCGCGCCTTCAACCGCGTCTATGACCTGAAACTCACCGTGCGCGGCGAAATGGAACTGGCCTACATGGGCGAAATCACCACGCCCTCCCGCTGCGGCCGGATGGACCAGGGCTGCGCCTTCGGCAATCATCCCGTGCTGATGACCTTCGACGGCGACCGTCTGGATACTTCCACGCTGACCGTCGCGGGCGAGCTGTATTTTGTCATCGTCGATCTGCAATCGCGCAAGGATACGATGGAAATCCTGAATCGCCTGAACCGCAGCTACCCCATCGCCGAGACCGAAATCGAACGGGGCGTGCACGAACTTCTGGGCCCGGTCAACAAGCGCATCGTCGGGCAGGCGGCGGAGGCGCTGCGCGAGGGTGACGCCCGGCGGCTCGGCGCGCTGATGACCGAAGCGCAAGCGCTCTTCGATCGATACGGCATTCCCGCCTGTCCGGAAGAGCTGACCGCTCCCGTGCTGCACAAGGTCCTTTCGTATGCGCCGCTTGCGCCGCACATTTGGGGCGGAAAAGGCGTCGGTTCGCAAGGCGACGGCACCGCGCAATTCATGGCCCGCAGCGTGGAGGACCAGCAGGCTGTCATCGAGATCCTAGAAAAGGAACTGCAGCTATCCGCGCTGGCGCTCACGATCCGCCCCTCGCAGCGGATCCGCAAAGCCCTCATTCCGGCCGCCGGATTCGGAACCCGCCTGTTTCCCGCCTCGAAGGCCACCAAGAAGGAGCTGTTCCCGGTGGTTGACCGGGACGGGATCGCCAAGCCCGCCATCCTATATATCGTCGAAGAAGCGCTGGACGCCGGGATTGAAGAGATCGTCATTGTCGTCCAGCCGGACGATCTGGACGAGTTCCGTTCCTTCTTCAACGATCCGGTATCCGTCGAGAACTTCAACAAACTACCGCGGCAATTCCAGGAATTCGCCGGCCGCATCCTCGATATCGGCAAGCGGGTGACGTTCATTACCCAGAAAGCACAGGAAGGCTTTGGACACGCCATCTATTGCGCAAGGGAAGCCGTCGGGGACGAACCCTTCCTGCTGATGCTCGGGGACCACTTGTACCGGGCCAAGGGGGGAAAATCCTGCGCGGCGCAACTCATCGAAGCCTACAACCGGTATGGCACCAACATTCTCGGCCTGCGCAGCACGCCGGAGGATTCGATTGCCAACTTTGGAACCGTCGGCGGGGTATGGGTCGAGGAAAACCGGGTGCTAAACGTCACCGAGTTTGCCGAAAAACCCACGGTGGATTACGCGCGCGGCAATCTGCGTGCTCCTGGAATGGCGGAGGGCGAATATCTCACCGTGTTCGGGCTGTACATCATCCAGCCGCGTATTTTCGAATTCCTCGAAGAGCATATCCAGAACAACGTCCGGGAACGGGGCGAATTTCAATTAACCTCGGCGCTCGACCGTTTGCGCCGGGAAGACGGTTTTTATGGGTTGATTATGGATGGCACACGGTTCGATATCGGGATTCCGGATTCTTATTTGGAAAGCCTTTCGGCGTTCCGGCGCGCGTAGAATATTTCGGACCGGGGTCACGGTTTTTATTCCATCCGGGCTTTCGCAATTCACTTTTTTATTGACGATCGGTTTTTTGGAATCGGATTTTTCTGAGAACTCACCGTCTGCTGCTCGCGCCGAAAAGGGTGCCCATCAGGCCGCGCACAAGTTCCCTTTCGACCTGCCGGGCAGCCGGGCTGTTGGCCACTTTGAGGACTTTATCCATTGTCGAGGGTTCAGGCTTGGCGGTCTTTGCCGCTCGAGCGGTTGTCATGGGAGCGACTGGACCGCCCACAGCCGGGCTCGACCCGGCCACCCGTCCCGTCAGTTTTTCATAGGCCGACTCCCGGTCGATGGTTTTTTCGTAACGCCCGTAGACGGGCGAACTCTGGATGATCTGTTGGCGCAAAGCGGGGGAAACCGGTCCAATCTGGCTGGTGGGCGGCAGCATGAAGGCGCGCTGCACGATTCCCGGCATGCCTTTCTCATCCAGCATGGAGATGAGCGCCTCGCCGACGGCTAATTGGGTGATAGCCGTGGCAACATCCAACTTTGGATTGGTGCGGAATGTCTGAGCGGCTGCTTTAACCGCTTTTTGGTCCAATGGAGTGAACGCGCGCAAGGCGTGTTGGATTCGATTGCTGAGCTGCCCCAGGACCATCTCGGGGATATCGAGCGGATTCTGGGTGACGAAATAAACACCCACACCTTTCGAGCGGATTGGGCGGACTACCTGCTCGATCTTTTCGAGCAGTGCCTTGGGGGCGTCGCTGAACAGCAGATGCGCTTCGTCGAAGAAGAAAACCAGATTGGGTTTTTCCGGGTCGCCCACTTCGGGCAGGCGTTCAAAAAGTTCGGAGAGCATCCAGAGCAGCAAGGTCGCGTAAGTCTTTGGAGTCAGCATCAATTTGTCGGCGGCCAGGATGTTGATCATCCCGCGGCCTTTGGCGTCGGTCCGGATCATATCGTTTAGGTCTAGCGCGGGTTCTCCGAATAACTTGTCCCCGCCTTGCTGTTCCAGCGTGATCAGGCCGCGCTGCACTGCGCCGATGCTCGCCGCAGAGATGTTCCCGTAGGCGGTCTGGTACTGGGCGGCGTTGTTGCCCACCGATTGCAACATGGCTTGGAGGTCTTTGAGATCGAGCAGGAGCATGCGGTTGTCGTCCGCGATCTTGAAGACGAGGCTCATCACCGCGCTCTGGGTGTCGTTCAAATCAAACAGGCGCGAGAGCAACAACGGTCCCATTTCCGAGACGGTTGCGCGAATGGGATGTCCCTGTTGTCCAAAGACGTCCCAATAGTTCCCCATTTTATGGAC
>PLND01000007.1 GCA_003141675.1 Anaerolineae bacterium
AGCCCGCCAGCCGGAAGTTTGCATTCGACCGGGGTACGCCCATCGACCGGTATTTCATCGCACGATTTCTGGAGCGAAACGCGGAATATATCCACGGCCGCGTGCTGGAAGTGGGCGATCGCGGGTACACGCGAACCTACGGAGGGAAGCGCGTCGCGCGGTCGGACGTATTGCATGTGACCACGGGGAATCCGGAAGCTACAATCATCGGCGATCTGGCGACCGGGAAGGGTCTCCCGCAGGGCGTCTACGATTGCCTGGTCCTGACCCAAACCCTGCACGTGATTTATGACGTGCATTCGGCGGTGAAAAATATTTCCCGGTTGCTGAAGCCCGGCGGCGTCGCCTTGGTCACGGTCCCGGGCATTACTCCGGTTAGCCGGTACGACGCCGACCGCTGGGGCGATTTCTGGCGAATGACCCCTGCGGCAGTCCAGCGATTATTTTCCGAAGCGTTTTCGCCGGAGGATGTGGAGATCGATGTTTTCGGCAATGTGCGTCTCTCGGCCGCGTACCTCTACGGCCTGGCCGTGGAGGAAATACCCGCTTCGGCGCTGGCCGAACGCGACTCCGATTATCCTCTCCTGATTTGTATCCGTGCGAAAAAGGGGACTGTTGGGCCGGGAAGATCCGGTACGCGGATTGCGCGGAAAAGACGGATTACCCACGCTGCCCCCGCTGCCCCCGCTGCGCGAGGGCGGGCGCGAGGGCCGGCGCGGAAGAGATAAAACTTCGAAATATTTTTGGAGAGATTGCCCGCGAAATCCGAATAATCCGCGGTATCCGTGTACAGAAGATGGGGCAAAAGAAATAGACCCGAGGAACCACTGAATGAATTAAAGGGTCTTGGAATCGCACGCCGTTGGGCTTTTCGCCGGTCTTCGGCAATCGCAGGTAAAATATATCCGGAACAGGAACGGGAATGAAGACCATCGTCGCCTCCTGGTGGTATGACCGCCTCCGGCCATTCGGCCGGCGCGTTTCGGCGCGCCTGCTCCGGTTCGTGCCCATCTCCTCGCGCAATGGAGGAGTTCCCAAGGGCGTCATCTGGAATGCCGCGGAATGGATCGTCCGGACGGAAGCGCGCAAGCCGTGGGCCGAACGCGGCAATACTCATTGGCAGGTTAAGGTCCGAGAGAGCGAATTGGTGCCCGGTCGGCCGCCGCGAACGATCGAAAAATCCGTTCACCCGGTTTTTGCACTCCACCGCTTCTATCGCTTTCCGGAACTGACGGTGAGTTGCATCCATCACGGCCGGGTGGCGACGACGGAGGGGACCGTTATTTCCCCCGACGATCGTGTGTTCGAAGAGTTCACGCATCAATGGGGGAAGTCCATTTGGAAGAACGCCGTCTTTATGCGTCCCGGCCTTCCGCCGCCGGAGTACAAGGAAGGTGCCTGGGCGACTCTCGTCGTCCCGGCGTCCAACGTCAATGTCGGCCACTGGTTGATAGACGGAGTTCTGCGCCTGGCGGTATTGGAAGCGGCCGGATTGGCGAAGGAAACCCGCCTTATCCTTCCGAATCTCCTCCCCCGGACCACCGAACCCATCGAGGCGCTGGGATACGGTTCGGAGCGATACGATGGGTTGAAAGGTGGCCATTGGGAGGCGGAGCATTTGCTGGTGCCGTCGTACGTCTCGCCGCCCGGTTACATGCGGCCGTGGGCCTGCCGCTGGCTCCGCAGCCGGTTGGGCGTGGAAGAGAAGCCGGCCGGAAAGCGCAGGCTTTGGATCAGCCGGGGCCGCGCCCGCTGGAGGCGGCTGCTCAATGAAGAGGAATTGCTGCCCATATTAAAGAAGGCCGGGTTCGAACCCGTGGAATTGGAGCATTTGAGCTTCCGGGAACAGGTGAAGCTCCTTTCCCAAGCGGGCGTGGTGGCCGGACCGCACGGCGCCGGAATGACCGATTTGCTGCTGGCTCCGCACGGAACGCGCGTCCTGGAATTTTTTAGCCCGGGGTTTGTCAATCCGGTCTTCTATTCGATGGCCAATGCCCTCGGCCAGGAATATTTCTACGCCGTCGGAGAGACTTTGGCGCCGGACCGGCATCCCGGCGGATCGAAGGATCTGGATAATTTTCGGGTCGCTCCGGACCGCTTGCGGGAAAGCCTTCGCCTGATGAAACTCGCGTGACGTCCGTTTCCACTGCGCTGCTGGTTGTCCCCTGCGATGCCCCTTGGGACCGGTGGGGACCTTTTTACGCTGCTCTTCCGCTACTGGCTGGTTGCCTTGTTTCCTTTTTTTGAGTCAAACCATGCAACGTATCCCGGCCGGCGGTGCAACCCGCCGGCCGGTTATGCCGCTGAGGATGCGCATGGAACGGTCGCTGAACAGGATGGGTGTTCCGGACCGTCTGGCGAGAATGCTGACGTGGCCACTTCGGTTTCAAACGATTTTGGGCGGCAAATTCTGAATTGTCCGATGATTCTTTCCGACGGAGGAATGGAAGGGGTGGATCCGCGAACCGTAAGGACGGGAAATGAATAGGGCGAAAGCGGTTCTGGCATCTGCACTGCGGGCACTTCCCGGCACCGTGGTTCCGCGCGGCAGGATCCAGGATTTCCGCGCCTGGAGCGACGCCCGCGAAGTCCACCTGCCTTGGATGGAGAAGGGATGGGATCGCTGGTACATCCCGGTGCGCGATCCGGAGCTGGTGGAGATCGCGCCGCCGCTCAATATCGACGGGACCGTCCATCCGGTGTATCGCGGGGCGCAGTTCTACCGTTATCCGCCGCTATATCTGGCGCAGATTCGCAACGGGCGGATCATTGGGCATGAAGGAACTATATTGACGCCCGATCGTCGTGTGCTTGAGGAGTTTTCCTTTGCCTGGGGAATGCCTCCCTCACAATGGCCGATTTTTTCCCGCCTGAGATTTCCCCCGCGGCAGGAAAA
>PLND01000025.1 GCA_003141675.1 Anaerolineae bacterium
GCAAAGACGCCAAGGCGCAAAGGCGCTAAGAAATTCCTAATATATTTTTTCTTTGCGTCCCCCGGCCCGATCCCCGGGGGCGGGCTCTGCGTCTTTGCGTCCCCCCCCGGCCTGACCCCCGGGGGCGGGCTTAGCGTTAAGAATTTAATAATTGGTATCCGCAGACAATGAAGTAACAACTCCAAAATGGGTTATTTCCAATCTTCTAGGATCATTTTTGCCGCCTCGCGACCGAGGCGCACGGCGTAATTCGTTCCGCGATCCCACGGATAGACCTGGCTCATGCCGGCAAAATACAAACCCGGAAGAGGTGTTCGCACGGAGGGGATGTTGCGCGAATGGCGGATCAGCGGAACGGGTTGGGCATACTCGGTTTTAAACAACCAGGATTTCTTCACCCAAGACGGTTGGAATTCCGGATTGATCCGGCGGAGCGCGGGGAGGAACCGCTTCTGCAGCGCCTCCTGCGTCATGGAAAAATATTCGTGCCCCAGCGGAAGATAATCCCCGCAGTAGACGATGTGATTGCCGCCGAAATGTTCCGGGGGCAGGAAGTTGGTATGTTCGACCAATCCCAGGAAGGGGAATCCCGCGTCTTTGGGAAGGTTGTGCCAATACACTCCCTGCGTGGAAAGGCGGCGGGAAAGTTCGAACACCATCACCACGGCGCCCATGTGGCGGAGCGAACGCAGTTTGGCGAGGTAATCCGCCGGAAGATTGGATGCCATCGCGGCCAATTGATGCGGCGAAAACGTCGCCAGGCAAACGTCGAATCGCTCCTTGCCGGACGGCACCTGGAGTTCGCAGCCGCCTTCCGGATGAGCAACCATGCGTTCGACCTGCGTCGAATAACGCAGCCGGACTCCCATTTCGCCGAGCCGGCCGGCGAGTTGATCAAAGAATGCCTGCATCCCCCCCTGGTAGGTAGCCAGATTCGGCGTGCGGGAATGCATCCGGGCCCAGAACCACGCCATATTGATCAACCGATAATTTTCCTCGCCGAACTTTCCGACAAGGAGCGGCTTCCACACTTGGTCGTAGATGCGGTTCCCAAACCACCGGCGCATCCAATCGTCGGCCGCATACGCCTCCATCCATTTCCAAAAAGGATTGAGCTTTAGGAAGAATCCGGCGATGAACAGATTCCATACTCGCAATGGAAAGGGGAGGCCCGGGAACGCAAGCCAGGATGGAATGCTGTCGTAGGCGTAGAATTTTTCCTTATAGTAGATCGCTGTCACCGGCCGCCGGACGACGATGTTCTTTTCCCAACCGAGTTCGCGGATCAACCCGAGAACATCCCGGTCGGAGGTGAACCAATGCCGGTAATATTTCTCGACGCTCCATTCCCAATCCGGCTCGCGGAATCCGCCCCCCAACCCGCCGGGTGTCGGGTCCGCCTCGAAAACCGTGACTGCGTGACCGGCGCGCGTCAGATCGTACGCCGCCGACAATCCGCCCGCACCCGCTCCAATGATTGCCACCCGCATGGATAAATCCTCCTTGCCCGAAGTCGACTCTTTGTATATGGAATTCCGGTTTCCCGGATCCGCTCGTGCGAGTCGGGATTTCCGATTCCTCATCCGGTCATCAACCGCGAACGCCGGCCGGCTGACGTCCTACCGAAGTTGTCCATCCGGTTTCGAACACACCCATTCCATTTCTTTCGGCGCATACATGTCGTATTCCCATTTTCCGGAAGGCGAATATGCCGGACACCATTTTTCGCCGAGCGTCTGCAGCGAGACTCGAAGTCCATCCTGCAATTGTTCCGGCAGGGTGGGCACGACGAAAAGAATGCTTTTGGAATCCGTCAAAATCGGCAAAGCCGATTCCGGCAAAAGGGGACTTTCCACCACGACCTTTTCCAATTGTATGCCGGACCAGGACCGAGGGTAAATTTCTTTAAACAACTGGAAAGGGTTCAGGCTCCAGTCTGCATAGGTCAGAAAGACAAACTTATCCGGGGGGGGTAAACTTTCGCCGCGGGCTTCCCCGGCCAGCCGTAAGACGAGCGCTTCAAACGGCTGACGGTCCAGCCAACGATCGTACGAGATAACGGTCGCGTAAAACAGGTTCGTCGCCACCAGGATCCCCAGGACTCCGGCGAGAATAAACGTTTGGATTCTGCCCCCGGCGCTTTCCGTGAAGCGAAGCTGATCCCAAAGCCAGCATATACCGAACGCGGCAGCAACGGCCCACCAGGGAAGAACGACGAACATTCTGGTCGAGGACGGCAAATCGGGCGATCCGATGATGCTCGCCACCGTCAGGAGAAGGATCCAACCCAGGAGGAAAAAAACGGCGAAACGGCTACGGCGAATCCAATACAGGATCGCGAAGAATCCTATTCCCACAAAAGCGGCGGTCATCCAATCCACATACGACATCGAGACAAAATGGCTTTCATTCGTTACATACAGATACGAGAACCACGAAGTCAGGATGCGGTTAGCAAAAAACTGAACGGGTCCGCCGGGGAGGGGATTTTTTCCCAAGCTGGTGAAAATGGTAAAACCGAAACCCATCTTCCAAAATGCACTCTGGAAACAAAGCGGGAAACAGAGTATTCCAAAACCGCCTGCCAGAACCGCCCAACGCAACCATGCGGGACGGGAAATTGGAGGCGCAAAGCAGAGTAAGAGAAGGAGAACCAGAGGGATGGAGACTATGGCAATTCCATAGACGTAGAAATTCATCGCCAGGACGACACCGCAGAGCGCGAATGCCGCCGTTCGCCCCGATCGCGCCGCCCACGCGGCTACCGCGAGCGAAACCGAAAGGGTAAACAGGGCTTGTAAACTGACGTATCCGATCTTGCTGAAATTGATCAAATAATGGGATGCGGCCAGAAAGAAACACGCCAGAAGGGCCACCCGCCGATCCAAAAAAGTCTTAAAAAATATATAGAAGAAGAGGATGGAAAGAGCTATCAGATAGATATTGCTGAATCGCCATCCGAAACTCTGGGTGCCAAATATCCGCAGAAATATACTTTGAACGATGGAAGCAAAATAGGGATTTTGCCCGTATACGCCCTGCTCATCAAACAAGCGTGCCGCGATGACGGAGAGATTGGTTTTTTCCAAGATCTCCCGCGCACTTTCGTAAAAGCCATACTCATCTCCGACTACGGATGTCCACCAGGCATTGATGTTGATGGAGAACAGAATTATCCCCAGGGAAAATATCCAATAGATCGCCGGGATGCGATGCCGGAAACGCAACAGGAAGATGACCGCCAACACCAAACCGGCCGCGAAGATCGGAAGATAAGCTGCAGAGGAATAATAAACCGCAAGAACGGTCACCAAAGCTAAATGCGCCAGCAGGCATGCGAAAAGCCAACCCCGGTTCTCCCGAAGGATCTTCCATACGCGGACGAGGGAAATATCCCGCAGGAACCACCCCGCGGCGTACACCCCGGCGATCAGCGCCAGCTCCGCCCCGGGGATTCTACGATCCACCATGCTATACGCGGCAATGGCGGCAAATCCCGCCAGCGAGATCCACCGCAACAGCCGGCTGATGGTGATCTGCATGGGGGAAATCCCGGCATCGGACCCTCTAGAGTTCGCACGAAGCTCAAGGAACGTTTGTCGCCCAAGCGGGAAGAGAGCGATCAACAATCCCACCGCCAGCAAGCAGAATAAAATCAGAAGGATATATTCAGGCAAGGGCAAGGCGCATAAAAGGGGAACTTTGCACCGGAGGTCGGAGAAGAGAAAGCGGATCTTCTCCAGATCAAACCAACGATCCATTACCACAAGCGCGGAAGGGATCGCAGCAAGGATGAGAATCGAGCAGAGTAGAACCGGCCGGATCCACGGGAACGCCGCGCCCCATCGACTCTTCCAACCTCCGTTATCCCTTTTTTCTTTTTGATCTGATCGATCGACCAACGGGAGGAAATCGCTCTGGAGGAGGTTCTTTTCCGCCGGGGAGGTTTCATTGGCGCTCCGCCTCGCACGCAATTTACGCTGTGCGAGTATCCATGCAAAGTCGAACAGAACGCCGAGCAGCAGCGCAATTCCCGTGAGAATTAATATTTGCGAATCTCGCTCAGAGGTCATTTCCTTCCTTTATCGGTCCCCACTGTGGTCGATAACCGCACGGATTAGAGCACCCCCGCCTGTTTTCCGTCCTCCAAATAATGGCAACCGATGCTCACCCGGTTGTGCTTGGCGGCAGTGGCCACGATCAGCGCGGTTTGGATGCTGTGCCGCAAACCGATAAGCGCGTCGTTGAGACGTGTGGTCCTGTAAAAGCCTTCGATTTCTTCTTTTAAATGGTAGAGATCGCTCAACGCTCGGTCCAATCGGACGGTTGAGCGGATCAACCCGACGTAATGCCACATGGTGTATTGAATGGTGCGGATATCGCGCCAGATCAGCGCCGGGTCGGCATCCTCGCTTACGCCGGGTTCCCAGGAAGGCACCTCGGCCGGGTCCGTTTCCGGCAGCGCGCCCATTTCCTCGATATCCTGCGCCGCGCGCTCCCCCCACACCAGGCCTTCGAGCAGCGATGTGCTCGCCAGGCGGTTGGCTCCATGCACTCCGGTGCAGGCCACCTCGCCGACGGCATACAAACCGGGGATGGTTGTCCGGCCCCAGGCGTCGGTCCAGACTCCCCCGCAAGAGTAGTGTTCGGCCGGCACTACCGGGATCGGCTGGCGGGTAATGTCGATGCCGGCTTCCAGGCAGCGCGCATAGATATTCGGGAACCGCGTGCGGAGAAGATCCGCCGGCAGGAAGGATACGTCCAGAAGGACATGCGGATAATCGTGCTCGACCATCTCGCGGTGGATCGCCCGCGCGACGATGTCGCGCGGCGCCAGGTCTTTCCACTCCGGAGAATACTTCGCCATGAACGCTTTGCCGTCCGGGGTCAGCAACCGTCCACCCTCGCCGCGCACGGCTTCCGAAATCAGAAAGCCCTCGGCTTCGGGAGCCGCCAGAACCGTCGGATGGAATTGAATGAACTCGGCGTTGAGCACGCGGGCGCCGGCGCGGTACGCCATCGCCAACCCGTCGCCGCGGGCGCCCTCCGGGTTGGTCGTGTACCGGTAAATCCGTCCGAGCCCGCCCGTGGCAAGGATCGTGGCTCCCGCCAGGTAGCGATGCACGGTGGCATCGGCCTGATCGAAAACGTACGCGCCATGGCAGGTGATGGGTTGATAGACGGCCAGCGGGTCGCGGGCGTGATGCGGGAAGGTGATCAGGTCCACACCGGTGGCGGAATTCACAAAACGGATATTCGGCCGCTCGCGCATCAACCGATGCAGCCCGTCGATGATGGCTTGGCCGGTTGTATCCCCCACGTGCAGGATTCTTGGACAGGAGTGGGCTCCTTCGACCCCGTAATCCAACTTACCGTCGGGTGTGCGGTCGAACGGTATGCCGGCCTGGCCGATCAACACGTCGCGCACGAGAACCGGGCCCTCTTCGGCAAGTATTCTTGCCGCGGACGGCAGGCTCAACCCCGCGCCGGCCTCGAGGATGTCTTGCACGATGAGGTCGACGCTGTCCCCCTTCCCCAACGTAACAATTCCGCCCTGTGCATATTTGGTATTGCTCTCTTCGGGGTCGGATGCGCGCGTGACGATGGTAATCCGGCGTTGCCGGTCCTCCGACAGGCGGAGCGCCGCGCTGGCGCCGGCTATTCCGCAACCGACAATCAACACATCAGATTCGACAGGGCTCATCCGCTTGCCTCCAGCATCCTTTGAAGCGCGACGCTCGCCGGGCCGGCAACCACCTCAGGTACATGGATTGGGTTGACCAATTCCCCGCGAAGCAATCCGTCCGTCACCCGCGCCAGCGACTCCACGGTGGTCTTGTTCATGGTAATGCAGTTGTTGGGAGATGGCGAGAGCAAGTGGATTTCCTGTTCGGGATGAGCGCGCGCCAGGCGGTTTACCAGGTTTTCTTCCGTGCCGATCGCCCATTTTGTCCCCGGCGGCGCGGCATCCACCATCCGGAGGATATCCGTGGTCGATCCCGCGTCGTCCGCCAGACGCACCACTTCCTGAGTGCATTCCAGATGCACCCACACGCGGATTCCTGGGTAACGCCTTCTCGCGTCGATGATGTGGGTGGGGAGGAAACGCTGGTGAACGTAACACCATCCCTTCCAAAGGATGATTTGCGCGCCGAGGAGTTCTTCGCGGCTGTTGCCCCCCAGGGGTTCGCGCGGATCCCAGAGCGGCATCCGCTCCAGGGGAATGCCCATCCGCACCCCGCAATTCCGCCCCAAATGTTGATCCGGAAAGAACAACGTCCTCGGACGGCGGTCGCGGGCCCATTCCAGAATTTTACGCGCGTTGGAGGAAGTGCACACCGATCCGCCATGCGTTCCGCAAAAGGCTTTTAAATCCGCCTCGGAATTGATATAGGTGATCGGCATTACATCCCGTTCGGGGGACATGCATCCCTCCAACTGGCTCCAGGCATCCTCGACCAGCAGCCGGTCCGCCTTTTCCGCGAGCGGACAGAGCGCATCCGATTCCGGCAGCAGAACCGTTTGACCGGGACGGGCGAGGATCGCCGCCGTTTCGGCCATGAAATGCACGCCGCAGAAGACGATGTATTTCGCCGATTTGTTCGCAGCGGCCGCGCGCGCCAGCTGCAGCGAATCACCGACGGTATCGGCGAACCGGATTACATCATCCTTCTGATAATGGTGGCCCAGGATAACCAATTCGCCGCCAAAGCGTTCTTTGGCAGAAAATATTCGCCGTTCGGGGGAGGAGGATTCGTTCATCATTTGGACTACGGGTGAGGATATATCAACCGACAAGTTCCAGGCTGATATCCAGCGCCGGCGCGGAATGGGTCAGCGCGCCGATGGATATGTAATTCACGCCGGTGGCGGCGATTTCGCGGACAGTATCGAGCTTTACTCCGCCGGAAACTTCCAGAGGAACCCGTTTATTCACCAGAGCCACAGACTGTCGGATCGCGGTCAAATCCATATTGTCCAGTTGGATTATATCCACTGGAAGCGAGAGGGCTTCCTTCAACTGATCCAGGGATTTAACTTCCAACTCGAGGGAAAGGGCGGGGTAGCACTCCCGCGCGCGGCGCACCGCCAGGGTGATCGAGCCGGCGGCATGGATATGATTGTCCTTCACCAGCAACATGTCGTACAACCCTTGCCGGTGATTTTGCGCTCCGCCGATCCGCACAGCGTATTTTTCGAGCACGCGGTACCCCGGAGTTGTTTTGCGGGTGTCGAGGATCACGGTCCCCGTGCCTTGTACGGCTGCGACAAAAGCGGCAGTGAATGAGGCGATGCCGGAGAGACGCTGCAGAAAATTCAGGGCGATGCGTTCAAAGGAAAGAATAGAGATTCCCGGTCCTTCAAGGTTGACCAGGACGTCCGCGGGCTTCACGCGGGTTCCATCGTTGATCACGGGAGCCACCTTCACCCGCGAATCACCTTTGGAATATACTGCCTTGACCACCGGCAATCCAGCCATAACTCCTTCCGCCTTGGCTACGATCACAGCCTTGAGCTTCATCCCGGAAGGAATTACAGCAAGGCTTGTGGCGTCTCCAGATCCGATGTCCTCCGCGATGGCCGAAACGATCAGCCTTTCCGCCGATTGAAGGACATCTGCAAGCGAGGGGGAAAAATTCATCGCCATTCTCCTGCTAATGACATAAGGCTGATTATAATATCGGAAAGGAGATTCCGGCATTCAGGGGGCCTCCGGATCCCATCCAGAGATGACGCCTGAAAAACCGGGGAATTACTTTCTCAGCCTCGGGGTGGCTGGTTCTCAGGTGTTTTCTGCTCCAGCCAGGGGTGACGGATCCATCCCTTTATTCCAATTTTTCAATGGACGGGCTCACCGGCAGCCTCACCTACAGCCGTCCAGGAACACGGATTGGACGGATTGTGGCGGGTGTCTTATTCCATGGGCTGCGGAAGCTTTTTGGAAGCCGGCTGGACCCTGCAGGGCGGAACATTTTCTCGACCGAGGCGGACTGCGGTGTAACGGGCTGCCGGCAAGCGGAATAAACTAGCCAACCCTGTCGATCACGGCAACAATCACTCCTGCCTTGCCTTTGAAACCTGTTGTTTGACAGGTTCGCGCGGAATTCTCCGCTCCTTGCCCGATGCGTCTCCCAATGTGCCGTTGACGCACCGCGTCCGGTATGGTATAAATTCGGCCCGCACCCCGGGGGCGTGGTGTAGCTGGTTAACACGCGGCCCTGTCAAGGCCGAGACCGCGGGTTCGAACCCCGTCGCTCCCGCACGATGTACAACTCGAAGGAGTTGTACTTTTTTTTAACCTAGGGTCTTTATCCCGAGATTCCCTCGGATCCAAACACCCATTCCTGATCCTGCTTTTCTCCGGTTCGCTTTCTGAGAATTGGGGTTATCTTGCTGCAGGATTCCCACCGTGATATTATCCCGCCCAATGCCGCACGGAGTGAAGAAAGTGGAACTTTCGCGGCGCACGCCAATGGAGAAACGCTCTGCACCGAGGGGGATTCGCTCGCGGCGGAAATCCTGCCGCAAGCGATCGAGGTCGTCTGCGGGGAAAAGGATTGACGCCATGAACCTGGCTCAGATCGCCGTCTATTACCCCATTCGGATCCTTGGGCGGATTCTATTCCGGGTGCACGACGATGAACTAGCGAAGATTCCGCAGCAAGGGCCGATGATCATCGTGGCCAATCACGTTAATTTCGCGGACGTGCCGGTTTTTTACACTCACCTGATTCCCCGCCCGGTGACCGGTTTTGCGAAGATCGAAAACTGGAACAACCCGGCCCTGGGGTTTCTCTTCAGCCTGGGCGGCGCGATTCCCATCCGCCGCGGCGCGGTGGACCGGACGGCGATCGTCGGCGCGCTCGAGGTTCTGCGTTCAGGAAGAATTCTGGCCATCGCACCGGAAGGTACGCGCAGCGGGGACGGCCGGCTGCGAAAGGCCCATACCGGCGTGGCCGTTCTAGCGCTCGATAGCGGCGCGCCGTTGTGGCCGGTGGCTTACTACGGGTTGGAAAATTTCTGGCGCAATCTGACGCGGATCCGGCGGACCGACTTTTATTTCCGCGTGGGCGCGCCCTTTCACGTGCGAACCGGCGACGAACGCCTCACCCGCGCAGTTCGCGAGCGGATCACGGAGGAAATCATGTTTCGGATCGCGGCGCTGCTTCCGCCGGAATATCGCGGTTATTATTCGGATCTCTCCAAGGCAACGAGCCAATTCCTCATCGACATCAAATAAATTCCACCAATGCAGGTGTTCGAAAAATCTTCCTAAGTAAAGAAAAAGGGACGGAGAGCGTTCTCCGTCCCTTCGTGTTTCACCGGACGTTCGCTATTCTACGTATGGCAGGCCGAGAGTTCCACGTCCCATAACACGTCGCTGGTGGCTATCCGGGCGAAGGCCTTGTCGTATGCCACCAATTGATATTGCACCCAGGCATCTTCATATTTGACAAAACCCGGAATGGTCTCCGAGAGGAGCTTGTAGGAATACCATCCCGAACCCATCGGGGTCATGACCAGCGCTTCGCCCCATTCGGTATTCCCCTCCCCGGCCTTGTTCTTCAACCGGACGAACAGCCAGACGCCCGCGACATTCTTCGGATCCGCCACCTGAACCTGGAATACCTCCTCCTTCGTTCCGCAATTCATCCCGCGGTAAAAGATTTGGTTGGCCGAAAGCTTCACCGTAAAGTACGGCGTCTCCTTCGCTGGAAGTGTGAGAGTCGGCGTGAGAGTCGGCGTCAGTGTGGACTTTGCATTTGGCGTGGGCGTGGCATCGACGACCTGGATGCAGTTGGAAAATTCCGAAGTATTCCCGTCCGAGTCGGTCGCCGTGGCGGTGATGTAGTTGCCGGTGGAGAAGTACGTGCTTGGAAAATCGGCAATCGCCAGCCCCATTCCGTTGATATCTGTCGTCACCGACACGGTTTTAATCCAGCGGTGGCCTTCCCCGTACCCCGAAGGGTCGCACGCGTTGTTAGTGAAGAAATCCACCCGGTAGGCGGTTCCCGGCGCCGCGTTCAGAGAGGCGCGGAACTGGCTGTTGAACATGGAAATCGCCGAGATCATGGTCGGGTAATTCTGCAATAGGTTGGGACCGGTATCCGCATCCATCGGATCGTTGGGCAGCGGGATAGCGCTGTTTCCCAGTTGAATCCCCAGCCCGCCGTTATCGTGGATGGAGTTGAACTGGATCAGGTTGCCCGTCCCCGCGTCGTCGAACAACACCACGCCCGGGCCCGTGTTGAACGCAATGAAATTGCCGGCGGTATCCGTGCCGATGCTGTTGTGCGCAGCGCCGCCCTCCAGACGAACACCGTTGTATCCGTTTCCCAGCGGATTGGTGCCGCTCACGTCGGTTCCAATGTAGTTGTTCTGGACGACGTTCGAAGAACCGGAGATGCGGATGCCGTCGCCGTAGTTTCCGGAAATCAGGTTGCGCGCGTCGAGCGACGGGCCGCCGATCGTGTTACCGTTCGCGATGACATAGATCCCGACCTGGTTGGCGATGCCCGCCGTGCCGCCGGCGTTGGTCCCGATTTTGTTGCCTTGAATTCCGTTTCCAGTCGCGGCAGCGCCGGCATCGGCGGCAATCTTGATTCCCGCGTTCATATTGCCGGAAATCACATTCCCCACGCCGGCGCCCCCGCCGCCGATCCAGTTGTTGGATGCGTTATGCAGCAGAATCCCGCATCCGATGTTGTTGATATACGCCAACCCGGCGGAGTTTACGCCGATGAAATTCCCAGTCAGTAACGTTCCCTGATGACCGTCGACGAGAACTCCATTCAATAAATTTCCTGAAATGGTATTGCCCGAGAGGATCGTCCCGTCGGCGGTGATGAGCACCCCGTTCTGCTGGTTCCCCATACCGCTCAATCCGGTCGCGTCCGTTCCGATCAGATTGCGGGTAAGCTGGTTGGCCGTCGCGGGATACGCCACCGCCGCTTGGATCTCCACGCCGTTCCCGGTATTGCCGGAGATGACGTTTCCGGCCAGCGCGTCCGTCCCGCCGATGGTGTTGGACTTGCCGCAGACGTGGATCCCGTACGTGGCGTTCGCCACCGCGGAGGTCCCAGCCGCGTTCAATCCGATGAAATTATTTTGAATCTGATTTTTATCGGATTGGCAGTTCACTTCCACGCCAGATGCATTTCCGGAAATCACGTTGCGATAGGAAAGCTGCGGCCCTCCGATGTGATTTTCTCCGGACCAAACCTCGACGGCGTAATGGTTGCCTTCCGCCGTCACTCCGTCCGGCTTGACCCCGATGTAATTCCCGACGACCCAGACATTGGTATTATCTTTAATTTCCACCCCGATATTAAAGTTGACGATCGAAAATCCTTCGACCGTGCTTCCCCCGCCGTGAACAGAGAAAGCCGTTCCATGCTGGGTCCAGGACGAGCGCAGTTCGATCAGCGGCGTCCCCGTCCACCCCGGCTGGGTGGTCGCGTCGATCACAACCGTATCGGTGATCTCGGGAAACCCGGTATTGGTTTCGATGATGTGCACCCCGGTGTCGGGGATGCTGAAATAGATTCCGTTGAACCCGGGCGTGCTGTTTGCGGCGTTGATGGCTTCCCGCAAGCTGCAATGTGAAGGGGTGCAGGCGCCGTCATCCGTATTATCCGCTGTATTGACCGTGAAGTGGACGGCCGGAGGACCCCCGCCGAAGACGATCGTGGATTTTCCGCCGCAGGCCGTAAGGGTTGCTGCAAGCATCAGGAGCGATCCGGACAAGATCCAATTTCGTACACTCATCTTTCCTCCAAGAAGAAATGGCTTCCATTCCCAACAGGGCGCGATGGCTATACCCCGGTTTCCTCGCGCCCTGTTGCGGGATTGTTCAACCCAGGATCATTTTCCGCAGGCCGAAAGTTCAACATCCAAATAGACGTCGCTGGCGGCCACCCGCGCAAAACTTTTATCATACGCGACAAACTGATATTGGATTATGGCGTCGGCGAATTTGGTGAAATCCGGAATGGCTTCCGATAAAAGCATATAGGAATACCATCCCGAGCCCATTGGAGTCATGACCAACGCTTCGCTCCATCCGGTCGTCTCCCCCCCCTTTTTATCCTGCAGCCGGATGAACAGCCACACACCGGCGATTTTGTTTGGATCCGCCACCTGAACCTGGAATTGAGCCTGATGATCGCCGCAGCCGGTGCCCCGGTAATAGATGTGATTTGGTTTAATCGCCAGCTTGAAGAAGGATGCGGGGGTCGGGGTGAAGGTGGGCGCAAGGGTCGCGATCGGAGTTGGCGTCGCGGGCGATGTTCGATCCCCCCAGCCGAAGATGATCCCGGACCGATGCTCCGCCTGCCCCAGGATGACGGCCTGGCGGGTGGGATTGACCCAGCGCATTGGACGGGTCCAAGCGCCCGGGAGCAGAACCGGCGCGTTGTCCAAATCCGTCGCGTCAACGAAGACACAATAGGTTCCCGCCGGCAGATTGTTGAACGAATAAATTCCGTCGGCGCCGGTAAGGTACGTTTGCAGGATGACGGTGGACATGCACGCCCCCTGGCCCAATTTCACATGCACGCCGGCAATCCCCGGTTCGTCCGGATCGTGTATTCCGTTGGCCCCCAATCCTTCGCCGCCGCCAAGGTCAATGCAGCCGGAAGGCGGGGGGGCGGCCGGGTCCGCGGGAACAGCGCACAGATCGTGCCAAACTATTCCGGAAATGGATCCCATCCCGGCCGCGGCGCACGTTCCGCTGGCGTTGGTGTGGAAGGAACGCACCGCGGAATTCGGTCCGAAAGTGGTGTCGATTCCGGCGAATACGAGCCAGTAATACGTGGTGCAATCGGCCAGGTCATGACCAGGGTACCAGAGTTGGTCGGGGTTTCCGGTACCGCCGTTATGGGTGGTATCGGCAAAGGCCGGATCCGCGGAGAGGTGAATTCCGTATCCCTGCGGGATGCAACCGGCATTGCCGTTGGCCCAGTGCAATCCAGGCATGGTTGTGTTTATTGTTTCCCCGTCGGCCGGCCAGACCAGCGTTGGCGCAGCCAATGCCGCCGGATCACAATATGGACCGGTGAAAAACCTGCGATAGACAGAGGCGGGTCCGAGCGTTGTGTCGTTGATCGCCGCCACTTTCCAGAAGTATTCGTCTCCGGGCTGCAAATTGCTTCCGGGGGACCAGTCGGTGGAGGGATTTCCCGTTCCCCCGCTCAAGCTCGTATCGGCAAAGTTCTGGTCGGGGGAGAGGTCGATCCGATAGCCTTTTGGATGACAACCGGCATCCGGATAATTCCAACTTAGCGTTGGCAATAACGATGCCACGACCGAAAAATCCGCCGGCGAGTTCAAGGTCGGACTCTGCAGACTGGCAGTGGCGCAGACCGGGGATCCGCCGCATGCGTTCAGCGATACGATCGCAAACGCTGTTATTAATTTTCGAATACGTAAATCTGTGATCATCCTGACCTCCTGGGAAATCATTTCGTTATTTGGATATTAGGATTGTAAGGTATCACAGTTGTTAGGGCAAGCCACAAAGAGAAACTTTGGAGGTTTTTTGGAGATAATTCATTTTTCCACCCGGATCCACATTTGCATCCCATCCGTGGCCAAATCCACCCACCCGTGCGCATCCGAACGCGGCAATTCGATCCCCTGCGGCCAGCCCAGATCGTCCGGAAACGGTCATAGGTCCGTTTGTGACCGGGTGGAGCGCAACCACTCCGTCAGGTTTCCGGTTTGTTTTACGGCGAGGGGGAAAAAACAACTTACGCGGCGGGCACTTTACCCTGCGCGAACATTCGCTGCCCGAGCTCCGCGTCCAAACCGTAGAAAATCAACCAACGGACACCGATCCCGCCGGCAGTTGTGGGATGATCGCGTTCGACCGCCAGGATAATCCCCGGCCGCCCTGAGCCAGCACGCTTAGGCGCGCGCCCGCTCCAAGCTCAAACCGGTAACCCTCGCCGCCTTTATTTATTGGAATCCGTTTTTCCGCGCAGATGGATGGAAACGAAGCCTGCAACTTCATAGTCCGATCGGCGCCGACCGGAAGCAGAATAGCGCCTATCAAATACAACACGGCAAGATCGGAAAGGGCGGATGGGATTGCATCCGCGGAAGATCTATAAAAAAAACCGTCTTCTGTATGAAAACGGTTTTCTTTGAGCCTTGGAATTTATTCCTCACCTAGGTAGGCCTTGCGCACCATCTCGTTTTTCCGAAGCGCTGCAGCTTTGTCCTGCAAGACGATCCGGCCGGTTTGAACGACGTATCCCCGGTCGGCGATGGATAGAGCCATGAGAGCGTTCTGCTCCACCAGCAGGACGGTGGTACCTTCTTTATTGATGGATCGAATGGTCTCAAAAATACTTTCCACCAAAAGGGGTGCCAATCCCATCGATGGTTCATCCAGGAGCATTAGGCGCGGGTGGGTCATGAGCGCCCGGCCGATGGCCAGCATCTGCTGTTCGCCTCCGGAGAGCGTCCCTCCAACTTGAGTACGGCGTTCCTTGAGCCGTGGAAAAATCGTATAAACCCGATCCAAGTCTTGCTGAATTCCTTTCTGATCTTTGCGGGAATACGCGCCCATATCAAGATTTTCAGTAACGGTCAGGCGGGCAAAGATGCCACGCCCCTCCGGCACCATGGCGACGCCTTTATTAACGATTTCATGGGTTTTGTATTGGGTAAGATCCTCCCCGTCCAGGACGATATGCCCCTGGCGGGGTTTGAGTAGACCAACAATGCTGCGCAAAGTGGTGGTTTTACCGGCGCCATTCCCGCCGATTAAAGTTACGATTTCCCCTTTTTCGACGCTGATCGAAATCCCGTTTAAGGCATGGATGTTTCCATAATAAGTATGGACATCCGACACTTCAAGCATGGGCATAGCAAATCCTCTTTGGACCGTATTATGCTGCTGCCGTAGCGGCGCGTCCGAGGTACGCCTCGATCACCTGGGCGTTCCCTTGAATTTCACGTGGGGTCCCCTCAGCGATTTTGACGCCATAATCCAAAACGGCAATTTGCTCGCTAATCCCCATGACCACACGCATATCATGTTCAATAAGCAGAATTGTGATTTCCAGCTCGTCGCGGAGACGCTGGATGAAACGCATCATCTCCATGGTTTCGTTTGGGTTCATGCCCGCCGTCGGTTCGTCGAGGAGAAGCATACTCGGCTTAAGCGCCAGTGCCCGGGCGACTTCCAGCCGGCGCTGAGCGCCATACGGAAGGTTCCTGGCGACCTGATCTCCCATGCCGCTCAAGCCGACGAAGCGCAGCAGACGCATAGCTTCATTCAATGCATCCGCCTCTTCCCTTCGCATGCGTGGAGTCTGCAGGATAGCTTCGACCCAGCTGGTTTTTAATAAATGGTGTTGGCCGATCAAAATGTTTTCCAGGGTAGTCATGTTGGCGAACAAACGGATATTCTGATAGGTCCGTGCAATCCCCATTTGAGCAATCCGGTCCGGGGAGAGGCCGACCAAGGATTTGTTGAAAAATAAAATCTCACCGGCTTCGGGTGCGTAGAAGCCCGTGATGCAGTTGTAGAAAGTCGTCTTTCCGGCTCCATTGGGTCCGATGACGCTAAAAATGGATTTTTCGCGTATGCTCAAGTCAACGGCATTGACGGCGATCAAACCGCCAAAGCGCTTGCTCAGGCCGATGGTTTCCAGGGCGATGTTGTCCATCAGGATTTTCCTCCGGGGGTTTCGCCGGCTTCCTTCCCATCCGGATCGTGTAGTTCTTTTATCTCCATTTTTCGCCTGGATGTTGGCAGCAATCCTTCCGGGCGGATAAGCATCATCACAACCAGAAGGGCGCCGAATGCCAGTACTCGGTAATTTTCCAGCTCACGGAGCACTTCGGGCAGACCTTTTAAGGTAAATGCACCGCCGATGACTCCCGGAATGCTGCCCATCCCCCCAACAATCACGGATGCGAGGACATTGAACGAAACCATCAGGTTGTAATCTTCCGGGCCGGTGAATTGATTGCGGGAGGCAAAGATAACACCGCCAAGTCCGGCAAAGGAAGCCCCAATGGCAAAGGCAAGCAGTTTATGCGACCACGTATTAATTCCCATGGCCCGCGCGACCGTTTCATCCTCCCGAATCGCTTCCCAGGCGCGGCCGACGCGGGAATTACGCAACCGGATGGTAACGAAAATGACCAGGATCACCGCGAGTAGAATAAGGTAGACAAAACCCTCGGGGGTTCCAAGTGAGATACCAAATAGGGACGGGCCACCCACGGCAGCGACGCCCCTTGGTCCGCCAGTAAAGGCAGTCAGCTCGTCGCTGTGGAGCAAAACGGCAATGATCTGGCCGAACCCAAGGGTAACAATGGCAAGGTAATCTCCACGCAGCCGCAGGACAGGGATGCCGAGTACGATCCCTGCGAACGCCGCCAATAGGATCCCGATTGGCACGGTGACCCAAAAATTCCACATCAGGTGATGGGGAGCCGGCGCGGTCAACAGCGCCACGGTATATGCGCCGATGGCAAAGAAAGCCACATACCCCAGGTCAAGCATTCCCGCTAATCCGACGACGATGTTCAATCCCAGGCCGAGCAGGACGTAAATGCCCACCGTGCCAACGGTATAATTCCAATATTGACCGAGCACCTGCGGAAGCAGAAAGACGATCAGGATCAATAGTCCATACACGACAAAGAGATTAAGTTTGTTGTGCCTGATTCGCTGGTACTGCGGCCACGCAGTGAAGGCCTGCCATTTATTCTTGGACCAGGCGGTCAGATTTTGCCGCCAGGACCCATACCGGATCGTGCGTGCAACCACTCCACCGATCAACCCTGTTATCAAGAAAAATATCACATAGAATGACCCGGCGGAGGTTGCGTTCAATCCGATAAGAAACAGATGGATGGCATCCGGGAGCAATTGAGCAAAATAGACGGTCATCGTAACCCCGGCCTGGAGCAGGCTGCCAACCAGCAGAGCCAGCCCCCCTACCAATATTCCGTGGAGTAGGCCGGCTATCCCCGAACTCAATAAAACGGTTCCCCAGGTGTCGATTTTATCCGGTGTTTTCTTGGCACCGGAAATGCCTGCCCACATTCCGATGAAGAAAAGGAAGACCAGAAGGTCAAATATACCTGGAGTAAATCCCATTACGGCTATGGATGATCCGTTGCGAAGGAGTTGCCCAAGAAGGTCCGAGATGGTCGTCGTGAAGCCAATCATAAACAGGAAAATAGTGACGATCCCGAATATTATCCCTGCATTGATCCCGTTGCGAATATGGCGCGTCATCAGACTTTCTCCTCGCTCAGGACTTCACCGAGGATTCCTGTTGGCCGGAAGACAAGCACGAGAACGAGAATGGAAAATGCAATCACATCTTTCAGCTGGAAACTGATCCCCAGTACCGCCGGTCCCAGAGATTCCACGACCCCCAGGAATAATCCCCCCAGCATCGCACCGGGTATGCTGCCAATTCCTCCGAGCACAGCGGCGGTGAAAGCTTTTATTCCCGGAATGAAACCGACATAGTAATACACCAATCCAAGGTGGATGCCCCACATGACACCCGCCGCGCCGGCGAGCACGCCGCTGATGATAAATGTACGGCTGATGATTCCGTCTACATCGACCCCCATCAAAGCAGCCGTGCTTTTATTTTCGGCGACGGCCCGCATCGCACGTCCAAGGCGCGTCCGCTTAACCAGCAGATACAGTCCAATCATGATCAGGACGGACACAACGATGGTCAATACACCCGTGTAAGTAACAACGACCGTCCCCTGCCCTACATGGATATTCCACCCAGCGCCGCGATTGAGAACCGCCGGATTGGTATAGTCCCAGCGCTGTGTGCTAAAGAGGAGTTGCGCGGCGTTTTCAAGAAAGATGGATGCGCCAACGGCACTGATCAGAGGCACCAGACGGGGTGCGCCACGTAGAGGGCGGTAGGCAATTTTTTCCAGGAAATAACCGGCTGTTGAGGAAACCGCCATCCCCGCCAAGAATGCCAGAATAACGGAGATTACCGGGTATGCATTTAAGAAACTGAGAGAGGATGAAACTTTATATGCGCCAAGGGCCTCGAAGACGAAATAACCACCGAAGGCCCCAAGCATCATGACATCCCCATGGGCAAAGTTGATCATAAAAAGTATGCCATATACGAGGGTATATCCGATGGCGATCAGGGCGTACACACTCCCCAGTACAACTCCATCAATGGTAAAGCGCAGCCATGTGTCTGGACCATAGGCCGGATGGGCAATCAGCACCACATAAAGACGCCAGAGTAAATACGCTGAAAAAAATACACCAAGAATAATTTGAACATATCGATAGGTGCCGACGGGTTTATGGACATGTAAAGCCGTTTTTTGTTGCATTGGATCTTCCTTCAATCGGGAAGCTTCCTGAAACCCGGTTCGGAATTTAGAGAAATGGCGGGATGCTAGCACATCCCGCCATTTCTTCTATATTTAGACGCTGTAAATCAATCTGATAATCACGCTCATTAGCTTCCGGTGCCGACGGCTACCCACTGAGTGCCGTCGTCCTTATAGAAGGTTGGGCCGGAGGCGGAACACTCACCGGTAGAATCGCATGTGATTGTGCCGGAAAGCCCCTGATAGTCCTTGGTTGCGCGTACGGCGGCAATCAGGGCGCCGCGCGGGATATACAAATTCCCGTCGTCGCCGAGGACGGCCACGCTTTCGATCGCCTTGACCAGGACCGCGCCGGCATCATAGGCGGTATAGGTGTAAGGGGAAAGCGAGCCGGGCGCCTTGCCGTACTTGGCAAGGTACGCCGCGTCAAATTTCTTTGATGCATCGGAAGGAGCCGGGACAGGAGATGTGGAATAGGCGCCGGTACCATTCTGTTTGGTCCTCGTGAGGAAATCCACGCCGTAAATACCGTCATCGCTGAAGAAAGTGACGCCAGTGAGGCCGGACTGCCCCATTTGATTGACGAGCACGGCTGCTTCCGCCGTGTAACCGCCGAAGAAAATCGCATCCGGTTTCTTGGAAGCGATATCGGCGAGGACCGCGCTGTAATCGGATTCACCCGGCGTGATCGCCTGGAAGGCAACCACATTGCCGCCGAGCTGTTTGAAAATGTCGTTGACGGTCTGTGCTAAGCCTTGGCCATAGGCCGCTCCGTCATGCATGATTGCCAGGTTCTTGATCTTCAGCGTGTTATACAGGTACGAGGCCGCGAATTTTCCCTGGATGGCGTCGGTGAAGACATTGCGGTTGAAGACCTTGGATCCGGTCGTGGTCAAGGTCGCATTCGTGGCGGAAGGCGAAAGCATCGGAAGGGACGCTTTTTCATAAATCGGTATGGCAGCTACGGTCGCGCCCGAGAAGATATGCCCTTCGATGGCGACGACGGTTGGATCCGAGACGAGCTTGTTGGCCACTGAGGCGCCGCCTTCGGCGCTGCCACCATCATCCTGGGCAACCAGTTCGAACTTGAAACCCTGGAAGGCGCCTGCATCCGCCATGGCCATGATGGCTGCCTGAGAGATATCGGTTCCGAAGGCAGCGTTATCGCCGGTCATGGGAGCGCCCATGCCGATCTTGATGGTCTGACCAGATTTAATTAACGCACAACCGACCGAATCGGACTTACAGACAGCAGGTCCCGAACGTACACTTCTGGCTGGAGAGCATGCGAACAGGAACATACTGGCAATCGCCAGTACAGAAAAGACAGTTATTGGGCGTTTCATGGTTTCTCCTCCGAAATATGTAGGTGTTCGATAGGCGTTCATTGAAGAAAAAATCATCAATTCCGTTGAGTAGCACCTCCTTCCAGATATTATCTGGTTTTTATCCTGGCTTCCCGGAGATTGAATCTTCCCCGGATATTAATCGGTGCTTTTGATGATTTACCCGCAGAGGGAAACCCCAAACTTGATTTAAGGCTTGATTATAATGAAATATAGGTAATGGTCAAGGATAAAGACAGTTTCCCCCGAAAATTCGTGCTTTCTCAAGGATTGTAGGCGCGCGTGGTTATCGATTTCCGCAGTCTTGAGAATCCGGGTATTATTTTGGATGATTTGCGTCCGGATTTTTATTTTTCCACCCGAATCCACATTTGCATTCCATCCGTGGCCAAATCCACCCACCCGTGCGCATCCGAACGCAGCAATTCGATCCCATCCGGCCAGCCTAGGTCGTCCGGAAACGGCCATAGGCCCGCTTGGGGACGGGCGGCGCGCAGCCATTCCGTCAGGTTTCCGGTTTGCTTTACGGCGAGGGGAAAAAGTACAACCTGTGCAGTGGGCACTTTGCCCTGCGCGATCATTCGCTGCCCGAGTTCCGCGTCCAAACCGTCGAAAATCAAACAACGGACACCGGTCCCACCCGCAGTTGTGGGATGATCGCGCTCGACCGCCAGGATCAATCCCCGGCCGCCCTGAGCCAGCACGCTTAGGCGCGCGCCCGCTCCNNGTAACCTTCGCTTCCTTCATATATGGGGATGTATCTCTCCTCGCAGGCGGAAATAAATGCGGCCAGCGATTTCACCGTTCGATCCACGCCGGAGGGAATAAGCACGCTGCCAATCTCGTAGCGCGCAGCGACATCCGCAAGGGCGAATGTCGTTTCCTCTGCATCGGATCCGACGACAACCCAATCCAATTTCTGCGGACCGAACCCGAGAATTTTCCCCAAGCCCGAAATTACCCGGTTGGGATCATCCGCGCCCGCGTCGATCAACACGGTTTTCCCGGCGGGCGAGCGCAGGAGGATCGTCTCACCGCCGGTATCCAACATCGTCAGGTGCAACCGTCCGTCCGGCCGATGGAAATACGCGCCCCAGGCGATATATGCGGCCGCTATAAGGAACGGTATCGTGGCGGAGGCAACCTTGGTGATGAGAGTGCGTCCAAAATCCAACCGGGGAAGTTTGCCGCGCGCCGCAAGTACCGTAAAGCCGAAAAGCGTTGCGTAATAGACAACGATCCACGCGGGCGAAATCGCATCCACGGGCCACCACCCGGCTACGATCCGGGCGCCCCACTCCACAACGCGAATGGTATACGCCGTCGGCGCCCAGCCCGCCCAGGCAAGCGCCTGGCCGGCGGGCAACCAGACCATACCCGCGAGCACCGCCGCGCCTCCGGCGATCATCAGCATCGGCTGCACGAAGAGGATGAGCGGATTGACGGCGAAGGCGATCAGCGAAAGTGATTGGAATTGATACAGCATGATGGGGATTGTGGTGATCTGCGCCGCGGTTGTGATCAGGAAGATCTCACCCGCGGCGGAAGCGAGCGTGCGCGCCCGTTCCCTCCCGACATGCGATAACAACCGCTCAACCCCCGCCTGCAATGGATCGGCATACAGGATAAGCCCCAGCGTAGCAGCGAACGAAAGCTGGAAGCCGACGTCCCAAAGCGTCCAGGGGTTGGCCGCGGTCATCAGCGTCCCGGCAAAAAAAAGCGACGTCAGCCCGTGCGAGCGCCGTCCGAATTGCCGCGCAACGATCGCCAGTCCGCCCATAACCGCCGCGCGCACCACCGACGGTGTGGCGCCCACCAGCACGGTGTAAATCGCGATCCCCACCGCGGCCACTAGCCAGCCCGGGAGAGAGCGTGGCAGGCGCCGGGTGAGCGCAAGAAAAATTCCCGCCACGATCGAAATGTTGAAACCCGATATCGCCACGATGTGGGAGGTGCCGGTTTGCGCAAACGCCTGCTGCAGATCCTTCGGAATGGAGCTGTCATCTCCCAGCAGGATCCCCGAAAGCAACGCGCCCTCCGGTTCGGGGAAAAGTTGCTTGAGAATTTCCAATGCCTTCCGGCGGAAGGCATAAAGCGGTTCCATTAAAGGATTTCCGCGCCGATTCTCAACCGATTTCACCACCGGGTCGCTCAGGACGGCGTAGACGCCTTGGCGCGCAAGGTAAGCGGCGTAGTCGAATCCTTTGACGATCGGCGGCGGCGGCAACAGGCCGGAGAGCCGGACCCGATCCCCATAGCGCGGAGTCCAACCTTCAGGTCGCTCGCGGAATTCCACCATCAGAGTCCCATCCAATCCGCTTATGTCGCCTTCCGGACGGACGATCCGGTCGACCCGCCCGCGGACGCGCAAACCCCGCCCTTGCGGAACAGGATCCTCCTCCAGCTCGACCTCAAAGACGGCGGATTGATTGACATACGAGCCTAGGAAATTCGGGCCGGGTTTGGGTTGCGCGGCCGCCAGACGCGCCGAGCCAAGGAGGAAAAATGCAAGGGATAAGAAAGGGACACGGAATTTTTTAAGGGTGAAGGCGAACAGGAAGAAGAGCGCGCCCGAACCCAACGAGGAAACGAGAGGCAACCCGGCCAACGGCGCCAGCGCGATGCCCGCGAGAAATGAGGTGCAAAGATAGAATAGAGTCATACATCCCCCTGGATGGAATGAACCAGGTTAATTTATATCACAATTATTTTATTCTCACCAGGCGTTGGGATAGAAATCCTCCCAAGGGTATCTCCCTGGCCCCGGTGTGATGAATTCTTGAAAACAAATTCATACCGGTTCGAATGGGAAGCCAAGGCGTGGCTCCTGCAAACCGCCAGCCAAAGCCCCGGGATCCCATGATCCGCAGCGCAGATCGCTAAGCTTCGTGCAAGCGATGCCTTCGATTGAATAGAACTATCCGAAAAGAATATCTTATGGTCAGCCAATTGAGGATCGCCTCTAAAATAATCACCGCCATGCCCGGGATGGAATCCGCAAAATGAGGTTGCGAATCGCCCTCCCGATCGCCATATTTGTCTTGACGAACCCTGCCGCAAGGATATAATAAGGACTTCCGTTCAATAATATCTTGCTTTGATTTTTAATATTCCGGAGAAGCATGCGAAGCGTAAAGATCCTCGGGAATCGGAAGACCCACCTTGAGAAATCCTTTTTTTCTGTCCCGGGTGCAAAATATTTCCTTTATAAAAACCGATTTCTAGCCTGCTTTTTGTTCGCGGGGATCATCCTGGGGCTCCTCATTCGGTATCGGTTGTTACCATTCACCTCGTTGGATTTTTGGTTGGACCTCAATAATTGGTACGACAAAATTAGAAACCTGGGGTTGTCCGCCCTGCGCGCGGATTTTTCCAATTATTCCCCCCTCTACATTTATGTTCTCTTTATCATTCACGGTCTTTTTCCGTCGCTTCCGAATCTACTCGCGGTTAAATTCCCATCCATATTCATGGATCTGGTATGCGCTTCCCTTGCCTTCGGACTTATCTTTTCCGCCACCCGGTCCAAGCTTCGCGCGGCCTTCGCTTGCCTATCCGTTTTTCTGGCGCCGACGATGATATTTAACAGCGCCTATTGGGGACAGGCGGACGTATTCTACACATCCTTTCTCGTCCTGGGTGTATGGCTGTTGATCTCGAGACGGTTTAGTTTGGCCATGTTAAGTTATGGGGTGGCTCTGGCCTTCAAACTGCAAAGCGTCTTCCTCGGTCCCTTCATCGCAGCCCTATTCCTGATTGGATTTATTCCATGGAAAAAGATTTTTCTTATTCCCATCCCCTATGTGATCTCCATCGTCCCGGCGTGGATAGCCGGCCGGCCGCTTCCGCAGCTCCTGATGATTTTCTGGAACCAAGCCGGAACCTATAAGCGGTTGACACTCAACGCGGCTTCGGTATATACATGGTTTTCCGAGGATCAATATTCGCTGATATCCAAAGCCGGAATTTTTTTCGCCATGGGCATCTGCCTGCTCTTTATCGCGTTCATTTTCTTCCGAAAACGAAGAATAGGGAATGGCGAAATTGTCCTTTTGGCAACCGTATCGGTTTTCCTTGTACCGTTTTTTCTTCCGAGCATGCACGAACGATATTTCTACCCCGCAGATGTTTTTTCCATCCTTTTGGTATTTTGTTATCCCGAATTATTCCTGGTGCCTGTCTTTTCACAGCTTTCCTCCTTCTTCACCTATCAACCATTTTTCACCGATAAGTATGTCTTCCCCCTTTCCGTTATTTCCTTTCTTAACCTCGCCGCTATTGTTTTCTTAACACGGAAAGCGGTCTTCCTTTTATATCTCCAAAAGCCGCTGATGAAGAAAAAACCGCTTCTCCATGTCTAGCCTTCGGATAGGGAGGAATTCCGCACCGGCGGAAATCATTCGACAACCATGAACGATTTTCCTTCTCCTTCGCCCGCCCGCCCGCGCTGGATCACCCTCCCCAATGTTTTGTTTGCCGTTATTTTATGCGCGGGAATCTTTGCCAGGGTGTGGGAATTCGCCGCATTGCCCGCCGGATTGAACCAAGATGAAGCGTCGATCGGGCTGGATGCCTACGATTTGCTGCACTACGGCGTGGACCGAAATAACGTTTCCTTCCCGGTGAACTTCACGTCGTGGGACAGCGGAATGGACGCCCTGTACGGGTACCTCCTCATCCCGTTCGTCGGTTTCGGTTTAACCGCGTTTACGATTCGGCTGCCGCTCCTGCTGTCGGGGATTCTCTCCCTGCCGCTGATTTACTTTGTCGGCAAACGAACGCTGGGCGTTTATTTCGGTTTGCTCGCCATGTTCTTTCTAGCGATCAGTCCCTGGCATATCATGATGTCCCGCTGGGGATTGAACGATAATATTCTCCCTTTTGTATTTCTGGCTGGCTTTGCCGCAACCGTCAACTCCACGCTGGAAAACAAATGGTTTCTCGTCGCGTCCTTTTTCTTTGGGCTTTGTCTTTATGCCTATGGGGCGGCGTATGTCGCCGTTCCTCTTTTCCTGCTGTGCGCAATTCCCATTTTGCTTATCCATAAATCCGTCAGCTTAAGGACCGCGATCCAAGGGGTATGTATTTTCGTTCTGCTCTCGGTACCGATCGTCTTGTTCCTATTGGTTAATTCCCTCCACCTGCAATCCATTGCCATTGGACCGTTTACCATTCCGCGGCTTCCAACCCAAGCCCGGTACGAATTCATGGCCGCCATTTTCTCGGCCGATCCACTTTCAATTTTCAAGGAAAATATATTTGCCGCGATACAGTTGATTATGGGAAAATCCGACGGTCTCCCGTGGAACGAATTATCCAACTATCAGTATTTCTACGCGAGGGCCTATATTCTATCTTTCGTCGGCGCCGTATTATTGATCCCGTCCTGGGGGATGAAGTCCCAAAAAGAAAAATGGCTCATGCTTTCCTGGCTGGCTGCCGCTTTTTGCATCGGTCTGATGCAACCCGTAAACGTCAACCGGTTCAATCTGATTTTTATTCCTTTGATCTTTTGCGCAGCCGTGTGTGTGTTTTGTCTCCTGGCATACGCCCGTCCCTTCTCCTTGATCCTGCTCGTCCCGTTTGTTGCAGCATTCATCCTTTTTAACAGGGATTATCACGGGGTCGAATATCGCCAATCGATCGGCAAAGAGTTTTTCGACGGATTGCTGCCGGCATTGGAATTTACCCGGTCGATGGATGATCGTCCGGTGTGTGTTACGGGTTCGGTCAATCAACCCTATATCTATGTGCTCTTCCTCGAGAAAAAGAATCCGGCCGATTATATTGACCGCCTAATTTATAACCAGCCGGATTCCAGTTTCCGGACCGTATTGGTTTACGGGCGGTATTCCTTTGGAGACCCTTCGTGTTTAAGGCAGCCGGACGCGGTTTCTATTCTATCCATCGGCGAATCCATGGAAAATGCATCCACCTATGAGTCAAAAACCTTTGGAAATTTCATCGTCTATTATTCAAAACAACCCGGCGATCCATGAAACAACTTCCGTTAATGGGTTTTTTCACTCTTTGGCCAATCTCGGCAGCCAGAAGATAGTTAGAACGACGGCGACCAGCGCCATAGCCGAACCGAAGAAAAACGGCGCGGACGGTCCCAGCCCCTGCCAGCCGAAAACCCCTTGCCATAGAATTCCCGCGATCAGGGAAGCCGGGAATGCCATGATGCCCACCGCAGCGTTAAATATTCCGTAAGCCGTGCCGCGGCTTTCCGGCACGGAAAGGTCGGCGACGTACGCGCGGGCGGTCCCTTCCACCATCGCATAGTATAACCCGTAGAGTGCGTACAGAACCCAGATTTGCCAGGAGGCTCCGGTCAGGGCGAACCCGAGATATACCAGGCCGTAGACCAGCCACCCGGTAACCAGCACCTTCCCCCGGCCGATTTTATCCGAACGCTGTCCCGCCGGGATGGAGACGATGGTGTACACAACATTCATGATAAAGATGGCCAGCATCACATCGAACACGCTCAGCCCGCGATTCTGCGCCCGGAGGACGAGAAATGCATCGGAAGAGTTGCCGAGTGTGAAAAGGGCCACCACAAGGAAGAACCCCACGAGCCGCGGGTTATATTGCCGCACAGCCGCTCCGGTAATTTTCTCCGGAGAACCCGGCTCCCCCATGGGTTTCGGTTTAAGAATCGGGGGAACTTCACGGGCGATGACCACTAGGCTGACCACACCCAGAATGCCGGGCAGGATGCTCAGCCATACCACGGTGTGAAAGGTGGCGGCGGTAAGTTTCATCGCGGATGCTCCCGCCGCGTATGTAACCACCGCGGCGATTGCCAAGCCGATGGTCGCACCCGCCGTATCGGCCGCGCGGTGCAACCCGAAGCTGTAGCCGCGGTTATCAGTGCGCACTGAATCCGCCACCAGCGCGTCGCGCGGCGCGGTCCGAATCCCCTTTCCCAGCCGGTCGAAGAATCGAAGGAGAAGCACCAGCGGCCAGGTATTGGCCAGCAGGAACAGCGGCTTGGCGACGGCCGAGAGCGAGTAGCCAAAGACGGTCAATCCTTTCCGTTTGCCGAGCTTGTCGGAGAGCCAGCCGGAGATTAAACGGGTCAGGCTGGCGGTGCTTTCCGCCACGCCCTCGATCAGCCCCACAACCGCCGTCTGCGCGCCAAGCACGTTGGTCAGGAACAGCGGCAGGAGATAGACAATCATCTCGGACGAAATATCCGTGAAGAACGAGCCCAGGGATACCGCGATCAGGTTCCTCGGAATTCTGGGTTGCGGTTTGTCGGCTGTGGGATTGTCCAATGCAGACCTCGCGGAGGCGTTAATGAGAATCCAAATCCGCGCTAGTGTACTACATCCAAAAATTATTTTCCCGCCTATTTCCGGGGGGATCATTGGCGAAAAGGCTCGGAGCGGAAGAGTGTATTAAAATGGAGATCCGATCTAACCCCCCTCCCTACTGTGATTCACGAAGAAGGATGAGTGATCAGGGGAGGGAGGCTAGGTCAGTAATCCATTCAGAGGAGCGATCATGAAACCCAAACGGATCGGGATCACCACCGGCGGCGGAGACGCCCCCGGGTTGAACGCGGTCATCCGGGCTGTGGTGAAAACGGCAGCCATCGATTACGGCGCGGAGGTCATCGGGATCGAAGACGGATTCGACGGGCTATTGCGGGCCGGCGGAGTACACACGCTCACTCCGGGTGATGTCCGCGGGATTCTGCCCCGAGGCGGAACCATCCTCGGGACGGCCAGCCGCGGCAATCCCTTCGCCCGTAAAGTCGTCCAGCCGGACGGCGCCACTCGGGTGGTAGACATGTCGGATGAAGTCCTGGCGGCTATTGTTGCGTTGAACCTGGACGCCTTAATCGTCATCGGCGGCGACGGCACCCTGCGTATCGCGCTGGAACTGAAACACAAGGGCTGCCCGGTGGTAGGGGTCCCGAAGACGATCGACAACGACGTCGGCGGAACCGAAGTCACCTTCGGATTCGACACCGCGCTCAACACCGCCACCGAAGCGATCGACAAACTGCATACCACGGCTGAATCCCACCATCGTGCGATGGTTGTGGAACTGATGGGACGCGACGCCGGATTCCTCGCGTTGCATGCCGGGGTGGCCGGCGGAGCGGACGTGATCCTGATCCCGGAACTCCCGTTCCTGTTCGAGAGCGTTTGCCGCAAGGTGTGCGAACGCGCCTCGCGCGGAAGCAAGTTCAGCATCCTCGCCGTGGCGGAAGGCGCGCATCCCAAAGGCGAAGACCCGATCTACTCCATCGCCGGCGACGAAGTGCGGGTGGCAAGGTTGGGCGGGATTGGAACGCTCGTCGGCCGGATCATCGGCGAACGCTGCCAGACGGAAACGCGCGTCACGGTTCTCGGTCACGTCCAACGGGGAGGCGGTCCGACCCCCTTCGATCGTTGGCTGGCGACGCGCTACGGCGCCGCCGCGGTGCGCCTGGCTATGCGGGGAGGATTCGGACGAATGGTCGCCCTTCAATATTCCACCATCACCGATATTCCCCTCGAGGAGGCTCTGGCCGTTCCCAAGCGCGTGGATCTTTCCAGCGACGGAATGCTTACGGCCCGTGGATTGGGGATCTGCTTCGGCGATTAAACGTCAAAGGCCGTCCCGAAGGACGGCCTTTGCTGCGCTGCGGCATCTCACTCGCAAAAAAGGAGGGATGCCGCAGCGCGAGGACTACCGTAAATACTCATCTTGGGCATCACCTCCTCCTTTCTGTAGAATAGCGTGGAAAGGGGACGAGCTCTTCCGCGATAAGTATCGCATATCGTCAAGTCGGTTGTCAAGAGAAGGCGATGGGATATCTCGAAAGCCTGCGCGGGTCGGTCGGCAGCGCATTAATTCCTTTGGCGTACAGCACCATTCTATTGCGCGATGAAAACGGCCGGATGCTTTTCCAGCGCCGGTCGGATTTCGGCGTATGGGGACTGCCCGGTGGAATTCTGGAATTGGGGGAGAGCCCGGCGGATTGCGCCATACGCGAAGCGCGCGAAGAAACCGGCCTCTCGGTGCGTCCGCTCCGCCTGACGTCGGTCCTTTCCAGTCCGCGCCATAATATTCTCTACCCGAACGGCGATCGCGTCCAACAAATCACTTTCTATTTCGAATGTTCGATCGAGGGCGGATCGCTTCGCACCGGCGGAGGAGAATCCTCCGCGTCGGCGTTTTTTCCCTCGGACGATTTTCCCCCCACCCTTGCCTGGTACCGGCTGGCTTTGGAGAAACGAGACACGCGCGAACCGTTTTTCGATCCGCCGGATTTTTCATCCCCACAGCCCGGCTCCTCCGAATCCTCCACTTGGTCTGCGCTCCGCGACCGGGTTGGATCCGCACCATTGATCCTGCCAGGCGCCACCGCATTGATCCGCGATCCGCACGGCCGGGTGCTGCTGGTTCGCCGGATGGATTCCGGATTATGGTCGTTGCCGGGCGGATTGCTGGAACTGGGGGAAAGCCTTGCCGGAACCGTGATGCGGGAAACAAAAGAGGAAACCGGCTTGCAGGTGGAGCCGATCCGCATCCGCGGTGTATTCGGCGGGTACCGGGTGGTCTTCCCCGGCGGAGATGTGCTTTACCCGATCGCCACTTGGTTTGAATGCGGTATCTGCTCGGGATCGCAGCGCCCGGACGGCAATGAAATTTCCCGGACGGAATTTTTCGAGCGGTCCAACCTCCCCGAGATGGTGCCCGGCGTTAAGGAGCGTCTTCTGGCCGTGCTGGATTCACCGGATTCCGCGGTTTTCCACTGAAGGGGAAGCCGGTCTCCCTGGTGTACAATCAGTGCGGTTGTCGCGATCCCTGCACCGCAAAAAAGCCATGAAAAAAACCGTCGGATCGAAAGCAGCCAAACCCTCCCGTCGGACGACCCGACCCTCCACTCATCCAGCCGCCCGCCCACACCGCACGCCTTCGCGGCCCGTTCCCCCGGTTATCCTATCGCCGCGATCCTTCCGAGAAATCACGCCGGAAAAGATCCCTCTCCCCAAGGAAAAACCCCTGCATGTCCTGATCGTCGAGGATCTGGAAGATGACGCGCTCCTCATGGCTCGGGAATTGGAGCGCGGCGAATATTCGGTCCAATATCTCCGGGTGGACACCCGTGAGGCGATGGCCCGGGCGCTCGAGGCGCAATCCTGGGACGTGGTTCTGTCGGATCACTCCATGCCGAAATTCAATGCCCCGATGGCATTGAATGAAATTAAAACGCACGGCCTGGATTTGCCGTTCATTCTTGTTTCGGGCAGCATCGGCGAGGATCAGGCCGTGGCGATCATGAAAGCAGGCGCGGGTGATTACCTGCGCAAGGAACAACTTGGCCGTCTGCTGCCGGCGGTGGAACGCGAGATCCGCGAAGGAAGCATCCGCCGGGCTCGGGCGGACGCCGAGGAAGCGCTGCGCAAAAGCGAGTCCCTTTACCGCACCCTGACCGACACATCCCCCGATGCTGTGATCGTCACGGATCTCGAGTTGCGCATCCGGTTAGCCAACCCGCGGGCGCAAAAACTTCTCGGCGCAGGCGGGACGGCGGAATGGATCGGAAAACGATGGGTGGATTGCTTTGCTCCGTTTCCGGCCCGCTTCCTGAACCAGACCCTGGAAACACTCCGGCACACCGGGCGGGTCGAGAAGGTGGAGATTGACCTGGCGCGCGCCGACGGCCTGGTTATTACCGCTGAGCTTTCTGCGTCGCTCCTTCCCGGGAGCGGCAGCCCGGCGGACGCGATCCTGTTCGTACTGCGTGATGTTACAGACCGCAAGGAGAATGAACGGCAGATCCGGCAGCAACTGGACAAGTTGGCCGCGCTGCGGACGATCGACGCCGCCATCACCGCCAGTCTGGATCTGCGGGTCACCCTCATGGTCATCCTCGACGAGCTCACCAGCCAGTTGCACGTCGACGCCGCCGACATCCTGCTGCTAAGCTCCGTCTCGCAGACGCTGCAGTACAGCACCGGGCGCGGATTCCGGTCCGGTCACCGGAAAGAAACCTACCTCCCGCTCAATCGCGGGAACGCGGGGCGCGTGGCGCTGGAACGGCGGGTGCTTCTCCTGCCGCATTGGAACCCGCAGCAGGATGATCCTTCGCGCTCTGAAGCCATGGCTGGAGAGGGTTTCATCACCTACGTCGCCGCTCCCCTGGTGGCCAAGGGCCGGGTCAAAGGCGTGTTGGAAATATTTCATCGCGCAGCGCTCGAGCCCGACCCGGCGTGGATTTCCTACCTCGAAACCGTGGCTGAACAGGCCGCGATTGCCATCGACAATGCAATGCTGTTCGAGGATCTTCAGCGCACCAACACCGAACTCACCCTGGCGTACGACGCCACCATCGAAGGGTGGTCCCGCGCGTTGGATCTCCGCGACCGCGAGACCGAGGGCCACACGCAGCGCGTAACCGAGAACACCCTGCGCCTGGCGCGCGCGATGGGGATGCCGGAGGGTGAGCTGGTCAACGCCCGCCGGGGATGCCTGTTGCACGACATCGGGAAGATGGGCATTCCCGACAGCATCCTGCTTAAGCCCGGCCCGCTCCTCCAGGAAGAATTATCCGTCATGCGCCAACACCCAACCTTCGCCTTCGAGTGGCTTTCCTCGATCGCCTTTCTCCGGCCAACGCTCGACATCCCCTACTGCCACCACGAACGCTGGGACGGAAACGGCTATCCGCGCCACCTCAAGGGCGAACAAATTCCCCTCCCGGCCAGGATTTTTGCAGTGGTGGATATTTGGGATGCCTTGCGATCGACCCGACCCTACCGGGAGGCGTGGCCGGACGCCCGGGTTAAGGATTATTTAACATCGCTCGATGGGGAATATTTCGATCCGCGGATTTTACGGACATTCATGAATCTATACTACGCCCAATAGTCCGTCTCTCCGGCCGGCGGAAAGGCGCGTTGGAGACCGGTGGATGGCCAAATGGTCCAATTGAAAAAATCCTTGCTGCTGATTGAAGACGACCCGAACGACGTCGCCCTGTTCCGCAGGGCGGCCGGCAAAGCGGATCTGACGGAGGAAATCCTTATCGCCGAAGATGGCGAGGCAGCCATTCGATTCCTGGAAGCCCGCGCGAAACCCATCGCGGAACAGGCAACCGGGCTTCCCTGGGTCGTGCTGCTGGATCTCAAGATGCCGAGAAAATCCGGATTGGAGGTACTGCAGTGGCTGCGCGGACAACCCCGGCTGCGCCACCTGCCGGTCATCATCTTCACCTCCTCACGCGAGCGCTCCGACATCGCCCGGGCCTATGAACTGGGAGCCAACTCCTATCTGGTCAAACCGGTTTCGTTCGACCAGCTCAAGGAAATGGTCCGTGTTCTGCATCATTATTGGCTGGAGCTGAATGAAAGTCCGCAAGGGTATTAACCATTACGGGGATAGCAACCTTTCAGGATTTTTCTCGAACAACGCATCCCGGCGCGCGAAAGCCGGTTAGAAAGGAGCTCGGTTTGAATCCGTACCAAATCCTCCTGGTTGACGATAATCCGATTGTGGACGACGAACACTAATCTGCGTTAATTCCATGCAACCGGTTCCGATTTTCCTGATGTTCCTCGACGGCGTAGGATTAGGCAGCCCGGATCCGGGCATCAATCCGCTGGCCGCAGCGAACCTGCCGCACCTCACTGCGTTGCTGGAAGGCCGCCGGCTCTTGCTCGGTCTTGAACCATTCGACGGAGCGCTCGCCTCCTTCCGTTCCGTCGACGCAACCTTGGGCGTGGAAGGCCTTCCGGAATCCGCAACCGGTCAATCCACCCTACTGACCGGCATGAACGTCCCGCGGATCATCGGCACGCATTTTGGACCCAAACCCGATCCTCGCATCCGGGCGATCCTGCAAGATAACGATCTCATCCGGCGGCTGGTCGAAGCCGGATTCCGCTGCCGGTTGCTCAACGCCTACCCTGCTTCATATTTCGACGCCATCCGCAGCGGGCGGAGGCTGCACTCCGCAATCCCGCTCGCCTTTGACCTGGCGGGGATCCCCCTAGCGACCGAGGAGGATTTAATCCGGGGGGATGCGATCTCGGCCGATTTCACCGGCCGGGGATGGCGTAACCGGCTGCGATACAACAATATTCCCGTCCTCACCCCGAACCAGGCCGGAAGGCGAATGGCGGAGCTGGCTCTGCAGGACGATTTCACCGTCTTCGATTATTGGCCAACCGATTATGCCGGCCATTTCCAAGAGATGCGCGGTGCCGTGCGCTTGCTGGAGATGTTGGACCGCGTTTTGGGCGGCATGATTGCGGCTATGACGGGGACGGATTTGACCGTCGTCATCACGTCCGATCATGGCAACATCGAGGATCTATCCGTGCGGGGACACACCCGGAATCCGGTTCCGGCCATCATCCTGGGTCCGCCGGCTGTCAGAAAAATAATCGCTCAGCGGATGAGGGATTTAACCGGCTTTGCTCCGGCTGTTTTGGAACTCTTCCAAATCCCGGCGGCTTCCGGGGACCAGGAGGAAGGAGCCCATGCCGATTAATTTTCTTTCCTCATCGGCATGGTGAAGTTACTGCTGTGAATTTAATCGAAGAGGGCGGATGAAATACATTCCCGGATGGAGTTCCGAAAAATGTCCGGGATGGGGGCGATCATTCCTCTCGTTGAAGTTTTTCCAACGCTTTTTGGGCGGCATCCTGGGCCGCAGCCTGCTTGCTGTTGCCCGTTCCGATGCCGAAGGAGCGTCCGGCCACCAGAACCTCGATCGTATACTGCCGGTCATGATCCGGACCGGTCATGTCCACCACCCGGTATCCGGGCGTCGCCCCGAACTTCGCCTGGGCCTTCTCCTGGAACAGACTTTTACAATCGCTGCTGGAAAGCCGTTCGAACACACGATCGGCTTCCTGTTGAAAGAGAGGCCCGGCAAAGGCGTAGGCTTTCTCCATCCCCTGGTCCAGCGCGATCGCCCCCGTCAACGCCTCGAATGTTCCGCAGAGGATCGTTATCCGGTTTTCTCCGCCGGCGAGCCGTTCCCCCTTCCCGATGCGCAGGATTTGATTCAGTCCGATCTGTTGTGCGAATGCCGCCAAGCTTTCGGTCCGGACCAATGCCGAACGCATCCGAGTCAAATCCCCTTCGGAGAGTTCCGGAAAATGCTGGTACAGCCAATACGCAGCGAGGTAATCCAGAACGGCGTCGCCGAGGAATTCCAGCCGCTC
Organism: Anaerolineae bacterium; assembly: GCA_003141675.1. Lineage (GTDB taxonomy): Bacteria > Chloroflexota > Anaerolineae > Anaerolineales > RBG-16-64-43 > FEN-1073. The sequence goes on from PLND01000025.1 coordinate 33,887, forward strand.
ATAATCCTCCCCCTCCTCCGCGCTCTCGTTGGCGAAGGAACTGTGGGTGAGGGCTCGGATGGCCAGCCCGGGATTGGAAAAGACCAGTCCGGTCGCACGTTCCACCGCCTCCGCGGTGGGGTGTTTTTTTTCACCGGCCGGGATGCGGTTATCGTTGAGAAAAGGTTCCGGGGAGGATGGTTCTTTCATTCCTGGAAAGCGCGGATCACCAGAACGGCGTTATGCCCGCCAAAACCGAAGGCGTTGCTGACCGCCACCCGGACCGGTTTTGCACGGGCAATGTTGGGAACGTAATCCAGATCACATTCCGGATCGGGGGTGGTGTAATGAATGGTCGGAGGAATCTTCCCATCCCGGATGGCCAGGGTGCAGAAGATGACCTCCAGCGCGCCGGTCGTGCCCATCATGTGACCCGTCATCGATTTCGTGGAGGAGACGGGGATTTTGTAGGCAAGTTTCCCAAACACCCGTTTGATGGCTTTGGTTTCTGAAAGGTCGTTGAGCACCGTTCCGGTGCCGTGGGCATTGATGTAATCCACATCTTCGGGTTTTACTCCGGCCGACGCCAGCGCCAACTGGATGGCCCGGGCACTTCCCGAACCGTCCTCCGCCGGAGCGGTGACGTGGTAAGCGTCGGAGGTGGCGCCGTATCCGGCCAGTTCGGCGAGAATTTTTGCCCCGCGTTTGCGGGCAAGAGTTAAGCTTTCCAGCACCAGGACGGCCGCGCCTTCCCCCATCACCAGACCGTCGCGGTTCTTGTCGAAGGGTTTCGGCACAGCGAGCGAATTTCCGCGGGTCATCGCGCCAACCCGGTCGAAGGCTCCCATCGCCAGTTCGCACATGGTCGCATCGGAGGCGCCCGCGACCATCGCGTCCACATCGCCGGATCGGATCATCCGCCAGGCGATTCCCACCCCATCGGCGCCCGACGCGCAGGCCGACGCCACAGAAAAGGAAGGCCCGTGCGCCCCGAATTCAATCGCCACCATTCCCGAGCCGCCGTTGGGCATGAGCATCGGAATCGTGAAAGGGCTAAGCTTCCTTGGGCCGGTGGTCAGGAGCGTCTTGCTGGCATCCTGCAAAGTCTGAATCCCCCCGACAGCAGATGCAATGACGACCCCCACCCGGTCGGAATGGGCGTGAATATCCAGACCCGATATCGCAATCGCTTGCCGGGCTGAGGCGACGGCATATTGTTCGAAACGGTCCATGCGCCTGGCGTTGCGGCTATCCATGAACTTGGTCGGATCAAACCCCTTCACTTCGCAGGCGATCCGCACCGAGAGGCGGGATGCATCAAACTGCTCGATTTCATGCGTGGAGGATACTCCGGCCAAGGCGTTTTTCCAACTGTTTTCCGGATCGAGCCCCAGGGGGTTAATCGTTCCGATCCCGGTGATGACAACGCGTTCCATGAATTGACCTCCTCGGAAATAATCACTCTCCGGCGCCGCGAACCTTTCACAACCCTCTCCGGTTCTCTCGGGGATTTTCCCGGATCTTCCTTCCGGTTGGTCCCCCGGTCTTCTTCCGCAGAGTGCGCCGGCTGGTTATCCCGATTCCTGAAGGGAATTATAGGATAAACTCCGACTGGATTATACCCCGCCTGATTTTCGTTTGCGGGATGCCAACACCCTGATATAATCACTTTAATAGCGGGTTTCCGTCTCAGGAGAGCGACCCTGAACACTCAACGTATGACCAACTCCCTACGTCAGCACACGGGAGGAACCGCTTCACTGGTCGTCGGCACAACGCTGGAGAACCGTTACCTGGTCATTCGGGTTGTCGGCAGCGGCGGGATGAGTTGGGTTTACCAGGCGCGGGACATGCGCTTCCCCAGCGTCACTCGGTTGGCGGCGGTCAAGGAAATGCTGAACCCCAGCAAGGATGAAGCCGTACGCCAGACCGCCGTGCAAAGCTTCGAGCGGGAAGCCAACCTGCTGGCGACCCTTAACCATCCGGCCATCCCCCGCGTCTACGATTATTTCACCATCGGGGAACGCTCTTTTCTGGTCATGGAATTCGTCAACGGGAAGGACTTGGAAGCCATCCTGACGGAAAGCAACGATTTTCTGCCGACAACAATGGTTGCCCATTGGGGCGTCGAGTTGTGCCACGTCATCCATTATCTGCATCATCACCAACCCCCGGTGATCTTCCGCGACATCAAACCGTCGAACATCATGTCCGACGAGCATGAGAACATCCGCCTGGTGGATTTCGGGATTGCCAAGCTCTTCGAACCGGACCGGAAAGGTACAATGATCGGCACCGAAGGGTATTCCCCGCCCGAGCAATACCGCGGCGAGGCAGGCCCGCTTTCGGATGTGTACGCACTCGGGGCGACGCTCCACCATTTGCTTTCGCGGCGTGATCCGCGGATCGAGCCGCCCTTTTCGTGGCACGACCGCCCGTTGCGGCAGATTAATCCAAGCGTACCGGAAGGTCTCGATCAGGCGGTGATGAAAGCGCTGGCCTACGAACCGGAGCAGCGGTTCCAAGACATGAAAGCCTTCCAGGCCGTGCTGGCGCAATTCACCGAAGGAGGGCAACCGATCGTCGTCTCCGCGGCTTCGGTTGCGCCCGCCGTCGCCGCAGCCGTCGCACCTGCGACCTCCGAGGATGGGATCCAACCCAAATGGGAGTTCACCTGCGAAGACGAAATCCGCGGCACGCCCGTGATCGTCAAGGACACGGTGCTGGTAGGAGCATACGATAACAACCTTTACGCCCTGAAACCCTCCAGCGGCGAGTTCATATGGAAATACGCCGCCGAAGGCGGTCTGACCGGTAAGCCCGCGGTCTTTGAAGACAACATCATCGTGGGCTCGGAAGACAAACGGGTTCATGCCGTAAGCCTGATCACCGGCAAGGTGGCTTGGACCTACTATACCGAGGCGGAAGTGCGCTCTTCTCCGACCATCGCCGAAGGCCACGTGTTCATTGGATCCGACGACGCCAAACTCCACGCCATCAACGTCATGTACGGCCGGGGCGCATGGAAGACCGAGGTCGACGGCCCGATCCGGTCCACTCCGCTGGCCAGCAGCGACCGGATTTATTTCGGATGCGAAAGCGGAGATTGCTATTCGGTCGATCTGCGGGGGGAAATCAAATGGAAATTTCATTCCAAGCGGGCGATCACATCCTCTCCGTGCGAAGGCAACGGCCTGCTCTATTTCGGTTCCGTCGACAGCTTGCTGTACGCCTTGGATATTAAATCCGGTTGGGCCGCATGGCGGTTCCGCACCAATAACGCGATCATTTCCTCCCCAACCATTGCACAGGGCCTGGTCATCTTCGGATCGGCCGACGGACGGATCTACGCCGTAGACGGCCGTTCCAGCAAAGAGAAATGGCATTTTGAAACGGAAGGCCAGGTGACCGCCAATCCGCTGGTCCAAGGGGGATTGGTGTACTGTGGATCGGTGGACGGCCACCTCTATGCCCTTGAACTGATGACCGGAAAGCTCCGCTGGAAGTTCCTCACCGGCGGGCCGATCACCGGCGGGATTTCCGCCAATGAAGAAATGATCGTATTCGGTTCCACGGATCATAAAATATACGCCCTGCCTCTGTAAGCCGGGCATCTCAAGGAGAATGGCGTGTCCCCAATCATCCGACTGCGCAAACGCCGCACTGCCAAGACAACCATTCCGGTCGATCGCTCACAGGAGATCCCGATGTTCCGGTTTGGAATCACGTACGAGACCGGCCGGGTGCGCCAATCCAACGAAGATTGCTTGGTGGTCATCACTTCGCTGCAACAGGGCGACACCGCCTCGCCCTATTACGGGTTATTCGTCGTCGCCGACGGGATGGGTGGACACGAACAGGGCGAACGGGCAAGCCAGCTGGCGGCCCAAACCTTCGCCCGCGAAGTGATCAGCCGATTCGGCGCGCAATGGCTGGGCGGCGTCTCCGAGAATTCCGAGTCGATCCAGGAGATTCTGGAATCCTCCATCCTGCGGGCCAATCAAGCGGTGATGCTCAACCTTCCAGGCAGCGGAACCACGCTCACCGCAGCACTCGTCTTCAGCCGACAGATTTTTTTCACGCACATCGGCGACAGCCGCGCCTACCTCGTGGGCAAAGAGATCCGCCAAATCACGCACGATCACTCTCTTGTCCAGCGGCTGGTCGATCAGGGACACATCTCCAGCGAAGAAGCGGGGCGGTTTGCGCAACGGAACGTGCTGCTCAAGGCGGTCGGGCAAGTGGAGGGGATCGAGACCGATTTTCTCACAATCCCATGGGAGAAAGGATCGCGCCTGCTGCTGTGCACCGACGGGTTATGGGGGGTCCTGTCCGATTCCGAAATCCTCCGCATAACCGGCAACTACGAATCCCCCCAGGATGCAGCCATGGCCCTCTCGCGGCAGGCCAACATCATGGGCGGGCCGGATAATATATCCGCAATCATTGTGGAGATGACAGGGGAACCATGACCAATCCTTCCTCCGGACAAGAACCCCTTTACATGGAAGTCCATGTCAGCCGCCCGGTATTGCGGGCGCTGGACGAACCGCAGGTGCTGTATTCGCTGGCAACCATCCGGCCCACGCAGCAGGAGGGGGAGAATGTTCCGTCTCCGCTAAATTTGAGTCTTGTCCTGGATCGATCCACCTCGATGACCGGCGAACGGCTCGACACGGCGCGGGCCTCCGCGGAAAGCATTATTTCCCAACTCAGACCGCAGGACCGAATCGCCATTATCACGTTCAGCGACCGGGCGGAGGTTCTGATCTCCACTGAGACGATCGTACCCGTGGCGGAAGCGCGCCAGAGGCTCAGTCTGATCCAAGCCAGCGGGGGGACCGAAATTTACCAAGGCCTTTCCACCGGCGTCAATCAATTGCGCCAGGTGCGGCGCCCCGGCACTATAGATCACGTCATCCTGCTCACCGACGGACGCACCTACGGGGACGAAGCGGCGTCGCTGCAACTCGCCGAAGAGGCCGCCCAGGAGGGGATTGAAATCACCGCGATGGGAATCGGCGAGGAGTGGAATGACATCTTCCTGGACTCCCTCGCCACCAAAACGGGAGGCCAGGCGGTGTATATCGACAACATCGCTTCGCTCGGACCGTTTCTGCAGCAAAAATTCCTCGGCCTCGGCCAGGTCAATGCCGATCAGGTTGTGGTGGAAGTGGAAACCACGCCCGGGGTCACGCTGCAATCCTCCTTCCGGGTGAACCCCGCTCCCATGCCGCTGCACGAAGGGCATATGTTGCGGCTGGGATCGCTTTTTGCCGGAAACAACATCACGCTGCTCATGGAATATCTCATCCCGCCTGTATCCCAGATGGATTCATACGAGATCAGCCGGCTGCACCTGAGCGCACACCTGGCGAAAAAATCGACCAACCTGCGGACAGTTCTCTCCCTGAGTCTGCCGGTCGTGCCCGAACCCGTCCCGGCGCCGATTCCCGGCTCGCTGCTGACCGCGGTCCGCAACGTCACGCTGGCGCGGCTGGAGGAAAAGGCGCTCCAGGACGCGCAGACCGGCCATTTGAATCTTGCGACCACCCGGATGGACCGGCTGGCCACGCGCTTATTCGAAATGGGAGAACCGGATCTGGCGAATACGGTCCTGAGCGAATCTTCCACGCTTCACCGGAGCCACGCCTTTTCTGAAAAAGGAAAGAAAGCGGTGAAGTACGGGACCCGCAGCCTGGTGGATCCCAAACACGGGGGTACATGAAATGATTACCTGCCACGTCTGCCAAACGTCGGTGTATTTCGGTACGCTTTTCTGCCCGGAATGCTGCGCCCGGGTGAGCGAGGATGCCTCCTCTCTGACCAATTCTCTTCCCATGGATAAGGTTGATGAAATTATTGCGGAGAAGCCGTCGGATTCATCCCGCTCCCCGCTGCATTCCGGTGATTCGATCTTCCTGCGGGTGGCAGGGAACAACGTCGGAATCCCGCTGTTCGGCCAGCAGGAATACATCCTAGGCCGGGCGGAAAAGGGACAAGCGGTGATTCCCGACATCGATCTGAACAAGTTCGGGGCGCACGAAAAAGGCGTCTCCCGGCTGCACTGCCATTTGCGGTTCGAGGGCGAATCGCTTCTGGCCATCGATCTGGGCAGCGCCAACGGCACATTCATCAACGATATCCGCGTTCTGCCGGAACATCCGGCGACGCTTTCCGACGGGGACATTCTCCGTCTGGGGAACCTCGTCATTGAAGTTTCCCGCCAGGCTGGAGGACAATAATCGCCATGGCCTATTCCGTCTTAATTCACCTCGAAAACGAAGAGGCGGTCCTGGGGGAAATGGAGGAACTGCCCGCCTCCACGGCCAACTTCATCTCGGTTAATAATCCCCGCCGCCGGGATGGAAAGGATCTACCCTTCATCCAAGCCAACGTCACCACGGTCATGTGGGCGACCCATCGGGTGACGTACATTGAGGTGGTTCCCGGCGAGGCGGCTGAAAAACTGGTCACCTTCGTCCGGGAGTCATAAGGTGATCGAATCCGCCCGCCGCCGGGTGTTGGTCGTCGACGACGAACCGCGGATGGTCCGGTTTATCCGGCTGAACCTGGAACACGACGGTTTTACCGTCGTCGAAGCGCAAAACGGGATGGAGGCGCTGAACCAGCTCCGCAACACTTTGCCGGATTTAATCCTGCTCGATGTAATGCTTCCGGATCTGGACGGGTTTGAAACGTTGCGCATGATTCGCGAGTTCTCACCCGTGCCGATCATCATGGTCACCGCCAAGGGAGATGAGGACGACCGGGTGCGCGGTCTGGAACGCGGCGCTGATGACTACATCACCAAACCCTTCAGCCCGAGAGAACTGGTCAGCCGGATCCGCGCGGTGCTGCGCCGCAACGAAACCCCCCGGGCCGTTCCGCACCAGCCCGTGGTGGTGGACGACCGCCTGACGATCGATTTCGACCGCCGGGAAGTGCGGGTGGAAGGGAAACTCGTTCCCCTTCGGCCGACCGAATTCCGCATGCTGTTTCATTTAATTCAGAACGCAGGACGGGTGGTCACCCACGATCAGTTGCTGGCCAAAGTATGGGGGTACGAATACCGGGAAGAAACCCATTACCTGCGGCTATATGTCAATTATCTGCGCCAGAAACTGGAAAAGGATCCGGCCAATCCCAAGTACATCCTGACCGAGCGCGGGGTCGGATACCGGTTTGTGGATTTTCAACGGTCGGAAAAACCGGAAGCGGCACCGGGAGTCACCCCGCCCAATCCACCTTCCGCCAAGGAATAATTCTTTCGCGGAGATCCAAAGCGTCCGTCCGGGGGGACTGGTTTTCCCATGCTGTTTTCTATTAACCTGTCCTAAGATGGAGTGCGTATGACTTGGATTTACGGAATCATTAAAAGCATGCGGCCGCGCCAGTGGCCAAAGAATATTTTCATTTTCGCGGCGCTGGTGTTCGACCGACAATTCTTCCACTGGACGCCCCTCTTCCGGACGACCTGCGGTTTTCTCCTGCTATGCCTGGCCTCGGGCTCCGTCTACCTGATCAACGACATCGCCGACCGCCGGCAGGACCGGCTGCATCCCATCAAACGCCTGCGCCCGGTTGCTTCCGGCGCCCTCCCTGTTCCGGTGGCTCTCGGCGCCGCCGTTTTGCTGATGCTCCTCTCGCTCGGCCTGGCATTTCTGCTTGCTTGGGATTTCTGCCTGCTCATTTTCGCCTTCTTCCTATTAAATCTGGCGTATTCCTTCTACCTCAAGCATGTCCCCATCGTCGATGCCCTGACCATCGCGGTCTGTTTCCTGCTGCGCGTGGGCGGCGGAGTCCTGCTCATCTCGGTGGAGCGATTCTCCCCGTGGATGTACGTATGCATGGTGCTCCTGGCGCTATACATCTCCTTCGGCAAGCGGCGGTCGGAAATCCTGCTCCTGGAGGACGACGCGTCCAACCATCGCAAGGTGCTCAGCGGCTACTCCCTGCCGCTCCTCGACAGTTACATCCACATCGTTTCCGCC
>PLND01000097.1 GCA_003141675.1 Anaerolineae bacterium
GGCGTGATCACAGAGATAATCGATTAGGCGACAATCATGGCGCGACAAAAAATCCGCATCCGTCTAAAAGCATACGACCACCGCATCCTGGACCAATCGGCCAAGCGCATCGTGGAAGCCGCGGAGCGGAACGGAGCCCACGTGGTGGGACCGGTTCCCCTCCCGACCGAGCGGGAACTGTTCACCGTTACCCGCGGCGCCTATATCGACAAGGATTCGCAGGAGCATTTCGAGATTCGCACGCACAAGCGCCTGATCGAAGTGATCGAACCTGATGCCAAAACGCTCGATGCCCTGATGCGGCTGAATTTGCCGGCGGGCGTCGATGTGGAGATGAAGATCTAGTTCGCATGGAGTTTGTCGCCCGGAAAGAACCTGCCCGGACCTGAGCGCATGCGCAGACGGCGGGTTGACTGACGGGCGAAGGGATGATGCAGCCCTTCCCAGGCTGACAGTCCCATTCCAGTAGAGGAGAAAACGGATGAAAGGCTTAATTGGGAAAAAATTGGGCATGGCCCAGGTCTTCGACGATGCCGGGCGGTTGATCCCGGTAACGATCATTGAAGCCGGGCCGTGTTTTGTTGCCCAGGTCCGCACCGTGGCGAAGGAAGGTTATTCCGCCGTGCAGCTTGGTTTCGGGGAAATTAAAAGCAAGCGGATGACCTCGGGCGAGTTGGGCCATCTGCAAAAAGCCTCCCTGGCACCGCTGAAATACCTGCGGGAATTCCGAGTGGATGCCGGCGAGGCGCCGAAAGCGGGAGACCGCGTCGGTGTCGATATCTTTAAAGCCGGCGAAAAGGTGGACGTCGTTGGCACTTCGAAAGGCAAGGGGTTCCAGGGCGGAGTGAAACGGCACGGGTTCCACGGTGGCCCGAAGACCCACGGGCAATCCGACCGGCAGCGCGCTCCGGGATCCATCGGATCCACGACCACGCCGGGACGGGTCTACAAAGGCAAACGTATGGCCGGCCACATGGGGACATCCCGGGTAACCTCTTCCGGGTTGCAGGTGGCCCTGGTCGATTCGGAACGCAATTTATTGGGGGTGGCCGGGAGCGTGCCGGGACCCAAGGGCGGGATCGTCGTGATTCGCGAAGCGCGCAAACAGTAAACGGAATCCCACCGGCAAAAGAAGGGAAGCGACAGCGATGGAAGTCGACGTGATCAACATGAAGGGCAAGGTGGTGCGTACAGTGGAATTGCCGGCCGCGATCTTCGAGGCGCCCGTCCGCAAGGACCTCATGCATCAGGCGCTGGTCTATCAGCAGGCGAACGCGCATCTGGGCACCCATAAAACCAAGGGGCGTGGGGAAGTGAGCGGCGGGGGCCGCAAACCGTGGAAGCAGAAAGGAACCGGACGCGCCCGCCAGGGTTCCACCCGCGCGCCCCAATGGCGCGGCGGCGGCAAAGTCCATACGCCCATTCCCCGAAGCTACACGCTGCATATGCCCAAGCAGATGCGTCGGGCGGCGTTGTGCTCGGCCCTCTCGGTCAAGAATTCGGAAAAGTCGATCGTGGTCGTGGACCGGATCGCCCTGCCGCGGGTGAGCACCCAGGCGATGGCCAAGGCGCTGCAAACGGTGGCCGGGACGGAAGACGCGCTCGTTCTCCTTCCGGAACGGAACGAGGCCGTCGAGCGCTCCACGCGCAATCTGGTTAAGGCAAAGACTCTGCGCGCCGGCTACTTGAACATCCGGGATTTGTTCAAGTTCGAAAAGTTGGTTCTGGCGCTGGAGTCGCTGGAGCAAATTCAGAAATGGCTGGATCCGGGGAGGGCCGAATGACGGAACATCTGGAAAATATTCTGCGCCGTCCGATCATTTCGGAAAAATCGATTCGCTTGGCCAAGGAAAGTCAGTACACCTTCGAAGTCCTTTCCAATGCCAACAAGATCCAGGTCAAACACGCGGTGGAGAAAATGTTCGAAAACGTCAAGGTCGCCCACGTGGAAATCGTGGTGGCCACGCCGAAAACCACCCGCTCGCTGCGGACCCGCCGCCAGCGCAGCCGCCGGGGAGGCTATAAAAAAGCGATTGTTAAATTGTCGAAGGGGACCATCCCCATCTTTGAAGGGGTGAAGGGATAACGCCATGCCGGTGAAAACGTATAAACCCACCTCGCCGGGGCGGCGCGGGATGACCAGTTCCAGCTTCGAAGAGGTGACCAAGCACACCCCGGAAAAGTCGCTGCTCGTCCACAAACAGAAGCGCGGCGGACGGGATGCCTACGGCCGCATCAGCGTGCGCCATCGCGGCGGCGGCAGCCGCCGGCACCAGCGCCTGATCGATTACAAGCGGGACAAGTTCGACATTCCCGCCAAAGTGGCGGCGATCGAATACGACCCGAACCGCTCGGCGCGAATCGCGCTCCTGAACTACGTCGACGGGGAAAAGCGCTACATCATCGCCCCGCTCGAGCTGAAAGTGGGCGATACGATCATCTCCGGCACGAAGGCGGAAATCCGGCCGGGAAACGCGATGCCGATTTCACAGATCCCCGTCGGCACGCTCGTCCATAACGTCGAGCTCCAGGAAGGCAAGGGCGGGCAGCTCGCCCGCTCGGCGGGGACCGGCGCGCAACTGCTGGCCAAGGAAGGCGAGTACGCCCAGCTGCGCCTTCCGTCCGGCGAAATGCGTCTGATCCGGCAAACGTGCTACGCCACGATCGGCGTGGTGGGCAACGTGGACCGGCGCAATATCAAACTGGGCAAGGCCGGGCGCAAACGCCACATGGGCATCCGGCCGACCGTCCGCGGCACGGCCATGTCGCCGCGCGACCATCCGCACGGCGGCGGCGAGGGTCGCCAGCCGACGGGCCTCCCGGGTCCGAAGAGTCCGTGGGGCAAGCCGACGCGCGGGTACCGCACCCGCAACAACAAGAAGACCGACCGGTACATCGTCCGGCGGCGGCCTTCCAAGCGCAAGTAAGGCCGGGTCTGCCGAGGAGAAGCCATTATGTCGCGATCGCTGAAGAAGGGGCCGTTCATTGACCCCAAGATTCTCAAGAAAGTGGAAGCCATGAACCAGAAGGGCGAAAAGAAAGTCATCCGCACCTGGAGCAGGGCCAGCACCATCTTCCCGCAGATGGTCGGGCATACCATTGCCGTGCACGACGGGCGACGGCATGTTCCGATTTACATCACCGAGAACATGGTCGGTCACCGGCTGGGCGAGTTCGCCCCGACGCGCACGTTCCGGGGACACGTCACCAAGGAAGCCGTCACTGCGGCGGGGGCGGCGCCGGCGGAAGCCCCGAAGGAGGGCGAACATGAGTGAGGTTCGCGCGAAGACCCGCTATGCCGCATCCTCCGCCCAAAAAATGCGGCGGGTGATGACCGCGGTCCGGGGAGCCAAGGCCGAGGAAGCGCTGATCTTCCTGCAGGCGATGCCGCAAACCGCGGCCGCGCGCCTCGCCAAGCTCCTCAAATCCGCCATAGCCAATGCGGTGGAAAATCAGGGACTGCACAAGGAAGACCTGATCGTGGCGCAAATTTTCGCCAACGAGGGCCCCACCCGCAAATGGCGCCGCTTCGGCGCCCGGGGCCGGTTCAAACCGATTCTTCGTCGGTCGTCGCACGTGACGATCGTATTGCGCGATGCGGAATAATCGCGCGTTCCGGGAACAATCAGACCAGGAGCAGGTATGGGTCGCAAAGTAAATCCAATCGGATTTCGTCTGAATATCAACAAGACGTGGGAAAGCCGGTGGTTCGCCGAAGGGAAGGAATACGCCCAACGGCTGCATCAGGACGCCGAGATTCGCCGGCTGATCCTGAGGAACGCCACCGACGCAGCCATCGCGCGCGTGGAAATCGAGCGCGACCACAATCTGGTGCGCGTATTCGTCTTCACGGCCAAGCCGGGCGTCTTCATCGGCCGCAAGGGCGCCGCCGTCAAGGAACTGCGCCAGCATTTGGAAAAGATCACCGGCTGCAAGGTGGATCTCAAAGTCCAGGAGATCAGCCAGCCGGACATCGAAGCGACCCTGGTGGCCGACAACATTGCGCGCCAGCTGGAACGCCGGATCAGCCACAACCGCGCCATGAAGCGTGCCGTGGCCCAGGCCATGCGCCAGGGCGCCCAGGGAGTCAAGATCATGTGCGCCGGCCGCCTTTCGGGAAGCGAGATGAAGCGGACCGAATGGATGCGCGAAGGGCGCGTGCCGCTACAATGGCTCCGGGCGGACATCGACTTCGCCCGCTCCGAAGCGCGGACTACCTTCGGACGGATTGGCGTGAAAGTGTGGATCTTCAAGGGCGAGTCGCGCCCGGATACCGAAGATAAAGTGGAAGTGACCGAAGGCGCCTACGTCTCGGAGTAAGCACGTTGCCTGCGAAACCTTCCGGCGGGTAACACTTGCCGGCGGGGAGCGGGTGTGGAGGAAGATGAAATGTTGATGCCAAAGCGCGTCAAATGGCGCAAACAAATGCGCGGCCGCATGACCGGGCACGAAACCCGCGGCACGGAACTGTCGTTCGGGGAATACGGGCTGCAGGCTCTCGAACCGGGCTGGCTCACCCAGCGGCAGATCGAAGCCGCCCGGCGGGCCCTGGTGCATTCCATGAAACGCCGCGGAAAGATTTGGATCCGGATTTTCCCGGACAAACCGGTTACCCAGAAAGCCGCCGAAACCCGCATGGGAAAAGGCAAGGGCGCGGTGGACCATTGGGTGGCGGTGGTGAAGCCCGGCCGGATCATCTTCGAAGTGGGTGGACTGCCCGAGGAGGCCGCGCGGGATGCGTTGCGCCTCGCGGCCTTCAAATTCGGATTAAAAACAAAAATGATTGCCAAGCTGGAAACCACCGGCGCAACGGAGTAATGCGGATGAATACCGAAGAAATGCGCGCCCTGAACACGGAAGAATTGCAGATGCAATTGGATCAGGCCTGCAGGGAACTCATGAACCTGCGCTTCCAATTCACGATGGGACAGCAAACCGACACCTCGAGACTGAAGATCGCGCGGCGGAACATCGCCCGGATGCGCACCCTCTTGCGCGAGCGTGAACTGGAAGCTGCCCGGGAAGGAAAGAGCCAATGACGAACCCGCGCCGACGCATGATCGGAACCGTAGTCGGAACGAGCATGACCAAGACCGTCGTGGTCCGGGTGGACCGCACCGTGCGCCACCCGCTCTATGGCAAGGTCGTACATCGCAGCCAGAAGTTCTTGGTCCACGATGAACGCGGTTGCCAGAAGGGGGACCGGGTGGAGATTGTGGAGAGCCGCCCGATCTCGAAGCGCAAGCGCTGGGTGGTCGAAACCGTGCTGGCGCACGGCCGCCGGATTGGGGAGCCGGTGAAAGCTCCCGCGGGAGGTGAGGCATGATCCAGCAGGAAACCCGCCTGGTCGTGGCCGATAACACCGGAGCGCGCGAATTGCTGGTTATACACATCCAGGGCGGATCGCGCCGCAAGACGGGCTACGTGGGCGATGTGATCGTGGCTGCAGTGAAATCCGCCGCCCCGCAGGGAACCGTGAAGAAGAGCGAGGTCGTCAAGGCGGTCATCGTCCGGACCTCGAAGGAATATCGGCGCGACGACGGATCCTATATCCGTTTCGACGACAATGCCGCCGTCATTCTGGATGCCGACGGGGAAAATCCCAAAGGGACGAGAATTTTCGGACCGGTGGCGAGGGAATTGCGCGAAAAGGGATTCATGAAAATCGTTTCCTTGGCGCCGGAAGTCATCTGACAGGAGTTGCACCGTGGATATCAAGAAGGGCGATACTGTGGAAATTCTCACCGGCGCGGACCGCGGAACGCGGGGTGTGGTGCTGCGCGCCATGCCCAAAGAGGAACGGCTGGTGGTGGAGGGCGTCAACCTCCAGAAAAAGCACAGCCGGCAGACGACCCAGACCGGATCCGGACGCGCGATCAAGAGCGGCGCGGTGGAATTCCCGGCGCCGGTCCACATTTCCAACGTGATGCTCGTGTGTCCGAAGTGTGAAAAACTCACGCGGGTGGTTCGGCGCTCCGGCGAGGAAGGCCGCGGGCGATTCTGCAAATCCTGCGAAAATCCGCTGGACGCACCCCGGAAGTAGGAGAAAGAAGCATGACGCATATTCTGCAAGATCGTTATCGGAAAGAGATCCTTCCAGCCATGCAACGGGAGTTTTCCTACGCCAATGTAATGCAGGCGCCGCGGGTGCGGAAGGTGGTGCTCAACGTCGGGTTGGGCGAAGCGATCGATAATCCCAAGGCGCTCGAAGCCACGGTGGCGGATGTGACGGCCATTACCGGCCAGAAGCCGGTTGTCACCAAAGCCAAGAAGAGCGTGGCCAATTTCAAACTGCGCGAAGGGAAAGAGATCGGCGTAACGGTCACCCTGCGCGGCGAGCGCATGTGGTCGTTCCTCGACCGGTTGATGAACATCGCCCTGCCCCGGGTGCGGGATTTCCGCGGGGTTCCGCCGGACGCCTTCGACGGACGCGGGAACTATACGCTGGGCCTGCGCGAGCAGCTGATTTTTCCGGAGATTCAATACGACAAGATCGACAAGGTCCGCGGATTCGAAGTGACGATCGTGACCTCGGCGCGGAATGACCAGGAAGGACGGCGCATGCTGCAGCTGATGGGCATGCCGTTTACGAAGGGATCATAGACCATGGCGAAAAAATCCATCATCATCCGCGAAACGCGGCGAAAATATCCGGTGCGGGTCCGCAACCGCTGCAAGATGTGCGGTCGGCCGAGGGGATATATGCGCAAGTTCCAACTTTGCCGCATCTGCTTCCGCGAGCAGGCGCTCAACGGGATGATCCCGGGCGTGGTCAAGGCGTCTTGGTAGGCGGAGGGCGTTTTTTGCCCCGCCAAGGAGAGTGAACTGATGAGTGTTATGGATCCTATTGCCGATATGCTCACCCGCATCCGCAACGGACTGCTGGCCGGGCACCCTGTGGTTGCCATGCCCGGCTCCAAGATGAAAACCGCGCTGGCGCAGATTCTCAAGGATGAAGGCTACATCGAGAAATACGAAGTGGCCGCCGAAGGATCCCCGCAGGGAGTGCTGCGCCTGTATATGAAATACATGGGCGAGCGCCGCGAGCGCCGTCCGGTGATTACCGGACTGGAACGGGTCAGCCGCCCCGGTCGCCGGGTTTACGCCAGCAAGCGGGAGATCCCGCGCGTATTGTCGGGCTTGGGGGTGACGATCGTCTCCACCCCGAAGGGCATAATGACCGGAGCGCGCGCCCGGAAATTGGGCGTAGGCGGGGAAGTCATCTGCAAGGTATGGTAAAGCGCGGTCCGGGTTCCCGGGCCGGGTCGAAGCAGTAGAAGGAGGTTTGCGTGTCACGGATCGGACGTTTGCCGGTAAAGATACCGGCCGGAGTGCAAATTCAAATAGAAGGGACCACCGTGAAAGTGCACGGCCCGAAAGGCGAGCTGGTCCGCACGTTCCCGGGTGTCCTCAGTTTCGTGCGCGAAGCCGACACACTCCAGGTGAATCGCTCGTCGGATGACCGCAAGGAGCGCGCTTTACACGGCATGGCCCGCGCGCTGGTCCAGAATATGGTCACCGGCGTCAGCCTGGGGTTCCAGAGGAATCTGCAGATCGAGGGTGTGGGCTACCGGGCGGAAATGAAAGGCGCCGACCTCGTCCTGAGCGTGGGTTTTTCACATCCAGTGACGGTCAAACCCCCGGCGGGGATCGCCTTTACCGTCGACGAGAAAGCGCGCACCATTCAGGTGAAGGGATTCGACCGGGAACAGGTTGGCCAGATGGCGGCGGATATCCGCCACATTCGGCCTCCGGAACCGTACAAGGGAAAAGGACTGCGGTATGTCGGCGAGCACGTCCGTCGCAAGGCGGGCAAGGCCGGCAAAGCCGCAGCCGCGAAATAAATTCGAGGATGAGCCATGAGTGTGAAATCGCGTGAGCAAAAACGAACCAGGCGCCACCTGCACGTCCGCCGTCACATAGCGGGAACGCCCCAGCGGCCGAGGGTTTCCGTTTACCGCAGCCTCTCGCAGATCTACGCGCAGATCATCGATGACACTACGGGGAAAACCCTGGTGGCCGTGTCGACCATCGACAAGGAATTGCGCGAAAAGATCGGAAAGCTGAAGAAATCGGACCAGGCCAAGGAAGTGGGCAAGGCGCTGGCCCAGCGGGCGCAAACCAAGGGAATCCAGCAGGTGGTGTTCGATCGCGGCGGATACCGCTACCACGGGCGCGTGAAGGCCCTAGCGGAAGCCGCCCGCGAAGCCGGATTGCAGTTCTAGGTGCAGGGACGGCGCGCAAGCGCAATGGGAGCATACGATGCCACGAAACGACAGACGGGAATCCAACCAAGATATTAAACCCGAATTCGACGAACGGGTGATCGATATTTCGCGGGTGGCGAAAGTGGTCAAGGGAGGACGGCATTTCTCCTTCCGGACCGTCGTGGTCGTGGGCGACAACCACGGGCGGATTGGCGTGGGAATCGGAAAGAGCAAGGCGGTGCCCGATGCAATTCGCAAGGGGACGGAAAAAGCCCGCCGCCTGATGCACCCCGTCCCGCTTTCCAAGACCACCATTCCACATGAAGTGATCGGAAAGTGCGGCGGCGCGGTCGTCATGCTCAAGCCGGCTTCTCCCGGAACGGGCGTGATCGCCGCGGGGGGCGTGCGCGCTGTACTGGAAGCGGCGGGAGTCCACGATATCCTGACCAAGTCGATGGGGTCCTCCAACGTGCTGAATGTGGTTTCGGCCACCGTGGACGCACTGGATCAATTGAAGGACCCGAAGGTGCTGGCGGCTGTGCGCGGGAAAGAAGCGCGCTACGTCATCCCCTTCTGGGAGCGAAAAGCGAATGACTGAGAAGAAAATCGTCCAGAAGCCGGCCAAGAAAAAAACCGCCAAGGTGCTGCGGATCACTCTTGTCCGAAGCCCAATCGGCACGACCTACCGGCATAGGGCCACACTGGTTGCGCTCGGCTTGCGGCACATTAATCAGACCGTCGAACAGGCGGAGACTCCGCAGCTGGCGGGCATGCTGGCCAAGGTTGGGCACCTGGTGAGGGTGGAGGCCGGGACGGGCAAGGAGAAATGACGATGAAATTGCATGAACTCACACCGAACCCTGGCTCAACCCATCGTCGGAAACGGGTTGCACGGGGAATTTCAGCTGGCCAGGGCAAAACCGCCGGCCGCGGAACCAAAGGCCAGGGTGCGCGGCAAGGCGGCGGACCTTCCCTGTATTTCCAGGGCGGAAATTTACCTTTCTTTCGGCGCCTGCCTTTCAAGCGCGGATTCACTTCCGTAACAAAAAGAGTAAATTACCGGGAAGTAAATCTGGACTTGCTGGCGGAATTTCCCAAGGGAACGGAGATCACGCCGGAGTTTTTGGTCGAGAAAGGTCTGCTGCTGGATCCGAAGCGGCCGGTGGCAATCCTTGGACGCGGTGAAGTAAAAGTGGCTTTGACGGTGCGCGTGCAGAAAGTAAGCGGCGGCGCCCGCGCCAAGATCGAAGCGGCGGGCGGCAAAGTCGAGGAATGGGAACCCGGCAAGGCGCAGGGTTAAGTCCGGTGGCAATTCGGGGTTCGGAAAGGAAGCATTCCCATGCTGCGTAAGACGATTAATTTTCTGAAGCACCTCTGGGCGGCGGAAGATCTGCGCAACCGGATCCTGATTACAGCGTTTCTGCTGGTCATCTACCGGATTGCCGCGCACATCCCCGTGCCGGGGGTCGATCCGGCCGCACTCCGCGCCTTATTCAAGAATCAAAACAGCACCGTGCTTGGCTTCCTGGATTTGCTTTCGGGGGGAACCCTTGCCAATTTCTCCGTTCTGGCCATGGGGCCGTATCCCTACATCACGGCGCAGATCATCCTGCAGCTGCTTTCCCCGGTCCTTCCCGGCATGGCCGAGCGCCAGAAGGAAGATCCACAAGGCTACCAGCGTTGGATGGAACGATGGACGTATTACGTGGCGGTTCCCATGGCGGCGCTGCAATCCCTTTCGCAGATCGGGCTGTACAAGGTGATCGGCAATGTGACCGTGTTCCCGAATTTCGGATGGAACCTGCCATCCTTCGCGGTCGTCGTGACCATGACCGCCGGGACGATGTTCGCAATCTGGCTCGGGGAACTGATCTCGGAATACGGCTTGAAGAACCAGGGGCTCTCATTAATTATTTTCGCGGGAATCGTCGCCCGCATCCCGACCAATTTTGCCTCGATGTTTGCCGATGAAGTGCACCGCTGGCAGAGCCTCGGCGTATACGTACTGGTGATCGTGGCGGTTGTTTTCCTGATCATCATTGTCCAGCAGGGGCGGCGCAACATCCCGGTGATGTACCCCGGACGGCGGATCGGTTTCCGGCAGGCGATGCCGGTGCGGGCCAATCTGCCGCTGATGGTTAACATGGCGGGCATGATCCCGCTGATCTTCGCCGGAACGTTCATTTCCATGCCGGCCGTGGTTGGGGGTTGGGTGACCCAAGTGATTCCAAATCCAACCAACGTCTTCCACACGGTGGCGCTGAACATGGTCCAGTTTATGAACAGCAACAACTCGGGATACTGGGTGGTGTACTTCCTGCTGGTGGTGGTCTTCACGTTTTTCTACACCGACGTCCAATTCACCCAGGCGAACTTCGCCGAGAACCTCCGGCGAAGCGGGGCGCAGATTCCCGGGGTGACGACCGGCGATGCGACCCAGAAGTATCTGACCAAGGTTATGCGCCGGATCACTCTCCCGGGCGCTTTGTTCCTCGGGTTTGTGGCCATTCTGCCCTTCTTGGTGCGGATGATCATCAATTATGGGTCATCCTCGAGCATGTTGCTGATCACTTCCTCCGGATTGCTGATCGTCGTGGGTGTTGTGCGCGAACTGTATTTCAACCTCGAAGCGGAATTGAAGCTGCGGGGATACGATGAATCACTCCTGGTGAAATAGCGATGGCCGATTTAATTGTTCTGCTCGGTCCCCCGGGGGCCGGAAAAGGCACCCAGGCGAAAGTCCTAAGCCAAGATCTCGGGCTGGCGCATATCTCCTCCGGAGATCTGTTCCGCGATCATTTGCAGCGGAAGACGGAGCTTGGGATTCTGGCCCAGGGGTACATGCAGCGCGGCGATCTGGTGCCGGACGATGTGACGATCTCCATGATCCGCGACCGGATGAGCAACCCGGATTGCGCGAAGGGGGCCATCCTGGACGGTTTCCCGCGCACGGTACCGCAGGCGCAGGCATTGGACGCATGGCTGGCCGATTCCAAACTGGGTGCGGTGCGCAAAGCGCCGTATATCAAGGTTTCGGAAAAAGCGCTAGTGGAACGTCTTTCGGGCCGCTGGTCGTGCCGGGCGGCCGGGCATGTCTATCATGAGAAATTCAATCCGCCCAAGCAAAGCGGAAAATGCGACTTGGACGGCTCCGAGCTCTATCAACGCGAGGATGACAAAGCGGAAACCGTCAAGAACCGGATCCGTGTGTATTTTGAACAAACCACTCCGCTGATCGAATATTACCGCCGCAAAGGGGTTCTTGCGGAAATCGACGGAGAGAAACCGATCGCCGAAGTGACCGAGGAGCTCCTGGCCTCGGTGAAAAATAAATAAGCATGGTCCCTTCCCGCGGCATCGCGCTGAAATCGACCAGGGAACTGACGCTCATGCGCGAGGCCGGGCGGGTGAACGCGCTGGCGCTTGAAGCGGCCAAGGCGGTCATCCAGGCGGGGGTAACCACCGCCGACATCGATGCTGCGGCGGCGGAAGTCTTAAAAAAACATCGCGCCAAGCCGGCTTTCCTGGGATACGGCGACCCGCCGTATCCGGCTGTCACCTGCGTCTCGGTGAACGAAGAGTTGGTTCACGGGATTCCCGGAAAAAAGAAGATCCGCGAGGGCGACATCGTCAGCGTGGATTGCGGTGCAATCGTCGACGGATATGTGGGGGATTCGGCCTTCAGCGTAGTAGTGGGCGAAATGAGCCCGTTGCTACGGCGTCTGATGGAGGCCACCCAACAGGCGCTCGCGGCCGCCATCGATCAGATGCGGCCCGGACGGAAAACGGGCGATGTCTCGGCAGCGATGCAACGGACCGTGGATCAGGCGGGATTCCATATCGTGCGGAATTACACCAGCCACGGAATTGGGCGCCAGATGCACGAAGACCCGGCGGTGCCCAATTATATGAAGCCCGGCACGGGCGTGTTGCTGCGGCCGGGGATGACCATCGCGATCGAACCGATGGTCCTGGTGGGAACGATGGAAACCCGGGTGCTGGCCGATCAGTGGACGGTCGTTTCCGCCGATGGATCCATGACGGCGCATTTCGAGCACACCGTTGCCGTCACGGACGCGGAGCCGATGATCCTTACGCTCCCATAGCAACGGGAATGGGGTCTGTTCGCAGGGAAAGCTTGCCGGTATAATCGACGGTTTGGTTGCGGCAATCGGAAGGAGCAGGAACAAAATGAAAGTCACGTCATCCGTTCGCAAACGCTGCCCGAAATGCAAGGTGGTCCGCCGTTCGGGCAAAGTGTTCATCATCTGCGAAAACCCGAAGCATAAGCAGAGGCAGGGATAATCATGGCGCGCATCGAAGGTGTTGATTTGCCCCGTGAAAAACGGGTCGAGGTAGGCCTGACCTACATCTACGGCATCGGTCCGGCCATCTCTCAGCGCATTCTCCGGGAGACCAAAGTCAGCCCGGACACCCGCATCAAAGATCTGACCGAAGCCGAGGTGACGGCGCTGCGCGATTACATCGGAAAGCACTTCACGGTGGAGGGCGACCTGCGCCGGGAAGTCCAGATGAACATCAAGCGTCTGGTGGAAATCGGCTGCTACCGCGGTCTCCGCCACCGCCGCAACCTGCCGGTGCGCGGGCAGCGGACGCGCACCAACTCCCGCACGCGCAAAGGCCCGAAGAAAACCGTGGCCGGGCGCGGCCGCCGGCGAGGCGCCAAGAAGAAATAGGATCCGCCATTCCACCGGGCGGCGCTTCGGCGGAAATCCGTATGGGGTCCTTCCCCTCCCGCGGCTGGGCGGATTTCGAACCGGGCGATTGCCCGTGCGGACAATCGGTTTTGTGGAAATTGTCGTGAGGGATTATGCCAGGAACAACTCATAGTACAACCCGCGCCGGGAAAAAAGGGAAGCGCACCGTCGCTTACGGTCAGGCGCACATCTACGCGTCCTTCAACAACACCATCGTCACCGTGACCGACGGCCAGGGCAATACCATCGCCTGGGCCAGCGCGGGGACGAACGGGTTCAAAGGGTCGCGCAAGAGCACCCCGTTTGCTGCCCGGGTGGCCGCCCAACAGGCCGCCAAATTGGCGCAGGATGTGGGGATGCAGGAAATCGATGTGTTCATCAACGGCCCGGGACCGGGACGGGAGGCCGCCATCCGCGCCATTCAGGGCGCAGGATTGAAAGTCCGCTCCATCCGAGATGTGACCCCCGTGCCGCATAACGGTTGCCGTCCGCCCAAGCGGCGCAGAGTCTAGCGAATACTCAACGGGCCCTCTCCCGGGACACCGGGAAAGGCCGGCCCAAGGAAGGAAACAAGCATGGCGAAGAATCTCACACCGGTATGCAAAATGTGCCGGCGGGAAGGCGAAAAGCTTTTCCTGAAAGGCCCGCGCTGCCTGAGCGC
>PLND01000083.1 GCA_003141675.1 Anaerolineae bacterium
TAAAAATTTTTCCTTCGCCATGGCATCGTCTCCCTTGCGTTGCAGAACGCCGACTGCGCGGCTTCGGTCCTGCCTAGGTCTTGCTCATCGCTTCCTGAGCTTCCGCCTCGGCAAGCGCCTGATAATGATCGAATTCCATCGTAAACACGCCGCGTCCCTGGGTGGAGGAACGCAACTCGGTCGCGTATCCGAACATTTCCGCCAGCGGCACCATCGCATGAACCGCCTGGACGTTCCCCGTCCGGGGTTCGATCCCGCTGATCGTCGCGCGCCGCCCGGCCAGATTTCCCATCACGTCGCCGAGGTATTCCTCCGGCGCAATCACTTCCACTTTCATGACCGGTTCGAGCAGGACTGGTCCGCCTTTTTGCACGCCTTCGCGAAAGGCGAAGGTGGCGGCCATCTTAAAGGCCATCTCGTTCGAATCCACCTCGTGGAACGACCCGTCGCGCAGCGTGACTTTGATATCCACTACCGGATACCCGGCCAACACACCGGCTTCGGCGGCTTCTTTCACACCCTTCTCCACGCCCGGAATGTATTCCCGCGGGATGGAGCCCCCGACGATTTTATCTTCGAAAATCATCCCGGATCCCGGCTCGCCGGGCTCCAGCGAAAGGACCACATGGCCGTACTGTCCGTGTCCGCCGGTCTGCTTGATGTAGCGGTACTCGGCCTTTGGCACCGCCCGGGTGATGGATTCGCGGTAGGCAACCCGCGGCCGCCCGACGTTCGCATGCACGTTGAATTCCCGGCGCATCCGCTCGACCAGCACGTCGAGATGCAATTCGCCCATGCCGGAGATGATCGTCTGGCCGGTGGTCTCGTCGTTATGCACCCGGAAGGTCGGATCCTCTTCGGCGAGTTTATGCAGGGCCTGGGAAAGCCTGTCCTGGTCGACCGTGCTTTTCGGTTCGATAGCCACCGAGACAACAGGCTCCGGGAAGGTGATGTTTTCCAGCAGGATTGGATTGGAAATGTCGCTGAGCGTGTCCCCGGTGAAGGTATCTTTCATGCCCAGCACGGCGGCGATGTCGCCCGCCAAAATCTCGTCGATTTCTTCGCGCCGGTCCGCGTACATACGGATCAGCCGGCCGACGCGTTCGCGTTTTCCGCGCACCGAATTCAAGACGTTCGCCCCCTGCTTCATCGTTCCGGAATACACCCGGAAGTAAGCCAAGCGCCCGACGTACGGATCGGAAACGATTTTAAAGACCAGGGCGCTGAGCGGCGCATGCTCGTCCGGGCCGCGGGTTTGCTCCTCCCCCGTTCCGGGGTGGACGCCGCGGAGGGCGGGAATGTCGAGCGGCGAGGGGAGAAAATCCACCACCGCGTCGAGCAGAAGCTGCACACCCTTGTTCTTCAACGCCGATCCGCACAGCACCGGCGTCGCTTTGCCCTTGATCACTTCGCGCCGCAGTGCGGCTTTTAATTCCTCGACGGATATTTCGTGGCCCTCGAGATATTTCAGGGTGAGGGTCTCGTCGAGTTCGGCAATCTGTTCGACCAACTGGGCCCGGCGGCTGTCGGCTTCGGCCCGGAACTCCGGCGGAATCTCGACAACGCTCGGCGCTTCTCCGCTTGAATCAGTCCAGAGGATCGCCTGGCGGTCCAGGAGATCGATCACACCGCGGAACCCGCTTTCCTCCCCGATCGGAAACTGCACCGGGATCGGATTGGCGCCCAACCGCTGGCGGATGCTCAGTACGCTCCGGTCGAAGGATGCGCCGACGCGGTCCATCTTATTAATGAAGCAGATCCTGGGCACGCTGTACCGGTCGGCCTGGCGCCAGACGGTCTCGCTCTGGGGTTCCACACCCTGCACCGCGTCGAACACCACCACCCCGCCGTCGAGCACACGCAACGAGCGCTGCACTTCGGCGGTGAAGTCGATGTGCCCCGGAGTATCGATTATGTTAACGAAGTAACCCTTCCACTCCGCGCTGACCGCCGCGGCCACGATGGTGATGCCGCGTTCGCGTTCCTGGTCCATCCAATCGGTCACGGTGGTGCCGTCGTCCACCGACCCAATCCGGTGAGTCCGACCCGTGTAGTACAACACGCGCTCGGTGGTTGTGGTTTTGCCGGCATCGATGTGCGCGATGATGCCAATATTTCGATATCGCTCCAGCGGGAACTGGCGTGCCATCTCTTCTTTTTCCTCTGCTCGATCCTGGTGGAACCGGTTTTCAATCTCCGGCTCCCCGACCTGGTCTTACGGGGCCAGTTCGATCACCAGGCGTCCCGCCAAGAACCTCATCGTCTGCTTGTTAAAGCCGCACCTACCATCGGTAATGGGCGAAGGCGCGGTTTGCCTCGGCCATCTTGTGCACTTCCTCGCGTTTCTTCACAGCAGTGCCGGTGTTGTTGGACGCATCCAGAAGTTCCCCGGCCAGGCGCTCGATCATGGACTTTCCACCGCGGGCGCGGCTGGCGGCGAGAATCCAACGAACCGCGAGCGAATCCCTGCGGTCGGGTTCCACTTCCACCGGCACCTGGTACGTCGCTCCGCCCACCCGCCGGGGTTTGACCTCGATCTGCGGGCCGACGTTGCGTAAGGCCTGCTCGAAGATTTCCAGCGGTTCCTTCTTGCTGCGTTCCTGGATCAGCTCGAAGGCGTCGTAGACGATCGTGGTGGCGACGCTCTTCTTCCCCCGGCGCATGACCTGATGGATGAAGCGGTTGACCTTTACGCTGTTATATCGGACGTCCGGAGGAACTCCCCGGGACGTCTTACGCTCTCTTCTCGCCATGATCCAAACTCCCTGAATGCCAGGCCCGCCGGAATGCGGGACGGGCCGCGATTATTCCTTCTTGGTTTCCTTCGGCCGCTTATTGCCGTACTTGGACCGGCCCTGCCGGCGGGCTTCCACGCCGGTGGTGTCGAGCGTTCCGCGCACGATGTGGTAGCGCACGCCTGGGAGATCCTTCACACGCCCGCCCCGGACCAGAACAACCGAGTGCTCCTGCAGTGAATGCCCCTCACCCGGGATGTACGCCGTGACCTCGATGCCGTTGGTCAGCCGCACGCGCGCGATTTTGCGCAAAGCGGAATTTGGTTTCTTCGGGGTCATCGTCCGGACGACCGTGCATACGCCACGTTTTTGCGGGGCGCCGCGCGGTTGGCGGATTCTGCGCTGCTTCCGGGCGTTCAGGGTGTATAAGAGCGCCGGAGCCTTGCTTTTGGTCTTCTTCCAGCGCCGGCCCTTGCGGACCAATTGATTGATTGTCGGCACGATCAACCTCCCAAAGACTATCCTCGCATGAAAAAATCCCCTGCCAACACCCACCCCTTGCAGTAGGGGAGGCCATCCAACATGCATGATGGCCTCGCCCCACGCGACGACTATGAAATTCGAGCGCCGGCATTTTCCCGGCTTCTCAAGTGAGAATCAGGGCAACGGGCGGCAATTTTACCATGGGGAAATATGGGAGTCAAGCATATTTTCCATTCCTAGCAGAGGAGACTCGCAATCCCGGCCTTTTCCAAGCGGCTGGATTGGCCTACATTTCCGATAAGATTTGACCTGATTAACCAATTCTCTTGACTTATTGAAAATTGGGCCTTATAATATTCGTTCGCCCAAATGACTTTTTGGATACCTTTTCGGTCTGAAACGACAAGAACGGCTTCCCCTCAGCTAGAGGAAAGCAGCTTGTCCGACCTTCATTAGGAGAGCGCTATGGCCTTAAGCGGACGCAAATCCTATGCTCGAATCCCCGAGATTCAAATGCTCCCGAACCTTATCGAAGTCCAGTTGGACTCCTTCCAGTGGTTTATAAAAGAAGGACTGGCCGAACTATTCGACGAGATCTCCCCGATCGAATCATTCAATAAAGGCATGCGCCTGTATTTCCCCGGCAACAGCCCCGAAGCACACCAGTGGAATCTGAAATATTGGTTCGAAGAGCCCAAATATTCCATCGAGGACTGTCTCGAACGGGATATCACCTACGCTGCCCCGCTGTACGTTTCTGTGCTATTGATCGGGACAGAAGTTCCGGAACCCATTAAACAGGATATCTTCCTCGGCGACATGCCGCTGATGACGGAAAAAGGCACGTTCATCATCAACGGGAGCGAGCGGGTCGTGGTCTCGCAACTGATCCGGTCGCCGGGCGTGTATTTCGAAGCTGAAGAAGACCGCGCCACTGGCCGGCTTCTGGCGTCGGCCAAACTCATCCCCGACCGCGGCGCCTGGATGGAATTTGAAACCCGCAAGAGCGACTATCTGATCATCCGGTTCAACCGCAAACGCACGGTGCCGGTCACCATGCTGCTCCGGGCGCTGGCCGCGGTCTCCGCCGGGATGCCCGATTCCCCCCTGACCACGGGAAGCGACGAGGAAATCCTCGCTTTGTTCCAGGAGTCGGACACCAACCCCGCCCGCACATTCATCGCCAACACCATCAAACAGGAACCCACCTGGGAACCCCGCGATAAGCGGACGCTGGCGCAGGAAGCGCTGATCGAATTCTACAAACGGATGCGCCCGGGCGATCCTTCGACCCTGGACAACGCGCGCCAATATCTGCAGGAGCAGCTCTTCGACCAGCGCCGATATGATCTGGAACGCGTCGGACGGTACAAACTGAACCAGAAGCTGGACCTTCACTCGCGCGTCCCGCTCAGCCACCGCACCGTGACACCTTGGGACATCATCAAGCTGATCGAGCGGCTGATTCTGATCGATAACGGGCTGGAAAGCCCGGACGACATCGACCACCTCGGCAACCGCAGAGTGAAGACCGTCGGCGAGTTGATCCAGAACAAGATGCGCATTGGCCTGCGCCGGACGGAGCGCGTGGTGCGCGAGCGCATGTCCATCCGGGATCAGGAATCCTTCTCGCCGATGAATCTAATCAACATCCGCCCGATCGTCGCCGCGGTGCGCGAATTCTTCGGCTCCAGCCAGCTCTCGCAATTCATGGATCAGACCAACCCCCTGGCGGAACTTCGCCATAAGCGCACCCTTAGCGCCCTCGGGCCCGGCGGCCTGCGGCGCGAGCGCGCGGGGTTCGACGTGCGCGACGTTCATCAATCCCACTACGGGCGGATCTGCCCGATTGAAACACCGGAAGGCCCGAACATCGGCCTCATCGGCCGTTTGGCGTGCTATGCCAAGGTCAATCCCTTCGGGTTCATCGAAACCCCCTACCGCAAAGTATACAAATCCTACCCGGCCGGCGATCCCCGGTTGATCGGCCGTCATCTCGCCGAGGATCTGCTCAAACCCAACGGGAGGGATATTATCGCCAAGAAAGGCGACCTGATCACCAAGGACATCGCCTCCAAGATACCGGCCACCAGCGGGGATGTCCCCATCGTTCCGCATGTCTCCGCGGAGACTCTCTATATTACCGCCGACACGGAAGACAAATTCATCATCGCCCAGGCCAACGCGCCGCTCAACGAACACGCGGAATTTGTGCGCGGCCGCGCCTCCTGCCGCCATCATTCGCGCTTCATGTTCGCCGCCCCAGAGCAGATCGATTACATGGACGTGGCGCCGCGGCAGATTGTCGGGATTTCCGCCGGGCTGATCCCCTTCCTGGAACACGACGACGCAAACCGCGCCCTGATGGGCTCGAACATGCAGGCTCAGGCTGTGCCCCTCATCCGTCCCGAAGTGCCGCTGGTATCCACCGGGATCGAACCCCAGGCAGCACTTGATTCCGGGCAGGTCATCCTGACCGACGTGGAAGGCCAGGTTATCTCGGTGGAGAGCGACCAAGTTGTAGTGCAGACCGCCAAGGGCAAGAAAGCATTCAAGCTACGCAAATATACCCGCTCGAATCAGAGCACCTGCATCGATCAGCGTCCGGCCGTGGTCAAGGGACAGAAAATCAAAATCGGCGACGTCATCGCCGATTCCTCCTCGACCGAACTGGGGGAACTGGCTCTCGGGCAGAACGTGGTTGTGGCTTTCCTCTCCTGGGAAGGCGGAAACTACGAGGACGCGGTGCTCATTTCGGAACGGCTGGTGCAAGAGGACAAATTCACCTCGATCCACATCGAAAAACACGAAGTGGAGAGCCGGGATACAAAACTCGGACCCGAGGAAATCACCTGCGACATCCCCAATGTAGGCGAAGAAGCACTCAAGGACCTCGACGAACACGGGATCGTGCGCATCGGAGCCGAGGTCGGGCCGAACGACATCCTGGTGGGAAAAATCACCCCCAAGGGTGAAAAGGAACTTTCGCCCGAAGAAAAGCTGCTGCGAGCGATTTTCGGGGAAAAATCCCGCGACGTCAAAGACACATCGCTGCGACTTCCGCATGGGGAACGCGGCAAGGTGGTAGACGTCAAGATCTTCACCCGCGACGAGCACCATGATCTGCCGGCCGGCGTGGAAAAAACCGTCCGCGTTTCGGTCGCCCAGCGGCGCAAGATCACCGAAGGCGACAAGATGGCGGGCCGCCACGGAAACAAGGGCGTGGTCTCGCGCGTTGTTCCGGTCGAAGACATGCCTTATCTCGAAGACGGCACGCCGGTGGATATCATTCTCAACCCGCTCGGCGTTCCGGGACGGATGAACATCGGCCAGATCCTCGAGACGCACCTGGGATGGGCGGTATCCAACCTGGGGTTCCGCGCGGTCTCACCGGTATTCGACGGCGCGGACGAGTTTGAAATCGAAGCCGAGTTGGCCCGCGCCTGGACGATTTCGCGCACCTGGAATGACATGACGGCCCGGGCATGGAAGTGGGCCGCGCAACAGGGCCTCGGCGAGGAAACCCTGGTCGACGACGACGAGGTGCGGCGGCTGTATCTGGAAAACACGCTGCCTTCGAAAACGTATAAAAAGGATATGATCGCCACCGACACGATGTACGCCAAGCGGGCGGCCACGATCGAGTGGCTCAAGGAAAAAGGATTCAATCCGCAAACCTTCTTCCGCTTCGACGACACCACACCGCTGCCGCAAACCGAACGGCACGCCATGGACCAGGCCGCGATCGACGCCGGCCTTTCGCTCTGGCTGCGCAGCCTGGATATACCAACCGCCGGACTCGACAGCGACGGCCTGCGCCGTAAGAGCGAAGAGATTACCCAGACGACGGGCCATCCGAGTCCGATCCTGGGCAAGCAGGTTCTTCGCGACGGCAAGACCGGCGATCCCTTCGATCAAGCAGTCACCGTCGGGGTGATGTACATGCTCAAACTCCATCACCTGGTGGAGGATAAAGTCCATGCCCGGTCCACCGGCCCATACTCGCTTGTCACCCAGCAACCGCTGGGAGGCAAGGCGCAATTCGGCGGCCAGCGGTTCGGGGAAATGGAAGTCTGGGCCTTGGAAGCCTACGGCGCGGCGTACACCCTGCAGGAAATGCTCACCATCAAATCAGACGACGTGCAGGGCCGCGTCAAGGCCTACGAGGCGATCGTCAAAGGCGAAAAAATCGAGGAGCCTGGAATCCCCGCCTCGTTCCGCGTGCTGGTGAAGGAACTGCAATCGCTCGGGCTGTCGGTGGAAGCGGTGACCGATACCGGCGATACGGTGAAATTCGGAAAAGATGAAGAGAAGGCCCGCCCGCCAAAGATCGGATATGGGCTGCTCTCCATCGGCGGAGAATAACCAACCCGGCATCCGTCGCAACCTGAATCGAAACGGCAGAGCTTTCACTCTGCCGTTTTTTTTGGGCCGTCGACGGTCCTATGGTAAACTCCAAATCGAAAACTCTGACCTAACCTTCCTCCCCTGCCACTCCCCCCTTCCCTTAAGGGAATGGGGGAGGGAAATAGAATCACACCGTTACGGATTACTTGCTGTGGGTAGGGGGTTAGGTCGGCACCAGGAGGCTTCCATGGATATCCGAACGGTCACGATCGAAAAACCCGAATCCGTCAACATCATCCTCGGCCAGACCCACTTCATTAAATCGGTCGAGGATCTGCACGAAGCATTGGTGGGTTGCGTCCCGGGGATCAAGTTTGGTCTTGCGTTTTGCGAAGCCTCGAGTCCGGCGCTGGTACGCTGGTCCGGAACCTCGGAGGCGATGATCGACCTGGCGCGTAAAAACGCGCTGGCCATCGGGGCGGGCCACGCCTTCCTCATCTGCATGGAGAACGGCTACCCGATCAACGTGCTCAACGCCGTCAAGAACGTCCCTGAGGTTTGCCGGGTCATCTGCGCCACATCCAATCCCGTTCAAGTGATCGTTGCCGTCACCGATCAAGGCGCGGGGATCCTGGGAGTGGTCGACGGGGTTTCTCCGCGCGGCGTGGAATCCGAAAAGGACATCGCCGACCGCAAGGCCATGCTTCGCAAGTTCGGATACAAATTGTAAATGCCCAAGGGCACGGAACACCGTGTACATCCAAGCCATCCATCTGGAAACCAGCGACTATCCCACCCGGGAGTATTACCCGTTCAACCTCCCCATCTTCCAAAAACCGCTGTCGTTGTCCTTCTCCGCCCAAGTCACTTTTTTCATCGGGGAAAACGGGTGCGGAAAGACCACGCTGCTGCAGGCCGCGGCGATCCGCAGCGGGGTTCAAATCTGGAGGGAAACCGGACGGCGGCGAGTTCAGCACAACCCCTTCGTTGATAAATTCCCTGATTATCTGCGAATCGATTGGTCCGGCGGCAGGGTTCCCGGAGTTTATTTCGGCTCCAATTATTTCCAATTTTTTTCGGAGATACTGGACGAGTGGGCCGTGAACGATCCCGGCCAGTTGAAATATTTCGGGGGCGATTCCCTGGTCAGCCTGTCCCACGGGCAATCGATTTTGAGTTATTTCCGCAAGGTGTTTTCCGTCGACGGGGTATTCTTTCTTGACGAGCCGGAAACCGCGCTCTCCCCCAAAAGCCAGGTGGAGCTTGTAAATTTCCTGGCGCACTCCAGCCGCGACGGCCACGCACAATTTTTCATCGCCACTCATTCGCCGATCCTGCTGGCCTGCCCCGGCGCGGCGATCTATTGTTTCCACGATCATGACATCCGCAGGACCGATTACGAGCAAACCGAGTATTACCAGATCTACCGCGAGTTCATGAACGGCAGAGATAATTTTATTACCCGGGGATGAAACCCCGGTGACTGTCTTGCACTGAACCAATGTTTGGGTAGATCGTCATTCCCGCGCGGTTTTAACGGGAATCCATTCCTCGCCAATGACTTCCCACGCCAATTTATTCCTGGATGCCCGCCAAGTACACGCGGGCATGATGAACTTTCCTTGCCAAGGAAATCTCCCGCCGTGGATTTCGGCGGGAGTTCATTTTTAGTAAAGTTTGATCTTTTGTTCCGCCATCATTATTCGCAATTCGTGCACCCGTTCCAGTCGACGGTCCAATACCTTGCGGATCTTCTCTTCCAGCTCCTTGGTCAACCCGCCATTGTGCGGCTTGATGGTGGCGGTTGCGATCAGCGGCAAATCCAGCGGATGCCCGATTTGCGAAAGAACGTACACGCTCGCCTCTTGAACCTCGGGAACCTCGCGGATGATCTCCTGGGCCGCGACGAACGCCAGCACGTTGTAGATCTTTCCGACGTGGGAAATCGGATTTTTCCCGGCGGCCGCCTCGAGGGAAGCGGTGCGGAACGGAGTGATCAGCCCGGTGATGCGGTTTCCGCGCCCGACCGAGCCGTCGTCGCCGCATTCGGCCGACGTGCCGGTCATGGTGAGGTATACCTCGCCGGCGGCATCGTCATCGGCGGTGTTAACCTCAATGGCCATCTTGCGGCCGGGGGCGAATTTTCCCGAATAGGCCTGGATGGAATCCCGCACGCCCTTGCGCGCCTCCTGGTATTCGTCCAGATCCTTGATCTCGGTGGATATGAAGGGAACGGCGCAGGTGAGCAGGATGCTATCCCCGCGGCGCATTCCCATCACCTTGACGTCCTCGCCGACGGGGAATTTATTAATCAGATCGTAGTTGATGTATTGCGCGGTTTCGAAGACAGATTCCTCCACCTGCGAGCGGGGCCAGTGGGCGCATCCGAAGGAGGTGTCGTTGGCCTTGATATGGTCGACCGTATGCGCGAGTTCCTGCGCCCCCCGGCCGGCGAAGCAATCGATCACCATATGCTTATCCGGGTCCAGTCTCTTCATCGTTTCCCGGATGTGCATCTTGGCGGCGTTGACGGCGATGGCATCCATCGGAACCTGCCGTCCGTTATATTCCGGCGTGCCGCGCCCGGCGATCTGGACGTGGATCGGTTTGAGCAGTTCGCCCTTCCCAAAGTCTACCTCCACCTCGCCCGCCACCAGTTGTACTTTGTCGAAATTATGATGCAGCGTAACGCCCAAATTCTCCTGGCACCAGCGCGTGTATTCCACCGAAACGCGTTCGGCGATCCCGTCGCAGAGCGAATCCGGATGGCCGATGCCTTTCCGCTCGACGATTTCCACTGGGTACTGTTCGATGAACCTTCCGGTAGCTTCCGTGACTACGATATTCCGTTCCATCCTGCCTCCCGAATAACATCGGCATTGCGCTGGGATTGCCCGCGGTCTTTCGCGCGGCGGAAAAATCCGGCCGGGACGTCCCGGCCATTTTCTCCGCCGGCCAAGCCGTTATCGATTGCATAAAATCAGAGTGGGGCTCCTTGGGAAATTGCGGCGCGGAGTGTACCATAGCGGATGGGCAGCGTCAATTGAAAACATCCGGAAAGTCCGCATCAGCACGACCCGATGGCAAAATGTTTGGCGCTATGGGATAATTTCCGGGGAGAATGCTGCCTCGCACACCAAGATGGACAACAATGATATCGGATTCTACCAAGCCCGACAGGATTTTCAGCGCGCGCGCCAGCAGGCCGCGCTCCAGGAAGTCCTCAGCCGATTGAGAGGAAAATCGGCCGATTTGCTTTCCTTCGAAGACGTGCGCCAAAAACTGCACGCGCACCCCAGCGGGGTGCACCGCGGAGTGCAGAACATCCCGGTCGCGGCGATTGTGGGCAGCGTCGGCCGGTATACGGATTTCACCCGGACGTTTCTTCCCAAAAACCCGAAGGACGAGGAACGCTGGGTGCGCATCATGGCTTTAGTGACCGATCCGGCCGGCAGCGGGCTGCCGCCGATCGAAGTGATCAAAGTCGGCGATGCGTATTTCGTCCAGGACGGGCACCACCGCGTCTCCGTCGCCCGCGCGCTCGGGGCGGATATGATCGAAGCCTACGTCAACGAGATTCCGACCAACGTTTCGCTCCCTGCCGACGCCAACCCGGAGGACTTGATTCTGAAAGAGGAGTTTACAGACTTCCTCGAACGGACCCGCCTAAACCGGTCGCGGCCTGATTCCAACCTGGAATTGACGGCTGCGGGAATGTACGCCGAACTCCTGGATCACATCCAGGTCCACGAATATTTCATGGGTCTGGATCAGCGGCGGGAGATTCCGATCGAGGAAGCCGCCGCGCATTGGTACGATACGGTTTACCTGCCCGTCGTGGAAGCCATCCGCGAACGGAACATCCTCGGGGAATTCCCCGGGCGGACCGAAGCCGATCTGTATTTATGGGTATCGGAGCACCGGTCCGAACTGCAGCAGGGATTTGGAGAATTCATCTCCCCCGCCTCCGCCGCCAGCGACCTGGCCAACAAATTCAGCCCCCGCGCCACGCGGGTTGCGGCGCGGATCGGCAAGAGTCTGGCCGGCGCGGTCGTCCCGGAGGCGCTGGAAAGCGGTCCCCGCCCCGGCGCATGGCGCGAGGAAAAGGCGGCACCCGAAGACGGGCAATTGTTCGGGGAGATTTTGGTTCCCCTCAGCGACGACGACCCCGAACGCGTTGCGCTGGACCAGGCAATCCGATTCGCCCTCCGCGAACATGCGCGCATTCATGGATTGCATGTGATGCGCGATTCGGCGGGGGAAACGGAAGACCACCTTCAGGGCCTGCGCGAGGAATTCGCCAAACGGTGCGAAGAGGCCTCGCTCGTAGGAGGCATGGCGGTGGAGTCGGGCGACGTGGCGAAAACGATCTGTGACCGCGCGCTGCTCGCGGATCTGGTCGTCTTACATTTGGCGCATCCTCCGGCTTCGCAGCCGCTCCTCCGGCTTGGATCGGGGTTCTCCGCGCTGATCCGGAAATGCCCCCGCCCCATGCTGGCCGTCGCCGGACCGGCCACGGCGCTCGACCGGGCGCTTCTGGCATACGACGGCAGCCCGAAAGCCAAGGAAGCGTTATTCGTGGCGGCCTACCTGGCTGCGCGGTGGCCGATCCCGCTTACAGTGGTATCGGTTGAAGGAGCCGGCGAGGATGCAGAAGACATGCTCGAAGAGGCCGACGAGTATTTACTATCCCGGGGTGTGAATGCCACCAAACTCCTGCGGGGGAGCCCGGTGTCGGATGCCATTCTTCTGGCGGCCGAAAGTTCGGGGAGCGATTTTCTCATCCTGGGGGGATACGGAAGCAATCCGATGGTCGAGGCGGTGCTGGGAAGCCAGGTGGATGCCATCTTGCGCGAAAGCCGCCTGCCGATATTGATTTGCCGCTGAGGATAATACCATGGACGTCTGGCGCGGAAATCCTCACCGAAGATTGAATGTTCTGACCGGCGAGTACGTGCTCGTCTCCCCGCACCGGGCGATGCGGCCCTGGCTCGGCCAGGTGGATGCCGCGCCCGGGACGATCCGGCCGCCGTATGATCCAAGCTGTTCTCTGTGCCCGGGAAACGAACGCGCCGGCGGCGCGCGCAATCCGGACTACGCCGGAACCTTTCTGTTCGACAACGACTTCTCCGCGCTGCTTCCCGGAGTGGTTTCGGAAAGGTGGGAACGGGAGAATTTGTTGGTGGCGGAGACCGAGCGGGGTGTGTGCCGGGTGCTTTGCTACTCCCCAAGGCACGATCTGACGCTCGGGGAGATGGAGACCGGGGCGATCCGCAAGGTGGTTGACGTCTGGGGGGATGAGTACGCCGAACTCGGCGCGCTCCCCGGAATCCGCCACGTGCAGATTTTTGAAAATTGCGGCGCGATGATGGGGGCCAGCAACCCTCACCCGCACGGCCAGATTTGGGCCGAGGAAAAGATCCCCAACGAACCCGCCAA
The DNA here is from genome assembly GCA_003141675.1 of Anaerolineae bacterium. GTDB lineage: Bacteria > Chloroflexota > Anaerolineae > Anaerolineales > RBG-16-64-43 > FEN-1073. The sequence continues at coordinate 13,005 of PLND01000083.1, forward strand.
GGAAGCGGCCTGCCAGTTGCGGCACCGGGAAGAACGTCATTCGTGTTTGCTTTGCGATTATCTGGATTTGGAAACGCGGGAGAACGAGCGGATCGTATGGAAAAACGAATCCTTCACCGCCCTCGTTCCGTTCTGGGCGGTATGGCCGTTCGAGGTGATGTTGGTCGCGCGTCCGCACCGCGGCTCGCTGCCCGAGCTTTCCAGCAGCGAGCGCGACGATCTGGCGGAAATCCTGCGCCGGATATTGCGCGCATACGACAAAGTATTCGACGCCCCATTTCCATACAGCATGGGCTTTCACCAGAAGCCCACGGGGGGCCAAGACCACCCGGAGTGGCATTTGCACGCCCACTTCTACCCCCCGCTGCTCAGGTCCACAACAATCCGGAAATTCATGGTGGGATACGAAATGCTGGCGCAACCCCAGCGCGATATCACGCCGGAATCGTCCGCCGAACGGTTGCGGGAGCTGGCTGCGAAGGAATCTTAAAAATTTTTGTCCGCAGATTAAGCAGAGGTAACGGAGTACCCCGATCATGCTTCGCGTTCTCGGGGCAGGCGCGGATTTATTAATTTCTCGAATATTTGAACAGGGTAATCTGCGAAATCCGAATAATCAGCGTACTCCGCGTACAGAAATAAGCAAATTGAGCGAGGAGAGTAAATTGGAGTCGCCTATCTTCTTTCATTCTTCCGCATAGGACGCTCTTCCTATCTGTGCGGCCGGGAATGCGAATATAATTCGCATTCGTAGGAAGGGACATTTGGCATGAAAAAAATCTCTCGCAGAAAATTCATTACCCTTTTGACTCAAAGCGCCGGGGCTGCGGTGGTTTTCCAACTATTGGAAGCGTGCGGGATAAAACCCGCCGCCGTACCGGGAACCCCGACTAATACTCCCTTCCAAACCCTCTCCTCCGGAGTGGACAACGGAATATCCATCGCCAACGCCCCCGGTTCGACAAACACCCCGCTTCCCTCGGATACTCCCGCGCCCACCGCCGAGGCCGCCACGGATACGCCATCCCCGGCTCCGGGCTTTGCATATTTGGCCGTCGCCCGGGGAGGGGACGATCCGGAGGCGCTGACGCGCGCCGCGATCGCCGCGATCGGCGGCATCGGGCGGTTCGTTCCGCAGGGGGCGAACGTCCTCATCAAGCCGAATATTTGCGTACCTTATAAAGATTACACCTACGCCGCGACGACCAACCCCTGGGTGGTGGGCGCGCTGGTGAAGATGTGCCTGGAAGCCGGAGCCGCGAAAGTGCTGGTCTACGATTTTCCTTTCGGCGGCCCGTCCACCGACGCCTATGCCGACAGCGGGATCGCGGATCAAGTGACGGCGGCCGGCGGCCAGTTGGAATATGTGGACTATAAAAAATTCATTCCAACCGACCTCCCTAACGGTCAGAGCCTGCATTCGGCCGCCTTCTATAGCGAGGTGATCAATGCGGACGTGGTCATCAACGTGCCGATCGCTAAAACTCACTCCACCACCGGGCTGACGCTGGGAATGAAGAATATGATGGGCGTGGTCCTCGACCGGGCGAATGCGATCCACGCCGACATCCACCGGCGGATCGCGGATCTGGCGGTCTTCATCCGACCGGAATTGACCGTCGTCGATGCCGTGCGGATTCTGACCGCCAACGGTCCGGTGAGCGCTAGCCGGAGCGACGCGCTAAAACTGGATACCGTCATCGCCTCGGCGGACGTCGTCGCGGCCGACGCGTACGCCACAAAACTCTTCGGTTGGACCGACCCGAACCGCCTTGGCTATATCAAGTACGGCGCCGCCTGGGGATTGGGCCGCAGCGACCTGGAGAATCTGAAGATCTCAGAGATCAGTGTTGGATAATTGCCTCTCGAATATATTTTGGAATATAAACAATATTATTTGTAAACTCATTTCTCCAAGAATAATTGGCGACGGGATTTTAATTCGTCGAGATTGATTTGAAGCATCCTTCGCCCGGGGCTGAAGCCCCGGGATTCCAACTGCGCCCTGCCCCCGCTTCGCGAGGGCAGGCTAAACCGGGTTTCAAGCCGGATTTATCCCCCCGACGAGCGGACTTCTAAAGTATGTTTTCTTAGATTTTTATGATCCTGATCCCGTGTTATGTCGATTATCTTCAATAATAAGAGTTGATAGTAGTTAAATATTGAAAATTAAAGATAATTTGTGTGGAATAAAATAAGGGGATCGCTTTAATTATTAATTTCCAGATTCCCGGCATGGACAATTCGGATAGAATATGGCCTAATGAGTTTAATCAGGAGCGATCGATGAAACAACTCACACGGCGAGAATTTCTTCGCATGCTTGCGCTCGGCGCCGGATCCGCAGCCGCCGCCCGGGTTCTCAGCGCCTGCGGCGCAGCCTCATCCCAATCGGTCAAAACAAGGGTGGCTCCGCCCACGCCGCTTCCGGGTTCCACGTATCTGGCCGTCGCCCGCGGCGGGGACGATCCGGAAGCGCTCACCCGCGCCGCGGTTGAAGCGATCGGGGGGATCGGGCGATTCGTTGCCAAGGGCGCGAAGGTGCTGATCAAACCCAACCTGTGCATCTCCGGCCGGTCGTACGAATACGCCGTCACCACCAATCCGTGGGTGGTCGGCACGCTGGTCAAACTGTGCAAGGAAGCCGGCGCCGCGCGCGTCCTGGTGTTCGACAATCCCACAACCGGCAGTTCGGAAGACGCGTTCGCTTCGAGCGGAATCGCGCAACAGGTGTCCGCCGCCGGCGGCGAGGTGGAATACGTCGCTTCGATGAAGTTCACCCCAGTGGATCTTCCCGGCGCGGAATGGCTGAAGCGATCCTACATCTACGGCGAGGTTTTGAATGCCGACGTGCTGATCAACGTCCCGATCGCCAAGCA
>PLND01000079.1 GCA_003141675.1 Anaerolineae bacterium
AGCAGGGCGCGCTGGTGTGCGCAGTGGAAATGGCGCGCGCGAAAGCCGTGCGTGAAACCGAGAAACGCCTCCACGGCGATTTACTCTCCGCGTTGCTGCATCAAACCCTATCCGTGCGCGACGCGCGTTTGTGGGCTCAGAACATGGGGCTCGATCTTGGGGAACAGCACACCGCCCTGCGCATGGCGTGGGAAGCCCCCGCTCCATCCCTGCGCCGTTTGGAAACCCTGGTCAACGGGGAAGTGGCGCGGTCGGGGTTGCGTGCGATCGTTTCTTCCGTCGGCGCCGAAGTGATTTGCATATGCCAGAGCCCCCACGAAGCGGGACGGCCGGCGGCAGCCATCGACCTGGCCCAGGCGGTGGTCGATCTGGCAGCCAAGGAATTTCCCGGCGCGGTTGTCCGCTGTGGGATCGGCACACCGGCCGGCGATCTCGGCGAATGGCAGCTTTCTTTCCGCCAGGCCGGACAGGCACTCGACATGGCACGCCGTCTGGGGGAACGAAAACCGCTTTACTACATGGAACTGTCAGTGTATAGATTGCTTCTGCAATTGGAGGATCTTCCCGACCTGAAGGCGTTCCTGCTGGAGACCCTCGGTCCGATCCTCGCCCATGAAAACGCGGATGAACTCCTCGATACGCTGGAAGAATATTTTGCCCATAATGGGAATCTTTCCCAGACAGCTGAAGCCCTGTTCATCCATCGGAACACGTTGACTTATCGCCTGAATCGGATCGCCGCGATTTCGCGGCTGGATTTGGATAACCCGGATACGAGGTTAGCGGTTCAACTGGCATTACGCATTCGGCGGATGTTAAAAGCGGCTTGAACCAAATTTCCCCGCGGTTCAATCTCTTCAATTTATTTCGGAATACCAGTGGAATTTAAAATTTTTCATCTATAAATGATTCGTTACCAGAATCCAATTAATTTTATTTTTTGGGCCATGTCGATCATCTGTACCTCGATGTGAGCAACCTTTTTTGGGTTTTTAAACAAGATCAACAATTTTTTGTCTGCAAAGTATGCCCAAAAAAACCATTTAATATATATAATATAGTGGCTATGCGAATATATGTCCAAAAACAGGGTAAACATGATTAAGTTTATAATATCTATCTTTTCCAGCGTTGATTGAAAGACCATTGTAAATCGCCTATAGAGCCAATTTACTTCCCCCGGTCGGCGGTTCGCCAGACTTGGATCGGGCGCCCGTTTTTAAACGGAGGTGAAATGCAAATCCGAACCGTTCAAACCCGGAAGGATCTGGCGGAGTTCATCGATCTGCCGTATAGATTCTATCGGCAAGATTTAAACTGGATTCCACCGCTGCGCAGCGATCAATGGAATCAATTCGAACCGAAGCACAATCCAATGTTGGATCACTGCGAATACACTTTGTTCCTGCTTCAGGACGGTTCGCAGACCATCGGAAGAATCTCCGCATTCATCGATCGCCTGGCTGTCGACTGGTGGAAGGAACCGATTGGGTTGTTCGGTTCCTACGAATGTGTTGCCGACCAACGGGCATCGCGTCTTTTACTAGGCGCCGCCCAGGAGTGGCTTACCACCCGCAAGATGGAAGCCATGCGCGGCCCATGGTCGTTTGCATCGCAGGAATGGGGGCTGGTGTTGGAGGGATTCTCCCCTCCCCCGGTGATCATGGCTCCGTACAATCCGCCGTTCTATAACGATCAATTAATCGATTTTGGATTGCGCAAGGTGAAAGATCTTCTGGTGTATTACGTGGATAGCTCGGAAGGTTACAGCATTCCGGAGCGATATCTGCGGCTCACGGACCGCGTGCAGCAGCGCTACAAAGTAACCGTTCGCTCGATGGATATGAAGAATCTGGACAAGGAAGTTGCCATCTTTGTCCAGCTGGCGAATCAATCTATTGCGGACAATTGGGGGTTCTATCCCGTGACCGAAGACGAAGGGAAAGCCCTCGCCCATGATCTGAAACAGATCGTGAATCCCAAATTGCTTCTGTTTGCGGAGGACGCACGCGGGGAAGCGATCGGCTTTGCCATGGCCTTGCCCGACGTCAACGTACTCCTGAAAGGGTTGGACGGCCGTTTGCTTCCGCTGGGATGGCTTAAGCTGCTCTTCGGTCTCCCACGCATCCATCAGTACCGGATGTGGGCTCTGGGCGTAGTGCCGGAATATCAATCCAAGGCAGTGGATGCACTCATGTATCGCAAGTTGTATGAGACTTTGATGCCGGGGCCGGTCCGTCTGGAAGTGAACTACGTTCTGGAAGACAACTACCGGATGAACAATGCGATCAAAAATCTCGGGGTAAAGAATCTCCGTAGATATCGTGTGTATCAAAAACCCATATAAAAGGAAATTCCGTTCGACAAGCGAAGGGCGATCCTGCGCCGGTCGATACGCGCGTTTGAAAACCCTAACTCTGGAGGAGAATTCCATGACCCAAAACGCTCAAAATCATCCGCTGCAAAATGCTCCGATCTCACAAGTAGGTATCGTCGTTCGTAATGCCGATCAGGCGGCAGCCAGGTTTTCCGCGCTGACTGGCCTGCCCATTCCGGAGCCGAGAATTACCGATACGCATGAAAAGGCGAACACCGAATTCCGGGGTTCCCCTTCCAATGCGCGCGCCAAGCTGATCATCTTCAATCTGGGGCAAATGGCCGTGGAGTTCATTGAGCCGCTGGAGGGCGCGAGCACCTGGCGGGAATTTCTGGATCAGCACGGGGAGGGAATGCACCATATCGCATTCAATGTAAAAGATTGCACACCCGCATTGGAACAGGCTGCCCGGTTGGGTGTGCCGCTTGTACAAAAAGGGGATTTTACCGGCGGGCATTACGCGTACATCGACGCCACCGGGTCGTTCGGCGCGGTTGTGGAACTGCTTGATAATATTCCGTAGACCCGCGCGGCGCGGTTTTCAGCCGATCGGCGTTGAATCAACAGATGAATTCGGGCGCAGATTCTCCGGGCGCATCCTGGGTTCGGACGAGATTTCGGAAAACACCGCGTCGTATTCATCCGCGCTGGAACACCGGACGAGCCGGTTGCGATATTCCCCCACGCCGATCCAGTGATGCACGTAACGCACCGCGTCTTTGCGGAAGATCACCGGCCCCAGGCGCGGTCCATACAACTCGATCATCAATTCCAGATGGCGACGCGCCATGCGGACGCATTCCTCCACCGGCACCTGCTCCTTGTCTTTTCGCGAAAATATCCAAGGATGGCCGATGGCCGCACGCCCGATCATCACCCCGTCGCATCCGGTCTGCCGCTTCATTACATCAATGTCGGCGACGGTCCGCACATTGCCGTTCCCTAAAACCGGGATACGGACGCGCTGTTTAATTTCCGCGATCGCATCCCAATCCACCGGCCCTGCAAAGGCCTGATCCTTGGTGCGCGCATGGACAGCGATCAGCCGGCATCCGTTTTCCTCGAGCGCCCGGGCCACTTCCAGATAATTGCGGCGGCGCTCGTCCCATCCCAATCGGATCTTGGCGCTCACCGGAATCTTCAACTGGGCCGACAGCTTGGCAAACAACCGGCCGATCTTCGCCGGATCCTTGAGCATCCCGGCTCCGGCGCCGCGTTCGGCGATCTTCCGGATGGAACAGCCCAGGTTGATATCGATGATGTCCGGGCCGCGGTCCTGCAGGCGGCGCGCGGTTTCCACCAACCGATCTTCGAGATGCCCGTAAATCTGGAACGCGATCGGTCGTTCCCTTTCCGAGAATCGAAGCTTCAAGTTGGCCGAACTCTCCGGGTTGCGCGAGAAGGCCACTTCATCCACGTTGACAAATTCCGTATAGGACATGGCCGACCCGAGCTGGCGGCACAGGATCCGGAATGGGCTGTCCGTAAACCCGTCCATCGGCGCCAGGATTAATTCGCCGAAGATCGGAACGCTGCCAACGAAGAAATTCGGGGTGTCGATGATTGCTCCGGGGAAAATCAAACTTTCCTGCGGTCGATCGCAAGCAGGTCGCACAAGATGGCGTACCCGGTTTCCAAGCGGCCGGCGCCCGGTCCGATCAAGGTGACGTCACCGAGCAGTTCGGTCGTATAGGTGATCGCGTTGGTTGCCCCGCGGACCGAAGCCAGCGGATGGGAACGGGGAAGACGCTCCGGGCGAACCCGCGCCTTCACGCCATCCGGTTTCCGCTCCAGGCCGGCGATCAATTTCCACACGTCGCCGCCTTCCTCCGCCTCGCAAATATCCTCTCTCATCAGACCGGTGATTCCCTCCCGTTCAACGTCGATCAGGCCGATCGAAGCATCCATTAACACATTCGCCAGGATGACCAGCTTCCCCGCCGCGTCGTAGCCTTCCACGTCTCCGATAGGATCAGCTTCGGCGTATCCCTTGGCTTGCGCTTCGGCGAGCGCCTCGATGTATGGCTTTCCATCCTGCATCCGCGTCAGGATGTAATTCGTCGTCCCGTTGATAATTCCTTGAATCCGGACGATCCCGGCTCCCTTCAAATACTCCATGCCCATCCGGAGCGCGGGCGTGCCGCTCATCACCGTCCCCTCCACGCCGATCTCCACGCCATGCGCCTCGGCGATTTTCTTTAGCGCCCGATACTGTAGAGCGATCGGCCCCTTGTTGGTCGTGAGGACATGCTTCCCGGATTCCAACGCCGCACGGATATGCCCGACGGCCGGCTCGCCGGTTTTTAAATCGGTGGGAGAGAGTTCCACCACGACATCCGATTCCGTTTCGCGGATCGTGCGCAGCGAATCCCATCCCCTTACCTTCGCCGGAACCTCCGCCAACGTTCCCCTCGCCCCGACGTAAGCCAATAACACCGCCGGGTCAAATCCCTGCGGTTGATAGATACTGCCGAGCTTGACGTCGCTTACGGCGACGATCCGGACGCCCAGGCCGAACTCCTTCCGGATCAGTTCGCTCCGTTCCGCGAGGATCTGCGCCAGCCCTTGACCGACGTTGCCGAAACCAATAATCGCCATCCGATATTCGTGCATGTCCATTCCTCCCATGGGAGATCCGGAAAATAAAATTTTACCCCCTTCCGCTGCGCGGTGAAGATGGAGGGACCGGAAGCACCCGGCGGGCGTACAATTGCTTCCACGGGAACGATACTGGAATACAGGAAAGGCTGTCGAAGCAAAAGGAATATGAACGAACGGATACTCGTTGTGGAAGATGAACCGGCGCTGAGGGACACGCTCGAGTGGAACCTCCGGCATGAAGGCTATCCGGTGAAAACCGCAGCCGACGGGATAGCCGGCCTGCAGGCCGCAAGGGAGTGGAAACCCGACCTGTTGATCCTGGATCTTATGCTTCCGGGTATGGACGGATTGGAAGTCTGCCGGCAACTGCGCAAGGATACCAACTTCCCGATCCTGATGCTCACCGCACGCGAGAGCGAAACCGACCGGGTGGTTGGGCTGGAAGTGGGCGCCGACGATTACATCACCAAACCTTTTCACATGCGGGAACTCCTGGCGCGCGTTAAGGCCCAATTGCGAAGGGTGCGACTGATCCGTGAGGAAAAGACCTCGCTTTCCACCGAGGAGACTCCCCTCGAGGAACCCATTGTCTGCGGCGACCTGACGATCAACCCCGCCCGCGGGGAAGTATTGCGCGCTGGAAAGGCGCTTTCTCTCAAACCCAAGGAATACGAACTGCTGTTGTTTTTCGCCCGTCATCGCGGCCAGATGCTATCCCGTGAGCAAATCCTGCAGCGCGTCTGGGGGTGGGAATATACGGGCGACAGCCGCACCGTGGACGTGCATGTCCGCTGGTTGCGTGAAAAAATAGAGCCCGATCCCGCGACGCCCGCGCGCTTGGTGACTGTGAGGGGCGGCGGTTACCGCTTCGAGGGTTAAATGAATTTTTTCGACCTAAAAAGCATCCGTTGGAGGATAGCGCTTCCCCAGTTAGGGTTGTTTCTCCTCATCCTGCTGGGGCTTCTCCTGTACCTTTCCGGTTTCCTGCGGGGGATATATCTCGACACATTGAAATCCCGTTTGGAGGCTGAGTGCCGCCTGCTTGCGACTGAGACACTCCAGATGGAACAATCCTCCCCTTCCCCGGAAGCCATCGGACAATACGCGCATTCTACCGGCGTCAGCCTGGGATTGCGCTTCACGATTATAGCCATCGATGGCAAAGTGCTCGCCGATTCGGAGGTTGATCCGACGACGATGGAAAACCATCTGACCCGGCCCGAAGTGCAGCAGGCGCTATCCCAAGGTTCGGGATCGAGCGCGCGGAAAAGCGCAACGACCGGGATCAACACGTTATACGTGGCCGTCCCGGTCCGATCGGGAACACAAACGACCGGAATTGTCCGGCTGGCCGTTCCGTTAGCCGACGTGGATGCCGTCGTTGCCCGCCTGCAAACGACGCTGTCGATCGCTTTGGGCATCGCCGCCCTGCTCTCGCTCGTCCTTTCTTTCTTGGCTATTCGCAGCACGACCCAGCCGCTCGAGGACTTAACGGACGCCGCACGCCAAGTGAGCGCCGGGAATCTGCATGTTACGCTGCTTCCCACCGGCGGCGATGAAGCCGGTCAACTCACCGACGCATTCAATACCATGACCGAACAACTCCGTTCGCAATTGGACGCTTTGCGGGGCGAACGGGAAAAGCTGTCCGCCGTGCTCTCCCGGATGTCCGACGGCGTGGCGATTCTTGACGATCAGGGACGGGTGACTATGCTCAACCCGGCCGCCGAGCGCATCTTCGGACAGCGTGAAACGCAGGTATTGGGACATTCCGCAGCGGAGGTCTTCCGCCATCACCAACTTTTCGACCTCTGGCGGGAATGTTTCGAAAGCGGAAAGCCCAACGCTGTAACAATTGAGATCGGTCTGGAACGCACTTTTCTGCAAGCCGTTGCCACGCCCCTGGGAAAATCCCTGCCCGGGTCAACGCTTCTGCTGTTCCAAGACCTCACCCGTTTGCGTAGGCTGGAAACCGTCCGCAGCGACTTTATCGCCAATATCTCACACGAATTGCGGACGCCTCTCGCTTCGCTGCAAGCACTCTCGGAAACCCTGCAGGAAGGGGCGCTTGAAGATCCCTCCGCCGGGCGACGATTCCTGGATCAAATGCAAAAGGAAATCGACACCATCAACCAAATCATCCGGGAATTGCTTGAGCTTTCCACGATCGAATCCGGAAAAGTGCCGCTAACCGTCCAACCGGTCCAACCGGCCTCGCTTTGGGCTGGATCCCTGATGCGCATGCAATTGCAGGCGGAACGGAACGGCCTCCAATTGGCCAACCTCTGCCCGGAGAATTTACCGCCGGTAAGTGCGGATGCACCGAGGATCGAGCAGGTGATGATAAACCTGCTTCACAACGCGATTAAATTCACACCTCGCGGCGGGACCATCACCGTATCGGCGGAAGTGCGCGCGGTTGAAGTTGTATTCTCGATCCAAGACACGGGCATGGGAATACCCGCCGAAGACCTGCCGAGGATTTTTGAACGCTTTTACAAAGCCGATCGCTCGCGTTCCGGTGGCGGCACCGGCCTGGGGCTTGCCATCGCCCGCCATATCGTAGAAACGCACGGCGGCCGGATTTGGGCGGAGAGCACGGAAGGCAAAGGGAGTACATTTTTCTTCACGCTTCCAGTTTCCACGTGACCCTATGTCAATGGCAGGCTTGTTTTTCCCCCAATTTATTTACCACTCGGGAAATCCCGCGGCTGACAATGGGAAATCCGAAATTTACCAGCATTCCAAGATGCAACCCGGTTACTCGAAGGTATGTGAGCAACTGGGATTCAAAGACCGGATGGTGATCCAACGTAGCTTTGCATTCGACGATAACCAAATTTTCAATTAATAGATCCAATCGAAGTGGAACGGGCAACAATATCCCTTTATAGCGGATTGGTATTTCGCACTCAGGCTCTACTATCAATCCGGCCTTTCTTAATTCCCATTCGAGAGTCTGTTGATAAATCGATTCCGGCAACCCCGGCCCGCCTAGATTGCGGTGTATTTCTATTGCTGATTGGATAACGATCTGGCTGATGTCATTCTCATTCATCGATCCCCTTTTGTGTTTGGAAACCAATTTTAGCGCATAGCCCGCCCTCGGGGGTCGGGCCGGGGGACGCAATGACGCAAAGTAAACCATTCTTTGGTTTCTTTGCGTCTCAGCGCGTTTGCGTTAAGGCTCTCCATGGTTTCTCCTGTTTTCAGGATTCCTAAAAGATCATAAGCAGAGGCGCAAAGAAACCTTTTAAAATTTCCATTGCGCCTTAGCCTCTTTGCGCCTCTGCGTTTAAGGCCTCCTATAAACCGCGTTTATTCTGTTTTTCCATTACTTCAGCACGCCCACTCTTAACAAATTGTTAACAATGCTTTCCAATTCCGTTAATCAGCCTCGACTACGATTTAAGAATAATCGCAAGACAATTTCCTAAGGAGGAAAGAATGAGCAAGAAAATGATTCTCGCAATTGCATCTTTGTCGGTCGTGGGGCTGATGCTTTCAGCCTGCGGTAGCGCCACGCAGTCGGCGACGGAAACGGTCGCCCCCGCAGGATCAGCCACAAATACGGGACCGGCCACTGCCGTCGCCCAGACGGCGACGAACACTCCCCTCGCTCTCGGCTCGGTCAAGATCAACGGCGCGGGCGCCACTTTCCCGTTGCCGGTTTATTCCGCATGGACGTATGCTTATAAGTACGTCGATCCCTCGGTCGTGATCAACTACCAGGGGATCGGTTCCGGCGGCGGCAAGAAGGCCATAATCGACGGCACCGTGGATTTCGCCGGATCGGACTCGCTTGTGACGGACGCCGAATACGCCTCGGGTAAGGATTTGCAAATGTACCCGATGGTTGCCGGCGCGGTAGCGCCGGTTTACAACATCAAATGGGCGAAGGATTTCCCCACCGGTACTCCGGTTCCTGTTCTGGTGCTTGACCGCCAAACGCTGGTCGACATCTATAACGCCAAGGTGACCAAATGGAACGACCCGGAGCTCGTCACAACCAATCCGGGCTTGAAGGATTACCTTCCGGCTGCAACCATCACCGCCGTACACCGTTCCGACGGCTCCGGAACCACGGAAATATTCACCAAGTCGCTGACTTCCTTCAGCGCCGACTGGACGGCCGGGGGTGCAACGGCCGTGGAATGGCCAGTGGATAAAGCCGGCAACGGCATTGGCGGGAAAGGCAACCAAGGAGTGGCCGCCGCGGTCATCAACACTCCAAACTCGATCGGATACGTTGAACTCGCATATGCCATCTCCAACACCATGTCCTACGCTTCGATGGTCAATAAGGCTGGCAACACCGTAGTCGCCAATTCCTCCAGCTTGACCTCCGCGATGGGCGATTTCGCCAACGGATTTACCGATAAACTGACGGCGACCATCGTGGACGCTCCGGGCGCGGGTTCCTGGCCGATCGCCGGGTACACCTACCTCGTCCTGCATACCCAGAGCATGACCGACTGTGTCAAGGCGGAGAAGATCCTCGAGTTCATCCGCTGGGCTCTGACCGATCCGGCCGCGGGCCAGCAGGCGTCAAACCTGGGCTACTCCGTCCTTCCGGCGGCGGTGCGCGACTCGGTTCTGGCCAAGCTCGGCGCAGTTACCTGCAAGGGAAACCTGGTATTGAAATAATCTTAGTAATAAAAAATATTAAAGACTATAGAGAGCCTCGCAAACCGGGGCTCTCCATAGTCTAACCGAGGGAAAGATGATCAATAAATCGCGGACGCCTTTATCGGTTCTCGGCAAATTCCGCAAACGTATGGGAAAGTCCCTTCACCACGGCGATCGGGTTTGGCAGGTGTTGACGATCAGCATGGGAATCTGCGTACTATTGCTCATCCTGAGCATCGGATGGACCCTTTGGCAGGGTTCGGTGGATGCGCGTTTGAAGTTCGGCCTGTCCTTTCTTCTTCCCACACTCGACGCTTCCTGGAATCCCGTCCTGGATAAATTCCAGGCCTGGCCTTTTATTTATGGAACCCTGATTACTTCAGCCATGGCCATTCTTCTGGCGCTGCCGATCAGCCTGGGAATCGGCATATTCCTCGCCGAACTTTGTCCCGGCTGGTTGCGGCTGCCGCTGGGCTGGATGCTGGAACTGCTGGCCGCCATCCCCAGCGTAGTGTTTGGGCTGTGGGGCATCTTCGTTTTCTTACCCGCGGTTGTGGAACCGGTCGGATCCGTGCTGGGGCATACACTGGGCTCCCTACCCATTCTCGGTTCCCTCTTCGCCGGCTCGATCCCGGTCAGCGGCGCGAGCCGCCTGGCCGCCTCGATGATCCTGACCATTATGATCGTCCCGACTATTTCGGCGGTCACCCGGGACGTATTCCTCGCCATTCCACACTCCCAACGGGAAGCCGCCTTTGCGCTCGGCGCCACCGAATGGGAAACAATTTCTCAAGTCCTTGTCCCTTACGGCCTCTCCGGCATTCTCGGCGCGGTGATTCTCGGGTTGGGGCGCGCGCTCGGGGAGACCATGGCGGTGACGATGGTGATCGGCAACAGCATTGAAGGGACGCTTTCACTGCTCCGTCCCGGCTATACCATGTCCAGCGTTATTGCCAACGAATTTGCCGAAGCCGTCAGCCCGTTGCACAGCCAGTCGTTGATTGAGATCGGTCTGCTGCTGTTTGTCATTACGCTTTTGCTTAATCTGTTGGCCCGATTTCTCGTTTGGCGCGTCGCCCGCCGCGCGCCGCAGCAGGAGGTGCGCGGATGACCCTCGAGTCTCCGCACGGCCACATCCAGGCGCGTCGCGGGTATGCCCGCCGCAAGGCGTCGAGCACGGTGATGCTGATCCTGACTGGATTGACGACCACGCTTGCGCTGATCCCCCTTTTCTGGATTATCGGTTACGTCGTCTACCAGGGCGGAAAATATATCGATTGGTCGTTCTTCACGCAGCTTCCCCGTCCCCCAGGTGTGGCCGGCGGAGGTGTGTTGAACGCGATCGAAGGGACGGTTCTGCTGGTGATCCTCTCCAGCATTTTCGCGATCCCGCCTGGTGTGCTTGCCGCATTCTATGCCGCCTATTACCCGAACACGCCGCTTGGGATAGCCGTCCGGTTCAGCACCGATGTGCTTTCCGGCGTCCCATCCATCATCATCGGCCTATTCCTGTATGCGGTTGTTGTCAAAGTACAAGGACATTTCTCGGCGCTCGCGGGAGGGATGGCACTGGCGATTCTCATGCTGCCCGTGATTATCCGCACAACTGAAGAAATGTTGAAGCTTGTTCCGCCCGCTTTGCGGGAAGCCTCGCTCGCGCTCGGAGCGCCGGAATGGAAAACCTCGCTCAGTGTTGTGCTTCCCGCCGCCGCCAACGGACTGATCACTGGCTTCCTGCTCGGGCTTGCCCGCGCCTCCGGCGAAACGGCTCCGCTTCTTTTTACCGCACTCGGCAACGAGTATTTCGACTTCGCAGCGCAAGTTCGTTCCGGTCTTGCATCGGGCCAGAATCCGTTCGCTATTTTGGCCGGGATTCTCGGCCAACCCGTGGATTCCCTGCCGCTCACACTGTGGAAATACGCCCAACAACCGTATCCGGAACGGACTCATCAAGCCTGGGCCGCGGCTCTGGTGTTGATGGCACTCGTACTTTCGACCAACATCGCAGCCAGACTGTGGATCGTCTTCCGGCAAAGACGGATGAAAGGATGAATGTTATGAACATTACCCCCACGCTTTCCCAACCCTTCGTACTTCCGCGGGCTTCGGCTCGATCGATTGAAGACGCGGTCGAAACCGAGGCGGAAAGGGCGATCCGACCTGTGAAATTGGATATTCGGAATTTATCCGTCTTCTATGGAAAATTCCGCGCCATCGCCGATATCAACATTTCTATTCCAGCCCATCAGGTGACGGCGATCATCGGACCGTCGGGGTGCGGCAAATCCACGTTACTGCGGGCGATCAACCGCATGACCGACCTGACGCCGGGCTCGCACGCCGAAGGGGAGATCCTGCTGGACGGCGAGAATATCCTCGCGTCAGGGATCGACGTGGTGCAGATTCGCCAACGAGTGGGGATGGTGTTTCAGCGGCCCAACCCGTTCCCCAAAAGCATCTATGATAATGTCGCCTACGGACCGCGGTTGTACGGGATCCACCGGCGGACCGAGCTGGACGAGATCGTCGAGCACAGCCTGCAGCGCTCGGCTTTATGGGACGAGGTGAAGGAAAAACTGAACCAGTCGGGCATGGCGCTCTCGGGCGGGCAGCAGCAGCGGCTATGCATCGCCCGGGCGCTGGCGGTGGAGCCCGCGGTGATCCTGATGGACGAACCCGCCTCGGCGCTGGATCCGATCGCCACACTTAAAATCGAGGATTTAATGCAGCATCTTAAGGAAGAATATACGATTGTGATTGTCACCCACAACATGCAGCAGGCGGCGCGGGTTTCGGACTATACCGCGTTTTTAATGATCGACGACGAGCGAGCCGGACGCCTGGTGGAATTCGGAACGACCAACCGGATCTTCACGCGTCCCGAGAAAAAACAGACCGAAGATTACGTTACCGGACGGTTCGGATAATCCGTCGCAAAGAAAGGAATCCCATGACACGCGAGATCCTGGAGCGGCGATTGCACCATCTGCAGGATGAAGTGCTCAACCTGGGAAGCATGGTCGAGCAATCGTCAGTCGACGCGGTAAAGGCGTTGCGCCGGCTGGACGTTGCTTCGGCTCAAAAGATTGAAAACCGGGACGGGGTTATCAACCGGCGGCGGTTCGCCATCGAAGAGGATTGCCTGACGTTGATGGCCACCCAGCAACCCATGGCCCACGATCTGAGGCTGCTCGCGGCTATTCTGGAAGTGATCACCGAACTCGAGCGAATGGGGGATTACGCCAAAGGCATCGCCCACATCACCACCCTGCTCGAACCGTCGCCCCTCCCGCCCGCGCTGCTGGACCACTTCGACACCATGGCCGTCCAGGCCAACGCCATGCTGCATCGCGCGCTCAGCGCGTTCGTCGCCGGCGACGTGAAGGCGGCGCGAACCATCCCGGCTGAAGACGACGAGGTGGACCGGCTCTTCAACCTCATTTATGGCGAACTGGTGGAACGAATGATCGCCGACCCGCAGTCGGTCGATCAGACCACCCATCTACTGTGGGTGTCGCACAACCTGGAACGCTTCGCAGACCGGGTAACCAACATTTGCGAACGGACCATATTCCTCGCCACCGGCGAGATGACCGAATTCTCGGCATCCGGCGGCGATTGAAAGGAGGCAATGTATGCTCAATTCCAAGCGACGAGTTCTTTTTCTATGCAGCGGAAATTCCTGCCGTTCCCAGATGGCCGAGGCCATCATCAACGCGCGGCTTTCCAACCGATGGATCGCCTTCAGCGCGGGCAGCCGCCCGAAAGGTTTCGTCCATCCGATGGTGGCCAAAGTTTTGGAGGAAGCCGGCATCCGCCACAAGGGAAATTCCAAGGGGATGGACGCCGTGAAGGACGTCCCCTTCGACCTGGTCGTAACGGTCTGCAGTTCGGACGCCGAAGACTGCCCCGTGTGGTTCGGACCGGGGCGGTCAATTCACCATTCCTACGAGGATCCCAGTCTCGTGACCGGAACGGAGGAAGAAAAAATCGCGGCCTTTCGAAAATTGCGGGACGAGATGATGGCCGAATTGCCATACCTGTTGGAGAAGAACGACGCGGGGAAAATGGAATCTTAATACTCTGAAACCGACTGCACCCTGTTTCAGACGATTAATCCATTGAGGCATCCTCCGGTCTCCCAGATGATCGCGAACCAGTCATCCGCCAATTGGAAAAACATATGCAATATTAAAAATGCAATCGATGGTAATAGTCGAAATTCCCTTTCGGGTGAGAAGGGCATGGTACAACGGGTATTGAACCGTATGGTTTCTCATGCTAGACTATAAGGATGGTTTCTTCTGTTGAATCTTTTTGGCTCAATTGGCACGCTAGGCATGACGGGCCTTCCACCGCACGGCGCGCGCGGATTATCCTACTTGCAGAAAACGGAATTCCGCCACTTTCAATTGCCAAGCGATTAAAAACAACTGTTGCGACGGTCACTCGTGTATTGAGGGAGTTTCAAAATAATCGCCTGACTGCATTTCCCCAACCTGTCCTCTCCGTTCAGCAATTGCTGAAAGCCGCCAAAGTGGATCCGGCGCACGCTCGATATGTTACCGCCGCTTCCATTCAACTATTCCATATTTTAGAACTATCGTACCGGCTCCCGGCAAACTTGATTCCCACACTACAAACGGCGGCTATATTGCATAACCTGGGTATGAATATCGACGAGGCAAATCATCACATCGCCGGACGCGATATGCTGAAACACATACAGCTTCGCGGCGTTCCAAAATCTCAACAGAGGGTTATCGCCTGTTTGGTGCGGTTCCATCGCAAACGGGTCTTGCCGGACGAGGAACCCCTATTCTCCGCGCTCTCACCCGCCTGGCGGCTGCGAACGTTGCAGTTGGCTGCGATTCTTCGGGTGGCCGATGGGCTGGATTATTCTCAAACTCAATCCACCCGGATCGAAAATTCCGTCTCCAGCCCGGAAGCGATTCAACTTGATCTTTCCGGCCCCGAGGCCTCCTCGGATGGAAAACGCGCCAAGCGGAAGGCCGATCTATGGGAAACCGTGTTTCATATTCCCTTTAGTCCAAAACAGATTATTCACCCGCCCGACCTTACGCAACTCCAGAATCAGATTCTGACCATCGACAGCCCCCTCTCGGTATCCATCCAGAGGATGATCGCAAAACAAATGCTGCGCTGGCAAATCCACGAGAGCGCCCTGCTGGCCGGCGATCCCGAGGGAATAAAGGCTGTTCGAAGCTCCATCCGGCGAATTCGTAAAACTCTGGAGCTAGCGGAAGGATATGTTCGCAAGAAGGTCTCTAAAAATTTGCTTCGTCCGATTCGGAATTTGGAATCCATGCTTGGCAAGGTTCGCGATTTGGACCTTCTGATTCTCGATGCGAAAAAATACCTGGCCGATCATCCTGCTGTTCCTTCCGCGAATTCGGAAACGGAATTTCCCGTTATTTCCATTTGGGAACAGGAACAACGAGAAGCCCAGACCGAGCTTGTCGAATGGTTCAGCGAGAAAGCCTCGCGTGAATTGCAATCGCAGCTATTATCCTATCTTGCCAATCCATCGATGCGGAAAGATCCTCTCCTGGGGACTGCAATCACCGGATATTTCAAGAACGCCCTCGCTGAGGTAAAAAACCGGCAGGTCAATCTGAAAAAAGATGAGTTGAAAACCTATCATCGGATGCGCCTGGCGCTTCGCCAATTCCGCTTTACCTTGGAATTCTACGGAGATGCGCTTGGCCCGACCGCCGAAGAACTCAGAACAGACATCGGGAAAGTGCAAAAACGATTGGGGTTGATCAGCGATGCCTGGCTGATTCAACAAAAAACGGTTGAATTATTGGATCTATGGGCCGAACAACAGGCGCTGCAAAACGCACCGCAATTGCACGGTGCGCAGCAAATTCTGGAATACGCCCAGGCGCGCCGCAACCAGCTATCGAAACTGACCAGAGGTATTTCCAAGGAGTGTGAACCGGTCCGACATGCTAAATTATCCAGTAGAATAAAAGTAATTTTGGCTTCGGCAATGAAGGTGCCGCCTTCTGCGCCCATCTCCGGCGGTTAACCTCCACGGCCCAATCCGCCGGTTGGTATAGTTCATTTCATGGCGCGGCCGGTTTTCAGACTTTTTTTGTTTTTCGGCTTTGTATTCCCGGCTTTCGGTTTTTTATCCGTTCCGGAATGCGTTTCCCCGGAACCGACCGTCTGGGGCGGTTGCATATCCGAAAGGATAATCTGCAACGCATCCCGTAAGCGACAAAATACGTCTGTAACGCCGGCATTCGCATCCACGACATGAAAATGATATTCTTCGGCCAAAGAATCAAACTGATTAAGGATCTCGGTCTGATATTTTATATAGTTGGAATAAATATCGTCTCCGCGCAGATAATCCATTCCGGATTCCCAATAATCGAACCCGCCGCTGTTTACCACGCGGGGAATGAGGTTTTCCACATTGATGCGAAGATAGAACACGACATCCGGAATCAACGCAAACCCGAGCACATCCCGAATCCATCTCGGATCCACTCCGCGCACTTGGGCGCGGGCAATGATGGAATAAATATAGCGGTCGGTGAGTACAACAAAACCCGCGCGTAAGGCGGGGATAATCTGCTTTTCCAAACGATCGACAAAGTCGGTGGAATAAAACAAATTCAAGGTAAGGTCGCTCATAGTGTGGCCGCGTTTGGCCTTCTTGATGCCCGCCCCCGCCAGATCCGAACGAATCATCCCGGTTTCGGTTGTGGCATATCCATTCGCTTCGAGCCATTCGCGCAATAACGCAATCTGGGTAGATCGCCCGACCCCGTCCGTTCCTTCCACCACAATCAATTTCCCGGGAAGCTTTTTATCCCGAAGTCCCACCATCGGGAATCCGTAATGAAGAACGCGTGTCATTTTTCTGCCTCCCCGGAAACGTCGTTGAGGTATCGTCCATACAGCCCTTCTTTCGCCAGCACTTCCCTCCAGGGCTTATGTTCCACCTTCTGCGCCCCCTTTAAATACGGTGTCAGCAGCTTACGGATCCGCGCCTGTTGCTGAACCAGCGGCTGCGTGGCGTCGATGACAGTTAATCCGAATTCATCCACGATATTGTCGTATTCTTCCAAAATATGCCCCTGGAAGATCCGGAACGATTCATAGGGATTGTCGCTTAACCCCAAGTCCAAACCGGCTTCGTAATACTTCAATTCCGGGCGCCCGATGAGAATGCGCTGGAGCGATTCATTTAATGGAACGCGGAAATAAAAAGCGGCCGTCGGCCGGACGGCAAACCGATAGATGGATCGTACCCACTCCCGGTTGATCCCCCGCGCGGCATCCCGGGCAAAGGCGGTATAGATATATCGGTCTGCCAGCACAATCGCACCCGCATGCAGCGCCGGGAGGATCTGATGCTCCAATCGATCAGCCAGATCCGCGGCGTGGATCAAACAAAAAGACATCGGTGAAAGTAAACGGTTTTCTTTTCCCCGTTTGGTCGTCTGCCGCACAACAGCGGACGAATTCCACTCGGTAAACGATACCAGGAACCCTTTGCTGACCAGCCATTTATGCAGCAGGTCCAATTGTGTGCTTTTTCCAGAGCCATCAATCCCCTCGACAATGATCAATTTTCCCCTCAAAGGGGTTCCATCCGGAAGGAAGGCCATGACGTAATACTCCTTTCGCCATCGGAATTGCCCGAAGGCGATCTCGATGCACGCTTACGTGATTTCCAATCGGCAGCCAAAGGATTCGTTAAAAAGTTCCGCGTTTCTCTGCGCTTCCCAGGCTTCGAAATATGCGCCGGTCTTTTCGCGGCTCTGGATACGCAAACGAACATTCCGTCGATTTTCAAACGAAAGAACCAGCCCATCCACCGCCTGCGTTCCACTGCGATCCAAATATTCTGCCAATCGGAGCAGTGCCGTCAGTCGTTTCAGACGGATCAAATCATCAGAGCGGAACAAAGCCGAGTATGGTTTCAAATTTGGCCGTCCCTTGCGGTGATACAAGCATAACAACGCAATAAGCGCAATTTCGCGATGGGTATATCCCGGTAATCCCGAATGCAACACAATATAGGCTGAGTGTTCATGATGATCATAATAATCGATGACCATTCCCACATCGTGCAGCTGCGCAGCCGCCCATAAATACTCCCGCTCCAAAGAACCGTACCGGTGTCGATCGGAAAGTTGATCGAACAAGGAAAGCGCCAGTTTGGCGACTTGCTGCGTATGGTTTTCTTTACTTCCATACACGCGCGTCAGGTTAAGCACACTAAACTCCCGCAGGCAGGGAATCACTCCTACTGTACTTTCGGGCAGAAACCTCTTATAAAACACGCCTTCCCGCACCCCCTGACCGCTGATGATAATCCGATTGGCACCGACCTTTTTAAGGATCGCTGTGACAATCATGGCGCCCGCGAGAATAATATCCGCCCGGTCCGCCTGCAGACCGTGAATTCTCTGCGCTCGTTCCGACACCGACAATTTCATCATATGAGAAATCATTTCTTCGATTCGCCTTAACGGCAATTCGTAACCATTCATCAGCTCCAAAGGATAAGACTGATATTCCCGATCAATCCGAACCAGCGCCCGAAGAGTCCCACCCAAACCAAAAAAAGACGTCCGTCTCCCGGGAGATTTTTGCAACCATGGGACGGTTTTTAAAGCATCGGAAATATATCGATGAATGTTTCGCATGTCCTTTGGGCGGACCGCTGTGCCGGACAGAAATAATTCCGTCAACCGAAGCGCTCCCAAAGGAGTAGTGACACTCTGATAATTATGGCCGTTGCGCACTTCGCTGATTTCCGTACTGCCTCCCCCCACATCCATGACAAATCCGTTTCTTATCCCTACCCCATTAATGGCGCCCAATGCGCTGAGATCCGCCTCCTCGTTTCCACTCAACACCTGGAACTGTAATCGGCTGGCTTGCATCAATTGGTTAAGAAATTCCTTCTGGTTTTTGGCGTCGCGAACGGCGGCTGTTGCAATCGGAACGATCTGTTTGACCCCGTTCGTATCGCAAAGTGCCCGAAACATTTTTATCGCTTCCACGGCCCTTCGCATGGCAGAGGGCTGCAGCATCCCGTCTTGATACATTCCGTCGCTGAGCCGAACCCGATGGCTGACCTCATCGATAATGCGAAAAGACCAACCGGGGAAATATTCTACAACGATCAACCGCGCTGAATTGGAGCCCAAATCCATGATGGCGATGCGACGGGCTGATGTTTTCATGGGATGGATTGAGCGCATGGAATCAGCCTTCCGTAATGGAACATTCTACTCTCCCGGTTCATCGTTTCCGATTCACCGGATGACAATTTTTTTTAATCCCGGAATCGGCGGCGGATAATGCATATGGAAGTTCGAAAGTACATCGACCAGCGTTGTGGCAATCACCAAATTCCGGTACCATTTTGTTTTTGCCGGAACGATATACCACGGTGCCCAAGGGGTACTGGTTTTCGTAATCGCTTCTTCGTAGGCCTTCATATATTCTTTCCAATAACGTCTTTCCTTTATATCGCCCAGATTAAACTTCCAATACTTCGTCGGATCATCCAAACGAGCTTGCAGTCTTTTCTTTTGTTCGGCTGCCGTAATATTCAAATAGAACTTTAATATGGTTGTTCCCTCCTCGACTAGCATTCGTTCAAAATCATTGATTTGCTGGAAACGTTTTTTCCATACTTTGGGTGGAACCAAATTATGAACACGAACAATCAGCACATCCTCATAATAGCTCCGATTAAAGATTTCTATCCCGCCCTTTGCGGGCATTTGGTAATGCGCACGCCATAGGTAATCGTGATCCATCTCTTCCGCTGTGGGCGCTCGAAAGCCGGAGACGCGTACACCTTGCGGGTTTATTCCTTCGAAAACCATCCGGATGACGCTATCTTTTCCCGCGGTATCCATCGCCTGCAATACGATGAGCATTTTGTGCTTACCTTCCGCGTATAAAACCTCTTGAAGCGCCTCGAGCTTTTTATTCAATTCCAGAAACTTTTTCTGAGCTTGTTCCTTATTTAAATCAAATGCCGATCGATCATCCGAATCCCAGTCCTTAAATCGGACTGCACTACCGGGTTTTACTAAATACGCCTTCACGGATTATCTCCTAAAGGTTTGACTAATGAATTCACATACGAGATATTTACTGATCCCTGCTTAACTATACCCTTTTATTCACTTCGTGCCGGCTGTTGCCGCCATTTTGAGTAATAGAATCCATTCTAGCGCAAATACTGCACTCGGGGTTGGGGCCGGGGGACGCAAAGTCGTAATGACCCAAAGAAGACCATGAAAAGGTTTTCTTTGCGCCTTCGGGTCATTGCGTAAAGAGCTTTTTAAATTCCTCCCGCGGCAAGCTACCCTTCCTTGTTTTCCCTTGCCATGATACATTCCCGCCGCCAATTTACCACCGGGAGTCCATCCACCATGATCGGAACCATCGCGCGTCTGGATAAGATCACCCATCACTACGGCGCACAAAACATCGTTGAGAATATCAGCTGGGAGATCTATCACGACGCGCGCATCGGCTTGATCGGTCCCAACGCCGCCGGGAAATCCACGTTGCTGCGCATGCTTTCACGCGAGTTGGAGCCCGACTCCGGCACGGTCCATATCGCCCGCGGCATCCGCGTGGGGTTCCTTCCCCAGGAAGTACGCTTCGACCTGGATCGATCGCTCCTGGAGGAAGCCCGCACCGCCTCGCCGACGCTGGCAGCGCTGGAATCCGAGATCGACCGGATCGCCGCGCAAATGGGAGATCCGGCGGTTTACGGTAATTCCGACAAACTGGGACGGCTAACCACCCGCCAGGAATTTCTACTCGCAGAATTCCAGGCAAAAGGCGGTTTGAATTTCGAGGGCCGCGTGCGCTCCACGTTGCGCGGGTTGGGATTTGCCGAAGCGGATTTTTCACTCCCCCTCCGGGCGCTTTCCGGCGGCCAGAAAAAACTGGTCGGTCTGGCCAAGCTGCTCCTGGAGCAGCCGAATCTCCTCCTCCTGGACGAACCGGACAACCACCTTGATTTGCAAGGCAAACAGTTCCTGGAGGAATTGATCTCCAACTACCCCGGCGCGGTGGTCATCGTTTCCCACGATCGCTATTTACTGGACATCATCGCGGAGGAAATCGTCGAACTCGACGGCGGCCGGCTCGTCTTCTACAGCGGGAATTATTCCGAGTACGCGTTTGAAAAACGGCAGAAGCTCCTTTCCCAGGAGCGCCAATATAAAATCCAGCAGCGAGAAATCCGCCGGATGGAATTCGCCATCCGCCGTCTGCTGGGCTGGGGCGCCGGGCAGAACGAGAAACTCGTTAAGCGCGGCCGTTCGATGCAGAAACGGTTGGAAAAAATCGATCGGGTCGATAAACCCGTCTTCGAGCATAAAGCCATCGGACTGACCCTGGCCGCCGCCAAGCGCGGGTCGAATAAAACCCTCGAGGTCCGGCACGTTCAAAAAACCTTCGCTAGCCACACGGTCCTGCGGGACGTCGACTTCACCGTGTGGAACAGACAACGGGTCGGGATCATCGGCCCGAATGGCTCGGGAAAAACCGTGCTGCTGCGCTGCGTCCTTGGCGAGGAAGCCCTGACGGCGGGCGAGATCGTGCGCGGGCCCTCCAACACGCTCGGGTATTACGATCAGGAGCATCAGACCCTCGATCTCGATAATACCTTGGCCAACGAGGTTACCCGCCACGCGGCGCTTACCAACCGCGAACTGTACGGGTTGCTCGGGCGGTTCCTATTCACCGCGGACGATGCCGGAAAAAAAGTACGCGATCTTTCCGGCGGCGAGAAGGCGCGGGTGCAAATGGCCCGGCTGATGCTGCAGGGCGCCAATTTCCTGCTACTGGACGAGCCCACCAACCATCTGGATATCGCATCCGCCGAGCAGCTCGAGGAGGCGCTCGAGGATTTCGACGGCACCTTGCTCGTCGTCTCCCACGACCGCTACTTTCTGGATAACATTGCGGACCGGATACTCGAACTGCAGGACGGCCGGATTACGGATTACGAAGGGAATTACACCGACTACCTGCAGGAAAAGGCCGAGCGGGAAGTTAAATCCGGAATGCAAAAGGAACGAACTCCCCGGAAGAAGTAGGCACTAACAGACTGCGGAAAAAAGTCGGACTTTGTCATTGCGAGCCCCGCCCCGGCTTCTACTTTACAAGAGTTACACTTGTCGGGGCGAGGCCGGGGCTTCGCTCCCTTCGGTCGCTCGCAACGACAGCCTTCTTATTTTTCCGTAACTTACTACTAATCTTTTTCCAGCCGCGGAATAGCATCGACCTTTCCCTGAAACCCAGTCTCCTCGCTCCCACTTTCCCCTCTGGCATGCAATGTGCACATATTCCTTCCAGAATCTTTTCTTTTTGGGAGGCGTAGATGATCGCTCAATATTTCAATCAACCCGATCTGCAGGTCAGTATCATCCTGGTGCTCCTGGGATCCGGCCTGCCTTGCCTGTTGGCCGGGATCATCATCCTGATCGGCCGGAGCTTCTCCGGGGAAATGCGGACCTTGGCGGCCACCTCCACCGAGCTGAGCAAGCGGGCCATCAGCCACGACATGGCATCGATCGCCAGCACCACCACGGATCTTCTTTCCACGATCAACGATTTAATGAAAACCGCCGCCGGAACGGGCGCCTTCCTGATCCTGGTTGGCGTGTTGATGATGGCCGCAGCCTATTGGATCACGAACGGCCTGATCTAGCCGTCCGCCGCTCCGTTTTCCGCCGGGAGGTCCCCGATGTTTTCCGACACCCAGGTTTTTCAAACGCTTGAAGCAGCAATTCCCGCCGACGTCCGCACCAGCGTCGTTCGGCGCATCCGCCGAGTTCCAACCCTCTGGTCGGTTTTGCACGACGAAGGCTTTTTAAAGAAAGCCGTCTCGTTCGCCGTTAACGACCCGAACCGCTGGCGTCCCGGCCTGATGGGATTATTGCTCGCCGCTGAAACCGATTTTTTGCGCTCCCGCTTTTCCAAGGAAGTCGCTTTTGCATTGAAGGTTTCCGACGAAAGTCTGGCGCGCGGTAAAGCGGCGCTCCAATCGCTCGACCCCGCGATGGAACCCTCACTGGATAAGGCCGCCCTGGCGGCGCTTGCTCTCGCAAAACAATCCGAAGTGGACTCGGCTTCGATTGTGGCGGCTGATTCCCCGTCCCTCGTGTGGAGTTGCCTCTATTCGATTAGCCCCGATTCCCGCAAGGTCGTCGATCGCCTGGCTGAATTGCTGCCCGCCTCCGCCGGGACGATGCTGCATACGCTGCTGGAAAACGAATCGCCCGACCGCGCGGCCGAGATATGCGAATCGCTGCTTCCCGCACTCGATCTGCCTTCCGCCTCAGCGCTGTGCGAAAGCGCCGCGGCGATGGGTGAGAGTGCGATCGCCCAGCACATCCTGGCGGCTGTTCCGGCCCAGTTTTCCAACGCCGCTGATTCCGCCCGAAGCCCGCAAAAGCGAATCCTCCGCGCGCGGATGCTGCGCCTGGCCGGTGAACCCTCCTCGGCGCTTCCCGAAGCCGACGCCGCCCGGAAGGAAGCCCGTGGCCTGCTTCTGGATACCCTGATCGAATCGGCGCACTCCGCCGAAGCCGAAAAGAATTTCACCAGCGCGCTCTCCTTCTGGCAGGAAGCCGGTGCGCTTTGCCCCGGCGCCGCCGGGATCCGGGCCGGGATCGCGCGTTCCCTCTCCGGGCTTGGGCGCGACGAGGAAGCGCTGGCTGCGCTGCCTGCCACCGCCGAAGATCCGGAAGATTTATTGCTTCTGGCGCGGATCCGAGTAAGGGCCGGAGCGAAAGAAAAAGCGCTCGATCTGGCGCGCCAGGCTTCGATGAAAGCGGCCGCTGTTTCCGATCCACGGTTGCAGGTTCAAATCGCGGGGATTCTTGCCGATTGCGACGACCCGCGCGGTGCGGCCCAGATGCTCGCCATGGTAACCCGGGAGTGGCCCCATCATCCGGAGGCGTTTTCCCGTTTGGCAACCCTCCAGGCCCAGACCGGTGATTGGCGCGGCGCCGAGGAATCTGCATCCTCCGCGTGGCACCTCGATCCGAAAGATAACAGTGCGCTCCGTCTGCTGGCGCAATCCGCCGATCGCGCAAACCGTTCGAAGGAAGCCGCGAAATATTATGGGCTTCTCACCGAACGCACGATCGATGATCCCGCATTGTTCCTTTCGCTGGCCCAGACGAGTCTTGCCGCCGGCGACCGCGCGCAANNCCGCCAGGCCGTCGAAAAAGCATTGGCGTTGCAACCGGACTGCGGTGAAGCCTGCGCCGTGCTCGGTCTGATCGATCTGGCGGAGGGCAGAGAGGAAGCTGCATTCACATCACTCCAGAAAGCCACCCGCCTCTCCCCCACTTCGGTCGCGCCCTGGAAGGCGCTGGCGGAATTGCACGCGTCCAAGGGCAACCGTGAAGCAGCTCAGACCACGCTGAGGGCCGGCGCGGAATCCGCGTCCGATCCCTCCGAGTTGCTGTTTGAGTTGGGCCGGATGCTGATCGGCGAGGGACGCATTCGTGAAGCTCATTCCGCGCTCGAGCGCGCGTTGTCTTCGCGGCTGGAAGATACCGGCATACTGACGGCGCTGGCGGAGACTTGCTCGGGGTTGGGACAGACTGCCGAAGCGGAGCAATATCTCCACAAGGCGCTCGCGATTTCTCCCGCTCTTCTCCCGGCCATCAAAACTCTTTCCTCCCTGCTGAAATCCGCCGGACGGTTTGCGGAAGCACGTTCGGCGCTCGAACACGCAATCGCCGCCGATCCGCAATCGCCGGCCCTGCTCATCGATCTGGGATCTCTCCTGATCGATATGGCTCACGATGATCCCGTTGCGGATCCTTCGATCCCGGCTGCGGCACTCTCGGCGCTGCAACAGGCTGCGGCGATATCTTGTACGGCCCATGATGAGTTTTTGCAATCGCTGCTGGGATGGGCGCAGATCTACACCGGTCACTTTCCGGAAGCGATCACCCTTTTCGGATCGCTCCTGCAATCGATCGATGGGTTGACGCTTGAACAAAAAGTGGACGCTCACAAAGGGCTAGCGGAAGCGCTGTTGCGCTCCGGCGACTGCCCCACGGCGGTCCAAAATCTGCAATCCGCGCTGCAACTCGCTCCGGCCGATGCCGGGGTTCGGCGGCGGCTGGCCGAATCTCTCGCCGCTTCCGGTCTGCACGAGGATGCGCTCGAGATCTACAATAAAATTCTCACCGATTCACCCGACAACCTTCCGGCGATTTCGGGCTTGGCGGGTTCGCTGATCGCCCTCCATCGAGTCGAGGAAGCCGTCTCCGCATTGCGCCAGGCTTCGGAATTGGATCCTTCCAATCCCGAGCCGGCCATCCGGCTGGCTGAAATCCACCTGCAATCCGGCGATGGAAACCGGGCGCGGACGGAACTCGCGCGCTGCCTCAAACTTGCCGGATCGCATGACGCCGGTATCTCGCTGCGCGCCGGTCGATTGCTCTTCTCGTTGAAAGAATTTGCCGAAGCGGCTTCGGTGCTGGAGAAAGCGTTGGAACAGAACCCCTCGTCCCTCCCGCTGCTTGTGGAATTGGGTCAGACACTGCGCAGTTCCGGGAAGAATGCGCAGGCCTTCGGGATTTTCCGGCGCGCGAGCGATCTGGAGCGCGGCAATTCCGATCATCTGGCGAGCGCCGCCGATGCACTGTGGGCCGACGGCCGGAAATCCGCCGCGATTGCTTTCCTCCGCAAAGCTGTTCAGATCGATCCCCAAAAGGCTGTGCTGGTGCGGCGCCTGGCATCCGGACTTAACGCCGTCGGCCTGACGCGGGAATCGCTCCCCTATTACGAGCAAGCCGTGAAGCTTGCCCCCGCCGATTCCGACCTCGGTCTGGAAGCGGCCCAGGCGGCTTTCCGCGCTGGCGATCTGGAGAAGGCTGAAGCATGGAAGGAAACCGGCAGCGGTACGAATTCCTCCGCCGACGGACAGGTGCTCAAAGCGCGCATCGCCCTGCAAAAAAGTGACTTCAAGAGAGCCGCCGCCTTTTGCGATCAAATCACAATCGCGCATCCCTCCGACGCGCGCGGATGGGCGCTGCTCGCCCGGGCGCTCGTTTCAGGCGCCGCGGACGAATCGCCGCGGGATCAGCGCCCTGCGGCGGATGCCGCGTTGCGAAAAGCCGCCGATCTTTGTGCCGACTCCCAGGAGTCGCTCGCACTGACGGGGCAGGCGGCGCTCCTCCTCAAGGATTACCCGGCCGCGATCCGCTGTCTGGAATCCCTATGCCGGTGCGCGCCGGACGATCCGGAAGCGCATACCGCGCTTGCCAAAGCCGCAATCTTAAAAGCAGAGGCATCCTATCGCCGGCAGCTGGCGGATGCGGAACCACAACCGTCTCAGTCGATGCCAACCGCAGACGCAGAGTCCGTGCGCTCGGCGCTTGCTCGAGCCGCTGCGCTCGGAACATCCGAGGAGACGATCCAACCGCTCTTCGAACGCGCCGCGCTCGCTTTCACGAGTCCCGATTCGAAATCAATCGAATCGCTCGAGGCGCTCAATCAGGAAAATCCCTCCCCGGAGGTCGCCCTAGCGATCGCCCAAGCCTGGCTGCGCGCGGACGACCCGCTGAAAGCAAGGAAAGCCGCAGAGTCCGCGGTCAGTCTGGACCCGGATATGGAAGAAGCGCGCACCTTGCTTGGAATTTGCGAATGGAAAACCGGGCGGAACGAATCAGCTCTCGCGTGCTTCCGCCAAGCGAGCCGGTCCGACCCGTGCAGCGCTCTCGCGCATTCCTGGGCGGCAAAAATTCTCTCGGAGATGGACCGCCGCGAGGAAGCGATTCCTGAATTACGCAATGCGCTTCAACTTTCGCCGGACATTGCCGCCTGGCAGTATACGCTCGGAACGTGGAACGAAGACGCCGGCAACCGTTCGGCCGCCCTGCCCTGCCTGCAGCGCGCCGTCGAACTCGATTCGCAAAACGGTGAGTATCAAATCCGGCTGGCCCGCGCGCTCGCGCGGGACGGCGATCCGCAGAACGCGCTGGCTCACTTCCGCAAGGCGGCGTCGTTCGTGGCTTCCCCAACCGCCGGGCTGTTTGCCGAGATCGGGAAGGCGGCGATCGAATCCAATAAACCCGGCGAAGCGTACGAGGCTTTCCAACTCGCGATCGAAAAGGCCGACGCCAAGGTGCCCTTCCCCTGGTTGCTGGGCAAGGCGCGTGCGGCCATCGCCTTGGGCCGGCGCGACGAAGCCCGATTGCTGGCCAAGAGTGTTTTAAACGGTGAAGGCCATCCGCCGGAATCGCGTTTGATCCTGGCCGAGGTGGACGAAGCCGAAGGCCGGTTGGACGAAGCCATCCGGCATCTGGATCACGCCGCGACGGAAATGGACGATCCGGTCCTGCCCGCGCTGCGCTTGGCGCGGCTTTGGACCCTTACCGGCTCGGGGGCGCGTTCCGCCGCCGCGATGCAGGCGCTTCTGGAAGCGCATCCGGAAAACGACGAAGCCCACCATTTGCTGGCCGAAGCGCTGATGGAAAGCGGCCGGATGGAAGATGCTCTGCGCGCCGGCCAGAAATCCGCCGACCTTGCTCCGCGCAACGTGGCTCACTGGATCCTCCTGGGAAGGATCTCGCGCAAGATGGGCCAGTTGGATCAATCGCTGGCCGCGCTGGCCAAGGCGCGCGAGATTGCGCCGCAGGACGGGCGCACCGCGCTCGAGTGCGGCCTGACGTACGAAGCTCAGCAGCGTTGGGATCTGGCGCTGGAAGCATACCGCTCCGGCCTGAAGGTTGCAGCGGAGAACGCCGAGCTGCATTACCGGATGGGCGTGGTGCACAAAAATATGCGCGCCTACTCCGACGCCGCCTGCGAACTGCGCCGGGCGGTGCAGATCGAGCCGCAGAATCTTGCGGCGCACAAACTGCTTTCCGGCGTGATGGCGTTGACCCTGGTTTACGGCTTGCCCGTTCAATCCGCGGACGTGAGGTGACCTGTGGAACGATCCATTTTTCTTGCCGCTATCGAATCGGCTCTCTCGATTTCCTCCTCGAAGGAATCCCAGCGGGTGGCATCGGAATTTGCCAAGCAGGGGTGCCTGGAATGGCTCTCCCGATGGCCCGGCGATTTCCGAGTGCGCGCCCATCTGGTCGATGCCTACTGTCTGGGCGGGGAATTCGACGCGGCCGTTCCGCAGCTCCAGCAGGTGATCGAGGCTGACCCGGAATCCCCGCGGCCTTATCAGACTCTCTCCGCCCTGCTGGGGCGCATCGGGCAAACCACTGCAGTCCCGGAGGGATGCCTGTTTGGATTGGATGCGGGTTCGGGAGCTCAAACCGCCCTGCCCGATTGGGCCGATCCGCTGCAGGCCGCGCTCCATTTGATGCGCTCCGGCCGGTGGGAGGAGGCCCGGTTGTCCGCGGAAACCGTTCTGCGCGCCGCACCGGATCAACCGCTTCCTGCCGTAGTTCACCTGCAGGCCCTCTCCCACCTGGCCGAATACCCGGTAGTCCTCTCCGCCGGCAAGGAATACCGGAAAAGCTGGCCGGGTTGTGCGGCGATATTGCTGTTGATGGCGCAATCGTCCATCGCGTCCGGGCGGAATGCCGATGGCGTAGAAATGCTGCACGCCGCCTCGGTGGCTGATCCGGCCGGCGAAGTGGCCGACCGGTATCTGGGAAGTCTGAACCCCTACCGGTCGCTCTGGCCTCAGCGCTTGCAATTCGACCTCTCCATTGGATTACCCGCGGAAGTGGCGTCGGCCGCCGGATGGAACCAACTTACTTCTCCACCCGCTCCACCCGCCGAACCGAACCTGCCGGAGGATATCCCGGTTCTGAAATTCCCGGATTACGATTCTCAAAATCCGGATCAGTCTCCCATGACGGCGTCTTCCACCATTGCTCCAATTCCGGGCGAGGTTTTCACCGGGCCGTCGGATTCTTCCAAAAACACCAAACCTGCAGACACACCGGTCAAGGAATCTTCGACCACCGAAAACCGGGAGAATTCCTCCGCGCCCGAGAGCGATCTCGAAGATTTGCGCCGTCAATTGAACCAAGTTGCGATACGGCTGCGGATGAAAAAATCCACCGTCGAGAAGGATGTGCGCCGGCCGGCGTATATCCTCCTCACCAGCCGCAGACTGCTGACTTCGATCTATGGCCCGGACCTTCAATCCCAAATCGAGAATTGTCTGCAGGACGTCCTGCGCGCCAAACGGTCCGCCCGGTGTTGGTCGGCTTACCTGGTCGATGCGGACAACCGCGAAAGCCTGCAGCCATTCGGGCTTGATCCCGTGGATGCCTCGAACGCCTGGCAGGTAAAAACGCTCCTGACCAATCTGGACGGCGCCCTCGGCAAGAAAGGCGAGATGATCGGCGCGTTGCTGATCGTCGGCGGCCACGAGGTGATCCCGTTACATCTGCTTCCCAACCCGACCGACGATGGCGATCCCGATGTTCCCTCCGACAATCCATATGCCTCGCGCGATGAAAATTATTTCGTCCCCGAATGGCCTGTCGGACGCATTCCGACCCCCTCGGACACGCATGCCACTTTTCTATTGGGCGTTTTGCGCCGGATCGCAGATGAGTCCGCTCCGATCCGAGTCACGCTTCTGCAAAATCTGCTCTCCGTCATCCGGAATCTTTTTCCTGCGCCGGCATCCCGCTTCCGCATCGGGTCCGGATGTACCGCCGCGGTTTGGCAAAAAGCATCCGCAGAGGTATTCCAGCTCATTGGGCCTTCCAATGGATTGCTGGTTTGCCCTCCCGTAAACAGTGGAAATCTGCCGTCGGATCTCCTTTCGGGTCCGAAATATTCCTACTTCAACCTGCACGGGATGGAAAACGGGCCGCAATGGCTGGGCCAGCGGAATGTCAAAGGAAAGAGCACGGAGGATGTGGAGTTCCCGGTCGCGTTGCTGCCTTCGCAGGTGGCCGGCGCCCAGAAGACACCCGACGTCGTGTTTACCGAGGCCTGCTATGGGGCGAATATTCTACGGAAAGGCGTGGGGGATTCCATTTCACTGGAGTTCCTCGCTTCCGGAACCCGTACGCTGGTCGGATCAACCAAGATATGCTACGGCGCTGCATCGACTCCGCTCATTGCAGCCGATCTGCTTGCGCGCCTGTTTTTGCAGAACTGCCTGGCTGGAATCCCAATCGGCGAGGCGCTGCGTCAAGCCAAGCTTTCTTCTGCGTCGGAGATGAATCGCCGCCAGAGTTACCTGGATCCAGAGGATCAAAAAACCCTGATCTCCTTCCTTCTTCTCGGAGATCCGCTGCATGTTTCCAAGACGGCTGCGGGCAAACGCGTGGATCCGGAGATCATCCGCTGGAGGAAATCTGCACCGGCCATTCAAACCCTGCAAGCCAAGGGCGACCTGCTCGAGAACGGGACAGTTCCTTCCGAAAATGTTCAAACGTCCCTGAAGAAAGCCATGCACCAGTATCTGCCGGGGATGAACGATAGCCGCCTGCGATACCTCCATCCGCGCCCCGAGACGCCCGCCGAGACCGCGGGATCCCGCGGGAAAAAAGGACGAAGCGTACCGCGTTCACCGGCTTGGGTGGTGGCACTCGATAGAAAATATGAAGCCCACGGACAATCGCTCACCCAATATGCCAAGATCAGCATGGATTCTTCCGGGCGGGTGATGAAGGTTACGGTATCGCGGTAGATCTCAACGGGGAGAAAAAAGCGTAATCGAAAATTAAAAACCCTTGAAATTCCAAAATTTCAAGGGTTTTTTTCGCCATTTTACCGTAAGGGAAACAATCGCAGTTCACCGTTATTCATATTGAACGGTTTTCAGGCTTTGATCGACAATCGAGTCCTGCTCCTTATTCAGTTCTGCAAGACGAAGATATACTGCTTGAATTAGAAATCCCCGTTTTTGGAAAAAATAAACAGCCAACTGGAGATTCTGCCCCTGACTTGAAATAACGATCACCACTTTGTAAGCATCCAACCCCATGTCATTGATAAACATACCTTGCGAGAGTATTTTTACCCCTCCTCCCGGTGTCAATGAATCCAGCATTTCATTGGCTGCTTCCGCGGTTGATAGATCCGATTGCTCGACATTGAAAATAAGCATGCACGCTACCCCGCCTGTTTGCATCGGTCCATTCCAGGATGTCAGACTGGATTTCGAGGCCGGCACTTTTTTCCATCCCAGTGGAGGAATGTAGGAAAATTTTGTTATTCCAGCAGATTCGGTAAAACGATTCGGTTGCAAATCCGAAGGCCCATTCTGCGTCAAGGTCTGTAGATTCGGCGCCGGCGGAGTTCCCGAACCTTCTGCGACTGTTTTGATAAGCAGTGGGGCATTGGTCGGGCGAAGAGTTTGCATTTTGGTTCGCGTTTGATCAAGCATGGCGCTCGGGGTTCGGGTCCGGGTCGGCCGGCGCGTATTGGTGTTTGTTGCCGCCGGGGTGAACATCGTCGCCGTGGCCGTCTCCCGGTCGGATTCCCGCAGGGTGAGGTAATTCCGGATCGGATTGCTGCACGCCAGGGAAATGAGCATGAGCACAAGAACGACCCGGAAGGGAACGGCATTCGGCGTTCTTTTTCCCATAATTCCTCTTCGGCCAATATCGGTTTGATCTCGATTATATCCAAAGGATTTTGTCCGGCTATTATCCCCGCCAGACGTCATGATTCCTATCTACGATTTATTGCGTTATCCTTGAAAATTAAGTATGCCCCAGTCCGGGGTTTCCTTTTGAGTTATTTCAAATAAGCATAAATTTTCATTGCCGTCCTTCATTGTTCATCTCCGTTGATGAGACCTATTCAATTCGGTTTTCCGGAAAACCCATGTCTGGAGATCAAGCCATATTCGCAACAAGACCGGCGCATCGAGTGGAAAAAACCTGTTTTGGCATATAAATTGCATCTACTTTGGTCAGGAATACTGCCATGATGACTATGAAGGCTCCCGCCGGTTTGGGTATTCACTATTATTGCGACGACCGCCATTTCCGGTTAAAGGACTTGGATCTTTGGGTCCCCGAACTGCAATCACTCGGTTTCCGCTGGCTGGTTATCTCCGGGTCGCTCGCCTGCGCCATCCCCGAGGCCTTCCTGAAGAGACTGGTGGATGCAGAGATCGAACCCGTCCTGCTCCTGGACCGCGACCCTATCACCGCACCGTCGGAAATACTGCCGTGGATGCTCCGATCCTACCGCCGCGCGGGCGTACGTTTCGTCGCGCCCTTCGCCGCGCCAAACACCGATACTTCCTGGCCGGGCGCGGATTGGCAGAACGCTTCGCCGGTGGATCAGTTCCTGCAGATTTTTCCCCCCGTCGCGGAAGCGATCCTCGCCGAAGGCATGACACCCGTTTTCCCGATGTTGGATCCAAACGGAAGCTATTGGAGTCTGGCATACCTTGAGGCATTCCTTGCAGGGTTGGACCTCCGCGGCAAGGGTGACCTGGCCCGCAAGCTGGCGCTGGCGGTAAGTTTCTCGGCCTACAACCGACCCCTGGATTGGGGAGCAGGCGGTCCGAGCCGCTGGCCGAACGTTCAACCGTATATGACGCCGCCCGATTCCCAGGATCACCTCGGGTTCCAGGGTTATCTCTGGGTGGATGATATCGTCCGCCGAACGCTGGGCGAAAGCCTTCCGCTGATCGGCCTGAAAGCCGGAGCAACGGTCGGGGACCTGACCGATCCACAATATCCGCCGGTGGATCCCATCCGCCAGGCCGACGTCAACCTGCAGGTCGCTCAGATCGCAACCGGGTCGCGGTTCTCCGCGCCGGTCCTGTGCCTGTGCTACTGGTTGCTGGCTGCCGACGAAGGCGATCCGACGGCATCCGAAGCCTGGTATCGGAATGACGGATCCACCCTGCCCATCGTCGATTCGCTCAAACGCAGATCCCTCTCCAAGAATCTGCAACACGCTCCGGTCTCTCAAAAATCTCTGCGCCATTATCTGCTCCTGCCGCAGGATCCGGTTTCGATTTCCGGTCACGCCTGGGAATCGGTTCGTAATTATTTACTGGCCTTCCAGCCTGTCTGCGGCTTCTCGATCGACGAAGCCTGCCAGGCGGAGAAGGTGACCATCCTCGGCGACTTTCCTTCCACGATCACCGCCCTGCGGTTGCGGGATTGCGGGTGTCGCGTGGAATATCTCGCCGCCGATCGTCTCTAAAAGGAAAACGCCATGTTATATCCAAACCTCCCCGAGATCTCCGAAAGTGAAACTTTTTCCCGCCCCAAGACGGTGATTAAAGTTGTCGGCTTGGGCGGAGGCGGCTCCAACGCCGTCAACCGGATGATCGAGCTCGGTGTCGGCGGCGTGGAATTCATCGCCTGCAATACCGACCATCAAGCTCTGAGCAGCTCGCTGGCAAAATGCCAGGTGGCGCTAGGTCCACGCACCACGCGGGGCTTAGGAGCCGGCGGCGACCCGTCCATCGGGCGTGCCGCCGCGGAAGAAAGTTCGCGCGAGCTGGCGGAGGCGATGCAGGGCGCGGATATGGTGTTCCTCACCGCTGGTATGGGCGGCGGCACCGGCACCGGGGCGATCCCCATCGCCGCGGAGATCGCGCGGTCCCAGGGGGCGATCGTGGTGGCCATCGTCACCGTCCCCTTCTCGTTTGAGGGCAAGCGGCGCATGCAGGCCGCGCAGGATGGGATCGAAAGCATGCATCCGTTCTGCAACACGCTGATCACCATCCCCAACGACCGGCTGCTCGCTGTGGCGCCCAAGCAAACCACCTTCGACGTGGCGCTGCGGCTGGCCGACGACGTGCTGCGCCAGGGCGTCCAGGCGATTGCCGAATTGATCACGCGCCCGGGTCTGGTGAACGTCGATTTCTCGCACGTCCGCTCGCTGATGCAGCTGGCGGGCGGCGCCTGCCTCGCGGTTGGCCACGGCACGGGACCCGATAAGGCGATTCAGGCGGTGCGCTCGGCGTTGCACAACCCGATGCTGGAAATCGGTTCGCTCGAAACCGCCGCCGGATTGCTGGTCCACTTCACCGGCGGGGAGGATTTGGAACTGGCAGAATTGCACCGCGCGATGCAGGAAGTTTCGGCGGGAGCGACGAACGCGGAAGTTTTCTTCGGCGCGGCGATCGATCCGTCGATGAAAGGCCGGGTCCAGGTGATCATCGTCGCCACCGGCGTGGGCGGACAACCGCTGGGAAGCGTGATCGCCGGCGCGTCACACATCCTGCTTAAGCACACCGCTCCGGACGCGGCCCGTAATACATACGTTTCCGCGCCCTTCTCGCGGCTGGCGGTGGGTTCCTCCGCCCAGCCCGCGCCCATTCTGCGGAAACCGATTGCGTCAACCCAGCCGCCGGCGCGTATTCCGACTGTTGCGCGATCCGTCACCACATCATCCGTTTCCTCCGCGGAATCACCGGAAGGAGATTCATCTCCTGCCGCCCGGAACATCGCAATTCCTTCGGCCGTCACCGAGGAGGATGATCTGAATGCGGTTTACTCCATGGAGGAATTGGAGATCCCGGCTTTCTTGCGCCGGAGAATACATCACCCCGAGACCCAAACCGCGGCCCACGCCATTCATGGAGCCGGATAACTGCGATTTCCTTTCCGGAGGCCAGCATGCCAATAGATTCCAGCACCGTCGAAAAAATCAACCAGCGCGTGTATCGCGAATATCCCGAGATGCGCGGTGCGCGGCCGTCGATCACCCCCAGCGGGAAAGGCTACACGCTGGTCTACAAGGCCACGGCGCAGACGCCCGCCGGCCCGATCGCGCGCGTTGTCCGCGTTGTGACGGACGAGCGCGGCAAAGTGAATCGCCTGAGTACTTCCAAGTAGGAGCGGGCTATGTATATTGTCAAGAAATTCTCCCTCCTGACCGCGCTGCGAACGCTGCAGGCCGTGGAACAAATGCTGCATGGGCTGATCCTCGCCCGGCCATACCTGCCTTTCGCCGCGCTGAGCCTCGTCGGCGGGTTCGTTATCGGGATCATCATCACACGCATTTAGCAACTCTTCCGGGGTTATCTTTCACACGAATAAACTCTTAGGGTCTTGCAGACCCTAAGAGTTTATAATTTTATATCCTTTGCTCCATCGCAAGCGGATAAAATAATCCTGAGGATTTATTCCGATTCGCAATCCGCAATTGGCACTATAATCTTCTCATGCCGGACGAAATCCACCGTTATGATAAATCCACCCTCGAGAGCGCGCAGGATGTGCTCTCCGGGCGAAGCCGGAAAAGCTTTTTTCTGCGGCTGCTGCCTTTCCTGGGACCGGCGTTCATCGCCAGCGTGGCGTACATGGATCCCGGTAACTTCGCCGCCAACTTGCAGGGGGGCGCGCAGTTTGGGTACACGCTGCTCTGGGTGGTGGTCGCGAGCGACCTGGTGGGGGTCGTGATCCAGACCCTCTCGGCCAAACTCGGGATCGCTACTGGAAGGAACCTGGCCGAACTTTGCCGCGACACATTCCCGCGGCCCGTAGTCGTTTCGCTGTGGGTGCTGATGGAGCTCGTCGCGATGGCAACCGACTTGGCGGAGTTCATCGGCGCCGCGGTCGGGTTCAACCTGCTGCTCGGCATCCCGCTCTGGATGGCCGGGCTGTTGACAGCCGCCGCAACGATTATCATCCTCGGTTTGGAGCGCTTCGGCTTCCGGCCGTTGGAAGCGGTGATCACCGCATTCGTGGGTGTTATTTCGGTTTGCTACCTGATCGAGACGGTCCTGGACCGGCCGGACTGGGGCAATGTATTGCTTCATGCCGTGAAGCCGGAGCTTGCCGGGCCCGAGAGCATACTGCTCGCAGCGGGGATCCTCGGTGCCACGGTGATGCCTCACGCAATCTTCCTGCACTCGGCGCTTACCCAGGGTCGGATTTCCGTCCGCGATCCGGCCCAGCTTCGCCGGTTGTATCGCTACGAACACATCGACGTGCTGATTGCGATGGGGATGGCGGGTCTCATCAACGCGGCGATGCTGATCATGGCCGCCTCAACTTTCCACCGCGCCGGGATGACCAGCGTGGGGACGCTGGCCGAGGCGCATCATACGCTCGAACCTCTTCTGGGACCGGCTGCCAGCCTGATCTTCGCGCTCTCGCTTTTAGCCTCCGGGCTTTCTTCCGCGTCGGTTGGGACGATGGCCGGCCAGATCATCATGCAGGGTTTTCTGCACCGGCAGATTTCCCCCTGGATCCGCCGTCTGGTGACGATGGTCCCTTCCCTGATCGTTCTCTTCGCCGGATGGGAGCCGACCCGCGT
This sequence comes from Anaerolineae bacterium, assembly GCA_003141675.1. GTDB lineage: Bacteria > Chloroflexota > Anaerolineae > Anaerolineales > RBG-16-64-43 > FEN-1073. Next base: position 35,837 of record PLND01000079.1, read on the forward strand.
TCTGGTTATCAGCCAGGTCGCGCTCAGCTTCGGCTTGCCTTTCGCCATCCTGCCGCTGGCGTACTTCACCTCAAGGGCTTCGCTCATGGGCGAACTGGTCAACCGCCGCATCACCACGCTTGCCACTTGGGCGGTGACGGCGATGATCATCACGCTAAATCTGTATTTGTTATACGCAACATTCTTGGGAGGACGGCTATGACCATCCGATGTCTCTTACTCCCTTTGGACGGTTCGGATCTGGCGGAGAGCGCTCTGCCGGCGGGTCTGTATTTCTCGCAATTGTTCGGCGCATCGATCACGCTTTTTCACGTCATCGAAAAAAACGCCCCGGATCATGTCCACGCCTCGCGTCATTTGACCAACGCCGGGGAAGCCGAAATCTACCTCAAGGACACCGTCGCGCGGTACATTCCCGCAGGAATCCCAGTGGAGCAGCACGTCCATTCCTCTGCCGCTCCTGACGTGGCCCGCAGCATCGTCGAGCACGCCGCGGAGTTGCAGCCGGACCTGATCATCCTGTGCGCGCACGGATACGGCGGTGCGCGCGACTGGCTGATCGGAAACATCGCTCAGCAGGTGATCTCCCGCGGTTCGACGCCCGTCTTGCTTCTCCATCCGCACCAACCACCCCGGCCCGGGGAGGTTTTTTCCTGTCGGTCGATTTTGCTGCCGATGGACGGAGTTCCGGATCACGAGCGCAGCGCGACTCTGGCGGAGGAGATCGCAGTTCGCAGCGGGGCCACGGTGCATCTGGCGACGGTGGTTCCCACCCCCGGAACACTCAGCGGCGAGCGGGCGGCCACCGGGAAGCTGTTGCCGGTTGCGACCGCGGCGGCGCTTGAACTGGCGGAGGAAGGCGCCGGGGACTATCTCGCGACGCAACGCGAGCGGTTGAAAGGGATGGGCTTGAACGCCGGCGCGCAAGTGCTGCGCGGCGATCCGGCGACCGAACTGGCCAACCTGGCTTGCGGCCGAAAGGATGATATGATCGTGCTCGGAACCCACGGGAAAGCGGGATCCTCCGCCTTTTGGAACCGCAGCGTAACGGCGAGGGTTCTTGGAAAGATCGACACACCGGCACTGCTGATACCGGTACGGTGAGGTTTTTTCCGTCGGTTATCCGGATGCCCAGCGCCATCCGCCATGACCGCGTGCGATACATGCGGTGTCCGTAGAGCCTGGATTACAAACGCCCGGGGAGGAAAGCCATGTTCAATCAAATTGTTGGATATGTATTTTGTTTTGCAACGGGAATATTACTCAATATGAGTTTCCTTCATCTTTTTGATTTCTATGAAACCCAAAACCATGGAATGATTGCCAAAGCCAGCCGGCCGTATTTGGCCAGCAAACTCTGGGGAGTTTTTCAACTTGTCGTCGCGGCAATTCTGATGGCATTGGTAAAATTCAATCTTGGATATAATCCAAACACGTTGTCTTTATTGCTTGGTTTTTGTTTTTGGTCGATCCTGCTTGGAATAATCACGAAGCGATTTGATAAGAACTAAAAAGGAATAAGGAACCATCCAGCGTATTGTCCAATGGACAATAGCGTCTCAGTTCGATTTCGGTCGGCCCTTTTTCCCCCTCCGGTTGTCCAATGGTGCCATTTCCGTGGAATAGATTCCCATGCCCCTGCCCTGCATCTACGATCAGTCTTTCGCAGACATGCAATCCTTTCTGCAAGAAATGAAGGAACCGGCTTTCCGCGCCAAACAGATCTGGCGGAATCTTTATTGTGTTCTGGAGGAGGATCCGCGCCGCATGACGGACCTGCCGTCCGCCTTCCGGGACGAACTCGGGCGGAAATTCGATTTCCACCCGCTGCGCCTGGATGTACAGGCCGCCTCCGCCGACCGCAAGACGCGAAAGTTCCTCTTTCTGCTTGCGGACGGATCGCCGGTGGAAACCGTGCTGATGCTCTACGACCGGCGTCAAACCGGATGTCTCTCCACGCAATCAGGCTGCGGTATCGGTTGCCGGTTCTGCGCCACCGGACAGATGGGATTTCGCCGTTCGCTCACTGCCGGCGAAATCACGGCCCAGGCGTTATATCTGGCGCGCATCCTTCGCGCCGAGGGCAAGGTTCTTACCAACCTTGTGCTGATGGGGATGGGCGAGCCTTTTCTCAACTACGATGCCACACTCGCATCCATCGCGCGGCTCACCGATCCCGAGGGTTTCGGCTTCGGCGCCCGCCGGATCACCGTATCCACCGTCGGGATCCTCCCCGGCATCGAACGCTTCACTCGGGAACACAGCCAGGTGAACCTCGCGCTCTCGCTGCACGCCGCGGACGACGACTTGCGCGACCGGTTGGTACCAATCAACCGCACTTACCCGTTGGCGGATTTATTCCAGGCCTGCGATGGGTACATCCAGCAGACAAATCGACGGCTCTCCCTGGAATGGGCGCTCATCGACGGGGTGAATGACTCCCCCGCCCAGGCCCGCCGTCTGGCCGGGCGCATCCGCAAATCGCTTTCCAAACCGCTCGTTCATATCAATTTGATCCCGCTCAACCGGACCAGAAAATTCGATGGCGCCCCTTCCCAGACCGAACGCATTGCCGCGTTCCGCGCCGTCTTGGAAGAAGAAGGGCTGGCGTGCACCGTGCGTGTGCCGCGCGGCGTGGATATTGCCGCCGGGTGCGGGCAACTTGCGGGAATGAAAGCGGATTTAGCGAGCGTGGATCAGCAATAAATAAATGATGCCTAGATATTTTTTTTAGGTGGTCGAGTAGGCCGCCGTATTTTGGCGGCCGTATCGAGACCACTCATACAGGCTCATGGATAAATGAAATATCTCATACGTAAGAGGGGGAAGATCATGGATTGGATGCATATACTGAAATGCGTTGATGGATCGTTCTATATTGGCTCCACAATAAAGTTGGAATCCCGTTTATTTCAACACCAGCAAGGAACAGGTGCATTCTATACTTCTCAACGACTTCCGGTCGAGTTGGTATATTGTGAAGAATACCAGAACGTCGCTGAAGCTTTTGCCAGGGAGAAACAAGTTCAGAATTGGAGCCACGCAAAACGTAAAGCATTGGTACAAAGATCCTTCCAGAAATTGTCCGGGTTATCAAAGAAGAAATTTAAAAATAAATAAATAATCCAAGAACAATTAAAGACCAGGATGCTTCGGTCTCGATACGGGCCTCGCTTCGCTCAGCCCTACTCGACCACCTTTTTTACAACAATATGTGTTGTGACGCCCCCCGGTCAACCCGGGGGGCGTGTTCGATTACATTATTTATTACAAACCCGCAAACACCAATATCCGGTTATTATCGGTATCCGTGATAAATAGGTTTTCTTTGGAATCGACCGCGATGCCCGAGGGCAGAGCAAAGGAGGAACTATCCTTGCCGAACGCGCCGAAGGTGAAGAGGAAATTGCCCTCGGCGTCGAACACCAACACTCGCGCATTGCCCGGGTCGGTGACCCACACACGCCCGTCGCTCGAGACGGCAAGATACGGTTTCATGTCGGTGGATTGGCCTTCCCATCCGGCGATAGGCCATTCCTTTTGATACTGCCAGGTGCCATTAACCTCCTGGAACACCTGCACGCGTTGGTTCCAGGTGTCGGCCACATAGAGCCTACCGTCCGGACCGATCGCCACGCCCACCGGCTCATTAAACTGTCCGGATTCAAACCCGGCTTCGCCAATCTTATCGAGGAATTTCCCATCTGAATCGTATATCACGATCCGCTTATTCCCGGTGTCGGCAACAAACACCCGGCCCTGGCTGTCCACTGCCACCCCCCGCGGACCGTAAAGCGCGTAATTCGGATCGGCGTTCGCGGAGGATCCCCAAGTTTTAAGGAAATTGCCGTTGGCATCGAATTTCTGGATGCGGAAATTCCAGGTGTCGGCGACGTATACCGATCCGTCGGGACCGACCGCAACACCCCACGGTTCGTTGAACAGCCCGGTCGCAGCCTGCGTGGAATCCGTCCCGCTGAATCCTCCCCAGAAATTAATTAGATTCCCGGCCGGGTCGAAATGTTGGATGCGGTGGTTGTTCGTGTCGACCACGTAGATCGACCCGTCCGGCGCGGCGGCGATCCCGCGCGGCCGTTGCAGCGATCCAGGGTCGGTGCCGGCCTGGCTCCAGATCGCTGATGCCGCGACGTTGCGTACGGCGCCTGCGTATGGGTCGGCTGCGATCGGCGGGGAGAAGGCTTCCGAGCCGTATTGCCACACCTGCGCGGCGATATCCTTGCGAACGTACAGCCGCATGCGTTCCCCGCTGGGCCATCCGGAGAGCGTCAGGTTTTCGCCGGTAAGCTTCGCGTAGGCCGAGTAATCCCGGTTCCACCAGATATCCCACAGCGCGGTCCAGTATTCCGGACGAGCCAGCGCGTACTGGATCCGGTTCCAGGTCAGGTGGAAATAGTCCATCATCGGCCACCACAGGCGCATGTAGGTGAACGCGTAATGGGTATTGGATAGTAGCTTGTCCGCCTGCGGCCAGTACATATCCGCGACGATCACCACCGGATCGTCGACGTACGATCGGTCGAGCGTCTCGCCGTAATTGACGGCGTTGGGATAATCCCGCAAATACCAGTTCATCAGCCATCCGGAACGGACGTCGTATGGGACCACCATATTCAGGTCGTCATGCGTTTCGCGGGAGATCTCCTCGATTTGGGAAAGCGCGGTCTTCACCCCGGACGCGGAGTGGGCATACACGAGAAACTCGGTTGCGTCGTTGTAATTGATATAGCTGGCCATCCATGCCGTGCGCGCGGTAAGCAGCGCTAGGACGATGACGATCCCCAGGTAAGCGATTCGGACAAATCCGCCGGGAAGGATTCCCCTCCACAGCCACACCAACAGGGAAATGCTCGCCGCCGCGACGACGAAGTAGGAAACGAAATTCCCCGTGGCGGCAAGCTGATCGAGCGTGTTTCCAGAGAAGGGGCGGTCCGGCCCGGCCAGAGCTACCATCGTTTGAACCGACGCGACCAGCGCGGAAGGCAGCACCAGGAGCCCAATCCAGCGCGGAGAGACCAGCAGCCAGGACCAATCGATTTTTTCGATCACCTTTCCGATTACCCAGCCGCCCAGAAGGATCATCGGCAGCGTGATGTGCACCGTCAACCAGGGCATTTTTTCCCCAGCCAGGGTGAACGCAACCAGCGCGCCCACGCTCCAGTAGGCGAACATCCACGGGACCGGCGATGCAATGATGGAATGCCAGATCGTCCCATTCCTGGTTCCGGGCTCCGCCTCGCCGGGTTCCGTCGACGGTTCTACATTTTCCTGCGCGACTGGTTTCTTCCGTAACCCCCAGGCGACAAACGGCGAGGAAATCAGGAGGAACGCCGGCAGATATTCATAGATGGGAATTTGCAGAAGAATGTAGTAATACCAGGGCTGGGCACCGCGATGCACCTCCTGCTGGGCCATCCAGTAATTCACCGAACCGACCAGACCGACGACCACCCCGGCAAAGTTTGTCAGCGCAACGGAGAAGAGTGCAAAATAAATCCCGAAGAAGATCCCTGCACAGATCAGCCAGAGTTTTCTATTCCATAATAAACCGATCACAATCGCCGGAACGATCACCGTCAGGAGACATGCCAGCGACTCGAGGATATACATTGTGTCGCGTATTTTTACGTATGGGTCCCCGTCGAATGGATTGAGGTTGAATAGCGCCATCGGAAACGCGGCGAGTTGCGGCAGCAGCGTGGTCCCCATCACGACCAGAATGTCGACCACGGGCAATCTCTCGCGCAGGACGGGCAATGGAAACTCGGAGAGCAACGTCCACATAGCGGCGCCCAACGCCAATAAGCCAAGGATCAGCAAGGCCAATCCGATCTGAACCATCGGGCTGGTAATCAGCATGGCGGTGTGGGTCATCATATCCGCAGGGGTCACCACGCCGGACGCCTTCGCCTGTTGGATCAGATCTCCGCGTCCCGCGACGAAAAGGGCGGCCGCGCCCGCCGCAAGTGCAACGGCCAGGAACGAGAAGAACAGATACCGCCCGCGCCGGCCGGAATTCTCCCAATGCTGCAAAATCAACTGCAGTTGGAGCAATCCGGCCAGAAAGACGATCGCCAGCGCAACGTAAATGTACGCAGTTTCCTTGGTGGCATAATGCAGTGCCGTGGCGGCCGCCAGTAGGTACAGCCAGCGGGGTTGCCGGCTTTCCAAATAGCGGCCGATGGCGTAGAACATCAGCAGCCCCCATACAACAACGAACGATTCGTTGCGGACGTAGCGCGAGTAGTACAGCATGTAGGGCGAGATCGCCATAAGCGCCCCCGCAACCAGCGCACCCGCCCTGCCCAACCAGCGCCGGAAGAAATACAGGATCATCACCGCCGCCACCCCGAACAGCGCGGCGGGAACCCGCGCGGAAAAATCGTCCGCGCCGAACATGGCGTACGACCCTGTCACGAGCAAGATCTGGAACGGGCCATGGGTCATCGGGTTGGGCGTGTATCCCCTTCCTTGAAAGAGGTACCAGGCCAGCTGTGTATGCTGACTTTCGTCGTGGCTCATCACCCGCGTATCGAGCATCGCAAACCGCGAGCCGATCGCGACGACGCACAACACGGTCCACAGCAGATGCTCCCATCGGATCGGGAATCCGCGGATCACCGCACGGTCCAGCCAAGACGAAGTGGGGGATTGTTGTTCCATCGATTTATCCTTTGGGAGCGCGTCTCCCCGATTTTCGGTACGGCGTAAATCGGTTTTTCCCTGCGGGTTTCCAGGAAGGCGGCTTGGCGCCCTCTCCTCGGCGGGTTGTAATTTCCGCAGGAATGTGTTTGCCTTTATTTCGGGCGGGGGTAAACCGTTTTTTATCCGCGGATCTACGCTTCGCCGGCTCCGTTCCAGGACCGGCGCGGGATGCAAGTTCCGCGGGTATGCGTCGGCTTGCGCTTCGGTCGGGCGGAAAACGTTTTTTCCACGAGTGTTTGCGTGGAGCAGAAATCGTTCCGGAACCGCGCAGCGACGCAATTTCCGCCGAAGTTAATTCGCGGTACTGCCCGGGCCGGAGGCCTCCCAGCGTCAGACTGCCGATTCTTCGGCGGATGATCCGCACGACCGGCAACCCGATACACCGGCCGATCTCGCGCAACTCGTGCTTGCGTCCTTCATGCATCACTACGCGCAACCAGGCGCCGCGTCCTTCCGGGGATTCCACCACAACCTCCATCGGTGACGTGCGGATGCCGTCTTCGAGCACCACACCCCTGCGCCAGATCTCCAATTGCTCCTCGGAAGGCCGCCGAGCAACCAGCATGCGATACTCCTTCTCCACCTCGTACCGCGGATGGGAGATGCGTTGGGCCAGCGCGCCGTCGTTGGTGAGCAAAATCAATCCTTCGCTGTCTTTGTCCAGACGTCCGACGGGGAAGAACCGGCCCTTGATGGGAAGCAGATCGCGTACGGTTGCGCGGTCCCCCTGCGGCGCGAGCGAGGAAACCACACCGCGTGGTTTGTGCAATGCAAAAGTTTGCAACGCCGCGGCCGTCTGAAGGACCGAACCGTCCACCGTGATTTTATCGGTCGCCGGATCGGCGCTCATTCCCAAAGAGGCGGTTCGTCCATTGACTTGCACCCGGCCTGTCTCGATCATCTGCTCGCAACTGCGGCGGGAACCCAAACCCGCCGCGGCCATCAGCTTTTGCAACCGCTCGGTCGCCATCCGAATCACTCCTTCAGAATCGGCGCCGCGGGCGCGCCGGAGTCGGCGGGAATTTCTTTTAACGGTTCTTCCAAATCCAGCGCGGGTAATTCCGCCGTCGATCCCAGTCCGAAATGTCTTAGAAAATCCGCGGTTGTCACGTATAGGATGGGCCGGCCCGGTCCTTCGGTGCGGCCCACCTCCTCGACCAATCCCTTGGCCATCAGGTTTTCCAGCACGCTTTCGGTGTTCACCCCACGGACCGAATCGATCTGGGGGCGGGTAAGCGGCTGTCTATAGGCCAGGATCGCCAGGGTTTCCAGTGCGGCCCGGCTCAAACCGATGGTATGTTCCATGCCGAGGAATTTTTCCACAGTTCGGGCGGCACGCGGAGATGTGGTGATATGGACCCGGTCTCCCATGCGCAGGATCTTCAACCCGCGGGTGCGGTATTCCTGATCCAGGGATTCCAACGCGTCTTCCACTGCGCGACTGTCGGTATCCAGGGCGGAGGCCAGAACGGGAATCGGCACCGGTTCGGCGGCCACGAAAAGAATGCTTTCAAGACGCGCCGCAATGGACAACGATTGCTCATCGATGTGATTCGTCATGCTATAATCTTCCTCGGAATGGAGAAATTCGCTTTTCTCAAGGCGGTGCTCCGTGAATGCAACCTTCCGTAAGGTCTTCCCGGCCTTTTTTGGCGTTATCGGCGTAGCCCTGGCGGCCCTGGCCTGTACGGTCTTTCTCGGCGGGCCCGAACCGCCCGGGCCGGAAATCACCCCGGCGGGGGATGCCCAATCGATCGGGAAATCCTGGTCCGACGCCGTCGCGCTATCGGCGGATAAGACGGTCGTGGTTGTGTTTTCGGAAGCGGAATTGACCGCCTATCTGCAACAAAAACTCGAAGCCAATCCCAACAACGGCTTCCATTCGGCGCAGGTATTTTTACGCGACGGACGAATTCAAATTTACGGGATCTTATCCGCCGGCGGCGCCTCCGCTTCCGCGATCCTGCGCTTGCGCCCGGATGTGACCGACCAGGGAAAAATAAATTTCGTTCTCGAGCAGGCTCAGGTCGGGCCGTTGAATTTGCCCGCCGGCCTGCTCTCGGCTGTTTCGGACGTTCTAACCGAAGCATTCACCGGCCAGGTCGGATCGATCGCCACCGGTTTCCTCGCTCAGGAGGTTCTCGTCGGAGATGGACAGATCGCGATCCGCGGGATCCTGCGCTGAATTTCGCCGGAATCTTCCGGCCCCGTCTTCCTTCCGCATGTCCCGAAAGATTATACCAGCGCCTTCCCCCCGCCCGCCCGCACGAAAATCCGTCCGGGGCAATCGATTCCTGCATCTATCAGCCGCGCTCGCCCTGATTTCCCTCCTGCTCGCGGGGTGCGCTTCGCCCCAGGTGCGCGCGCCCGATGTGACCGTGAGTCTGATCGCCGACAGCGAGCGCCGCGACCTGCGCATTGCGCCGGGCACGACGGTGGCCAACGTCCTGGCGCAGGCCGGGATCACACTCGGTGCGCTGGACCGGGTGACCCCGCCGTTGTATTCGCTCCTCGCGGACGGAACCACCATCCGTGTCATCCGGGTAACGNNCCAACAGGTGACGATTTCCTTCGAACGCCGCGTCGTCCGCAACGAAGCCCTTCCGCCCGACGAGACCCGGCTGGTGCAGGCCGGGCAGAACGGCACGCAGGAAATCACCTATCGGATCCTGTCCGAAGACGGCGTGGAAACCTCCCGCACGCCGCTCCGCACAACCATCCTCAAGGATTCAATCCCCGAGATTCTCATGATCGGGGCGACCGCGTCCTTCCATACCGTCGCGCTGCGCGGGTCGTTGGTCTATGTGGATTCGGGCAACGCCTGGATTCTTTCCCGGGATTCGAGCAACCGTTACCCGCTGGCGGCTTCCGGCGATTTGGACTCGCGGATCTTCTCGCTTTCACCGGACGGGCAATGGCTGCTGTTCTCCCGTAATCAGGAAGGGCAGATCAACGCGTTATACGTGGTCGCAGTACTCGGCGGCGATCCGCCCTTCCCGTTGGCGGTCTCCAACGTGGTGCACTTCGCCGACTGGTCGCCCACCGATAAACGCACCATTGCCTATTCCACCGTCCAACCGATATCGGCTGCGCCTGGTTGGCAGGCTCTCAACGATCTGCGGATGATCTCCTTTGACGAAAAGAATAAACCCTCCGCGGAACAAACTCTTCTCGCGCCGCACTCCGAGGGTTCCTATTCATGGTGGGGAATGGAGTTTGCCTGGGCGCCGGATGGATCACGGTTGGCCTATTCGCGTCCGGATGAAATCGGATGGATCTCCAAAACCGGCGGATCCCTTCACCCGCTCCTGGCCATCACTCCGTTCCGAACGCTGGCGGATTGGGTCTGGCTCCCGCCGATTTACTGGTCGTCTGACGGCGCCTTCCTTTTCACGGTGCGCCACGGGGAGACGGTCGCCGCGGAATCTCCAGAGGAAAGCCCGGTATTCGATTTGATGGCGGTTCCCATAGATGGAAGCACCGCGATCATGCTGTCCGGGCGCGCGGGAATGTTCGCCTTTCCTGTTCCCGGCCCGCTGCAGAACCTGTCGTACGAGCAAGGGTATAATGTGGCGTTTCTCCAGGCTGTCCGTCCGCTCGAAAGCGATCGCAGCAAGTACCGCCTGATGATGGCCGACCGGGATGGCAGCAATCTCCGCGCTCTCTTTCCACCGGAGGGTGAAACCGGTCTGAGCCCGCGGGATACCGGCGAAGTTAAATGGTCCCCCGACGGATCACAAATCGCGTTAATTTACGAGGGCAACCTTTGGATCGTCGACGTGTCGAGCGGTGAAGGTTCGCAGCTTACCGGGGACGGCCAGGTTACGGCGTTGGATTGGCGATAAACCTCATACCCGGTCCCTCGGGGAAACCGGGATCATCCAGGAGCATTCATGCGCATCGTATTAAGCGGGGCAGCGGGTTTTATCGGGTCACATCTGTGCGACCGTCTACTGGCCGAAGGCCACGACATTGTCGGGCTGGATAACTTCATCACCGGTTCTAAGGAAAATATCGCACACCTCGCCGCCAACCCGCATTTCCGGCTGATCGAACACGATGTTTCCAAGACGATCGAAGTTTCGGGGAAGGTGGACGCGGTCATGCACTTCGCGTCCCCGGCCAGCCCCAATCCCGACAGCCCGTATGGGTATCCGCAATTGCCGATTCAAACACTGAAAGCCGGCGCGCTCGGAACGCACAACCTACTCGGTGTGGCCAAAGCAAGCGGCGCCCGGTTCCTGCTGGCGTCGACATCGGAAATTTACGGCGACCCGCTTGAGCATCCGCAAAAGGAAACCTATTGGGGGCACGTCGACCCGGTCGGTCCGCGGTCGGTCTATGATGAGGCCAAACGTTTCGCCGAAGCGATGACCATGGCCTATTACCGGTATCATAATCTGGATACGAAGATCATCCGCATCTTCAATACCTACGGCCCGCGGATGCGCCTCGACGACGGCCGAGTGGTTCCGAATTTTATCGGCCAGGCATTGCGCGGCGAGCCATTGACCGTCTACGGCGACGGATCTCAGACCCGCTCCTTTTGTTACGTCGACGATCTGGTGGACGGAATCTACCGTTTGCTGTTCAGCAACGAACACGATCCGGTCAACATCGGCAATCCAGCGGAGATCAGCATCCGTGAATTCGCCGAGCGAATCAGCGCGATGTTTCAACCGCCGAGTCCGATCACCGTCCATATCGAACGAAGAGGCAGCGGCGATCCGCAGCGGCGCCAGCCGGATATTACCCGCGCGCAAACCGTTTTGGGTTGGTCGCCCAAAGTTCCCCTCGACGAGGGCCTGGCCCGGACCGTACGCTACTTCCAAACCAAAATACCCAAGCAACGCTCATGAACCCCGCCTTCGTTGCCCGGTCTTGAGCGCGGTACGCAATGGCCCATCCCTAGTTTTCGCCTGAGTGATAAATTGAACAACAACACCCTAAAGGAAGAAACGCGTTTTCCGGATTCATCCACCAATAGCGAAAGCGGTGTGAATTGGAATCGGGAAGGATCCCGCTTCGCAAAATTCCTGGTGGTGGGAACGATCGGGGCCGTTGTGGATTTCGGCACGTTCAACCTGCTCACGGCGGGCTTGCATTTCTGGCCGGTGCCGTCCTCCGTCTGTTCATTCCTCGCCGCGGTTTGCAGTAATTTTCTGTTCAACCGGTATTGGACTTACCCGGACTCGCGTTCCAAGCCCATCTGGCGCCAGGCGGCCCAATTCACGGCGGTGAACGCGGTCGGGTTGGGAATCCGAACTCCGCTGTTTGCCTTCCTGATCCCCGTTTGGTCGCGCGCCTTATCCCGGAGCGGCTCGGCGATTGCTGCTTTGGGAGAGCAGCTTCCGCGCAACCTCGCCCTCGGATGCGCGGTCGTTGTGGTACTCATCTGGAATTTTGTCGTAAACCGGTTCTGGACGTATAATGATATTTCCTAAAGGCCATGAGTAGAAAAACCGTTCCCGCACCGATGATTATTTTCACCTCCCGGGGAGATTGGGGAGCCTTCCTGATCTATCCCTATCTGTTCAATACGTCCGGCGAATGGATCGGTTGGGTGACGCCGCAGAAGGAAATTTTCAACCTTGATGGAACTTATATTGGAATGATCTCTCCCGACCAGCGGATCCTGCGTAAAAAAAGCCTGGAGACCGTTCCCCCAAAACGGAAAGTTCCGACCCCCCCTCCCAAACCCAGGATTCCGGCGGCCATTCCGCTTCCTCCCCAGATGACGGAATTGTCCTACGATCAGTTTGATGTTCTGGAAGATATGCCGGGCACGCTCCACACAATGGACTCCGGCGAATTCAAACCCGACGCCGAATAACCCACAGTCNNATTTGCTCGAAGTCGCATCCTCAAAAAGATTTTTGGCGGTAGTCGAGCCGGGCGACCGCGGGTTGGCAGAATCCCTGCCGTTCCCATTTATCGCGATGGTCGGTGAATGGGAGATGAAGCTGTCTTTATTGCTTGCAATTATCAATCCCGCGATTGGCGGCGTGTTGCTACTGGGTCCGCGCGGAACCGGAAAAACGACGGCGGTCCGAAGTCTTTCGCCCCTATTACCCGACGTTGAACGTAGTCTATGCGCATATGGATGTACAACCGAGGATTTCGAGAGTGGCGGGGTCGATTCTATATGCCCGGATTGCGCTAAAAAGCTCGGACTCGGCGAACCACTAACCTTCACCGACCGCGCCCGTTTGATCGAGCTCCCCCTGCATTCAGAACTCCCGGACGTCATTGGCGGCATCGACGAACGGGCCGCCGCCCACCAGCGGATGCTGGTCAAGCCGGGGATTCTCTCTCACGCCGACCGCAACCTGCTCTATGTCGATGAGGTCAATCTGCTGGTGCGCGATGTGGCCGACGCCATCCTCGACGCGGCCGCCCAGGGTGTGTATACCGTCCGCCGGGGTCCGATTTCGGCTACCTACCGCTCGCGTTTCATCCTGGTGGGTTCTATGAATCCCGAGGAAGGGATGCTCCGCCCGCAGATCGCCGACCGGTTCGGGCTGCGAGCACTTGTGCGCGGTTTGAATAATTCCTCCGAACGCTGGGAAGCCTACCAGCGCTCGCACGCATTCGAGCTCAACCCGCGCGGGTTCATCGAATATTACCGGGAGACGACCGAATCGATCCGGGAGCAGATTCTTGCCGCGCGGAAGCGGCTGCCGGGGGTGCAGCTCGCGCCGGAAACCACGCGCCTGGGGCTGGAGGCGATCCAGAAGCTGGGGGTTACTTCCCTGCGCGGGACGAGCGTGTTGTTCGAATCCGCCCGGGCCTACGCCGCGGCCGACGGCCGCGACCAGGCAGACCCTTCCGACCTCGACGCCATCGCCGTTCCCGCGCTGCGCATGCGGCGTTCCGTGTTCATGGATCGTTATGCTTCCGATCAGGATCAGGAGGCCAAGGCGATCCTGGAAACCTTCATGCAAGCTGGGGAGAAGCCGGCGGATTAGTCTGCCAGTGCCTCAACCGCCGTATGGCTTCTTCCACCCGCGTCATCGGCGCCCCGAGTGAAATCCGCAAATACCCTTCCCCGCCTTCTCCGAAGAAAGTCCCAGGTGAAAAACAAACGCCCGTAGACTCCAATATCTCCGTCGCGTATGCCTCCGCCGTCCATCCGATCGGTACGGGCGCCCACACGTACAACGACGCCTTGGGCGGCTGGGCGACGATGCCGATTGCGGCCAACCCTTCCAACACGAGATCGCGGCGCCGGGCATAGAGCGCGTTGCGTTCGACCAGCCAGGATTGATCCCCGCGGAGCGCCGCCTCTCCGGCCGCAGTGACGGGTGCGAAAATTCCGGAATCGATGTTGCTCTTCACATTCCGCACGGCCGCCACGACCTCCGCGTTCCCCGATAAAAACCCCAACCGCCAGCCGGCCATATTGTAGGTTTTGGACACCGACGTGAATTCGATCGCCGTGGATTTCGCGCCTTCCACCTCGAGAATGCTCGAGGGAATATACCCGTCGAAGGCCACGTCACAATAGGCAGCGTCGCTGCAGACAAGGATTCCGTGCTGCGCGCCGAACGCGACGGTTGCTTCGTAGAATTTCCTTTCGGCTACGGCGCCGGTGGGGTTGTTCGGATAATTAATCCACAGCATTCGCGCGCGGCGGATCATCTCCGGCGGGACGAGATTCCAATCCGGCAGGAAATTATTCTCCCGGCGGAGAGGCAGCGTGAAAACCTCGGCACCCGCCCATTCCGCCGCTATCCGATACGGTGGGTAGGCCGGATCCGGGACTAGCGCCACGTCTCCCGGATTCAGACAAGCCTGGGTGAGATGAAAGATCCCCTCCTTGGATCCAAGCAGCGCGGTGGTCTCGCGCTGCGGATCCAGTTCCACTTGAAAACGCGATTCGTAATACGCAGCCACCGCCGCAAGCAGCGACGGCGTTCCGTAACCGAACGCCGGATAACCATGGTTGTCCGGGTCGCGCGCCGCTTTTTCCAGCGCCGCCAGGATATGCGCAGCCGGCGGCTGGTCGGGTGACCCGATATCCATCCGGATGACATCCATCCCGCGGCCCTTAAGTTTGGCGAGAGTCTCCGCCTGCCGCGCAAACGGATACGGCTTTAATCTTTCCACTCGATTGGCAAAATGCATGGATGCAATCCTGAAAATAAAATGATACGTGGTCTTGATACCCCTTCGGGGTTACGCCACCCCGCCAGGGCGGGCTCGACCACCGATATTAACCCATCGAGATAGATCTTATCGACTGGACGTGATAAAACCTTCAGGGCGCGGCTTCCTCCACCGCCCGCATCGCCTCGAAGGCGGTGATCGCCACTTCCAGCATCGAGCGATCCGGGTTACGGGTGGTCAATTGTTGTGTCCACAAGCCGGGCGCAGCGAGGATTCTTCCCAGAAGCCGGTTGCCCAGAAGAGCCGTCAGACGCAGGTATTCATATCCGAAGGCAACCAGCAACGGAATTCCCAGGATACGGCTCAGGAGCCGTTCCCAAAAAGGCAGTGGTCCGACTAAACCAAACAGGATGATCGCCAGCGCCGCAATCACGAGCAGAAAGGATGTTCCGCAGCGGGGATGTTCTTTCGGAAAAGCGTCGACGGATTCGGGGGTGAGTTCGGCGCCGGCTTCGAAGGCGTTGACGGTTTTATGTTCGGCGCCGTGATACGCAAACACACGGGCGATTTCCGGCATACGCCCGACCAGCATGAGGTAGAGTATCAACAGCAGGAGGCGGATCAATCCCTCGGTGATATTCCCGACCGCAGCCGAAACGCCAAGATAACTTTGCATCCCTTGGGCAATCGCCGCGGGAAGGAGAAAGAATACGCCGACCAGGATCAAGAGCGAGAAGACGATCATCGCCGCCCATTCGCCGCGGCCGACCGGTTTTTCCCCCTGGACCTCCGCGGAGAACGAAAGGCTCTCCCAGCCGAGGCCGAGTGTATCCCACAGCAGGAGCACCCCGCGCAACACAGGGATGCGGGCGATTGCGCTTTGGTAGATTCCCGCCAGCGGCCGCACCTCCGTTTGGATCGTCCCGTCGGGCCGGCGGACCGAGACGGCCATCGTTTTACGGCCGCGCATCATCACGCCTTCCAGAACGGCCTGGCCGCCGTAGGAACGGACGATCCGGGAAGGCTCAGCGGATGAGTTCATGGAAAAACCGGATATAGGCTTCGGTCCCGCGCGCCAGCGACGGCAGATGCAGTTTTTCGTTCGGCGCGTGCAGGTTGTCATCAGGCAAGCTGATGCCCATCATGATCGAATCCGTTCCCAGGAGGTTTTGGATCAGCGAGACCACCGGGACGCTTCCGCCCTCGCGGGCAAACACCGGCTTCGCGCCGAAGGCGCCTTCCAGAGCGCGGATGGCCGCGCGCATCGCCGGTGTATCGCGGCGGACGATCGCCGCCGGCCCTCCGGTTAGGTCGATAACTTCCCATTTGAGCCAAGGCGGTGCTTTCTGCTGCAGATAATTCGCCAGTTGCGCCTTGACGCGGTCCGCTTTTTGATTCGGCACCAGGCGCATGGAAATTTTGGCCATGGCGCGGGCCGGCAGAACGGTTTTCGATCCCGTTTCGGTGAAACCAGAGAGAAGCCCGTTCACTTCCAGTGTCGGCCTTGCTCCCACCCGTTCCGTGACTGTGTATCCCTCTTCACCGATAATTCCCAACCCTGTGGATTGGGAGAGAAATTCTTTTGGATCGAATGGAATGCGCGCCAATTCCCGGCGCTCTTCCCCGGCCAGTGGTTCGACGTCGTCGTAGAAATGAGGCAGGGTCACCCGCCCCTGGGAATCGTGCATTCCGGCGATCAGTTCGCACAGGATCTGGCCGGCGTTGGGAGAGGCGCCCCCGAACAACCCGGAATGTAAATCATGGGCGGCGGTTTCCACGTGCAGTTCGTAGTAGGCCAGACCGCGCAAACCATAGACGATGGTGGGCAGATCCGGCCGCAGGAGAAGTGTGTCGCCATTGAGCACGGCATCGCAGCGCAGGAGTTCCTTCTCGCGCGCCATCAGCGCCTCAAGGTGGGGCGAACCGACTTCCTCTTCACCCTCGATGAGGATTTTGATGCTTAAGGGCAAGGGACCGGCCGCGATCGTGGATTCCAGCGCCGCCAGATACGCCATCAACGGGCCTTTCATATCCGAGGCACCGCGCCCGAAAAGATTTTCTCCGCGAACTTCCGGCTCAAACGGCGGAGTGGACCATTCCTCGAGCGGTTCAGCCGGTTGCACGTCATAATGCCCGTAGAGGAGGAGCACCGGCGCGGAAGCGTCGGAGCTCAGGCGCTGGCCGTAAACCGCCGGAGATCCCCCGGTGGGCAGGATCCGGGTTTGAAATCCGAGCCGCTCCAGCCGCGAGAGGAGCCAGTCCGCCGCCCGTTGGATATCCGGGGCGCGTTGAATTTGGGTGGAGATGCTGGGGATCCTGATGAACTCCATCAGGTCGTTGATAAAACGTTCCCGGTTGGCCCGGGCGTATGTGAGCGCTTGATCCATCGACATGGGAAGGTTCACCGTCGTCCTACGATTGCGGAAAAGATGGTGCCGAAGGTGCCTATGGTGAGAAGCGCCAGGATGATCATCGCGGCCGGCAACCCCCCGCCCGAAGAGGTTCCGCCGAAGGCCGGGAGCCCGACCGTGGCAATCGGTGTGGCGGGAGTAAAGGTCGGCAAACGGGTGGGAAGCACGGCGGAGAATTCGGCGGCCAAGGTCGGATCTATCGTCGGCTGGTTTTTCGGGACTTGCGTTGCCGGAGGGTCGACAACGGTCAAATCCCCTGTGCCGTAATGAACGATCACGTTCTCCGTGCTGACCCACGCCACACCTCCCGGCGCGGACGCGTAAGCGATTTGAATCCATTCCCCCGCTTTGGATTGCCCGAGAGCTTTGCATTTTTCCCCAAAGGTCAGGATTCCAATGATGGGGTAATACACAGCGCTGGGTCCCGCGCGCAAATTGGTGAAATCTGTGCTGTTCTGGCAGCATTCGACGAAGGGGGGTTCGAGCTCGGCGGTGGGTTGCGGTCCCTGAGCCCGCGCCGTTGACGGAGCGAAAAGACAAATTGCCAAAATGGCAAACGCCGCGCAGACAAAGCGGCCAACGCCTTTTTTCCAACCGGGAACTAAAAAGGTATTCATTTCCAGTGTTCCATTTTCCACCCGGGCGCCGGTTTTCCGGAGTCCGGATTCGATCCTTTTATGGTATCCGGCAGTTACTTCCACAACAACAACCGGATTCCGTCCGAGGGTATAATGGCTTTTACCCATTCTTCCGGAGCGACGGCATGACCTCAGAGAGCATTTTACCCGGCCCCTACGCCTATCTTCTTACTGCCCTGTCGGGAGCCTTTCTGGCAGCACTTTGGCTCAGCATGATCCTCTGGACGGCCAAAGACATCCGTTCCCGCTCGGACGAACGTCTGGCGCAAATCCTCGCCATCCTGATCGTCGCCCTGCTCACCATTCCAGGGTTGCTCCTCTACCTTCTCCTGCGTCCGCAGCGGACGATGGAAGAAGCATACCAATCCAGCTTGGAGGAAGAGGCGATGCTTGCCTCGCTGGCCGGCCGGTTGACGTGTCCTGGCTGCGCCCGCCAGGTGGAACATGACTGGCGCATTTGTCCGACCTGCTCGACCCTGCTGCGCAAATCCTGCGCCGACTGCGGCAAGATGCTGGACCTCTCTTGGAACGTGTGCCCGTACTGCGGCAGGGCGGCTGCCGGCAAGGAAGCCGAGACAACCTCCGGCGAAGCGGGCTGAGGCGCAACTTACCGCGCGACCTATCCCAGACCCCCGTTTTTCAAAGCGGACTTTCCGGCGTAGCGGGCATCCTCGCCCAATTCGTTTTCGATTCGCAGCAGTTGGTTGT
>PLND01000080.1 GCA_003141675.1 Anaerolineae bacterium
ACCATCAGCCAGATCGGCTACATGTTCCTGGCGCTCGGCGCGGGTGCCTGGTCGGCGGCGATCTTCCACTTTTGGACTCACGCCTTCTTCAAGGCGCTGCTGTTCCTCGGCGCGGGCGTGATTATCGCGGCCCTTGAGGAGGATCACGATATTTTCCACATGGGCGGCCTGCGGACGAGGCAGCCGCTGGCGTTTTGGACCTTTCTAATAGGCGCCGCCTCGCTCTCCGCCCTGCCGCTCTTGACGGCCGGGTTCTACAGCAAGGACAAAATTCTCTGGGACGTCTGGTCCTCGCCCCAGGGCGGACCGGTGTTGTGGGTGGCGGGTTTGGCCGGGGCGTTGCTCACCGCGCTGTATACCTTCCGGGTTGTCTTCCGGGTTTTCTTCGGCGCGCCGTCGCACAAAGTGTTGGAAGCCTCCCCGATGAAACAACCCGGCATCCGCATTTCGATTCCGCTGGTGGTGCTGGCCGTCTTTTCGATCGGCGCGGGGTTTGTGGAGCTGCCGAAGACCTTGGGAAATTTTCCGGCTTTTTCCACTTTCATGATGAATACTCTTCCCCCGACGATTGCGCATGGGGGGCAGGGCGCCGAGGCGCTGCTCCAGCTTATCTCCGCGGTAGCCGTATTGCTTGGGATTGCACTCGCCTACGTATTTTTCATGCGGCGGCCGGAATGGAGTGCGAGGCTGGCGCTCTCACCCGCGGCGAATGCGCTGAGCAGGTTCTGGTTTTCTGGGTGGGGGTTCGATTGGCTGTACGAGCGGTTGATCATCCGGCCATATATTTTCTTGGGGAGAGTGAATAAGGATGACGTCTTCGATTGGCTGGCTGAAGTACTGGTCGCGCGGCCGTATGCGGCGCTGGCAAGGTTCAGTCAGGCCGATTTCTTCGACCGATTCTTTGGATGGATCGCGGAATTCAATGCGGCGATCGCGCGCGCTCTGCGCACGTTGCAGAGCGGATACGTGCGGTGGTACGCGGCGGGAATCGTGATGGGCGCAATTATTTTGATCGCAACGGCGGTGCTGCGATGATACTTTTCTTCCTCGTCCTCTGGCTCGTTCCGGGCGCCTTTTTGGCGTGGTTGGCCGGCCGCGTTCGGCCGGATCTTTCGCGGTGGATTTCGCTGTTCTTCCTCGCCGTGCAGACGATCGTATTGGTCGTCCTGTGGGTGGAGAATTCCGGAGTGGCGGGTCCGGCGCCGCAGGGCCGGTGGTGGTTGGAAGCGAGCCAGCCGTGGATTCCACAACTCGGCGCCGCATTCCATTTCGGCTTGGACGGGTTGAGCCTCGTCCTCTGCCTCCTCACCAGCCTCTTGGGAATATTTTCCGTAGCCGCTTCCTGGAAGGGAATCCAGGAGCGGGTCGGTTTCTTCCACTTCAATGTGCTTTGGGTGCTGGCCGCGCTGACTGGTATCTTCCTGGCGCTCGATCTGCTCCTCTTCTATTTCTTTTGGGAGTTGATCCTCATCCCGCTCTATCTTCTGATCGGAATTTGGGGCCATGAAAACCGCAGCTACGCCGCGCTGAAATTCTTCATCTTCACCCAAGCCGGCGGATTGTTCCTGCTGCTTGCAACGGTCGGGTTGTACCTGGTTCACGGCAACGGTACAGGCGTGTATACCTTCGATTACATGCAACTCCTCGGAACGGCGATGCCGCTTCAGACCGCGTTTTGGCTAATGCTCGGTTTTGCTCTGGCGTTCGCCGTGAAATTGCCGGTTGTGCCGATCCACACTTGGCTTCCGGATGCGCACGCGGAGGCTCCGACCGCGGGCAGCGTGATCCTGGCCGGTTTGGTCCTGAAAGCCGGCGCCTATGGATTCCTGCGCTTCCTTATCCCGTTATTCCCCGGCCCGGCGCATACCATCGCGCCGGTGGCTATGGCGCTGGGCGTGGTTGGAATTCTCTACGGCGCGCTGCTGGCCTTCGCCCAGACCGACCTCAAACGGATGATCGCCTACACCAGCGTCAGCCATATGGGGTTTGTTTTACTGGGCGCGTTCGCCGGCAACGCGTTCGCGCTGCAGGGCGCGGTGATCATCATCCTCTCGCACGGGCTGAGCACCGGCGCGCTGTTCATCATGGCCGGCGGTTTGCAGGATCGCCTGCACACGCGCAACCTTTCGAAAATGGGCGGGCTGTGGAGCGTCATGCCAAAAATGGGAGGCTTCGGCCTGTTCTTCGCATTGGCTTCGCTCGGACTTCCAGGCTTGGGAAACTTCGTCGGCGAGCTGCTCGTGCTGCTGGGAACCTACCAGGTGAGCGTGGTTGCCGCGGTCTTCGCGACGCTCGGCTTCATCGCCGCCATGGTCTACTCGCTGTGGATGGTGCAGCGCGTCTTCACCGGCAACTACGCGGGGGACGGCAAGGTGACCGACTTGGACAGCCGGGAGTTCGTTCTGTTCGCAGTGCAGGCGTTGGCGCTGATCATTCTGGGCCTCTATCCGCAACCGGTGCTGGACACAGTGCGTCCCGCACTCGCCAATATCCAATCCGATGCGTCGGTCTCCTTCCGGCAACCCGCATCCGCTCAATCTTCGGCCATTGTCCTCGCGCCGCGGGATAGCATCGATACCGCTTCCATTCCATTTGGTACGGAGGGCCGGCCATGATGCCCGCCGATTTCACGGCGCTGCTGCCATACCTAATCCTGACCGGCGCGGCCGTGGCTGTGCTGCTGGCAATAACCATCGTCCGGAACCACCGCCTGACGGCCGGTCTGACGATGGCCGGGTTGGTGCTGGCATTCGCCGCTTTGCCTATCGCGTTGAGCGCCGCGCCGCGGGCCGTGACGCCGCTCGTGGAAGTGGACGGGTTCACGATCTTCTTCGATGGATTGCTCATCGCTGCGGCCTTTGCGGCGGCGGGTTTCTCCTACGGATATCTTCAGCGGCGGCGCATCCGGCGCGAGGAGTTCTACTTGCTGCTCCTGACCGCGACTTTGGGCGCCTGCATCCTCCCGGCGAGCGTGCATTTCGCCTCGCTGTTCCTCTCGCTGGAACTCTTGACGGTTTCGCTTTACGGGATGATCGCTTACCTGCGCACGGAGCTATTCGGAATCGAGGCGGCGATTAAATATCTGATCCTGGCGTCGATCTCTTCCGCGTTTCTATTGTTCGGGGCGGCGCTGATTTACACCGACCGCGGAACGCTCTCACTCAGCCGCATCCTGCTTCCGGAATCCGCAGCCGCCGGCGCGCTGCACCCGGTGCTGATGGTTGCCGGTTTGGGGATGGTGCTGGTCGGAATCGGGTTCAAACTCGCCGTCGTTCCGTTCCACATGTGGATCCCCGATATTTATCAGGGCGCGCCGGCGCCCGTGTCGGCGTTCCTGGCGACGGTCTCCAAAGGCGCTGTGTTTGCCGTTCTGATAAGGGTCTTTTCACTTTACACCATATCTTCCGAAAGCGGGATGTATGCGGTCCTGGTGGTCATCGCCGCCGTCTCGATGTTCGCCGGCAACTGGCTCGCGCTGCTGCAGACCAACATCAAACGGCTGCTGGCATATTCCTCGATCGCGCATTTCGGCTATCTGCTGGTGGCGCTCCTGGCTGCCGGTCCGAACTCGGTGACGGCGGCTGCGCTCTACCTGGCTGCGTACTTCGTTGCCATCCTGGCCGCGTTCGGCGTAATCGCCGCGGTCTCGGGGAGCGGCGGTGAGGCGCAGGAGCTGGAGGATTACCGCGGTTTGTTCTGGCGCCGGTCCTGGGCGGCCTTCGTTCTCACCTCAGCCATGCTCTCGCTCATTGGCATACCGCTCACGGCGGGGTTCATCGGCAAGGCGTACCTGCTTCTGGCAGGCCTTGGATCGGCGGTCTGGCTGCTCGCGGTGGTGCTGATCGTCACCAGCGCCATCGGCCTCTACTATTATCTACGGGTGATTCTGACGATGGCCCAGCAACCGGCGGCGGAAAATCGGCCCGCTCAGCCGGCGGTTCTCGATTCCCGGCTGGGGAATATTGTGTTGGGGGCGCTGGCACTGGGTATCCTATGGCTGGGCGTGTTTCCGGCGCCCGTAATCGAAATCATCCAGAGGACGGCTTCGAGCGTGCTGCCGTTTTAGCGAGGCATTCATCCTCGACGGATTTTGTCGGCGGGCGATCGAAATTATTCTTCGAAACCGAAAGGATCATGCATGAACCGGAACCAAACCTCAGCAACAGCCGCACCGAACCCTTCCGCAGCGCGCGGCCGGGTGGACTACAAGTGGATCGCTCTCAGCGTCACCACGATCGGCGCCTTGATGGCCGCAATCGATTCGACCATCGTGATCCTGGCGCTCCCGGATATGATGGTCGAGCTGCACGCGAATCTGATTGAAATGATCTGGGTCATCATCGGCTATCTGCTGATCAGCACCGTTTTCCTGCTGACGTTCGGGCGGGTGGCGGATTTAATCGGACGGGTGAGGATGTACAACCTGGGGTTTGTCGTCTTCACCGTGGGTTCCTTGCTTTGCGGCCTTTCGGGGAGCGCCACCGTATTGATCGTCTCGCGCCTGATCCAGGGTTCCGGGGCGGCGATGATGGTGGTCAACAGCGTCGCCATTCTCACCGAAGTGTTCCCGCCCAATGAGCGCGGACGCGCGCTCGGCATCAACGGGATCACCTGGGCCACCGGCGGCGTGCTCGGGCCGGTGCTCGGCGGGCTGATCCTCAACGCCGCTTCCTGGCGATGGATCTTCTTTATCAACATTCCGATAGGTATTTTCGGCGCGGTGTGGGGATACATCGCCCTGCACGAGATATCCACCCGCGGCGCGAATGAAAAATTCGATCCAATCGGAGCTTTAGCATTCAGCCTGAGCCTGGTTTCGATTCTGCTCGCGCTCACGCTCGGGATCCAGTTCAGCTGGACTTCGGCGCCGATCCTGCTGCTGTTCGCAAGCTTTGTCGTATTCCTGATCCTCTTCTACATTTGGGAACGGCGTTCGAAGAGTCCGGTGCTGGATTTAACGCTCTTTGCCAACCGTGTCTACAATTTTTCGGTACTGGCGGCTTTGATGCAATCGCTCGGGCTGTTCTCGGTGAATTTTCTGATTATTTTTTATCTACAGGGAGTGCGCGGGTTCGATCCGCTGACCGCCGCGCTGCTGCTTATCCCGCTGCCGCTCCTCAGTGCGATCGTGGCTCCGATCGGCGGAATCGTAGCCGACCGGATCGGGGCGCGCGTCCCCGCCACGCTCGGACTGCTGTTGCAGGCCGCCGCCTTGTTCTGGTTGAGCTTCCTGACGGTGGATACGCCGTACCCGGTGCTTGCCGCGGGCCTGGCGGTGATGGGATTGGGCGGCGGTTTGTTCTTCTCGCCCAACACCAGCGCCGCGATGACCGCGGCGCCGAAAAACAGGTTGGGGGTGGCCTCGGCGACGCTCGCAACCCTGCGCCAGACCGGGATGGTCGTCAGTTTCGCCCTGTCCCTGGCCGTTGCCGCCGGCAGCCTGCCCCACGATGTGATGATGCAGATTTTTGTCGGCACGAGCGTCACCCTGGGATCGCATGTGATGCAGAATTTTGTCCTCGGCATTCGCAACGCGTTCCTCTTCTCGATCGTCCTGTGCCTTATCGCGGCGGCCATCTCGCTCTCCCGCGGCAAGGAAAACCGGAAGGCGGTTTCAACTTCGGAGCCCCATCCGAAATAAAGGAGATAACGTTATGAACGACAGTCCGTTGAAAAAACTGGAGTCTCTGGGTCAGAGTCTGTGGATGGATTTTCTCCGGCGCGGGATGCTGAAAGACGGCGAGATTGCGCGCCTGATCGCGGAAGACGGCGTATCGGGGATCACTTCCAATCCATCGATCTTTGAAAAGGCGATTGCCGGAAGCCACGATTACGACAAATCGATCCGCCTCCTGGCGCTGGAACACCGGAAAGAGTCGGAGATTTACCAGACGCTGACCGTGGACGATATCCGCGAAGCGGCGGATTGCTTCCACTCGGTGTACGAAAGAACCGCGGGCGGCGACGGGTTTGTTTCCCTGGAGGTTTCCCCGCACCTGGCCCGCGATACCGAAGGCACGATTGCCGAAGCCCGCCGCCTGTGGGCCGCCGTCGACCGGCCCAATCTGATGATCAAGGTACCGGGAACCCGCGAAGGCCTGCCCGCCATCCGCCGGCTGATCGGCGAGGGCATCAACGTCAACATCACGCTGCTGTTCGGGCTTCCCCGGTACCGCGAGGTGGCCGAAGCCTACATCGGCGGGTTGGAGGACCGGGCGGCGCAGGGCGGGGCGCTAGATCGGCTCGCTTCGGTGGCCAGTTTCTTTCTGAGCCGCATCGACGTGCTGCTGGATCCTGAGCTGGAAAAAATCATCGCCGCGGGCGGCGAGCAGGGCAAGCTTGCCGGTTCGGTGCACGGACAAACGGCGATCGCCAGCGCCAAGCTCGCATATTCAATCTACCACGAGATTTTCACCGCACCGCGATTCCAAGCGCTCTCCGGCCGCGGGGCGCGGACCCAGCGCCTGCTGTGGGCCAGCACCAGCACGAAGAACCCGGCTTACAGCGACGTGAAGTACGTCGAACCGCTGATCGGACCGGAGACGATCAACACCATGCCGATCGAAACGATCACCGCCTACCGCGATCACGGCAATCCGGTCAACTCGCTGGCGGAGGGATTATCCCAAGCCCAATCCGTCTTCGATCGGTTGAAATCGTTGGGGATCGACATCGACCATCTCACCCAGCAATTGGAGGACGAGGGCGTCGACAAATTCAATCAGCCGTTCGATCGCCTGATGGAAACCATCCGGATGGCACGCGAGGCGGCGTTGCATGAGCGGGTGGACCGTCAGACGGCCGATTGGATCGGTTATGAATCCCGGGTGCACAGGCGCATCGAAATCCTGGAGAAGGAACACTTCGCTTCCCGACTTTGGAACAAGGATCCGTCTTTGTGGGCGCAGGATCCCGCCGCGCAGACGGTTATCCGCGACGCGCTCGGGTGGCTGCATGTGGCGGAGAAGATGTCGGAGAACGTGGACGATCTTTCCCGTTTCGTTTCCGAAGTGAAGGCGGCGGGCTTCCGCCGTGTGGTCCATATGGGCATGGGGGGAAGCAGCATGGCGCCGATCGTGCTGACGCGGATCTTCCCGGTCGCCAAGGATGGTCTGCCGGTCGACGTCCTGGACAGCACAGATCCGGCCGCCATCCGGCGGATCGAACGCGAGAACCCGGTGGAATCCACATTATTCATCGTTGCCAGCAAATCGGGAACGACGGCCGAACCCCTTGCCTATGGCGATTATTTTTACGCCAAGGTGCGGGAGAAAAAGGGCGCAAAGGCTGGCGAGAATTTCGTCGCGATCACAGATCCCGGAACGCCGCTCGCGGACCTGGCCGCGAAGCGCGGGTTCCGGCGCGTGTTCTTGAATTACGCCGACATCGGCGGGAGATATTCTGCGCTTTCGTATTTCGGCCTGCTCCCCGCCGCGCTGATGGGATTGGACGTCGCTGAGCTGATTGAGCGTTCCCTGCGCATGGCGAACGCCTGCTCGGCCTATGTGCCGGAGCATGAAAACCCCGGCTTGATCCTGGGCGCGGGGCTGGGAGAACTGGCGCGCGCCGGCCGGGACAAGCTCACCTTTCTGGCGCCGGCCGCTCTCTCCTCCCTGGGTTTATGGTTGGAACAGCTGTTGGCCGAGAGCACGGGCAAGGACGGCAGGGGGGTGTTGCCGGTGGCCGGCGAGCCGCTCGGCTCTCTGTCGGTCTACGGCGACGACCGGTGCTTCGCGGTCTTCCAATTGAAGGGCTCCCCCGATCCGGCCCTCGAACGCGCAGCGGAGGAATTTCGCAAGGCAGGGTTCCCAGTGGTCACGATCCTCCTTGACGATCCTCTCGACGTGGGCCAGGAGTTTTTCCGGTGGGAAGTGGCCACCGCCGTCGCCGGCGCCGTGATCGGAATCAATGCATTCGACCAGCCGAACGTCCGCGAGAGCAAGGGCAACACCAACCGGCTTCTGGAAGTGGTTCGCCAGACGGGAAAACTGCCGGTGGAAAAACCCTCGCTCTCGGAGCCGCCGTTGGAATTATATGCAGGCGAGGTGGATCTGAGCGTGCCGGAGACCATCCGGAGCTTCCTGCACAAATCGCAGGCGGGCGATTACATTGCGATCCAGGCGTACCTGCCCGAAACGACCGAAGTGGAACGGGAGCTCCAGGCGATCCGCCTGCGGCTGCGCGACCGGCTCCAAGTGGCGACAACCGTCGGATACGGCCCGCGCTTCCTGCATTCCACCGGGCAATACCACAAGGGCGGGCCGAACAACGGTCTCTTCCTGCAATTGACCGCGGACAATCCGCAGGACGCGCCCGTCCCGGACGCGCCGTATACATTCGGAGTGCTTGAACAGGCGCAGGCGCTTGGAGATTTACAGGCGCTGGCCGGACATGGGCGCAGCGTTCTGCGCGTTCATCTGGGCCCCAACGTCCTCGCGGGTCTTTCGGATCTGGAGAGGATCGTCGCAGAAGCGTTGCAACCGCTGACGGCCGGGCCGGATGCCAAAAAGAAAGTTGTCCAACCGGCGGCCCCCCGGGCCAAGAAGGCCGCACGGACGCCCAAACCGAAATCTGCCGCCCGGCGCGCCACGCCGTCCGCAAAGAAACCCAAAGCGAAACCTAAACCCGCCGTCCGGCGGCGGATTAAACCGGCCGGTAAAAAATCGGCTCGGAAATCGAAACGCTGACCGGAGGCCGCGTATGGAACCCAATCCGCTCATTCGGGCGCTTTTTCTGGATATCGGCGGGGTGCTGCTCACCAACGGCTGGGACCGCGAGGCGCGCCGCCAGGCTTGCGAAAGTTCAATGAAGTGGACGAACGCCACCATCTGACGTTCGACATCTGCGAGGAAGGGAAGCTCTGCCTGGACGATTACCTGGAGCGGACGATCTTCTACGAACCGCGCCCGTTCTCCCATGAGGATTTCCGCGAATTTTTATTCGCCCAGTCGCAGCCCTTCCCGAATATGATCGACCTGATCCGGCGCTGGAAGGCGCGCTACAAACTTAAAATCGCCGCGGTCACCAACGAGGGGCGCGAGTTGACGGTTCACCGCATCGAGAAATACCGGTTGGGGGAGATCGTGGATTTTTTCATCGCTTCGTGTTTCGTCCATTTCCGGAAACCGGATTCCGACATCTACTGCATCGCGGCCGACATCGCCCAGATCCAACCGGAATTCGGCGTGTATATCGACGACCGGGCGATGTTCGTGGAGGTGACGCGCAGCCTCGGATTCCATGGAATCCACAATTCCGGTTTCGAAACCACCCGCGGGCACCTGGCATCGTACGGATTGGTCGACACGGGTATTTAACCAACGGCGGAAGCCGGGGAGCAAAAAGCAATGGCAGATCCGCATTGCGATATCTGTATGATCGGTCTGGGAGTGATGGGGCGGAATTTCGCCCTGAACATTCGCGATCACGGCTTTTCGGTGGCCGGATACGACCGCGACGGGGAACAGCTGGCTTTGTGGATGGCCGAGGCGGGGGGCGGCAATCTGTTCGGCGCGGCAAAGCTGGAGGATGCGGTCCGGTTGCTGCGAAAACCCCGGGCGGTGATGATGCTCGTTCCGGCCGGTCCGCCGGTGGACGCGGTGATCCGTGAGCTGCTGCCGATGCTTGAAGCGGGCGATCTGATCATCGACGGCGGCAACTCGCATTTTCGGGATACGGAACTGCGCCAGAAGACGCTCGCCGAAAAAGGGCTTTTCCTTTTGGGCGTCGGCGTTTCCGGCGGAGCGAGCGGCGCGCGCGGCGGCCCCAGCCTGATGCCCGGCGGTCCACGGGAGGCCTACGAGAGAATCTGTAATATCTTCGAATCAACCGCCGCCCGGGTGGAGGGCGAGCCGTGCGTGGCCTACCTTGGGCCGGGCTCCGCGGGGCATTACGTCAAAATGGTCCATAACGGAATCGAATACGGGTTTCTGCAGCTCATCGCGGAGACCTACGATCTGATGAAGCGCGGGCTGGGATTGAACGACACGGAACTCCGCGAAGTGTTCCGCGATTGGAACGGGTCCGAGCTTAATTCCTTCCTCCTGGAAATCACCGTAAATATTTTCGGCGAGGTGGATCCGAAAACCGGCCGGCCGCTGATTAATGAAATCCTCGACGAGGCCAGACAAAAAGGCACCGGGAAGTGGGCGTCGGAGGACGCCATGGAGCTGCAGGTTCCGATACCGACCATCGACGCGGCTGTGGCGATGCGCAACCTCTCGATGTATAAGGAAGAGCGCCTGGCGATCCACCATGCGCTGAACCTTCCGCTGGTGGGATTTACGGGCGATCGAAGCGCGTTCCTCGACCGGTTGCGCAACGCCTTGTACGCCGCATTGATCCTCACCTACGCCCAGGGGATGGCCCAGCTCCGGGCGGCTTCCGTCACATACGGATACGGCTTTCCGCTGGAAACGGTTGCCCGGATTTGGCGCGGTGGATGCATCATCCGCGCGGCGGTCTTGGAAAATATCCGCGGAGCTTTCGAACGGCAGCCGTCGCTGGAAAACCTGTTGACCGATCCGGATCTCGGCGCCGAAGTATCGAAGCGCCGCGGGGATTTGAAGGACGTGGTTTGCGAGGCGGTCGGACTGGGGATCCCCGTGCCGGGTTTGATGGCGTCGCTGGGATATCTGGACAGTTTCCGCAGCGATTGGCTGCCGGCCAATCTGATCCAGGCCCAGCGGGATTATTTCGGCGCGCACACCTACGAACGGAACGACGAAAAAGGAGTTTTCCACACCCAATGGATCGGCCAGTGAGGAAATTCCATGACAGACCAGGAAAAATTAGATCCAACCATCGATACCGCCGCGTCCTCGGACTACACGCTGAACGTCATGACGATCGTGGCGCTCAGCTTTGTTCCGGTCGTGGTGTTCTACCAAGCCTGGTCTTATTGGATCTTCCGGAAGCGGATCGGGACGGATCGGGAGGCAGAAGGTTATTAGTTGGGCGGAAGACGGATCGAGAGGATGGATTCATTATTTGAACGCGGATTTCATGGATGTTACGGATTATTTTTATATATGAATCCTCTGAAATAGTCCGCTCGTCGGGGGGATAAATCCCCCGACTATTAACAGCGCCGGATAAATCCGGCTTTAAAGCCCGGCTTTAAACCGGGCGTTGTTGAAAGTTCGGAGTGTCCCCGGCCCGCACGGCAAAGCCGCGGTGGGCTATCCCGCGCATAGTGCGGGATTAGCTCCGGACGTGCGGTGATTTTCAGAGGTTTCCATATAAAAATTAAGAGAATTACTCCGTGAAACCGGTTTTATTCCGTGTAATCCGTGTACCGTTTTATTTTTCGAATGCAGAATGATTTAAAAGGCGGTTCAATGAATACTCCAGCATCTGGAAAATGTCTGCCCGTTACTTTGGTTATTTTTGGTGCCACCGGCGATTTAACCTGGCGGAAATTGATCCCGTCGCTGTACGGCAATTATAAAAAAGGCCGCTTGCCGGAATGCCCGTACGTGGTGGGGTTTGCGCGCCGTCCCTGGTCCGACGAGGAATTCCGCAACAAGCTTCGCGAAGAAGCGGCGCCGGTTCTGGCGGAGGCGTTCGATCCGAGTGTATGGGAAAAATTTTCGGAGCGGATGCATTATTTCCAGGGCCAGTTTGATTCGGCCAAATCGATTTTGGATCTGGACGGCTTCCTGAGAAAATTGGAGAACGGTCCGGCCGACCGCCTGTATTACCTGGCGACGGCACCGGAGTTTTTTATACCGATCGTGGCTTCCCTGGGGCGCGCGGGGATGGCCGCTCAGAAAGAAGGCTGGCGCCGGCTGGTGGTCGAAAAGCCCTTCGGAAGCGACCGGAGTTCGGCGCGGGCACTTAACCGCGAGATCCACAAGTTCTTCGATGAAAGCCAGATCTACCGCATGGACCACTACCTGGGGAAAGAAACCGCCCAGAATATTCTCTTCTTCCGGTTTGCCAACGCGATTTTCGAACCGGTTTGGAACCGCCGCTTCGTGGACCATGTGCAGATTAGCGTCGCCGAAAGCATGGACGTCGGCCACCGCGCCGCCTATTACGACAAAGCCGGGATCGTCCGCGATATGTTCCAGAATCATCTTCTCCAGCTCCTCGCCTTGACGGCGATGGAGCCGCCCGCTTCGTTTGCGGCGGATGCGATCCGCGACGAGAGGTTCCGGGTGTACGACCGCATCCGTCCGATCCGCCTGGAGAATACCGTGCGCGGCCAGTACGACGGCTTTTGCGGAACGGAGGGTGTGGCGCCCGATTCGCAGACTCCCACCTTCGCCGCCCTCAAGCTGGAGATCGACAACCCGCGCTGGCGGGGCGTGCCGTTCTATCTGCGTTCTGGAAAGGCGCTGGCCGAAAAGCGCTCCGAGGTGATCGTCGAGTTCCGGCAGCCGCCGTTCCATGTGTTCGATTTGGAGGGCTGCAAGGAATGTTCCCCCAACATCCTTTCGATTTGTATCCAGCCCGACGAGGGCATTCATTTATGCGTCGCCGCCAAGGTGCCGGATTCGAACCAAGAAATCCGCGCGGTGGATATGAACTTCCACTACCGCACCTCCTTCGGGGTCGACTTGCCGGACGCCTACGAACGGCTGCTGCTGGACGCTTTAAAGGGGGACGCGACCCTGTTTACTCGCAGCGACAGCATCGACGTCTGCTGGCGGTTGGTCGACCCGGTCATCGGGGGATGGGAGCGCAGGAACTCGCCGCCGCTGCTTTGTTACCCGCGAGGCAGTTGGGGCCCGCAAGCGGCCGAGGAATTAATGGCCAGGGACGGACGCGCGTGGCGTCTACTATGCTATGACAAATCGGTAAAAGATTGAGGGGGGATGGAATATTTCTTCCGATAAGCGGCAAATCAATTTTCCCCGTACTTCCTAAAGAGTTCATCGGAATAAAGAAACCCTCCGGCACATCTGGCGCCGGAGGGTTTCTTTCCATATGCTTTTTCGGAGAATTCGATATCTTCCCGGCGCTATTTCGGTGGGGGTATCAGGGTTTTGGTGGGAGTGGGTCCGGGCAATTGCGGACCGGGTGTTGGTTGGTTCTGGCATGCTCCCGGAAGGTTGCCGACAGGTTTGAATCCATATGGAGCGCGGCAGGTATTATCCACCGCCCAAATGGATTTGGGAGGATAATCCGGATCCCATTTATAAGGCGATCCGGCGTCCTGCTTTGTGTAAATGTCGTTGTAGTCAAACTGCTTGGGATCCTTTATCCCGTCGTCGGCCCACGCATTCCAGAGAAATTTACTTGGCTTCTGGATGATTTCCGGGCTGAAGGCAATCTGCAGACTTTTCGGATCCGTGGGCGAAACGCGCACCCAGGCCGCATTCACATCCGAAGGTTTTTGTCCATCGAAGACGATCTGGTCATAGGTGTCGCCTTTCCAAGGGGCGTCCGAGACCAGCGGATGTGTCCCACCGACCGTCCCTTTGGAAGAACCGTAGATGATGATGTTTTCACGCGACCAGGTTGTGGTGAACGGCGGCCGGGTCCAGACGACGAACTCGCCCCGTCCATCCAGATTGACATCCAGTTCAACGCCATAGCAAGCATCCAGGGTATCCTTCCCGGTGTCGGTTCCATCCAGGACGATAATGACGTAGAGCCATTGAGAGTCGAACGTCAGAGACGCGGATTGAATATCGAGGTCGGGGCGGTAGACCAGATCTTTGGTAAATGGCCGCTCAAACTGGTTATGGGCAAAATCATCGCCGGCAATGGCGTAGGCGTTCTTCGCGCTAGCGGGTGTTTTGGCATCCGTCAACCAGGACGCTGTCGATGTGGGCGGGTTTCCGGGAGGCGAGCCCGTAAAGGCCACGGTAGCCGTCGCGCTGGTCTCGGTTTCGGTTGCGGCGACGGTCATAGTTACGGTGGGTGATGCCGCCGGTGCCGTTGTGGCGTTGGTTTTCAGGGAGAAATTACATGCACTG
Organism: Anaerolineae bacterium; assembly: GCA_003141675.1. GTDB lineage: Bacteria > Chloroflexota > Anaerolineae > Anaerolineales > RBG-16-64-43 > FEN-1073. The sequence goes on from PLND01000080.1 coordinate 13,929, forward strand.
AGCAGGAACGTTGCAGAGAGGATCGCGGAAATCCGGATGAGCTTATTCATTGACCAATCTCCCTTTGGGCTTTGTCCCATCGTCCGTCTATCAGATTGTTTGAATTATATCTCGTTTTTCAAAATATCCTATTGACTTGAGCAGAAGGGTATCTCCGCCATCGTCATCAACCCGGTTGACGGTAAAGCGATCGTCACCGCAGTGAGGAAAGCCAACCGGAAAAACATTTCACGAAAAGCTGGTCCTTACCGCGCGTTGGCGATCAATCCATCGGAAAGACGAATTATCGTCTGAATTAATCCTGGAAAAATGCGTTAACCCCGGTTGGATTCCGAAGCCCGGCATTGCCGGGCTTCGCGTGCAGATCGCGGGGTCTCATCCCCGCAAGCACGGCGATAAATGGTTAGCCGCGAATCAAGGCGACGACGACGATCAGAGCGGCCAGCGCCCAGCGATAGTAGACAAACACGTTGGTGGAATTCTTTTGCAGATAACCCAGCAGCCAGCGGATGCAAAGATAGCCGCTGAGCGCGGCGGCGAGGAAACCCGCGGCAAAGAGAATCCAATCGGTTTGCGGCAATCCCGCTCCGGCCTGAGATTGCCGGAAGAGATCCCACGCGCTTTTCAGACCGGCACCGGCGATGATCGGGGCGCCGAGCAAGAACGAAAAACGCGCCGCTGCATCGCGCTTGAGGCCGAGCGCCAGCCCGGCCGTGATGGTGCTCCCGGACCGCGAAACGCCGGGGAAGACGGCCAGTGCCTGGGCGAACCCGATAATGAGCGTGTCTTTCAGTGTGAGGGAATTCACTTCGCGGATGTGGCTCGCATACCGTTCGGCGGCGAGGAGCGCCAACGCCAGAAGGACGATAATTGCCGCCAAAATGAATATCGCGGTTGAAGAAATTGGGACGTTCGCCTGATGGAACAACCGGTCGATCTTGCTCTCGGCCAGGACTCCCGCGATACCGCCGGGAATGCAGCCGATAACCAGGAACCAAGCGAGTCGCCGATCCAGATTGCCGCCGATTTTGCGTTCGACCAGGCTGGCCAGAAAGGCGCGGACGAGGCGCGCCCAATCCGCGGCGAAGAACCAGAGCACGGCCAGAAGCGTGCCCATGTGCAGAGCCACATCGAAAGCCAGGTTGGTGAGCACCGGGTCCTGCCAATGGAACAGCCATGGGACGATAATCAGGTGGGCCGAACTGGAGATGGGGATGTACTCGGTCAGACCTTGCACGATCCCCAGGATTATCGCTTGCAGGATGATTATCATGCACGCTCCGCGGATTAAGAGGTTGGAGATAGGAAATCTCGTGAGATTGTAACCCATAATGAAAGGATGAAAAAGGCGAATACGATCTTCGATTATCCGATTGCAAAATAAAAAAAGTACGCGGATCCATTGGATTTCACGGATTACTAATCCTAAAAAATAAAAATAGTTTTCAGCGTAATCCGTATCCCCCCGCGTAATCCGCGTACAGGCCTTTTCAAACTGAGTAGATAATCACATTTTGTTAAATACAAAATCCCCTTGAACAGGGCTCGATTTGTTTTTTAGAATTCTTTTTGGATCGGTTAGTGCTTCCCCTTTGTGTACGTTTCCCAGGTAGGATTGGTGTAAGCTTCCCGCCGGGTGACCTTTAGGTTGCGAAAAAAAGTTTTCCTGCCGTTTTAAATATTCGATGGAGGTAACCCCCTTTTTCTGATGCGGATTCGCATCGGAAATAAACATCTCTTTATGATGTCCTTCCCACTCGAGGCTCAAAGTATTGACGGAACTATTGACCATTCTAGGTTTGGACGCATTAACATATTATTAGAACGCTTCTTGCTGAGGCTGCATTGGCGAGCCGGGGGGAGAACGGATTGCGAAATTCGGCGGCAGAATGATTTATCGTTGGCACTTTTTCATTTGGTTTGGAGATCGAAAAAGAATCAAAGGAATTGAGATCGGTAATCTGCAGTCATTCGCCGATGGTTTCTTCTTATTTTCCCGAACAGAAAAAAAACTAAACCTTATAGCATGCAGTGAAGTGACCGGCGCCCTTGTCTTCCAGGGGCGGGTGGTCATTATGCAAACAATAATCATCGCTGATCGGACAGCGGTCGTAGAACCGGCAGCGCATCGGTGGATTGACCGGAGCGGTTATCCCACCCTTGATCCTGGCCGCTGCACGCTTCACCTGCGGATCCGGAACCGGAACCGCCGAAAGCATGGCCCGGGTGTACGGATGCAACCCGTGCGCCAGCACCTCCTCGGTATTCCCCATTTCGACGATCTTGCCCAGATACATCACCGCGAGGCCGCGACCCATGTAGCGCGCCACGGCGAGGTCGTGGGTGATGTAGAGATAGCTGACGTTGAACCGGTCGCCCAGTTCCAGCATGAGGTTCATGACCCCGGTGCGGATCGAGACGTCCAGCATCGAGGTGGGTTCGTCCGCCACCACGAAGATCGGGTTGACCACGAGCGCCCGGGCGATCGCCACGCGCTGGCGCTGGCCGCCGGAAAGTTCATGCGGAAAACGGAACAGAAAGGAGGACGGAGGAGTGAGATCGACGAGCGCCAGCATTTCCGCCACCCGCCGTTCGCGTTCCACCCAGTTGCCGATGTTCTGGACGTTGAGCGGTTCGACGATGGCGTCGAATACCGTCATTCGTGGATTGAGGGATTCGTACGGGTCCTGGAAGATCATCTGCGCCTTCCGCCGAAAGCCTCGCATGGCCTTCCGCTTCAAATGCGCCAGATCGATGCTCTCCCGCCCATCATCGAATTGCATGCTGCCCCCCGTGGGCTCGTGGAGCTTCACCAGCAGCTTTCCAGTGGTAGTCTTACCGCATCCGGATTCCCCGACCAGGCTGAGCGATTCCCCGACGGGAATGGAAAAGGTGACGTCGTCCACCGCGTGAATAAAACGCCGGGTTTGGCGGAACATTCCCTGTTCCACGGGGAAATATTTTTTCAATCCGGAGACCGTGACCAGATCCTTTTGGATCATGAGTCCGTTCCCATGGGGTGGTAGCAGGCGGCCAGATGCCCGTTGCCGTAATCCGTATCCGGTGGCGCTTCCCGGCGGCAGAGGTCCAGCACGCGTGGACAACGCGGATGGAATCGGCAACCGGAAGGCGGGTGGAGCAAATCCGGCGACTCGCCGGGCAGGGAGAGGAGTTGACGTTTTGGTCCGATGATGCTGGGGAACGCGTTCAACAGCGAGCAGGTATACGGATGCCGGGGTTGAACAAACAAATCCTTCGTGCCGGCGATTTCCATGATTCTCCCGGCATACATGATCGCAATCCGCTGCGAGACCTCGCAGACGACGGCGATGTCGTGCGAGATATAGATCATCCCGAGCTTATCCCGTTCCTGCAACTGCTTCAATTTGCGCAGGATGGTATCCTGCACGATCACGTCCAGCGCGGTGGTGGGTTCGTCGGCGATGATGATGTCGGGATTGCACGCAAGCGCCATCGCAATCACCGCACGCTGGCGCATGCCGCCCGATAATTGATGGGGATACCGGTCCATCAGCGCCGGATCCAGGTCGACCAGGTTGAATAACTCCGCCACCCTTGCCCGGGCCGCGGTGTGGTTCATGTCCTGGTAATGGTTTTGAAGCGCTTCGATGATCTGATCACCCGTGCGGTAAACCGGGTCGAGCGAATTCATGGCCGCTTGGAATACCATCGCGATCCGGCGTCCACGGTACGGACGGATCTCCTCTTCCGAAAGCGGGGCCAGGTCCATGCCGCGCAGGAGGATTTTCCCGCCCAGGATGCGGGCGTTTTCCGGCAGGAGTTTCATCAGGCTGATGGCCATCGACGATTTTCCGGATCCGGATTCACCCACGATCCCGAGGGCTTCCCCTTCGCTTACCGAGAACGAAACATTCTCCACCGCGGTGACTTCGCCGCCGCGGATGGTGTACTGCATCGTCAGGTTTTCCACTTCCAATAGAGGATTGCCCACAAAACCTCCGGGAGGGTTACCGCCGGCGCAGGCGCGGGTTGACCACCTCGTCCAACGCGCGGCCCACCAGATAGAACGACGAACACAGCAGCGTGATGGCCAATCCGGGCGGCAGGACCAGCCACCAGGTGTCCAAGCGCAACAGGTAACCATTGACTTCCGCCAGATGAATCATCAGCCCCCACGACATGCGGAGGTTGATCAGCCCGAAAAATGACAACACGGCTTCGGAAAAAACGGCGTCGGTCACGGTGAACATCATATACAGGAACGAGATCGGGAGGAGATTGGGAACGATGTGGTGGAAAATGATATGCAGGTCGTTTCCGCCAGCCACCCGGGCCGCCTCGATGTACGCGCGCACCTTGATCGACAGGGCCTGGGCTTTGATCACGATCGTGTCGCCGCCGAATCCGGCAAGGATTCCGATCAAGACAGCCAGTTCGAGAATCTGGAGCTCAAACAGCGCGGAAAGGACAATCAAGATCGAGACGAACGGCAGCATCATGATCAAATCGGCAAGACGCATGAAGAGGGCGTCGATCCATCCGCCGAAGTAAGCCGAGACCGCGCCGACGGTTGTGGCGATGACGACCGTTACCAGGGCGGCGATGATCCCGAGCGCGAATTCCGACCGCGTGCTGAACATCAACTGGCTCAACACATCCCGCCCCTGCGGATCGGTGCCCAGCGGGTGCCGGACGGAGGGCGGGGCGGGGTTGGCCGCGACCGACGGGTCAAACCCCAAGACCGGATCGTAGATGTTGCGGTCCCAGACGGTGGCCATGAGAATCGGATGGACGACCGCCAGCGCTAGAAATACCGCAATGATCCCCAACCCGATGACGCCGATCCGGTTTTCGAGGAAAATTCGCCAATTCTCACGCAGCTCCCTTCCGATGGCCTGCAGCCGCATCCGCAACAGGGCGGTTGCGCCCAGGGGAGCAAGTTGGCCGGCGTCGGATGAAGGGGAGGCAGTCGCGGTGGGCATGGGCGTCTTCTGCTTCTGGGACCGTTACGAATAACGGATGCGTGGATCGAGAGTTGCGTACAATACGTCCGCCACAACATGCGCTGTGAGGGCCAGGATGCCGGTAAACGCCAGTGCGCCGATGGCCAGCGGAATATCCTCCACCTGCGCGGCCTCGAGCAGCGTGCGACCCATCCCCGGCCAGGAGAAAATAGTTTCGGTGATGATGCCCCCGCCGATCGCGAAGGCCAGTGAAAAAACGAGCGAGGTCACCACGGGAAGCATCGCGTTGCGGGCTGCATGCCGATCGCGGATGNNGCGGATGACTCTCTCCGGCAGCCCGTTCGCCCGGGCGGTTGTGATGTAATCCTCGCGCAGGGTTTCCAGCATGCTGTTCCGGGTGAGCAGCATTGTCCCCGCGAAAGAAATCAGGGTGAGGGTGATGACCGGCAATGCGAGATGATAAAGAATGTCCAGTGCGTAGATTCCCAGACCGCTTAAGGCAAAACCGGCGACGGGAAGGAAAATAATAACCGCGGCGCCGGTCCAAAATGCGGCCTTCCTCCGATTCGGGGACAATTGATTCATCCTGCTGCTCCAAATCAGCAGTAGAACGGAGATGACGATCCCGGTCAGGATCATTGGAATGATCAATGTATTGGCTGTGATGAACGCGGGAGCGGCGCTCCAAAGATCCACGCTGATGAATTTTCCGGTCGGAAACCAGCCGAGCACAACCGCGAAAAGCCAGATCATCATCAGTCCGAACCACGGCGTGAACACGGTATACAACATCACACCGCCCACCGTGGATGCGTATTCCAAGACGCCGCCGCGTTTCCATGCCAGCAGCTTTCCTGCAAGGAACCCCAAATAGAATGAGAGCACCGCCGCGGTGAGGAAGAGAATCAGCGTGCGCGGAGCCCGCTCGACAATGATACTGTTGACGGTTCTGGGATTTTCCGAAAGTGAGACGCCGAGGTTTCCGCGCAGGAAGTTTCCAATCCACTGCAGATACCGCTCCGGTGCGGGTTTATCGAGGCCCATTTCTTCGCGGATCGTCAGGCGCTGCTGGGCGGTCAGATTGGGGCTGCTGTAGTACACGTTGCCAAAATCCCCCGGCTGGGCGTTGATGAGAAAAAAAACGGCCGTCAGGAAGAGGAAGTAGGTAATAACGATCTGGACCAGCCGGATGATCAAGTACCGCCCCACCTGCACCTCGCTTTCAGGAAGAGAAGAACAGAGGGCGGGATTCCCCCGCCCTCTGTATTCAATAAATTAATTAATTAATATTCACCGCCCACGGCATCCCGTCGACCTGTTGCAATCCGCCGAGCGTTGAGGTGTATGGAAAAGTCAGAGTTTTACTATACGTCTCATAGATGCCCGTGTCGAAGAGCGCGATCCAGGGCACGTCGTTGGCCACGAGTTCCTGGATTTGGTTGGCGATGCCGCGGCAGGTGTCGTAACTCTCGCAAGTCAGCAGCTCCCCGGAGAGGGTATCGAAATCCTTGCTGATGTACCCGCCGGCGTTGTTGCCTCCCATTTGAGCCTGGTCGCTGGACCAGAAATCGCGCAGGTAGGCGGGGAAGATGGACAGGTTGCGGCCGAGAATGTAGATGTCGAAATCCTGCTTCGAAAAAACCTGATTGACAATAACGTTGAAACCGGTCAGCTTGGCCTTCACGGGGATGCCCATTTCGTTGGCCCAAGTTTCAATCCAGATGGCGAAGGTGGCCCGCATCGGATCGTAACTCGGGCTGGGCGCCAGCAGCTCCAACGCGGGTACCGGATTTCCATCAGGCATGAGCAGCGCGCCGCCGGGAACCACTTGCAGGTTGTCCGGATCCCAGGCCGGTTGCCTGCCGCCTTCCCAGGTGTAGCCGGCTTTGGTGAGAATGTCGATCGCCGCATTGACCCGTTGCTCCCGCGACATTCCCGACCCGTCCGCGTTGTATCCCCACTTGGTCGCCTGGTCGGAATACCAGGCGGTGTCGGAAACCGGAACGAAACTATTGAGCGGATAGGCCACGCCTTGAAGAACGGATTGGGTGACGAACTCCTTGTCGATCAGGGTGGCGAAGGCTTGGCGGAAGGCTGCGTCTCCCATCGGCTGCCGGCGGAGGTTGAACGCCAGGTACCGGAATCCGAGCGATGAGTTCTGGACGACGTTTAATTTCGGATCGCTTTTCATTTGATCCGCCAGCCCCTTCGAGAGGCCGCTGGGATTGAGGATGTAATCCACTTCGCCCTTTTGCAGCGCAAGCAATGCGGCGTTCTGGTCGCTATAGATAATGTATTGAACGGATTGCACGAAAGGACCGGACTTGTAGTCCAGGATTTTGTCGCCGGTCAGGTCGCCGTATGCCTTGAAGTCGTATATATTGGCTTTGGATTCATGATAGGCGCCGTTGGCATATTCCACAACTTCCGCGCCCGAGAAGAAATATTTGGAATTGGCGACGCTTTGCGCGTAGGCCCCCTTCTCCCATTTGGAGAACAGGAAGGATCCGGCCAGCGGTTCGCCGCTCGGATCGATCGCAAAGAGCGCTTTCTGGGCATCGCTCACTTTTGCCTGATACGCGTCCTGGTCGGCTTGCGGGGCGTTCGCAGCCGGAGGCACCAGGTCTTCCAGGGGCTTTGCGGCGTCGGCGATCTTCGACGACCAATAATGTTCACAAAGGATGGGGAGTTGCAGCACGCCCCAGTCCGTGCGGGCGATGCCTGGCTTCGTATGGTAGATAATTTTCAGCGTGTAATCATCCGTGGCGACGGCGCTGTCGACATAGTTATTATCCACCCAGGCTTGCCAATTCCCTGAAAACAGACCAAATTTCAGAACGGTATTGATCGTAAAGGCTGCGTCTTTGGCCGTGAATGGTTGACCGTCGGACCAGGTGATCCCTTTCTTTAATGGAATTGTTTGAGACCACTTGTCGCCTTCCGGAACGAGCGGAGTGGCCCAGTCGGCGGCCGCCTGCAGCACGATTTGATTCGTCTGGTCGGAAAGAGTATACAAGGCAATCCGCATGGGCAGCAGAACGTAGGCGTTCCAGACGGTATTATCCGGCCCGTTGGCTTGCCAGAAATTGGTGGTCGTCAGGTCTTCCGAAATCCCCACCTTGAAAACTTTGCCGGCGGTCTGTGTACCCCCGCATGCGGAAAGAACAAGCACGGCGGTCAGGATCGCGCTGACAACCAACAGGCTCTTTTTCCGGAACATATTCATCCTCCTTGTTCTTTGGACGTTATCCAGAACCCTTCCCGGTAAAACAAATTTGCACTTGAAGACCACGCTTCCGCTCTCGGCGTTCTTCCTCTGAGGGGGAGAATGGATAAGATTAGCGAATCGCCGATATTTCCCAAAGTGAAAAATTTCAATTGGCGGGCAACCAATTTACGGCACAAGGACGGTTTCTCTTGAAATCTGCACGGCAGGGCGATTGCGGATCCCTATGGTGGTTGCGGTCGTAGGAGATGGAAGCGCTGTCGCGGAGAAGCGGATGGCCATGGTTATCCCAACCGCCTGTCAGCGGAGCATCCAGGATGAATGGGAAGCAGAACAACTTCTTTATTTTAACACCAGCCGCCTTTTTTCGGGAAGCCTGGAAAATCCCCCGTTACAGATTTCCGATGGCAAGGTCTGAAGATGAATTGTTTTTCGTCGATGGGCGGGCTGCCCTCGTATTCTTCGGAGCTCTCATGCAGCGCCAGACCCTAAATTTATTCACAGCGCTAAACTTGAATCATATTATCCGATCCGGATCCCCACCTCCGGCTCCAGCGGCTACAAACCATTCGCACTATAATCTCAACCATGGCAAAGCGACGAACTCCGGCAAAAAAAACCCATCCGGCTAAAAACGCTGTCCTCGGATGGCAATTGCTTCTGGAAGGGTATCCGTGGTTTTCCGGTAAGCGAGGTTTCCCCTTACCCGCCTACTCGGAATTCATGCCTCCGCCCCGGCTGGGGCGCAGACCGTACGGCGCGTCCGATCCGGAAATTTTCCCGCCGGAGGATCCATACGGTTGGAATATCTCGGAGGCCGAGGAGGAGTGGGAACTTCGACCGGGGCTGAGCCAGGTCGCCGAACATATCCTGTCTGCACTAATCAAACTGGGGCGGGGCGAACCGGCGTACGCCATCGGCGGGCATGGCGGGTGCAATCTTAAGGAAAATCCATACTGGCCCCGCGAACTTGCGGAACGCGCCGGGCGAATTCCGCACGAACGGTTCGTCGTCCTGCTCCCGCTCGCTCTTTCCCGCACGCAAGACGACCTGGGCCGCATCCGCTGGACCCTGTTTGGAGGATCCGAACAAGGACCGGAACGCGCTTTCTGGAAAAGCTACGCTTTTGGACGGGATGCGGAATCTGCGCCTGCGGATGTCACGGATTTTTTCCTTCGTCTGCTTGCGGAAGTTTACGAAGAGCGATCAGCCTCCCCGCGCGATTTGCTCGCCCTGGGATTCCGTTTTCTGCCGACCGATTCCTATGAACCGTTCTCCTATTGGAAGCCGGACCGTCTTCCCGAAGGAATCAAATCCTTTATCGTTTCCAATCCGGCCGATTGGGAGAAGGTGCGCTACTTGTTTACGTTTCGCCCCTTCGCCGATCTTCCCGCTGCGGTGCGCCAGCGGTATCTCGCCGGCCGATTGCATCTGATTCCCTTCCCGGGGAGCCTGGTTTTTTGGGGGATGCCCTCCTATCGAAGCTTGGCGGCTCAATTTCCGATGGCGATGCAGATTCCGCTTCTTCACCTTATTCCCCGCAGCGGTGGACCCGACGGAATCCGCGTCCCGCAATCCGGATGGCTGCACGAACCGCATCCGGGTTCCGATGCGGTCGTCGTTCAAAAGGAGCTGCTCGTGCCCGGTTATCAACGCACGCACCGCTGGAACCGGATGCACCGGTACGAAAACGAGCTGGCGCTCAACCGGCGCGCGGATCACATGGCGCATGTGCTCTTCGACACGTCGCTCGCGGCGCTGGGCCTTTACGATAAACCCATGGCGCGCAACTGCCAGGTGTGGACCGGCGATTTCGATCTGCTCCTCGACGGGCCGCACGCCGACCGGCCGGCGCTCCGCCGCGCCGAAGCCGCGGTGGTCGAAGGCGGTCTCTTCGGGTACCGGTTCCAATTTCCGGCGATGCGAACCGGCCGGAATGAGGTGTACTGGCATCGCCCGCTCGTTGCGTATCTCTCCCGGCGGGAGAAAAAGATCCGGGTGCTTCCGGATTCCCCGCTGGGATACATCACGGCGTATCCCGCAACCGCGCCGGTTTTGACCCGCCCGCTGGAACTCCGGCCGCGGCTGCTGCGGCGCGAACTTTTTCTCGACGCCGTACGGGAGTTCGGGAAGGGCGATCATTACGCGCGGCAGACGGCGCACAGCCTACTCTCGCTTTTGGATGCCGGCGAGTTGCTTGGGCGGGAGCCGCTCCCCCAATCCTTCGCCCGGCATCTGGCGCACATCGCCAAAGGTAAATCTTTCGAGACCTGGCTCGATTCGCTTCCGAAGCGATCCCGCTCGCCGGCAGCGGGGCGGCGCATGAGAGCGAGTCTCGCCGCGCGGATTTCCACATCTCCCGAAACGCTCCCGGATCCCATCACTTTCGAAGCCACCGCCAGCCGCGGGTTTGAAGAGGCGTACTGGAACGATATCGCCTGGCTTTCCGGCGGGCGCTACCAGACGACGGACAACGCCGATATCGTGCTCGATCGCGTCACCCAGAGCCACCTGAAGCATCACCATCGGGATCTGGAAAAGTTGGGAGACGATCTGCTCCAGCGCTACCGCACCGCGATTGCCGCGGCCGGAATGGAGGGGCGTGCCCTTTGCGGCGAGCTGCCGTTCCGCTGGGAAACCGATTTTGATTTCCCGGAATTTGGCGGCTGGTGCGTGGACAGCGAGGGGCGCGCCGCGGAACGAAATCTGTTGGTGGTTATCCCCGGAAGCGACCGGAACGAGGCGGTCGTTCTGGCCGACCATTACGACACGGCGTACATGGAAGACGTGTTCGACACGGCCCATGGCGGGTCGGGTGCGCGCCTGGCATCCGCCGGCGCCGACGACAACCATTCGGCCACCGCCGCGCTGCTGCAGGCAGCGCCGGTCTACCTCCGGCTGGCGAAGGACGGGCTCCTGGCGCGCGACGTCTGGCTGCTGCATCTGACGGGCGAGGAATTCCCGGCTGATTGCCTGGGCGCGCGTTCCTTCTGCCGCGCACTGATCGAGCGGTCGCTTCAATTGAAATTGGTGGATGGAAAGAAAACGGATTTATCGGCGGTGCGGGTGATGGGAATCGTGGTGATGGATATGATCGCGCACAACCGTGAAAACGCGCGGGATATCTTCCAGATCGCGCCCGGGCGCGGATACGAGTCGCTCCTCATCGCGCGCGAAGCGAACGCAGCCAACACGCTGTGGAATGAACATGCGCGCAAGTGGAACCGGCGTGCCGACCGGATCGGAACCGGCCGGGGGACGCGCACCCGCGACGGCCGGACAATCCCGCCCGTCGCACGGCATCCGAGTTTGCTGGGCGAGGTTCGCACCATCGATCATCCGCTAAGTTCGCTCTATAACACCGACGGCCAGATCTTTTCCGACTGCGGAATCCCGGTGGCGCTCATCATGGAAGATTACGATATCGACCGGAGCGGATACCACGATTCATGCGATACGATGAAAAACATCGATCTGGATTACGGGAGTGCGCTGGCCGCAATCGCCATCGAAACCATCGCCCGGCTGGCTGGGGTGCGCGGGCTAACCTAACCTCACCTCCCCTTCTTTCCCCCTCCTCCCCTTCCCTTAAGGCCTGTCCTCGAGCGAAGCGAGGGGAGAAGGGGAGGAGGGAGCTGGGGGTGAAGAGGTTAGGTCGGAGGAGGGAGTGAAAAAGGGGGAAGTGGCGGGGAACGAAGGCAGAAAAGATCGACCGGCGTTGATGCCGGGCGATTATTTTTAATAAGTGGCTGAAGTTATTTTTTGAACGAGAGTTTATTTTCTCGGCGACGCGAGGAAAAGCGAAGAATGCGAATGGAGAGCTGGGGATGAGGGCGTGGCGAGACGACAGTCTTGTTTGATCGGGCATATAATTACCCGAATTCGCGAGATCGAAACGGCAGTTATTGCGCCGCATGCTTCCCATCGGAGGATTTCCCTTCATGACAGCCAAACTCTCCCTCCGCGAAAAATGGACTTACGGATCGGGTGATCTTTCCTTCAGCCTGATCACCACAATCGTCGGCGCCTATTTCGCCATTTTCCTCACCGATGTTGTCGGAGTTCCGGCCGCGATGGCCGCAGTGGCGATTTTCATCGGGAGTACCTGGGATTACATCAATGACCCGATCGTCGGGTACATCTCCGACCATACCCGCTCACGCTGGGGGCGCCGCCGCCCGTTCCTGCTTTTCGGAGCGGTGCCCCTGATGCTGGGGTTCACGCTGATGTGGTGGCGTCCGCCGTTCACCCAACCCGTTGCATTGGTCATTTATTTTTCCTTGGTCTTTATCGTCTATGAATTGGCGGCGACGTTCGCCTACATGCCGTATTTAGCGCTGACGCCCGAATTGACTGCGAATTATGACGAGCGCACGTCCCTGATGAGCACGCGTGCTTTCTTCTCCATCCTGGGAAGTTTGGTGGCGTTCACCATCCCGCTCCTGATCGTCGGCGGCTTCCATCCGGAAAATGCCGGACGGGTGCTTATCATGGGAGCAGCCTTCGGAATCTTCTGCGTCATCCCGCTCTGGCTGGTTTTTTTCGGCACGCGTGAACGGGAGGAGTTCATGAACCAGCCGCAGAAGGGAATCCGGGAGTCGATCGTTGCGGTCCGGAACAACCGCCCCTTCTTTTTCGGGCTGGTGATTTATCTGTTCACGTGGGTCGCTATCGCCATCCTCGAGTTGATTCTGCTGTACTTCATTAAATACGTCGTTCGGCAGGAGGGGCGGAGCGACCTGATCATGGCCACAATCTTTGTGGTGGCGATGGCCGCGCTGCCGCTGTGGGTGTGGATCTCGAGTCGGTTGAACAAACGCTGGGCCTACATCGCCGGGATCGCATTCCTGGCGGTTGTTCTCCTCACCATTTCTTCGCTCAGCCCTTCCAGTAGTCTGCCCTTGCTCCTCGCCCTTTGCGTGCTGGCCGGGATCGGCGTCTCCGCCGCCCACGTCATTCCCTGGTCGATCCTCCCCGATGCGATCGAGTATGGCGAGCTGCACACCGGCGAGCGGCATGAAGGGATGTTCTACAGCCTGATCACGCTGGCGCAGAAGATCGCCGTTTCGATCGCGCTTCCGCTGGCGCTGTTGATCCTCGACCGCGCTGGGTACGTCCCCAATAGTTCGGTCCAACCGGAATCCGCGGTCAATGCAATCCGTCTCATCACCGGCCCCATCCCGGCGGTCCTGATGGGATTGGGCATCCTGTTCGCCTTCCTCTACCCGCTCGGGCGCGAGAATTACTCCGAAATCGCGCGCCAACTGGAAATGCGCCGGAAGACCATTAGCTCCGAATCCGAGAAAAGGGTTCAATGATCGAGGTTCGTCCGGTTCGCACGCGCGCGGAACGGCATACGTTCTTTATTTTTCCATGGTTCATTTACCGGCGCGACCCGCTGTGGGTGCCGCCGCTGCTTTCCGAGCGTGAAAAAGCGACCGATCCGAAACACGGGTTGTTCTTTCAAAACGGATACGCCGATTTCTTCATCGCCTGGAAGGACGGCAAGCCGGCCGGGACGATCTGCTGCGCGGAGGATACCGCCGAGACGCGCGAGCGCGGGCACGGCGAATGTATGTTCGGTTTTTTTGAATGCGTCGAGGACTACGCTGTGGCCGAGGTGCTATTGCGCTGCGCGGAGGATTGGGCCCGCGCTCATGGGTTGAGTGCCATCTACGGACCGTACAACCTGGACCGCGAGGATTCGCGCGGGATCCTGGTTGAAGGCCGCGACCGGCCGCCGCCGATTCTGTGCGGGCACAACCCTCCTTACTATCAGGATTTCTGCGAACGCTACGGGATGGTCAAACGCGAATCCGACAACCTGGCGTATGCAATCGATGTCGATCCAAATTCTCCTCCCCTCCGGCGGCTGGCGCGGCTGGCGGGACGCGTCCGAGTGCGGAGGAATATCGTCATCCGCAACGCCGACTTGAAGGACATTGACGCGGAAATCGACCGCATCTGGGATCTGGAAAACCGGGCGCTGGCGCACCTGAACAACTTCCTCCCATATCCCCGCGAGTCCATCGAAAGCCTGGTGATGCCGCTCAAGGATCTGGCGGACCCCGAATTGATCCTCTTTGCCGAGATCGACGGGAAAACCGTCGGCTGGTTTCCCGGCATCCCGAACTTCAACGAAATCCTAATCCACCTCAACGGACTGCGGTATCCGTGGGATTATCTGCGCGCCCTACGGTATCGCAATCTGCATCCGAAGTGCGTCTCGATCAAAAGCATCGTCGTCCCGCCCGAGTATTGGGATACCGGCGTCGCGGTTGTGCTTTTCGATGAAATGGCCCGGCGGGTTGCCGCCAAAGGTTACCAGTGGGCGGACTTATCCCTCACCGGCGAGGACAACCCGGATACCTGGGATCTGGCCCATCATATGGGCGCCAAAATCTACAAACGCTATCGTTTCTATCGCAAGCCGGTTGCATTATTGTCGGGATGAATCTCCGGGCCTTCGCCTGGAATTTGCCCGGGGCTAATCCCGCGCTGCGCGCGGGACAGCCCGCCCCGGTCAGCCCACCGGGCGGGCCGGGGGAGCCCCGAGCTATTAGCAGCGCCTGGTTAAAACCGGGCTTCAATTCTATAACTGCAAAATGATTTATTAAATGAGCATGGTGTTTTCTCTTCAAGCCAGGTATTTATCGCGAAGGTCTATAACAAAGTTATCGCAAATGACTTGAAGACGGGTTTACCCGACCCCCGCTTCGCAAGGGCAATCGCGAGGGCAGGCGCTGTTGGAAGCCCGAAGCTTTAGCTCCGGGAGTACGAGGTGGAAGGCGATGGCTTGCGTGGTGTTGCAGCTTAAGGTGGACGGGTAGATTGGGCCACCGCACTCTGCCGCGATGGACGATTCTCAGGCAAATGGATGTGTTACGTCGCTTCCGGGGTTTGTTCGGGCCTGGAAAGAATCCGCGAGGTGGATTTACGAATTTGCTGCAGGCAGTGCTTCACTGTGACCGGAAGGATTAAGCCGGCGATGTGCATCCACGTGGCAAGGTTTTTCCTTTCGGGATAATCCGTCCGCAACCGGTACCCGTCGCGTTCGATCAGATCCAGAACGCGTTCGAAGCGCGCGCAGTACCAGACCCCGGCAAGTTTGCACCGTAATACGTCGAGCGAATCGATGTATCGTCTACCGTCTCGAAGATGAGTCCCTGCCCGTGCCGCTTCGTGACGCACCCAGGAACGCAGAATCTCGCCGTCGAAATCGTCCGTGCGGAATCCGCCGGCGGGAAGATTCTCGACGGGGATGTTGATGTATCCGGAAGCGAGATCCTCGCGCATATCACGCAGCATATGCGTACCGTGCGCGCCCAGGACCGCCAGCAAGCGGTCCGGCGATTTGGGATAGCGGTGGGAATTTCCAATGAAATATTGAAAACCATCCATGACCGCCTTCGCCAGATGAGTTGAGTAGGCATCCAGGTCTTGCGCCTGGACGGGCCGGCCTTTGCGTGAGACGTCGAATTCGAGAACCCACATGAAGTTGCGAATGAAGGATTGCAGCCCGTCGGGATTACCGCGGTCGTGTGCGATCAAATCGGCGAGCATCCCCTCTTCGGGTGCCAAGTCTGCGGGCTGTTCGCGCCGGTAGCAGCTTTCCATCAACTTCATCTGCCGCCGAAGAAAACGGAGCCGGTCATCGGTAGATGAAATATCCAGGTCGATCCGGTCGTCGGCCCAGCGGAAGTAGGCGTAGGCGCGCAGGCAATCGTCGACCAGATCACGGTCCGCCAGAAGGACGGCCGTCAGGTAGGATTGTTTGCTGCTGCTCCAGGTAATCGAACGGGCCAACGCGGCTGTGTCGAACATGGTTTCAATGCTCTCCGGTCATTTCTCTCAATCCGAAATATTTCACTCGCTTCGAGCGCCAGTTAGATTTTATTCTCCCGCAGGATGCGTTCCGCGGCGAAGCGCGAGGATACCAGCACCATTGGAACCCCCGTTCCTGGATGGGTGCTGGATCCGACAAAGTAGAGATTCCGAAAACGGCTGTGATGATTGTGCGGACGGAAATATCCCATCTGGGTGAGTTTATGACTCAGCCCGTGGGTGGATCCGCCCGGCAGATTGTAACGGGATTGCCAATCCCCGGGAAGGGTGCTGCGCTCAATCCGGATGTGCTTGGCCACATCCCCCAGACCGGCCCGGGCCAACCGGCGCAGGACGAAATCCCTTGCCCGGGATTGAATAGAGGGCCAATCCTGGGATCCCTCCTTGCGGATGTGGCCAACCGGAACCGCGACGGCCCAGGCATCATGACCGGGCGGGGCTGCCGACGGATCCATACCGGCGGCGGTATGCAGATAAAAATTGGGCTCCGCCGGCAGGCTCTCTTCCTTTAAGACGGCGTCGAAATTCCGGTGGTAATCTCCGGAGAAGAACACATTGTGCAATCCCAGGCCGGGAATTTTCGTATCCATACCCCAATAAAACATCACCGTCGAGCAACCGTATTCCATCCGGTTGATGCGGCCGGCGGTCGCATCCTGTGGGAGGAGATTTCGATAAACGTATCCCAGGTCCGCATTCGCTAGCAGGATATCGGCGTTGGACACTTTGCCGTCGGCAAATTCCACGCCGGTGGCGCGATTCCCATTCGTTATTATTTTCCGAACCGGCGCGTTGTACTGGAATTTCACTCCGTGTTTTTGGGCGATATTGACCAACGCTTCGACGATTGCATACATTCCTCCCCGCGGATACCATAAACCGTCCGCGAGCTCGGTGTATTGCAGGAGCGAGTATGTGGCGGGGGCATCGTAGGGACTGAGTCCCATGTACATATTTTGAAAAGTGAATGCGATCAACAATCGTGGATCGTGAAAGAAAGATTTAGCGTAGCCGTAATGGCTCCTTAAAAGGTCCATCCGAAGGAAATTCAGCAGAGTCGACGGGTTGATAAACTCCGGAATGCTCTGAAAATCCTTCTCGACGATGTGATCCAGGGAGAACCGGAAATGGCGGCCGCCTTCCGCGAGATACCGCAGCATCCGCCCGAAGCTCTCCGGTTCGACGGCCTCCAACTGCGTTTGCATCCGCTGCAGATCGGAGGTCAATTTCATCTTCGAATCATCCCGGAAAAAAAGATGGTAAGTAGGGTCGACGCGGAGCAATTCCAGATGATCTTCCATGCGCTCGCCCAGACCGGCGAAGGCCCGGGCATAGAGGGATGGCATCAGGAATATGGTTGCCCCGGTTTCGAATGTATATCCATCGACGGTCATCCGACCACAGCGCCCGCCGGGGCGGTCGCCTTTTTCCACGACGGTAACCGCATAGCCTTGACGCGCCAGGCGGGCTGCGGCGGCAATTCCACCGACACCGGCGCCGATAACGAGAACGTTGGAAGCGCGTGCACAACTTTTCATTAAACCTTTCCCATCCAGACAACAGGGTCGAGAACCATCCGCCATCGGGTAATTTGGCTCATTTAATTTCTATATACGCGAAAATTAGCAAATCCTCTCGGGCGATCTTCCGCACGGTGGACCATTCTTGGCAATCGCTAAGCCCTCCAAGGGGTTTGATCCTTTTTTTGAAGAGGCTTGGCGCGATCACGCATTTATCCCATCGGAAGGGTGCCTTGGATCGAAGAGCATGATCTGTCCGCCGTGTTTATATCATCAATTCCCTGCAATCCTAAGACTCAAGGTGACTTTTTTCCATTTGATATTCCATAAAATACGACTTTTGTGGTCTGAAATGAAAGGCTATAATGTTTATTGCACATCAGGCGATCCCAGAGAAAATGATTTTCCGGCCGGCGGAAAGGCCGATCTATTTTGCTAAATTTGAAAAGCGAGGGTGGCATGGTAAAGAAAATGGGCGGGAAGATGCTTTGGGTGCTCCTGGGAATCATTATTCTTTCGTCCGGCTTGATTGGTCTGGAATTGCTAAATTCCGGACATGATTGGGGGGATGATTTTGCGTCCTATATCATGCAGGCCGAAAGCATCGTCACTGGACGTCCTTCACAATTCATGGAAGCGAATGCTTTCACCATAAATCAATCCTCCATCAACCTTGGCCCGGTTGCTTACCCATGGGGCACGCCCGTATTATTGGCTCCCGTGGTGGCCGTCTTCGGTCTGAATATGATAGCTTTAAAAAGCATCAACTGGATCTGCTACCTCCTCTTCCTGATAACCCTCGCGGCCGGTTTGCGCTCCAAGCTTTCCCCTTTGTCGTTGATCGCACTGGTGGCGATTCTGGGATTGGATCCGGCGGTCCTCAATTTATTCAATAGCGTCGCTTCCGATATTCCGTTCCTGTTATTTTCCACTCTGACGATACTTCTGATCGGAAAGGTCATCGTCGAACGACGAATCCTATCCTTCGAATGGCTTGGATATGTTCTCCTTGGGATATGCCTGGCGATCTCGTTTTTTATTCGCACGACCGGAATTGTATTGTTATTCGTCGCCATCCTTTCGGAGGCCGTTCTTTCCATTCCATTTTTCCATCGGAGCCGGACCCCGGATTTGGAATTGGCAAGGAAGTCGGATTCTATTCCTCTCTCCCGGACGCGAATTAATTGGAGGATGATTTTCCTTCGCGCCATTCCCTACTTTGTATTCCTCGGGATGATAGGCGTTTGGTATTTGCTGCTCCCGAGCGGGGAAGGGGGATATCTCCAATCGCTGCGGGCAATCTCCGCCCGGGAGATTAAAGCCAATATCCTCTATTACCTTGGCATGCCGCAGAATTTCTTTGCCGCGATCCCGTTTTTCCCCCTGGTGTTTGGCGCGACGCTTCCGTTCTTTTTCACCGGTCTGGTGAAAACCATCAATCGATTTTTTCCAATGGCGATCTATGGAATGTTGACGATGGGGGTCAATATCGTCTGGCCCGCAAACCAGGGTTTGCGGTTTCTGTTGCCGATATTCCCGTTTTATCTTTTCTTTCTACTGATGGGAATAGAATGGTATGTCCGCGCGATGGAAGGAATCGAGCGAAAGATCGCCTTCTCGGCTGCTGCGAGCTTCGTCCTGCTGGCCGCCTTTTTCTTTTCCAGGCAGTCGATGGAGTTGGCGCTGGCCAATCTTCAGAATCATCGGGAGGTCTCCAGTGGTCCCTTTACCCCCGCCTCCCAGGAGATGTTCAATTACATTAAAACGAATACGGAGCAGGATTCGGTGATTGTCTTCTTTAAACCCAGGGCGTTGCGGTTGCTTACCGGCCACCCGTCGCTGGAATGGAACAACCCATCCGAACTTCCCCCCGGCCAATACTTCTGCTTTTACCGGAACGAGGATGAAGGGCATCAATTATCCTCTGCGGATATCGAAGCCCTTCAAGGGACAGGCAAAATAAAAGTGATATTTCAGAATTCCGATTTTCAGTTGTTTCAAATTATTCCCGCCGGCGGAGGTTGAGGGAATTCTCCTGGAGTAGATTGAATCCTTCGACAGGACCGTTTTCGGCAGAAATAGCTTTTTAAGGAAACCTGATTCGCACTCCAGGATTGGCATATATCTAAAAATGGAAAAACTTAATCACTACATCGGAATTGACGGGTGCCTCGAAGCCAGATTCCGCCATATAAATGTGGAACGATGGCTGGAGTCGGCTGGCGATTTTATCGGTTTTTCAAGATAACTTTCATCTGAAAAATATGAAAAAGGTACGGGGAACCATTCATCGCAACCGGCGTCTTAACCATATGGTCGAAAACACCGGAGGAGGATCCATGAAGCGCATGAATCGGACAGTCTATTGGCTGGTACCGGTTGTCATTTTTGTGCTATCGGCTTGCACTTTGCTTCAGCCGAAGCCGCTTGTGGAGAAGTCGAATGCGGCCCACGACCTTTCACCGCAGGTATCGGATTCAGATTTGGGGGAATTGGTCGACGGCAACAGCGCCTTTGCTTTCGATTTGTACCATCAGGCGGCCTCGGAGGGGGATAACCTGTTTTATTCACCATACAGTATTTCCATTGCCCTGGCCATGACCTACGCGGGGGCAACCGGGGATACGGCGGCCCAAATGGCGCAAACGCTGCATTTCACACTGCCTGCGGAGCGGCTTCATCCGGCGTTCAACCGATTGGCGCTGGCGCTGGAGAGCCGTTCCAAAGTGGAGGGGTTGAAACCCGGTGAGGCATTCCAATTAAGTGTTGCGAATTCCATCTGGGGCCAAAGCGGTTTTCATTTTGAGCAGCCCTTTCTGGACGTGCTCGCGCAGAACTATGCCGCCGGGATGCGCCTGGTGGATTATCAAAAAGACGCCGAAGCCGCGAGGCTCGCGATCAACGATTGGGTCAGCCATTCCACCAACCAGAAGATCAAGGACATTATCCCGCCGGGCGCGCTCGATGCGCTCACCCGCCTGGTGCTGGCCAACGCCGTGTATTTCAAGGCCGCCTGGCAGGAGCATTTCGATGAGAAAATGACGCAGCCGGATACGTTTCACCTGCTGGACGGGAGCGGTGTGCAGGTCGATATGATGCACCAATCGACCAGCTTCCCTGGCATGCTGGGAGACGGGTATCGCGCGGTGGCGTTGCCTTATGCGGGCGGTCAGCTCTCGATGCTCGTGCTGCTGCCGGACGACGGGCGGTTTTCCAACATCGAATCGCGGCTGAACGCGGGGCTGATGGCACAAACCGTGGCCGCTTTGAAGCCGGTGGAAGTCGATCTGTCGCTGCCGAAATTTAAAATGGAATGGTCGACGGAGTTATCGAAGGGATTACAGGCGCTGGGTATGACGGATGCCTTTAATCCGGATCGTGCAGACTTTTCCGGAATGGACGGTGCGCGGGATCTCTATATCAGCCTGATTCTGCACAAGGCTTTCGTTTCGGTTGATGAGAAGGGTACGGAAGCTGCGGCGGCGACAGTCGTCGTGGTCGAAGCGTCGTCCATGCCCGTCAACCCGGTCGAACCCATGCAATTCAAGGTGGATCGGCCTTTCCTCTTCCTGATCCGCGACAACCCGACGGGAACGATCCTGTTCGTTGGGCGGGTGACCAATCCGTGGGCATGAACCAGATCGCATTCTCAATATCCTGAAACATGTTTGTTTCCAAACCACAACCGGAGAGGTTGTGGTTTTGGGATTGAATACGATCACTCGTTTTATGGACAAATATTGACAAAAAAGAACAATTGTTCTATTATCAATATGTGAAAT
>PLND01000004.1 GCA_003141675.1 Anaerolineae bacterium
ACACGCGCCCGTCGTAGAAGTACAGTCCCGGTACGGCGAAATTCGAACGCGGTATGGCCGGCTTCTCTTCCAGGCTGATGGCGAATCCTTGGTCGTCGAATTCCACGATCCCATAACGTTGCGGGTCGCGGACCTGATAAGCAAAAATTATTCCGCCTTCTTGCAGTTGAACCGCCTGGCATAACAGATCGGGCAAGCCGTGCCCGAAGAAGATATTATCCCCCAGGATCAAACAAACGGGGTTTTCACCCGCAAACTCCTCACCGACGATAAAGGCATCCGCCAATCCACGCGGCTCGGCTTGTGACGCATAACTGAAGTCCACGCCCCACTGCCGGCCATCGCCCAGCAAACGTCGGAAGAGCGGCAAGTCCTCCGGGGTGCTGATGATCAGAATCTGGCGGATGCCGGCTAGCATAAGCGTGGAAAGCGGGTAATAGATTATGGGTTTATCGTAAACCGGCAGGAGTTGTTTGCTCACGGCCAGGGTCAACGGATGCAAACGCGTCCCGCGCCCGCCCGCCAGAATAATCCCTTTCATCGTTCCTCCCCCGCCATTAGCGCGTGTAATTTTTTCCCAGCCATTCCTGATATTCCTTCTTTTTAAGGATCCCGGCCACCCAATCCGGATGTGCCAGGTACCAATCTACCGTGTCGCGCAAACCGTTCCTTATCGTGTGGCGCGGCTTCCAGTCCAAATCCCGTTCGATCTTGTGGAAGTCCAGCGCATATCTGCGGTCGTGTCCGGGGCGGTCTGTGACGAATTGTATGAGTTGCCGGTGCGGTTTATGGGGCGAAGAGGGCAGCCGTTCATCGAGGATTTCGCAGATCGCCTCTATGATTTCGATGTTGGTAAGTTGGTTGGCGCCGCCGATATGATAGCTGCCCCCGGCAAGCCCGTGCTTCAGAACCAGGTAAATCGCTTCGCAATGGTCTTCCACGTGGAGCCAATCCCGGATCTGCCGGCCGTCGCCGTACACCGGCAACGGTTTCCCCTCCAGAGCGTTCAAAATCACAAGGGGGATTAACTTCTCCGGGTACTGATAAGGACCGTAGTTATTTGTGCAGTTGGTCAGGGTGTACGGCAGACCGTAGGTGTGTCCGTAAGCGCGCACCAGATGGTCGCTGGCGGCTTTGGAAGCGGCATACGGCGAATGAGGATCATAGGGGGATTCTTCCGTCCACGCCGGTTCGTCGGGGGCCAGTGAACCGAAGACCTCGTCGGTCGAAATGTGATGGAAGCGCTTTATTGCGTTTTCCATGCCAGGTTCATTCATCCAATACCGGCGAACGGTCTCTAGCAGGGTGGTAGTTCCTACGATATTTGTTTGAATGAATTGGCCGGGATCAAGAATCGAACGATCCACGTGCGTTTCGGCGGCGAAATGGACGACGGTATCTATCTCGTATTCCTGCAGGAGCTTGGCAACCAATCCGGGATCGCAAATGTCCCCCTTCACGAAGATGTGACGATCCGAACGGGGGAGTTCCTTGAGGTTCTCGAGACTGCCCGAGTAGGTCAGGGCATCCAGATTGATAATCCTGATGTCCGGCTCGACGCCAAGAAGATAACGCACAAAATTCGATCCAATGAAACCGGCGCCGCCGGTAACCAATACATTCTGCACTATGCAGTCTCCTAATCGAACAATTCCGCCTCGGATAACAATTTTCCCCGGGAATCCTTTTCGGATAAAATTGGCGCTTGCCCATTTGACAGCGGCCATTCGATCCCAATTGCGGGATCGTTCCACAGCAAAATCCGTTCCCAATCCGGCGCATAATAATCCGTGGTTTTGTAGATTATTTCAGCCCATTCGCTCAGAACGTAAAAACCGTGCGCAAAACCCACGGGAATCCATAATTGGAGTTTATTATCTGCCGAAAGCTTCTGTCCCACCCAATGACCGAAAGTCGGCGAGCTATGGCGCAAGTCCACGGCCACATCCAGGATTTCTCCGGCAACAACGCGGACCAATTTTCCCTGCGCCTGGCGAATCTGATAATGTAAGCCTCGTAACACACCCTTCCGGGAACCGGAATGATTCTCCTGGATAAAAGGACCGGGAATTCCCGATGCGGAGAATACATTCTCCCGGAAAGTTTCCATAAAGAAACCCCGATCGTCACCAAATACTTTTGGTTCAATGAGTAATACGTCTTGAATTTGGGTCGGCTTGAATTGCATTTTAATGAAACCCTTTCACGATAAAGTATGATGTTTTATTCCCCAATATTAATCCAACACGGAAACTTTCCGGCAAATCCCATCGAACTTCAATTGCTGTGCTGGCTAATGGATTGCATATAGTTATCCACAACGGAGACGGCGGGTCCATCCATCGTGATTTCTCCATGGGAGAGCCAGATGGCCCTTTTGCATATTTCCTTGATCGCACTTTCGCTGTGCGAGACGAAAATGATCGTAGCGCCGCTGCTCAACAATTCTTTCATCTTGATGAATGATTTCTGCCGGAAATCCGCATCCCCGACCGCCAGCACCTCGTCGAGCAATAAAATTTCCGGGGTTAGGTGCACCGCCACCGAAAACGCCAGGCGCACGAACATGCCGCTGGAATAATATTTCACCGGCGTATCGATGAACTGTTCGATTTCCGAGAACGCGACAATCTCGTCGAACTTCCGCCGGATTTCGGACGTCTTCATCCCCAGGAAACTTCCACTCAAGTAAATATTCTCCCGCCCGGTAAGCTCTATATTGAAACCGGTGCCGACTTCGAGCAGGGAGTTGACATGATGGTAGAGCGTTATTATCCCCCGTGTGGGACGAGTGATGCGGGAAAGGATCTTCATGAGCGTGCTTTTCCCGGCCCCGTTGCGCCCAATCAACCCGACCGATTCCCCATATTCCACTTCGAAACTGACGTCCTTGAGGGCAAAGAAATCCTCGGTGTTCTTCAGGTGGGCGTATTTGCTCGACCGCCTCATTACCCAATTGAAAGGCGCATTCAACACCGCTTTGAAAGAGGTTTGCGGACCTTCCAGCGAGTGGCGGATCGTGTATTCCTTCCAAACGTGTTCCGCCTTGATGGCGTATTGGCTCATGGCTACATCACGTCCGCGATCTTGTTTTCCATCGCCCGGAAGGCGATGGCCCCGCAAAACCAGATGACGGTCGCGACCAAAAAGGAAATCAGGAGATAACTTATCTTCGGCAAGTCGCCCTGTCCCAGGAACACCCATCGGTACGCATCCACCAGGCTGGTCATCGGATTGAGATAGAACAGGACTCGAAACCGCTCCGGCGCCAAGGTGATCGGGTACATGATGGGTGTGACGTACATCCACATCATCAAAATAAAAGCCAGGAAATTTTTCGTATCCCGGAAGACGACCATCAAGGCCCCGAACAGCAGCCCGACGCCCGACGAAAAGACGATGGTGATGACCAGAAGCACCGGAAGCAGTAAATATCGAAGCGTTATCGGATAATGCCCATCGAGAAGCAGGAATACCAATAATACAAGGAAAGAAACCGCAAAATCGACGAGTGAGCTGGCAATTCCCGAGAGCGGCAGCGCCAACCGGGGGAAATACGATTTGATGATGACGCCGATATTTCCCACCAAACTATAGGCGCTATTGTTGATTACCTGGGTGAAGAACTGCCAGACGACGAAGGCGGATAAGAAAAAAAGTTGATACGGGATGCCATTCGTGGGGACCTTAACCAGAATGCCAAAGATAACATAAAAAATCAGCATCTGGATCAGCGGTTGGAGGATGATCCATAAGAACCCGATCACCGTTTGTTGAAAACGCAGTTTGATGTCCCGGCGAACCAGAAAAAAATACAACCCTTTATAATCCCATAACTCACGGAAATTCGGCATTTCCAGTGAGGATGGGGGAGTGATTACAATAGGTACAAATCCGTCTGCTTTTTTAATAAAGGCCATAATCAACCTGTGGAATTAGACAAGATCCTCTTTTTCGGATTTATTGCTCTGCCAAATGAGAGCAGAAAGGATGGTCGAATAAATGATGTATCCTTTTACTTTCCCTCATCCGGCCTTTAGCCACCTTCTCCCAGCTTATCCTGGGAGAACCTGTCCCGGAGAAGGCGACGGGAGGACAGGATGAGGAGCGGGCTGAGTAGCTACAAATCCGGAAACGAGTTTTCACAAACCGCGCTCCGCCCTTTCGACATTCCAGACCCGGAATCTCTATCGAATAATGACACTATGGAACGATGTTCAAGCCGCCGGCTTTGCCCAGCTGGGGCCTAGACGCCGTATTTTGGACAGAAGATCTGCCCGGCGCGCAAATGGAGCGGAACCGCTTCGCGCTGGAACAGTTTCAACAGTACGCGCACCCGTTCGCTTCCGGACAGCCGCTCGTCGAAGACCGCTTCGTATCCTTTGAAGGGCCCGTCCTGGATGACAACCGTATCCCCCGCCCGGACCGATCCGAGCAGCTCGCCGCCCGCCGTATGGATTTCCCCCACGCGTAAGCGGATTGCGTGGATCAGGTTGTCGGGCACATACCCCGGCTCATTTCCAAAGACTACCAGTCCGCTTGCGCCGGGAACCCATTGCAAAACCGACGATCCGACCTGCGATAATTCCAGATGGACAAACAAATAACCGGGAAAATACGGCCTGGTTTTGCGTGCGCGCGGGTTGACCGGTTTTACCGGAATGCACGGAAGGAAAGCTTCTATCTGGCGCAGGGTTAATTGCTCCAGGAGCAGGTTTTCATTATTCGGTTTGCTATGTAGTACGTACCAGCGCATAGACATGCGTGTCAATCCTTGGGATTCAACCGGGTAGAGCGCGGCTTAACAGATCCTGTTCCCTTCTCGATTATTCTTTGGACTGTTCCACGTGTTCAATTGGTACATTATAATTAAAAGTTCGTGGTATCCCAAAATCGTCTCCTCGCGACCGAAAAACACCAAAAAACAGCCTAATAATGGTACATTACCGATAATCCAAATTCATTTTCCCCCTCGTTTGCTTCATTCGCGGTTTTTACACGATGAACTTTTTTCTGAAGGGATGTTGCGACAATCTTATAGGGAGTCACTTCCAGGCCGGTCCGGGTTATCCAATCGTTTTCCCCGATTCAATTTATAAAAAACCAAAGAAACAGATATGGGCTTTGTGAAGTGATCACCGGCTGGGTTCGAGGCTAGGGGGATTTGCCTTGCCGGAAACCGGTCTATTTTTGGAGGACGGAACTTCGGTATTTCCAGAGCCGGGGGGAGCATCGATCCCGCGAATCTGCGCCGCCCAGAGACCCAATACGCAGATAAAGTTGATGATCACATACGGCTCATGGAAATACAGGTCAGCCATCCCGCCGATGAGGAAAAGACCGGCCAGCCCGCCCCAAAGCACCGCGGCGGGAAAATGGCTCCGAAGTTTTTCATATCGTTTCCATCCGGAATGCAACAGATAGACGGCCAGGCCAATGAGCATGAGAAAGCCAACCACGCCGTATTCTATCCAGGAGAGGATGTAGATGTTGTGCGGAATATACCAGACGGAAAGATTGGCGGGTGGAACCGAAAGATATCCGAAGGCCAGGAGATATTTATCCGAGAAAATTAATTGAAGGCTTTGGCTCCAAATATCCAACCGGCCGCTTAGGGTGGAGTTGATCCGATCCAGCGGAATGGTGAGGAAAATCCACGCAATCGCAATGGCGGTGACGGCCGATCCAGCGATAACGGCGAGGAGAAAAATTCGTCTGCGGCGAATGAGGACCACGAGCGCCGTCAGGATTGCGACGAAAACCACCGCAAGGAGCGTTGTGCGCGATATCGTCCAATACATCACCAGACCGTAGAGCAGGGCCAGCAGGCCGTATATGATCCTGCGCCAGGAAGGATATGCCCAGACGAGTCCGATGCACACAAGCAGCGGCCAATAAAGATAAATCGCCAGATCATTGGGATGTCCGAAGAATCCGGCGATCGGAATGCTCGCCGCGTTGCTGCTCCAGCCGGCGAAATCCTTGGGCGCCAGGCCGATCCCCATCGCATGCTGCATCACGCCCCAGACGCAGGTGGGCAAAGCGGCCCAGACATAGAGGGAGGCGATCCGTTTCCAATCGTTCCAGGGCGATCGCAATAGGCATTCAACCAGTAGCGCCGCCAACAACCAATCCAAAAACATCCCATGCCGTTCCGGCCAGTCGCTGGAAAACACCCAAAGCAAGCCGGACCAGGCCGCAAAAACCCGGAATCCCCAGATCAGCCGCTTGACCCCTCGATCGAGCCTGGCCCACTCCGTGCCGCCGGTGGTCAACCGCCAGAGAATTAATAACCACGCAAAGATTTCCGCCGGGCTGATGGTGATCGAACCGGCCAGCACGGTATAGGGAATTGTGCAGGATAAAAAAAGCGCGAAAAGAAAAACGCTTTCGAAGAGCTCCAACCAGTTAATGGAAACGGGGGTGCCGCGGAGCGTGGAGATTAATTCGCGGGGATGTCTTATCCGGTACAGGGTGCGGTTCAATAAAGGAGACCCCTTTCCGAGTTCGGCTGAAACGACATTATCGGTGTTCCCCCAAATCATGTCAAGCGCCGGGAACCGAATGGATGGTAACCCACGCGGGAGAATCCGTGATCTGCGGGATGATCTTGTCACAACCAAAACAGAGTAAAATTCTCTTGTTCCGAGAAGAGAACGGATAAACCTTGGGCAATACAATGCCTGCAAACGGCGGGCGCGAAGTACCGTTGCGAGTGGAGGTTGGAGAAATGAGTGCGGAGAATTGGGGCGCCCCGGAAGGGGCGAAAGAAAATCGCAAAATATTTTTCCGCGTCCTTGACGGAATTTTCCTTGCGCTTCTGGGGGCTTATGTTTTTTTGGGGATGACCCGGGTGCCTTTTCACGTCGACGAATCCACGCTGATCCGATTAAGCATGGATTTTGCTTACATTTTCCAAGACCGCGCCATTCAAAAAGTTATCTATCATCCCACAACCGGTTTTTGGTCGGTGGAGCAATATCAACGGGAGCTGACGGGTTCGATCGATCCCCTGACGATCGAAATGGTCTGGAGCGCCGCCGGTATGGATCGCGGTGATCTGAATGGATTCTGGGTATGGTTGCCGCCGGATGTCAACGGCGAATGGGCGTTCAATGTGCAAAAAGGAAATATGCCCGGCATCCGGCTGCTCGACATCTCCCGGATCCCGTCCACTCTATTTACCGCGATCAGCATCGCAGTCGTTTTCTTCATCGCACTTGGGCTCTCCCGGTCGCGGCCGGCGGCTTGGATCGCCGCCTTCCTGTATGCGACCACGCCTTCCATCCTTGTCAACGGAAGGAGGGCGATGCAGGAGGGAGGGTTGTTGTTGTTCACCTCGCTCGTCGTTCTCGCCACGTTGCATATCCTGCGGTTAATCCGGGAGGAAAAATTACGCTTCCGCCGGATCATTCCGGCGTATGGATTTCTCGGGCTGGCAAGCGGTCTGGCGCTGGCTAGTAAGCACACGTCCGCGCTGGTTATCGCCCCCGCTTTTTTTGCGATTTTTATCCTGCTCTGGTTTGCCGGGCGGGATTTGGAACCGCGCGAGAAGACGGCGGTTCATTTCCGGCTGTTGTTCGGCCTGCTCGGTTCCGGCCTGCTCGGACTTTCGGTTTTCTACATCCTGATGCCGGTCTGGTGGCTCTATCGGTTTCAATGGCTCATTTTGCTTTGCCTCTCGGCCGTCTGTTTTACGATCGGTCTTCCCAAGCCGGGATGGCGGATTTGGATTGCCCGGACGATTTCCATTGCGGGAGTGCTTCTGATTACCGTGTTTTCCGCGCAGACATGGAACGGAATCTACCAACCCATCGGAATCATGTTGCAGATCCGGGCCGACATCATGTATGGGCAACAAGCGCTGGGACGGGATATGTCGACGGCCGGATCCCGGATCGGGGGAATGGCCGACCAACTGCTCTTTGCGAAAACCCAGTATTATGAAAGCCATACTTGGGATGGCCTGAAAGAGGAGCAGACGCAAATTCGAGTATATGAAGATGCCCACCTGGACGGCCGCGGCGGGGGAACGGTTTGGGGGATCGTCGTGCTGGTGCTGACCGCCGGCGGCCTGTGGGTCACGCTCTTCCGCCGGCGCGGATGGGAAACGCTTCTCCTATTGTCGTGGCTGGCTGTCCCGGCCGCGATTCTCCTATTAACGAATCCGCTTCCTTTCCAGCGGTATTACATCGTGCTGATCGCTCCCTGGAGCGTGCTGGCGGGCTTTGCCGCGGTGCCGCTGACTTCGTCCGATTTCCCCATAGCCATTCGAAGAATCTTCCGGCGGAAAGGTAAGGGCGCCAACCCGGCTGAATAAAAACCGGTAAACCTTGCGGTGGTCCGCGGATTTGCCATTATCCCCAATCAACGAATGGATATCGGATCGTTCCGATGGATGGTTGTACATTCGCAGGACGTCTCATCCAGGACACGAAACGATCGGACGTAGGAGTTCCCCTTTTCCAGAGAGGCTGAGCAAACATGATCGACGTTCCGGCAAAGCGTTTCATCTGGAAGAAAAGGGTTGGAAGGGAAGGATTGGGGAGGATTCGTAGAGATCAGCAAGTGGAAGACTTTGCATCTTTTGGGACGATGGTTGAAGGAGGTTGGACAAAGTATAATTCTCATGTTCTCGGAACGGAATAAACGACAGTAGACCTATTGGACGTCCATAAAGGAGCGGTGCGACGCACGGTCGTAGGCGGAGATTGGATAAAATGAACGCAGAGAATCAACATTCCAAAGAGAAGGTGGAAAAAAACCGCAAAGGGATTTTCCGCATTCTCGATGGAATCTTCCTTGCACTCCTGCTGGCGTATGTTATTTTTGGAATGACACGGGTGCCTTTTTTTGGTGACGAATCCACTTTTATCCGTTTGAGCGTGGACTTTGCTTATATCTTCCAAGATCACAACATTCAGAAAGTAGTTTATCGGTCGCTATCGGCCAGTGAGTCGGCGGAGCCTTTTACGACTCAATATCTGGAGCAATATAATCGTCTGCTGACGGGTGCGGTCACTCCCATGACGATCGGGCTGGTCTGGAATGCCGCCGGCATGAACCGCGGTGATCTGAATGGATTCTG
>PLND01000056.1 GCA_003141675.1 Anaerolineae bacterium
TGAAGCCCGGCGCACCGGATACCGGTTCTATTCCTTCGGCGACGCGATGTTCATCCTCTGATCGCGCGTGGGTTTATAATCCCGGCATCGGCTCCCGCAAATCCGGTATCCATAGGAAAGTCTCACCGATCATGCAACCGTCATTCACCCTGGAAGATTACGACCGCGCTGCGGATTGCATCCGCGGGCAAACGCGGATCGTTCCAAAGGTGGCCGTCATTCTCGGCTCCGGATTGGGATCGATCGCAGAGTCGGTTGAATCGCCCGCGGTCATTCCCTTCGCCGATATTCCCGGCTGGCCCGTCTCGACAGTGGAAGGGCACGCGGGCAAGCTCATCCTTGGAACGCTGGCGGGAAGGAATACGGCGGTGTTACAGGGCAGGGCGCATGTCTATGAGGGCTACACCGCCGATCAGGTCGCCTTTCCGGTTCGCGTCATGAACAGATGGGGTGTAAACATCCTGATCGTTACCAACGCGGCCGGCGCGATCAACGCGGAATTCGCACCGGGCGATCTTATGCTGATCACCGACCATCTCAACCTGATGGGGTTTGGGGGAAACAACCCTTTACGCGGGCCAAACGACGACCGGCTGGGTCCGCGTTTTCCGGACATGAATCGGGCGTACGATCCCGGGCTGCAAAAACTTTCCACCCAGGCCGCCGCGAACTCGGGCTTGGCGCTGCGCGCGGGAGTATACGCCTGCCTGGCGGGTCCGTCGTTCGAAACTCCCGCCGAATTGCGATTTCTGCGGATGATCGGCGCGGATGCGGTGGGCATGTCGACCGTTCCGGAGGTGATTGCCGCCCGGCACGGGGGAATGCGCGTCCTGGGAATTTCGGTGATCAGCAACCGGGCGAATCTCGACGGTTCGATGGACATTAGCCACAAAGAAGTGTTAACCGCCACCGGCGAGGCGGCGCCCAACCTGGAGCTTCTTTTAAAAACCCTGCTGGGAAAACCGGCGTTCGCATGATGATCTTTTTAAAATTCCTTCACGATTACGAGATTGCTTTTTATTACCTCCTGGGATTGATTTCCCTCCGGTTCATCTATCTATTAATCAGAGCGCAGATCCAACTCTCCAAAACGATTTTCGGATTGGAGCGGCAGCTTTTCCTCGGGCGAAGGACCGGCGCGCTCGGACGGCTGGCGCTTTTGGCGGTGATCGTCGGCGCGATTTATGCGGCCGTCCATATCGGCCTGCCCCAGGCGCAAAGTGCGGAACAAATCCGGCAGTCCGCGATCGCCGCCCATCAACCCACACCCACCTTGACGGCTACGCCGATGGAACAATTCGGCGTGGACATCAGCGGCTGCACCAATACCAAAGCCACCATCCTCCAGCCCAAACCGGGGGATGCGGTCAAAGGGAAGATCTCCATCCGGATCACCGCCGATATCACAAATTTCGCTTATTACAAAATTGATCTGAGCCGGGCCGATGAACCGGATGTGTGGAGCACGCTCTACAACGACAACAACGCCGCCACCGAAGCCGAGCCGTCCAGTTGGACCTGGGACAGTGCAACCGTGCCACCCGGCGTGTATCATCTGCGCCTGACGGTTATGGCCGCCGATCTTACGTTTCCGACGCCGTGCGTCGTTCCCATTCAGGTGCTGTCTCCCGGTCCGTAATGGATTTTATCCGGCGGCATATTCCATAATATTCACGCGATTTCCGAAGAACTTTGGAATTTTGGATTACACCGCGTGGATTATTTTTGGGGAGATCGTCTCCCGGATGGTGAATATATTTTGCCCGTGTTTACTGAATGAGCTTGGAGACCCATCCCGATTGCCAAATCCTGCCGGCCCGGATTGAGTCGACTGATATGGAAAGCATGACCGAAAAATTTCCGCAAACAATTCTTAAGAGTTGATTAACAAATCCCGAAGAGATATTAAAAAAAACTCCTCAAATATTCCAACGGATTGGCGAATGAAGAAATCGGGAAAGGATGAAAATGAAGTTCGACGTTTATGGCCGATTTATAGTCGAAGTGATTCGCCGCGGCGAGGATTGGGAGGTATTTCTCGTGGAACAGGGCAGGCGCCTGCGGATGAACGAGGTCGCTATTCCGTCGGAGACGCTGATGGAAGGAATTCCCAATTATTTAGAAGATTTGTGGCATGAATCCGCCTCCCCGGAAAAGTCGATCCGGCGAGTAGATTGAATTTAAAGCCGGGAGTTGGAACCTTCGAAGACGGGGTCACACCCGTCCTCCCGGCGGTAAATACAACGGGTTCAGGGTGGGCCAGCGATGAGTATCCGGTGTGGTTTCAATATTCCACGCGAGGTGTGCGTGTGTGGATTATTAAGGGAGAATATACAGCCGATGGGAAAGCTGCCCCTTCATTTTCACCGCGATATCTGGTAAAATATCAAGCAGAAAATATTGAATGGCGTAAAAGCAAAACCCTGTAACAGGGTGGTACAGCGGACGGGTATTCAATATCATCACAGCAGGTTGAATGGTAGAGTTTCTCCTTAGCGCTTTGCCGATCCTCAACCGAATCCTGGTAGCCGGCATCGCCATCACAGCGTTTTCCCTTCTTTTATATGCGCTCACGTTCAGTCTGCGCGAACGGGTGGCGCGCGTCTTTGCCTTGATCCTGGGATGCATCGTCGTGATCGCCGTGACCGACGGGCTGGCCTCGACTGCGCGCGATCTCATGGAAGCGGAAATCTGGCTGCGCTTCCAATGGATCGGCACGGCACTGTTGCCGGCGGCCTACCTGCATTTTTCCGACGCATTGCTGGCTTCCACCGGCCGGCCTTCTCGCGGGCGGCGCAGGTTTGCCGTGCGCGCGACCTATCTGATCGCCGCCGCCATGATCTACCTGGCCACCGTTACCAAGGTACTGCTCAACGACGTCACTCTCGACGGCGGTTTGCCCCATCTGCGGGCGGGCCAATACTTCTGGGTGTTCAGCGCCTACGCTGTCCCGCTGCTGGCGTGGACGGGGATCAACCTATTTCGCGCCTACCGCAGATGTCAGACGACCACCAGCCGCCGGCGGATGATTTATCTGTTGATCGGCAGTCTAGCGCCCGCCATGGCCGCCTTTCCCTACTTGTTGCTCCTGGGCCACGAAACCACCCTCCATCCGCTTCTGGTGCGGATCGCGATGGTGCAAACCAATCTGCTGGTGGCCGGGCTCCTGGTGGTATTGGCGTATGCCACCGCGTATTTCGGCGTCACCTATTCCGACCGCGTGGTGAAAGGCAAACTCTTTCAATGGCTGTTGCGCGGCCCGCTCGTGGCCGCCGCCGCGTTGGCCGTCCTAGTGGCCACTTCAACTTTTTTCGACCGGGTAGGGATGCCCGATTCGCGGCTGATCCTCGTGGCGGTTGTTGTGGCGATCGTTCTCTTGCAATTCGCCGTCACCGTGGGGCGGGTACCCCTCGAGCGCGTGTTGTTTCTGGAAACGCGATCCGACCGGGAGGAAATCCGCCGGTTGCAATGGCTGGAAGAACGTCTTCTCACCGGCTCCGATCTGCGCCAGTTTCTCGAATCGCTCTTGGCCGCTCTATGCGACCTGACCCGTTCACCGGCCGCTTTTGTCGTCGAGTGGAACGAAGGCGGCACGGCATTCCTGGCGGGCGTAGGATCGAGGAGCCTGCTGCCGCTGGAAAAGGATCTCTCTTCCCTGCCCAAGCCGGAGGTGCTCGAATATATTCCCGGCACCGGGAGTCTGTTTCGCTGGGGAGGGTTCTGGCTGCTGCCGCTGCACGCACCGGACCGCGAGGAAATGGTCGGGTTGATCGGATTGGCCGCCCTCTCGGAGCATTTGGAACTGGCCCCGGAACAGCACGAGCCTCTGGGGCGGTTGATGGAGCGCGCCGCAGGGGCGCTCGCCGACGAGCGGTTGCAGCGGGATGTATTTTCCGCCCTCGATCAGTTGATGCCGGACGTGGAAAAAATCCAGCGGCTCAGCGCGGCGGCCCGCTATGGGCAGGCGAATTTGCTCGCCGCCCCGGCCAACGGGGGAAGCGTCGCGACGGACCTGGCGCAATGGGTGCGCGAAGCGCTCAGCCATTACTGGGGCGGTCCGAAACTGACCACCTCCCCGCTGCTTGGGTTGCGCGTGGTTCGCGAGGAACTGGATTCGCACGATGGGAATGCGGTCAACGCGCTGCGCGCCGTCCTGCGCCGGGCGGTCGAGCGGGTGCGCCCGGAGGGGGAACGGCGGTTCACCAGCGAGTGGTTGCTATATAACATTCTGGAGATGAAGTTCCTGGAAGGCAAGCGGGTCCGCGATGTAGCGCTTCGGCTGGCCGTATCCGAAGCGGATCTTTACCGGAAACAGAAATTGGCGATCGAAGAGGTGGCGCGCGCGATTGCCGCCATGGAAAAACAGTCGAACGAACCGGCGACCGATGATGAAGTCGTAGGGTAGATTGCACAATGTGCAAATTCTTTCAAGGATGGAAATAGCATGAAAAACCTTTACTCTCTTACCCCCAAACATCTGAACTCGATAACGCGGAATTCGCGTCCACCCGCGCCCCCCGCGGCATCCCCCGCTCCCTCCGCGCCGCCCGCGCCGGCATCCGCTCCGCGAACAACGAGTCCGCCGGATTCAAAGTTTGCCCGTGACGTCTCGTCGTCGGATCAGCCCAGCGAATCCTGGTGGTCGGCCGTCCTCTCGGAGGAGATTGGCGAGCGGCGCCCGCCGTCGCAGGAATCCGCCCCCTATGAGCGAACCCAGACTTCCTACGACTGGGCGGCGGCCCGCGAGCTATATGAGAGCGACGGCATCACCGAACTAACGGTGACCGGCGTCAACCGCGGCGGTCTCCTGGTGGAGGGCGATCACATCCGCGGATTCATCCCGCTCTCACATCTGATCGGTGTTCCCTCACTGACCAGCGACGAGGAGCGTCAGGCGGTGATGTACCGCAAGATCGGCCAGTCGATCCACGCCAAGATCATCGAGTTCGATCCGGAAAAGGGGCGGGTGGTATTCTCCGAACGCGCCGCCCAAGCCGCGCCCGGACGCCGCGCCGAATTGCTGGCCAAGGTTCAGGTGGGCGACCGAGTCCAGGGCGAGGTGACTAACATCACCACCTTCGGCGTGTTCATCGACCTCGGCGGCATGGAAGGGTTGGTGCACCTCTCCGAGATCTCTTGGGGACGGGTGCACAACCCCGCCGATTTTGTAACCATCGGCCAGAAGGTCGACGTGGAAGTTATCAGCGTCGACCGCGAACAGGGGCGCATTGCCCTCAGCCTGAAGCGGCTTCAAGCCGATCCGTGGCTGACCGTGCCCGAACGGTACATTCCCGGAAAATGGGTGACGTGCCGGATCACACACGTGACCAGTTTCGGGGCGTTCGCTTCGCTCGAGGAAGGGGTGGAGGGATTGATCCATATCTCCGAATTGGCCAACGGGCCGTTCTCCCACCCGCGCAACATCGTCACCGAAGGGGAAGAAGTGACCGCGCGGGTCATCTCGGTGGAAAGCGGATCGCGCCGGCTGGCGCTCAGTCTGCGCCATGCCAATGAGCTGGAGGAAACTCCGCCGCCCATTCCGCTTGAATCGTCTGAGGAAACCGGCCCAACCGCCGGTGCTGAGACGGGTCCCGAGGGATGAAAACGTCCGCGAGCGGGCCCTCTTCGAACCGTTCCTCCGAAGGAAACCGGACGGCGAATTTTCTACCGCTGATCCGGTCGTACGCGGAAGACGGGGTTATCGTCGGCCTGGGGTTGCTCGCCTCGCTTTGCCTGATCGCATTGACCGGGATGGCCCATGGAACTCTGATCGATGCGCTCCGTGGCCTGATGATCCGCTGGATGGGATGGGGCGCCGTTTTATTGCCTCTGGCGCTGGCGTGGATTGCCGTCCGAATGCTGCTCGGGCGTCTGGGAAAGGCGCCGGCCGTCTCCTGGATGCGCGTCATCGCACTCGAACTTGCGGCCATCGCACTGCTGGGTTTGGGCTCGATCCTGGCCGCGTCCACCCTGGTCGAATCGGAAGCCGGACGCGGTGGCGGCTTGATCGGCTGGGGAATACTTATCCTGCTCGGATACTTCATGGCGCCGGTTTGGGAAGGGTTGCTGCTTGCGGCAATAGTCCTCGCCTTTTCCTGGTACGGTTTCGGAATTTCGTGGGATAAGTTCATCGGTCTTGCGTCGGGGATGGACCGCGGGATGGAGCCGGCGCGCGCGGCGGGGAGACTGTCGGAACGGGAAGCATCCGGCGCACAGCCTTCTTCCCGCACCGGATCGGCATCGTCTGCGCCCAATCCGGGCGCCAATCGAGAGAAGGCGCCGGCCGCCGCTTCGGCGGATTCTCCAAACCGCGGAACCTCGGCCTCGCCTTCCCCTGCGTTGCCTCCGCAGTTCCGAAAAAACCTTAAGCCCGGTCCCACCCTAAAGGAAAAACAAAACCCGCCCCGCGCCAAACGCGAGAAGGGGTTGCCCTCGATCGAGATCTTCGAGGGCGGGGAACTCTCCGCGCCCTCGATCCGCGAAATCAACCAGATCGCCGGCACGATCGAAAAAACTTTGGATGAATTCGGAATTCCCGCGCGGGTGATTTCCTTCCGCACAGGCCCGACCGTCACCCAGTTCGGCGTGGAGCCGGGTTTCGTTGAGAAACCCGGGACCGACGGCGAGGTCCGCCGCGCGAAGGTGCGCGTATCGCAAATTTCCTCCCTGGCCAACGATCTGGCGCTCGCGCTCTCCGCGCCCACGCTGCGGATCGAGGCGCCTGTGCCGGGGCAATCCTATGTCGGCATCGAGGTTCCCCACCGGCGCTCATCGCTCGTGCGCCTGCGCATGGTGATGCAATCCGCCGCATTCCAGAAAGTTCGATCGCCGCTCGCGGTCGCGCTCGGGCTCGACGTGGCCGGGCAGCCGCGATGCGCCGATTTGGCCACCATGCCCCACCTGCTCATCGGCGGAACAACCGGATCCGGAAAGTCGGTGTGCATCACCGCGATCACCGCCTGCCTGGTGGCCAACAACCCTCCCGAGCGGCTGCGCTTGGTGTTGATCGATCCGAAGATGGTGGAGCTCGTGCGCTTCAACGGCCTGCCACACATTCTCGGCAAAGTGGAAACCGAATTGGAACGGATCGTCTCGGTGCTGCGCTGGTGCACACGCGAGATGGATCGGCGCTACAAACTGCTCGAGGAACTGCACGCACGCCACATCGACGATTACAACCGCAAAGTATCCTCCCGCGGCGACGGGGAGACGCTTCCGCGCATGGTGGTGCTGCTGGACGAGATGGCCGACCTGATGATGACCGCGCCGGATGAAACCGAACGGCACCTGATCCGCCTGGCGCAAATGTCGCGCGCCGTCGGAATTCATTTGATCGTGGCCACCCAGCGTCCCAGCACCGACGTGGTGACCGGATTGATCAAGGCCAACTTCCCGGCCCGGATCGCCTTCGCCGTTCCATCTTCGATCGAAAGCCGGGTGATCCTGGATACGCCCGGCGCCGAATCGCTCCTCGGGCGCGGGGACATGCTCTATCTCTCCCCGGAAGCCGGGTCGCCGGTGCGGCTCCAGGGATGCTTCGTCACCGACCGCGAAATTACGCGCCTGATCGATTTTTGGAAGGATCAGGCCCCGGAGGAAACGGAAGCGGCGCCGAAGCCGGGGAAGGAACGCGAACGGACTCCGGCCGAAAAGGCGGAGCCGCGGCGCTCGGCCGATGCGGAGGAGCAGGCTCCCTGGGAGGATCTGGTGAAGGGGCTGGGCGAAGGAGTCGACGCGGCCGAGGAAGCGGAACTCGAGGAGGCTGCGCGTATCGTCCAGCAGTATGGAAGAGCCAGTGCCTCCCTCTTGCAACGTAAAATGCGCCTGGGTTATCCAAAGGCGGCTCGCCTGATGGACGAATTGCAAAAACGCGGGTTCATCGGACGGCAGCAGGCGGGGGGCAAGACCCGCGAAGTGCTCCGGCGGGGCGAGGACGACGGGGAAGACGAATAGGGCTGAACGGATTGACACCGCTTTCACCGCCTGATGTGGACTCTGCGGCAATGCGGGAGATGGATCAATGAACTACCGTGAAGGAGAACCCGGGAAACCCTCAGTTTTTTTATTTGACGATGAGTCAACCGAGTTTTTTCTGAAATGGCGAAAACGGGGTTGACAGAACGCGTTCCCGCCGGTAGCATCACGTCGGAAAGGGACGTTTTTTAGGAAGGATGGGCATGCAAAGCGTGGGTTCGTCCGTGCCGCAGTCGATCACCTTCACCGATCGGATGCGCACGCGATTCAAGGGCGCGCTCGACGGGATCGGAGGCTTTTTTCTCCGGCTGGGACTTTCACCCAATGCAATGACGCTGCTGGGGCTCGTGGGCTCGCTCCTGGGCGCGGTTCTGCTCGGGCTGGGCGCCGTTTCCCTCGGCGGCGTGGTGGTGCTTGTCAGCGGGGCGGCCGATGCGCTCGATGGAACCATGGCGCGGTTGCGGGGGGAGGCGACACGGTTCGGCGCCTTTCTGGATTCCTCCCTGGACCGCGTTTCGGAGCTGTGCCTCTTCAGCGGCTTGGCGATCCATTTTGCGCTGGGGAACAACATCCTTGGCGTGGCGCTGGCGCTGGCCGCCGCGATCGGATCGATCATGGTCTCGTATGAGAAGGCACGCGCCGAGGCGCTGGGGTTCGAATGCAAGGTCGGATTGCTCACACGCATGGAACGGTACCTGGTGCTGTGCCCGGCCCTGATCCTCAATCTGCCGCTCATCGGATTGGGATTGGTGGCGATTCTGGGTAACTTCACCGCGTTGCAACGCTTCGCGCACGTGTATCGCCAAAGCCGGGGCGGAAAGTAAGGAAAAAATCTCTTTGGGAGAAGAAGACTATGAGTTTTGACTCGCTGGGAATCCACATCAGCATTTTCTATATCCGCTACTACGGTCTCATCCTCATGGCCGGCGCGCTCATCGCGGCGTTCACGGCCGAGACTCTGGCCCGCCGGCGCCATCTGGACACGGAAATCGTCTGGGACGTTTTCCTGTGGGTTGTTATCGGCGCGGTCGTGG
Source organism: Anaerolineae bacterium (assembly GCA_003141675.1). Lineage (GTDB taxonomy): Bacteria > Chloroflexota > Anaerolineae > Anaerolineales > RBG-16-64-43 > FEN-1073. The sequence goes on from PLND01000056.1 coordinate 9,009, forward strand.
GCGCGCGCATCTGGCACATCCTGACGCCGCCGCTAAGCATGCAGGAGATGAACCCGCCCATCACAACATTTTGGTATCTGACGCACCCCTTCGACGCCATCAATCTGACCAAGGGCGGGCTGGGTCTTCCCGGCGCGCTGATCGGCGGCGCGCTGACCTTGTGGATCTACGTCCGCCGCAAGAAACTTTCCTTCGGCGTGTGGGGTGATATCGCCGTGCCGGGCATTGCGCTGGGCCTGGCCTTCGGACGGCTCGGAAATTTCGTCAACCACGAGTTGTACGGACTGCCCTCCAACCTCCCCTGGGCGATCTATATCCCGCCCGAAGCGCGGCTCCCGCAATACGCCACCGTGGCCAGGTACCATCCTCTTTTCCTGTATGAATCACTGCTGAACATCATTAACTTTGGAATTCTTCTCTGGCTGGGTGAAAAATACCGCGATCACTTGAAGGCCGGCGATTTGATCCTGATGTTTTTCATGAACTACGGAATCATCCGCTTCGGGTTGGAATTCCTGCGGATCGATCCCTCGCTGGTATACGGAATGGATATCAACCAGGTGCTGGCTGCCGTCGTAGCGCTCGCCGCCGCCGGCGGTTTGCTCTGGCGCCATGGCTTCGGGGATTGGGTAAAGAGCCGCCGTCCGGTAAAGGCGGTTTCCTAGCGTACGCGCCAAAGGGAGAGACGGACCGCTCGTCTCTCCCTTTTTTTATTTTGGTAAATGGCAGGGAAAGGAATCCATGATCGAGGCTCAGGGATTGACCAAACNNGGGAAGACCACCACCACCCGCATGCTGGCGGGGATCTTGCGGCCGGATGCGGGAAGCGCCAAAGTGGGCGGGTTCGATATTCTCACCCAGACCGAATACGTGCGTTCGGTGGTGGGCGTGCTGACCGAACAGACCGGGCTGTACAACCGCATGCGCTGCGGCGAATATCTGGATTTCTACGGCGCGCTGTACGGCCTTCCGGCGGCTCAGCGCCGGAAACGGGCGAATCAGTTGCTTCGGGACCTGGATCTCGAAGTGGATTCGGACGCATGGCTCGCGGAATTTTCCAAGGGCATGCGCCAGCGGCTTGCCCTGGTCCGGGCGCTCCTGCATTCACCGAGCGTTCTGCTCCTGGACGAACCCACCTCCGCGTTGGATCCGGAATCCGCGCGCACGGTGCGCAACATGCTGCGTACTCTCCGTGACAACGGCGCCACCATCCTGGTATGCACCCACAACCTCTCGGAAGCCGAGGAACTCGCCGACCGGATCGCCATCATCCGTCGCGGGCGGCTGATCGCCGAAGGGACCGCCGCCGAGCTTCGCGCGCGGATGTTGGGGCCGGCCGTGTTCGAATTGAAACTGGCCGAAGCGGCGGACGATTTAACTTCGACGATGGGGAAACTGGTCGAAGTGATCGACCGCCGGCCCGACTGCATCCGTTTCCGCGCGGCCGATCCCCTGACGGCCAATCCGGAAATCCTGCGCCGGGCGATCCGGCGCGGAATGAAGGTGGTTGAGCTGCGGGAAGTAACGCCCTCGCTCGAAACGATCTATCTCCAGGCGGTGGCCGAAGAAGAACCGGCGGTTCCGGAAGGAGCGGCGCGATGAACGCGGCCGTTCCGGCTTTCTCCTTTCGGTTCCGAGTTTCACGCCTCGGCGCCCTGGTCCGCCGTGAAGTGCGGGATCAATTCCGCGATTGGCGGGTTGTGCTCCCGCTGGTTATCCTGACCCTGTTCTTCCCGGTGCTGATGAACTACGCCGCGCGCCTGGTGATCAACTACGTCAATCAATACGGTGGGAACGTCATCGCCCAGGCGATTTTCCCCTTCCTGTTAATGATCGTCGGGTTCTTCCCTACCTCGGTCTCGCTGGTCATAGCGCTCGAAAGCTTCGTGGGGGAGAAGGAACGCTACAGCCTGGAACCGCTGCTGGCCACGCCGCTGACCGATACCGAATTATTCCTCGGTAAAGTGCTGGCTTCAGTTCTCACGCCGCTTTGCGCCGCAGGCCTTGGAATTGCAGCTTACCTGACCGGGATGTATTTCCTGGCGGGATGGTTTCCTCCGCTGCCTCTATTGATTGAGATCCTCGTGCTGACTTTTGCCCATGCAGCGTGCATGGTGTCTGCGGCGGTGGTGATCTCGGCCCAGACCAATTCGGTGCGCGCCGCCAACCTGCTCGCGTCGTTTGTCATCGTTCCGGCCGCGCTGCTCTTGCAGGGCGAAAGCATTGTCATGTTCTACCGCATGTACCGCGAATTATGGTGGATCATCGCCGGGGTGCTCATCCTGACGGTAATCTTCCTGCGCATTGGGCTGCGCCAATTCCGGCGCGAGGAACTGCTTTCGCGCGAGGTGGAGGAAATCCGCTTCGACCGGATGGGTTCTTTCTTCTGGCGGTCGCTCACCGGAGGCGCCCGCACGCCCGCGGAGTGGTACCGCAAAGCCGTCGGTCCCGCGCTGGTGCGCACCCTTCCGGCGGTTCCCTGGACTGCGGCCGCGCTCGGCTTCGGCGCGATCGCCGGCGTCTTCCTCGCAAACCGTTTTCCCTTTCCGGCCGATTTGCTGAAGTTGCAGAACTATCGCCAGAACTTCTTTGATTCGCTCGGGGCGCTCGGTTTCTTCACCCCGGGCGGGACCTTGCAGATTTTTTTCCATAACGCGCAGGCAATCTTCCTGGCGTCCGTGCTGGGGGCAATCTCCCTGGGGATCATCGGGCTGGTGGTCATGATGCTTCCGATCGGGATCATCGCCTATGCCACGGTGATCCTGGCCCGTGGCGGCTTCGCACCGGGATTGTTCCTCCTTGGACTGGTGCTTCCGCACGGGATCGTCGAGATTCCGGCGATGATATTGGCGGGCGCCGCGATCCTACGTTGCGGCAACTGCCTGCTGGCTAAGCCCGAGGGCCGTTCCCTGGGGCAGTTGTGGCTGCAGGCGCTTGCCGATTGGATGACCGTCCTGGTAGGTGTGGTGGCGCCGATGCTGCTCCTGTCGGCCATTCTGGAAACGTGGGTAACCCCGCTCGTCGCCTCCTGGGTGATGGGATGGTGAAACTTCTGGTTCTGGGATCGTCGTGCCTGGTGTCGACGGAAAAAAACCGGCCGACGCACCTGGTCTGCATCGGACGCAGGCACGGGCTGTTGATCGATTGCGGGGTTTCTCCGCGCGGCCGGCTGGAAGACCTCGGGATCGGCCGGGACGCGATCGACGATATTTTCATCACCCATTTTCACCCGGATCATGTCGCGGGATTGCCGCTCTTTCTCATGGAATTGTGCATGAGGAAACGGAGCAAACCCGTCCGCATCCACGCCGGGAAGAGTGTGATCTCGCGAATCCGGAGGATGATGGAAATGTACCGTTGGCGGAAGCTGCCGGCGCAATTTCCCATCGTATACCGCCCGGTGGAATATCGGCGCCGGACCAGGGTACTGTCCAATGACGAGTTCCGAGTGCACTCCAGCCCCGTCCGCCACGTGGTGCCGGCGATGGGTGTGCGCGTGGATTTCCTCGAAGATGGCAGGAGCTTTGTATATTCCGCGGATACCGAACCGTCAGCCAATCTGGTAGAGCTTGCCGGGAGCGCCGGACTGTTGATTCACGAGGCGACGGGAAAGGGCGCGGGCCACAGCAGCGCCGGCCAGGCGGCATCTATTGCCCGCGATGCGAAGGTAGGGAAGCTTCTGCTTATTCATACCGATCCGTATGCCGATCGCAAGGCACTATTGAAGCAGGCGCGGGCGGTGTTTTCCGGAGAGGTCGAGATCGCCGTCGACCGGATGGAGATCGAATGGTGAGAAAGAAATCGGAGCGTGAGGTGTCCGTCGATGGGGGGTGCGGATTCACCGCGTGATACAATAGCCTTTGCGGTAAGAAAGGCGGTTTTTATGGGTCCTTCCTCCGTCGACCTCCAGGAATATCATTGCGAATCCGACAGCCCCGGCACCATTCCGCATCACCGGCATGCATTCATCACCAGCCGATACATATGGATTCACAATACCCACGTCTGGCGTCCGCCGACGGACGTCTTCGAAACCGACGGGTCCATCCGGGTGCAAGTGGAAGTGGCCGGGATGGAAAATTCGGATTTTGCCGTTGTGTTGGACGGGAATGTACTGAGAATTTCCGGCACGCGCAGGGACCATTCGGAGCGCAAGGTCTATCACCAGATGGAAATCCACACCGGGGAATTCCTGTCGGAAGTGGACCTCCCCGCCAAAGTGGATTCGGATTTTATCCGCGCCCATTACCACGATGGATTTCTGGCCATCGAGCTTCACAAATCGCAAAATACTCAGGAAGGCGTCGCCTGAAGGTTAATCCTCAGGCCGAGGGATAAACGTTCCCATGCCGGCATCCCGGTGGTTGAACTCCGCAGAAGAATTAATGGAACTGCTCACCGCATCGCAGGGCGAGGATCGGACGCCCTCTCCGATCGAAATCGCTTTGCCTTCGATCACCACGCAGGTTCAGGAAAATCCCGTGCTGCTTCCCGCCGGAAAACCGGAATCGGAGGAGAGCGAGTTCCACATTCCGGATTCGCTGCCGATCCTCCCGCTGCGCGGCGTGGTGGTGTACCCGCAGACGGTCGTGCCGCTGACAGTGGGCCAGCCGCGCTCGATCCGGCTGGTGGACGATGCTACGACCGGCGAGAAAATAATCGGACTGGTGACCGCCAAGGATCCGGAACTGGCCACGCCCGGGCCGGCGGACCTCTTCTCCCTCGGCACCGCGGCGATCGTCCACCGCCTCTTCCGCGCCCCGGACGGCACGATCCGGATCGTCGTTCAGGGCCTCTCCCGCATCCGGATCCGGGAGTATACGGAAGAAGAACCTTACCTGAAGGCGCGCGTGGAGATTGCGCCGGAGTCGGTCGAGGAAGGGCTCGAAATGGAGGCGCTCTCGCGCAACGTGCGCGACCAGTTTGCGAAGATCGCCGAACTGATCCCCTCCGTACCGCGCGAGCTGGTGACCACGATCGTAAGCCTGGAAGATCCTCTTCAGGTGGCCTACACTATTTCCAATTACCAGCGCATGGAGCTCGCAGCGGGGCAGAAAATCCTGGAGCTGGATTCGGTCAACGCGAAACTCAAGTTGCTGCTGGGATTGCTGACCAAGGAACTCGACGTGCTCCAGCTCGGGGCGAAAATCCAGGAAGAAGCGCGCTCCGAAATCGAGAAGGTGCAACGCTCGTATTTCCTACGCGAACAGATGAAGGCAATCCAGAAGGAGCTGGGCGAAACCGACGAACAGACTGCCGAGATCGACGACCTGCGCAAGAAGATCGAAGCCGCCCGGATGTCCGAGGAGGCGGCCGAGCAAGCCAAACGCGAACTGGACCGGCTTTCCAAGCTACCTTCTTCCAGCGCCGAATACGGCGTAATCCGCAGCTACCTCGATTGGCTAATCGAACTGCCGTGGAGCAAGACCACCGAAGACCATCTCGACATCAGCGACGCGCGGAAAGTCCTCAACGAAGACCATTACGCGCTCGATGACGTGAAAAAGCGAATTTTGGAATACCTCGCCATCCGCAAACTGCGGATGGAACGCAAGGGGGAGCACGAGGAGTCGAAAGAGCCGCGCGATCTGATCCGGCGCGAGCGGGAGGGGGCGATCCTGTGTTTCATCGGCCCGCCCGGAGTGGGGAAAACCTCGCTGGGCCGGTCCATCGCGCGCGCAATGGGGCGCAAGTTCATCCGCGTTTCGCTCGGCGGCACCCACGACGAAGCCGAAATCCGCGGGCACCGGCGCACCTACATCGGCTCGATGCCGGGGCGCATCCTGCAGGCTCTCCGCCGGGTGGAGAGCCGCAACCCCGTCTTCATGCTCGACGAGGTGGACAAATTGGGGGCCGACTTCCGCGGCGATCCGGCTGCGGCGCTCCTGGAGGTGCTCGATCCGGAACAGAACCGCGAATTCCGCGACAACTACCTCGAGGTGGCGTTCGATCTTTCGCAGGTGTTGTTCATCACAACCGCCAATCAGCTGGAAACCATCCCCGGTCCGCTCATCGACCGGATGGAAGTCATCGGCATTTCCTCTTATACCGAGCGCGAGAAGGCGGAAATCGCCAAAGGGTATTTGATCCCGCGCCAGATCCGCGAGAACAGCTTGCATCCCGACGAAGTGCAATTCACCGACGATGCCCTGAGCATGCTCATCCGCAACTACACTCGCGAGGCGGGCGTTCGCAACCTGGAGCGCGAGATCGGATCGATCTGCCGAAAGGTAGCTACCGGCGTGGCCGAAGGGCGAAAGATGCATGAGGAAATCACGCCCGCGAAGGTGCAGGAGTATCTCGGGCCGATCCGGTTCTTCTACACCGAAGAGGTGCAGGAACGCACATCGATTCCCGGCGTAGCCACGGCCCTGGCTTGGACCCCCATCGGAGGCGATCTGCTCTTCATCGAAGCCACTCAGATGCCCGGCCGGCACGGGTTCCAGCTCACCGGTTCGCTGGGGCAGGTGATGCAGGAATCCGCGCACGCGGCGCTTTCCTACGTGCGCTCGAAGGCGGAGGAACTCCATCTGCCGCCGAACTTTTTTGACAAGCACGACATCCACGTCCATATTCCCGGCGGAGCCCAGCCCAAGGACGGCCCTTCAGCCGGGATCACCATCGCCACCGCACTGGTTTCGCTGATTACGGGCCGCCCCGTCCGCTCCGATGTCGGCATGACGGGCGAGATTACCCTGCGCGGGAAGATACTGCCGATCGGCGGGGTGAAGGAAAAAGTTCTGGCCGCGCACCGGGCCGGATTGAAAACGGTTCTGCTCCCACGCCGCAACGACCGGGACTTGCAGGATATTCCGGCGGAGGTGCGCAACGATATGCAGATCGTCCTGGTCGACACGGTGGACGACGTATTGGAGCGCGCGCTCCGGCCCGCCCCGGCGGCATCAGACAACGGCCGGAAACCCAGGCGGGAAAATGCAGGAAAACCACGGCTCCTAGCGAAACGGACCACCGGTAAAACTTTCAAGAAATAACGCCTCGGCCGTCCCTCGAGGGAAGGTCGGCCGGGAGGATTGGATCGAATTTACGGGAGGGACGGGAGGAACAGGATGCCGAAAATTTTGCTCCTGGAAGATGACTACGACATGAGTATGCTGCTGCAAACCCTTCTGGAGATCGAGGGGTATCAGGTTTGGTCGTACGATACCAAGCGGCCCGTCGTGGAACAGGCGGAGGAAAAAATCCCGGATCTGGTCTTGCTCGATGTGCATCTCGGGGGTCTGGACGGAATCCAAATCCTGCGCCAGCTCCGGCAAACACCCGCTCTGGGGGAGGTTCGCGTGGTGATGACGTCGGGCATTAACATGTCCGAGGAATGCCTGCGCGACGGGGCCAACGCATTCATCGTCAAACCCTACATGCCCGAGCGGTTGCTTGAGATTCTTCGCGCGGTGCTGGCCTCGCCGGCGAACCAAAAGTACAAGGAGGAGAATCCGAAACCCTCCTCCTCCGTTTCCTATCGGAAATTCCTATAAAAACATGAGCCGAAAAAACCATCAGTGGTATACGCTCGATTTGCATATCCATACGCCCGCATCCTCGGATTACCAGGAGACGGGCGTGACGATGCTGGATGTATTTCGCCGCGCCGAAGCGCGCGGGCTTTCCGCCATCGCGCTCACCGATCACAATACTGTGGCCGGATTCCGACGGATGTCGGAGGAGATCGCCTTCCTCGAAATGCTCGAGAAGGGCGGCCGGCTGACCGGGGAGGAACGCTCGCGGCTCGAGGAGTACCGGCGCCTGCTGGGGCGGCTGGTCGTCTTCCCAGGGTTCGAGTTCACCGCCACGCTCGGTTTCCATTTACTGGCCGTCTTCCCGCCGGAAAAAAGCGTGCGGGAAATCGAACACATCCTGCTGGACCTGAACATCCCGGCTTCGCAGATCGATCTGGGTTCCTCGACGGTGGGCGCCACCGCCGACGTGATCACCGCCTACCGGAGGATCGACGAGGCGGGCGGGCTGGTGATCGCGGCGCACGCAAACAGCACCAACGGCGTAGCGATGCGCGGGTTTGATTTCGGCGGGCAGACCAAAATCGCCTATACCCAGGATCCGCACCTGCATGCGCTCGAGGTAACCGACCTCGAACTGCCTGGCCGGCGATCCACCGCGGCCTTTTTCAACGGCGCCAAGCCGGAATATCCGCGGCGGATGCACTGCATCCAGGGTTCGGACTGTCACCGCCTGCGCGCCGACCCCGCCAACCGCAAGAACCTGGGCGTGGGGGACCGCGCCACAGACGTGCTGCTGGGCGAGCTTTCGTTTTCCGCGCTGCGCGAGCTGTTCCTGGGAAACGATTTTTCGCGCACGCGCGCGCACCGCGCCTCCAAAGAGGAAGATGTGTTTGATTTCATCCAGAGCGCGCGCGAAGAAGGACCGACCATCGTCCAGGGTTTCCATGAGAGCATGGTCGAGAAGGGCGGAAAATTATACGACGTCATCGCCGACGTTTGCGCGTTTGCCAATACCAACGGCGGCACGCTGTTTATCGGCGTCGGACCGGATCCGAAGAGCACGCCTGCGGGAGTGCCCGACGCCGCCAGAGCGGTCGAGCTGCTGGAGCGCGAGATCGGACGGAAAATTTCCCCAGCTCTGGTTCCCACGGTGGACGTGAAGGAGACCGGCGGCAAACAAATCATCCGCGTCATCGTTCCGCGCGGGGACGACCCGCCGTACGCCGTGGAAGGCAGCAAAATCTACGTCCGCGACGAGGATGAGACCGGCATGGCGGTCCGCGATGAAATTGTGACGCTCGTGGAGCGCAAACAAAGACCGCGGACTGCTCCCGCTCCCGAACCATCCAGTCCGCCCGAGCCGGCGCCGCCGGTTGCAACCGGCGTGGACGCGCCCCGCACCGGTGTGGAAGTGGTCACCTACGAGGAACGCGACGGTGTGCGCTACTACACCGTGCGCGATCTGCGCAACGGGAGCATGGTCAAGAACGTCACACTGGCTTCCGCGCGGCGCCTGTGGCACTACGCGATCGTCGAGCACGACAAACTTCCCGCGGCGGACGCCATCGCCTGGCAGGGCGATCTGGCGATGGTGAAAAAACGCTCGCACCGCGGCGAATCCCATTACGACTTGCTGCAGCGTACACCCAATGGCATCCGTTGCTATTACGGGGTGAGCGAGGACGGCATCCACGGCGAATGGAAACGGCTGGTGGGTGCGGAAGAGGAATAGGCCGGAGTCCCCCCGCCAAGCTGCGAACTATCTGCTAAATCGTGGATGCCCGATAAGTGCACTCGGGCAGTACGACCATCTTCACTGGATGCCCGCTATGAACACGCGGGCATGACAAACTTAATGAATGATGTCATTCCCGCGTGTACTTGGCCTGCCCTCGGCGAAGCCGGGGGCGGGAATCTAAACTTCATTCCTATTAATTAAATCTTGATCTCCTCGTATAGGTCAATCCAAAACGGATTCCGTTCCTCTATTATTCTTATTTTCCATGCGCGTTTCCATTTTTTGATCTGTTTCTCTCGAGCGATGGCTGCCCGGATCGTCCGATGGATCTCATAATAAACCAGAAGATGAATTTGATATTTCTTGGTAAAGCCATCCATGTAACCAGACTTATGTTGCCAACAGCGCTTGGCTAGATTGCTGGTCACTCCAACATAAAGAGTGCCGTTACTTTTACTGGCCATTAGGTAGACTACCAGCTTTTTCATTATGTTTCCCCCCCTTGTCTGCATTTCAAAATATTATCACTAGATATTTACAAAAGCTATTCGATTATTATGGAGCAACCCTGGATGCCCGCCACAAACACGCGGGCATGACAGTCATTTGTACTGGATGCCCGATAAGAGCACTCGGGCATGACATTCAAGCCCCGGATGCCTGGTAGGGACACGCGGGCATGACGAAAAATTTTATCCTCAGCATCCAATCGAAGATGGAAGAATATTGCAGGAATGAATTGCAGGAAATCAAAGCCCGTTGTTCAGTAAAAGCGAATAGAGAGGAAGTAGATGGAGTGTTCCCGCGGCCGGCTGCAATCGGAAGGAAGACGGTCTGCGGGCTGACTTGCCATCCGGTGAGCGGTACCGGGGAGGAGGCGGCGGGAAGTATTTCCGGTTGCGGGGAATAATTTGAATCCAATCCATAGAGAAAATTCCACTCCCCCGCGCCGTCGAGAATGATCGCGTTGAATTGATGGTTGTTGACGGCTTCGGAGATCGATTGGATGAGGATTTCCTTCCCGTTGTTTGCCGTTTGACCGCGCAGGACGTCCCACAGCGCGGATTGGTGGGCATATGTTTGCTTGCCCGCCATTGCGGCGTAAAACGTATGATAGGGGATGTACACTTCGCCCGGGATGCTGGAAATATATTCGAGGAACCGTTGGCCGGCGCTGTAGTTTTCCGGCGTAGGGATCTGATCCAGGGGGTTGAACCTCAGGTGATAAAACTGGTAACCGGCGGCGACCATCAAGCCGATCACGACGGCCGAACGTGCCAGCGAGGGAATGCGGGTAAGGCTGGGCATAAGTCGATTCCAACCGATGCCCAGCAGCACGGCGAGCATAGCCACCGCGGGCAGAAGCACGTTGTCCCATCCGCCTTCTTTGATGCGCGCTAAAAAGGAACACAACACCGCTCCGGTCAGCAGGGAAAACCATTTCCAGAATTCCGCGCGGTCCCGCCGGGCGATGAGGAAAATACCCGCCAGAGAGATGAAAATCGTAACGGCGTAATGGCGGAAGAGGTCGTTTGTCCAAAAGCCGATGATGACGTCCTGGGAGAGCCAGTCCGTTTGCTGCGCCAGAAGGTTAATGGTGTAGAAGGAATACCAGCCATTCGTGGCGAGATTAAAGAGAAGCGTCACGGCTGCGACCGGGATCACAAATCCGGCCGCCAACCATACCGCCCTGCGCCTGTATTGGACGAGGTGGACCAGGGCGAACGGCAGCAGCGCGATGAGCATCGTCTGTTTGCTGAGGAACATCAGTGCGGCGAAGAAGCCGGTCAATACCCACCGTCCGCGGCTCGGGTTCCGCGGAATGGAAAGCCAGAAAAACACCAGGAGAGCAATTGAGAGCGAATCCACACGGGCCACATCGAGCCAGGCGCCGGTGATCCGGTAGGAAGCAGTGAACAAACCTGCCGCGAGAATCGAGGCCAGGAAGTCTCGGCCGTTGCGGTATACGATCCAGAAAATTCCTCCGATGGCCGCCAGGGAGGCGAGGAAGGAGACCAGCCGCAGTGGGAAAAAGCCGGTCCCGAAAATCTTGGCCGGGATCGCGGCCAGATAAAAGTACAATGGCGTATACAGGAAGGGTGTGAACGATATATTGGGGGGGCCGTAAACGCTCCGTCCGGCGAGAATGCGCCCGACCTGATCCACTAGACCTCCCTCGATCCATTCCAGTTCGTACGGATAACGGAGGCGCATTCCGGCGACGTAAAGATAGATCAACAGATACGCCGCAGCTCCCACAACCAGAATCGACGCTAGGAGTAATTCGATTCCGTGGAGAAAAACATTTCGCTGTGGCGACGGCTCTTTCATGCAAATATCCCCAATATGCGAGGTACAACCGTTGAACGGGTAATCTTCATTAATCTGGATTCTCCGGCATCTTGACCTGGAAATTATAACATTCCACTTTTCTTTACGAATCTGAATCGCAATGAATTCCTGGGTTGGGGATAATCATCCAGCGCATTGAAAAAAAACCGCCGGAGAACGTGGCCGGCGGTTTTTTTCGAAATAAACTGCTGTCAAGTAATGCGAAGATCAGGCCGTTTTCCTTTTTGACGAAATGATTCGATAGACGGCCCAGACAATAAGAACGGGAACGGCGAACGGGAGCCAGACGGCGAGATAAATCGCCGCATCCACCAGGAACTGCGCCACAAGGATGGCCAGGTTGCCCGCTTTTTCAAACGTGCGGCCGGGATCCCAACCCGAAGGCGCGAGTGTGGGAACGGCGACTTTGGGCAGTTCGGGATCAAGTTGCACGGCGATTGTGGAATACGCAGCCCGGTTGGAAAGGTAATTCATTCTGCCCTTTACCTGCTCGATCTGATCCTCGATGGTAGAGAGCTCCTGGTTGATCCGAAGTGACTCGTCGACGGTCTGGGCCTGGTCCAGAAAACCGCGGATTCGATCGCGAGTGGATTCCAGATTATTCAGCCGCGATTGCAGATCGACGTATTCCTCGGACACATCCTGCCCGCCGGCGCTTTCGTCCACCACCCGGAGGGAAAGACCGCGCAAACGCAGCAAGGCGTTTTCAAATTGATCCACCGGGACGGCGATAGTGTAGGAGGCGTATTTGTAATTCGCGTCCTGGTTCGTTTCAAACCACACGCGGTTGCTGACGATATATCCACCGCTGTCCGAGACAATCTGCGTCAGCCGGTCGATCGACTGGTCGGTATCCTTCACCAGCAGATGGATTTGGCCTTGTTTGACAATCATTGGAGAACCGCTGCCTGCGTTCCCGGAAGCGGAGGATCCATCGCCGGGAGCTGCCGCCATGGTGGGCAGCTCGATACCCGATTGGTCGCTCCCGAAAGAAGAAACCGCTCCGACCTGGGACGGCCCCTGTGTGCTGGCGGCAATTCCGGCATGGGAGCGTGGTAACTCGAGCGCAGCTTTGGTCGCCGCGCTGCGCAATGCGCAACCGGCAAGCAGGGCGACGAGGAGCAGGATGACAAAGATGAGAATTGGGAATCGTTTTTTCATGGTTTTCTCCCGGAATGTATTCTGTGGATGGACATTGATAAGGACGCCATTCGGGGACAGGAGGTTCCCGCCAGTCGATGCCCGGCAAAGCGGACTGTAAAAACATTCCTGCCTGCGAGTTTGCTGGTAGGCATCTTTCTCGGAGGAGGATCACGTGCTTTGCTTCTCAAAGGAGATACCGCTCCGAGGAGTCGAAAAAACCATTCCATGCAAGAAATAAAACTTCGGGCTTTATTCGGAGAGGAGCCAAGGTTGGCAAACTGGTCGCACCGTCCACGCGGGATGTAAATGGAAGTGTTGAGTTGGAAGAAAAGGTTGTCTCGAATTAGCCGAATGGGGAAGGAAATTACCGGAAATTCGGGTTGGGAATTAGAAGATACCTTCGGAAAGCCGAGCTCGACGATACTGCTGGCTTGAAGATTGGATCCCATATCTTGGGAAAGGCAATTATTAAAGGAAGTTAAATCATAATTAAGCAAGTCCCTTTGATATAAAAAGGGCCAACCCTTGACCGAAGTGCATTCGAACAGTAAAATACACACCATAAGCTATATCTCCAAGAAGACGAGCGCGTGGGCGATGCCCCATGCGCTTGTTTTGCCTGCTTTAACCCACACGGCATCCCGAACGGTGCAATCCCTCAGTTCTTCTAGTGGAGAGTGAATTGTGGAAGCCAAAGGCATAACTTCGCTGAAGGTAACCCTTGCCTCCCCCGATACGATCCGAAGCTGGTCCTACGGAGAGGTCACGCGGCCGGAAACGATCAATTACCGGCGTCTTCGCCCGGAGAAAGACGGCCTGTTTTGCGAGGCGATCTTCGGACCGACGCGCGATTGGCAATGCTATTGCGGAAAATACAAGAACGTCCGCCATCGCGGAGTTATCTGCGATAAATGCGGCGTGGAAGTTACCCGCTCTTCGGTCCGCCGCGAGCGCATGGGACACATCGAACTGGCGGCTCCGGTGGCGCACGTCTGGTATACCCGCCGCGTTCCCTCCTACCTCGGCTTGCTCCTGGACATTAGCCGCAGAAACCTCGACCGCGTTTTATACTTCGCGCAGTACGTGATCACGCACGTCGACGAGGACGCACGTCAGAAGGCGCTGAAACGGCTCGACGACGATCTGGCCAAGGCCGAGGACAAGCAGGGGGCCGAGATCAACCAGAAAATCAAACAGGTGAAGATCGCGCACGAAAAACACTTCGCCGAATTGGACGAGAAGATCCAGCACATCCGGGAAAAGTTCGACGAGGATGTGAGCGAACGACTCGATCCGCTGATCAAAGAAGGCCAGCGGATGGAGCAGTCGCTAAAGGAAAAGCAGGGCAGCACCATCCGGGTGCCGATCGAATTCGAGCCCACCTCCACGCTGATCGCCGACAAGGGCGAAACCGTCGCCCCCAAGCACACCGCCGTATTGCAAAAGGCGGTGAAAACGCGCCTGGAGGAGATTGAAAGCGAACTGAAGGACAAGCGCGACCGGGCCATCGAAAAGATCCGCATGGAAAAAGAGAAGGCCAAGGCGGAAACTGACGAGACGCTGGGCCAACTCCGCAACCAGATCGAGGATCAGACCCAGGAAGCGCGCGAATCCCTGCTCCAACAGCGCGAAGAACTGATGGAGATCCAGCAACTTTCCTTCCTCGGTGAAAGCCGCTACCGCGAACTGAAGACGCGCTGGGGCCAGGTGTTCAAGGCGGAGATGGGCGCGGAAGCTTTTTATGAAATTCTGCGCGCCCTGGACCTGGACAAAATGGCCGAGACGCTCTGGAAGGACGTGCGCACCACCAAGAGCAAGCAGCGGAAGAAAAAAGCCTCCAAGCGCCTGAAGGTGGTGGAAGCGTTCCGCCGGTCGCACAACAAAGCGGAGTGGATGATCCTCACCGTGCTGCCGGTCATCCCGCCCGAACTGCGCCCGATGGTGCAGCTCGACGGCGGGCGGTTCGCTACATCGGACCTCAACGACCTCTACCGCCGGGTGATCAACCGCAACAACCGCCTCAAGCGCCTGATCGAACTGGGCGCGCCGGATGTGATCGTGCGCAACGAGAAACGGATGCTGCAAGAGGCGGTGGATAGCTTGATCGACAACTCGCAGCGCGGCAAGGCGCTTTCCCGCCGCGGACGCCGCGAGCTGAAATCGCTCTCCGATATGCTCAAGGGTAAGAAGGGCCGTTTCCGCCGCAACTTGCTCGGCAAGCGCGTGGATTATTCTGGCCGTTCGGTGATCGTCGTCGGCCCCAAACTCAAACTCTACCAGTGCGGTCTCCCCAAGGTGATGGCGCTGGAGTTGTATCGCCCCTTTGTGATCGCCAAACTCGTCGCTTACGGATATGCCAACAACGTCAAGGGCGCGAGGCGCTTCATCGAGCGCGAACGCCCCGAAGTGTGGGAAGTCCTGGAGGAAGTGATTCACGACCGGCCGGTTCTCCTCAACCGGGCGCCCACGCTGCACCGCCTGGGGATCCAGGCGTTCGAACCGGTGCTGGTGGAGGGCAAAGCCATCCACATCCATCCGCTGGTGTGCGCCGCGTTCAACGCCGACTTCGACGGCGACCAGATGGCCGTGCACCTGCCGCTCTCGGAACGGGCGGTACAGGAAGCCCGGACGCTGATGCTTTCCACCAAGAACCTGCTCAAACCGGCCGACGGCGAACCGATCGTCGGCCCGACCAAGGATATGGTCCTGGGCGTGTATTACTTAACCCTCACCGATCCCCGCCTGGAAGTGCCGGAAGCAGGGAAGCAGCCGCACTTCGGTAGCATGGAGGAAGTGGAACTGGCCTACCGGCTGGGGAAATTGAATCTCCATACCCCCATCGTCTTGCAGACGATGACTTGGTTCAGCGATAAGAACGAACGCTTCGCCCGCGCTCAGAAACGCCTGGTGCAAACCACCGCCGGACGGGTGCTCTTCAACATGATCCTGCCGGAGAACATGCGCTTCGTAAACCAGAAACTCGACAAGAGCTCGCTGCAAAAGCTGGTGGCCCAGTGCTACCAGGTGCTCGGATCGGAAACCACGATCGAGGTGGTGGACCGGATCAAGGACATCGGATTCCAATACGCCACGCGGTCCGGAACGACGATCGCGGTATCCGATATCACCGTTCCACCCGAAAAGGTCGAGATCATCAACCGCGCGTTAGAAGAACAGGAGCAGGTGGAGAAGGGCTACCGCCGCGGACTGCTGACCGAACAGGAACAGAACGAGCGCATCATCGACCTGTGGCAGAAAGCCCTCGGCGAAGTAACCGACGCGGTCCGCCGCCATATGGATCCGACGGGAAATCTGAGCACGATGGCGCTGTCGGGCGCGACCAAGGGCGGGTTCGGACCGATCTCCCAGCTGGCCGGAATGCGCGGACTGATGGCGGATCCGGCGGGGCGCATCATCCCGCTGCCCATCCGTTCCAACTTCCGCGACGGCCTGACCGCGCTCGAATACTTCATCTCCACTCACGGCGCCCGCAAAGGCTTGGCCGACACCGCGCTGCGCACAGCCGATGCCGGATATCTCACCCGGCGCCTGGTGGATGTGGCGCAAGA
>PLND01000016.1 GCA_003141675.1 Anaerolineae bacterium
TCCCGATGGATCGGTAAGGTAAAATGATAGAATCCATATCGTCTCAAACCCTCGTATCGGTGTGACGGAGATCGTCCATCTCCTTCGGAGGTTTCCATGATCGATTGGAATGAAAAATTCGCGCGCAAGGTCAGCCGCCGGCTGGCAAAAGAACGCGTCGGATGGCTGGTCACCGTGGGCTCGGATTTATGCCCGCAACCCCGGCCGGTCTGGTTTCTCTGGGATGGGGAGACGATCCTTCTGTTCAGCCAGGCCAAAGCCAGGAAGATTGTGCATATTTCCAAGAATCCGAAGGTGGCGTTCCTTCTGAACACAGATGAAGAAGGAAGCCACGTAGTCGTGCTCCTGGGGGAGGCGGCGATCGATGCGAAATCGCCTCCGGCCGACAAGGTGTCCGATTATTTTAAAAAGTTCCGCAAGGGAATCGCCGAACTGGATATGACACCGGAGGAATTCGGCCGGGAGTATCCGGTGGCCATCCGCGTGAAACCGGCCAGCTTGCGCGGGTGGTAAATTTCGCGCCGGATAGAATCCGAAATCGAATCGCAAAATAATTCCATCAAAAAGAGATTTTTTTAAATGAATCGATTATTCCACAATCCCCTTCGATTCTTTTCCCTTTGTGGTAAAACAATCCCGGTTTTAACCCTCGAGGGATTTTTGCATCCACTGGCATGACTGATCTTCTAGCCAACCTCAACCCGCAGCAAAAGGAAGCCGTGGAATGCGGCGAAGGTCCAGCGCTGGTCGTGGCCGGGCCGGGCTCGGGAAAGACCCGTGTGCTTTCCTACCACTTCGCCTGGCTGGTGCTGCACGCCGGCATCGCGCCGCAGCAGATTCTCGCCGTCACCTTCACCAACAAGGCGGCGCGCGCAATGCGAGAGCGCATAGAGAATGTGCTGGCGTCCCCGGAGGCGTGCGCAACGGGCGGATACGACCTGCGTAATCTTTCGCTGGGGACGTTCCATTCGCTGTGCGCGCGCTGGCTGCGCCGCGACGGGGAGGCGGTCGGGTTGCCGCGCGAGTACGTGATCTTCGACGACGACGATTCCCAGCGCGCGGTCAAGCAGGCCATGGCCGACCTGGATATCAACATCAAGCAGTACTCGCCGTCGGCCGTGCAAAACGCCATCTCGCGCGCCAAGAACGACATGCTCGGTCCCGAGGGGTTCCCCGCTGTGACGCCGTTCGACCGCGTCGCCGCGAGGACCTTCCATCGCTACCAGGAATTGCTCGCCGCGAGCCGCGCCGCCGATTTCGACGACCTGTTGCTGCTGGTGGTCCGCCTCTTCCGCGAACATCCCGAGATCCTTGCGCACTACCAGGACCGCTACCGGCACATCCTGGTTGACGAGTTCCAGGATACCAACGAGGTGCAATACACGCTCGTCCGGCTGCTGGCCGAAAAGCGGCGCAACCTCTACGTAGTGGGCGACGCCGACCAATCCATCTACCGCTGGCGCGGCGCGGATTACCGCAACGTGCTACGTTTCCAGAAGGATTATTCCGATGCGCGCACCTTCCTGCTCGAGGAGAACTACCGCTCCACCCAGAACATCCTTGACGCGGCGATGGGCGTCATCCGCGTCAACCGCAGCCGGGTGGATAAAAAGCTTTTCACCGGCCGCGGAACGGGGCTGCCGCTAGTGCTGCATGAAGCCTATGACGAGAATGATGAAGCTCGTTTCGTGATTGAAACCATCGCGGAGCTGGTGGCCGGCAGCGTCCGGGAGGGGGAGAAGCCGGTCCGGCCCGGCGACTGCGCGGTGATGTACCGGACCAATGCCCAGTCGCGCGCGCTGGAAGAGGAGTTCCTCCGCGCCAACCTTCCCTACCGGCTGGTAGGCGCGCAGCGGTTCTACGGCCGACGCGAGGTGAAGGATGCGCTGGCGTATCTGCGCCTGGTCCATAATCCGTCCGACGCGGTGAGTCTCTCGCGCGTGATCAACGTTCCCACACGCGGGATCGGCGAAAAAGCCTATGCCGCGCTGCAGGACGCCGCCGCACGCGAGCGGATCGCGCCGGGCCGCCTGCTGCTAACGCTCGCCGAACCTGACGCGATGACGCGGGTGGCATCGGTTTTTCCTTCGCGCGCAGCGCCGGCTTTCGCCGCCTTCGGGCAAATGCTCTCCGGGTGGCGCGCTGCGGCCGCGGGAGATTCTGTGCCCGCTCTCCTACGGAGGATCATCACGGAGATAAAGTACCGGGATTACCTGCGGGATGGTTCGGAGGAGGGCGAGGAACGCTGGGAGAACGTCGAGGAACTGATGGCGGTGGCCGAGGAGTTCGAAGAAATCCCGCTCGAACGATTCCTCGAGGAAATCGCGCTGGTCTCCGATCAGGACACGCTCACGGAAAAACAGGACGCGCCGGTGCTCCTGACGCTGCACGCCGCCAAAGGGCTGGAGTTTCCGGTGGTGTTCATCGTCGGGCTCGACGATGGGCTGCTCCCGCACATGCGCTCGATGGACGATCCGGAGGCGATGGCCGAGGAGCGGCGCCTGTTCTACGTCGGCATCACCCGCGCGATGGACCGGCTATATTTGCTGCGGGCCTTCCGGCGTTCGGCGGGAGGCGGGGGCGGAGTGATGGAGGAGTCGCGCTTCCTGCGCGACATCCCGCCGGAGCTTCTGGGAGAGGAGAAAGCTTCCGGGCGTTCGGCAATGCTGCGAGAGGGGGCGGAGGTGACGTTGCCTTTTACGCCTGCGGGACCGCCGCAACCAAGAACGGCCCGCTATCGCAGCGGAATGCGCATCCGCCACAAACGCTTCGGCGAGGGAGTGATCCTGGAGGACCAATTGCACGGGGAAGACGAAGTGCTCACGGTGGAATTCGAGACGGCGGGTCTCAAGCGTCTGGACGCGGACGCCGCGCCGATTGATGTGATGGAATGACGGTCGCAATACGTCATTCCGAGGGAGCGTAGCGACCGAGGAATCGGTATCGCGGAAGATGAATTACAATCGCCAAAAGAGAATCGTAAGTGCGAATTGATAAGTTCGTTACCGATTCCTCGCCTCGCATGGCGGGGTTTGGAATGACATTCGAAGTACGTCATTCCGAGCCCGAGTTGGGAGCGAGGGCGAGGAATCGGTAACGTATGGATGGATTACAATCGGTTGCAATGTGTCCNNCTGGTCACCGGCGGAGCCGGGTATATCGGATCGGCCTGCGCGCAAATGCTGCTCGAGGCGGGGCATACTGTGGTGGTCTACGACTCGCTCCTCACCGGGCACCGGGCTGCGGTACCCTCCGGCGCAAAATGGATCCAGGCTGATCTAAGCCAGCGCGACGTCCTGCGGCGCACGATGAAGGACGGAAAATTCGATGCGGTGATGCACTTCGCGGCCTTCATCGAAGCCGGCGAGTCCATGAAGTATCCCGGAAAATATTTCCAGAACAACGTCACCTATTCGATGACGCTTCTGGAGGAAACGCAACGGGCCGGAATCGGCCGCTTCGTGTTCTCCTCTTCCGCGGCGGTGTATGCCTCCAGCGACGATCCGCTTTCGGAAGATTCCGCGATCAAGCCGGCGAACGTCTACGGTCAGACCAAGCTGATGGTGGAACAATCGCTCGAGTGGTACCACTACGTCCATCAACTCCGATATGTCGCGCTGCGGTATTTCAACGCCGCCGGCGCGCTCCCCGGACGCGGCGAGGATCATCCCGGCGAGAGCCATCTGATTCCGCTGGTGCTGCGCGTGCCGCTCGGCCTCCTGCCGGCGGCCAAGATCTTCGGAGACGATTACCCCACGCGCGACGGAACGGCCATCCGCGATTACATCCACATCGCCGACTTGATCTCGGCCCATCTCCTCGCGCTCGACGCGCTGAAAGACCGGCCGCGGATGGTCTACAACCTCGGCAATGGAGCGGGTTATTCCGTCAAACAGGTGATCGAGATGGCGCGCGAGGTCACCGGGCATCCCATCCCCACCGAGGTATCCCCGCGCCGCCCCGGCGACGCCGCGCGGCTGGTGGCCTCCTCCGAGAAAATCCGGAGCGAACTGGGCTGGACCCCGCGCATGCCTTCGCTGCGCGATATCGTCGGGAGCGCGTGGGAATGGCACAGCAAGCATCCGCGCGGCTACGCAGACCGTTGATATAATCGATTGGGCAAGGTTGTTTCGCTGCCATAGGTGGCTCGGTGCCGACGCCAACCAAACGCATTACCGGAAAAAAGACATCCCGATCCTCTCCTCCCCATTCCGCGCCCCTCGTTCCGCCGGAACACCGGCTCGATATCCTCGGCATCTGCTTGATCGGCCTGGCCGCTCTTACCGTTCTTTTCTTCTTCATCGCCAAGCCCTCCACGCTTCCCGGATGGTGGATGCTTCTCCTGCGGAGGATCTTTGGAGTCGGCGCCTACGCGGCGCCGGTACTTCTGGCCGTGCCGGGCGTGTACCTCGTTCTGCGCCGTTTCCGCTCCGCGCTACCCGCACTCTCCCCGGACCGGCTGGCGGGCCTCGGGATGCTCTTTCTCGGCGGACTAATGCTTGCCCATCTGCTGACCGATCCCACGCCGGGGACGATCTTCGTCACCGCCTGGAACGGACAGGGCGGGGGTTATCTCGGCGCTCTCCCGCTCCACGTCCTGCTGTCGCTCTTGGATTACGCCGGGACCGCGCTGGTCCTCCTGGCGTGGATCCTGATCGGCGTGCTGCTGACCTTCCGCATTTCGATCCCGCAGCTTTTCCACGCACTCGCACCGACGACGCAGAAAATATTCCGATGGCTGGCGGAAAAATGGACCGGACTTCGGGCTAAACTGCGCCTCCGGAAACAACCGGAGATCGAGTCTGCCGTCCGCAGTTTCTCCGACGCGGCTGGACCACAATCCGCCCCTGCGGTGGAAAGCGCCGCCAAACCTTCGCCGTCCGTTTCTCTCCCTTCGAATGAAAACCGCACTGCGGCGGATGCGAACCGCGATCCGGAGCAACTGGTCATCACGCTCGGCATACCCGAGCCTCCGCCACCGTGGGAACTTCCGAACCTGGAAACTATTCTTAATCCGGGTATCGAGGCAACCTTGGATGAAAACCTCGACCGGCAGCGGGCCAGGATCATCGAGGATTCGCTGGAAAGTTTCGGCGCGCCGGCCAAGGTGGTGGAGATCAACCGGGGCCCGACGATCACCCAGTTCGGCGTCGAACCGGGATACGCCGACGCCCGCGGCGGAAAAACCACACGGATCAAGGTGAGCAAGATCGCTGCCCTCTCGGACGATCTGGCCCTCGCCCTGGCTGCACCCTCGATCCGCATCCAGGCGCCCGTCCCGGGGAAGGGGTTCGTCGGGATCGAGGTGCCCAATGCTGAGATCTCGCTGGTAGGCTTGCGCGACATCGCCGAGTCGGAAATCTTCCGGGAGAAAACCTCCCCTCTGCGNNACGGGGTCCGGCAAATCGGTGTGCGTCAATGCCATCCTGGCCTGCTTCCTTCTGCACGACACGCCCGACGATCTTAGGTTGCTGCTGGTGGACCCTAAACGCGTGGAGCTCACTTCCTATAACGGGGTACCGCATCTTCTCGCGCCGGTGGTGGTAGAGCTGGATCGGGTTGTGGGCGCGCTGCAATGGGTGACGCGTGAGATGGACGAACGCTACCGGAAATTCCACGACGCGGGAGCGCGCAATCTGGAGGAGTACAACCGCGTCATGAAGGAGCGCGCGGAAAGGCCGCTGCCGGTGTGGGTCGTGGTCATCGACGAACTCGCCGACCTGATGCTCATGGCGCCGGACGAAACCGAGCGGATTCTCACCCGCATCGGTCAGCTCTCGCGGGCCACCGGGATTCACATGGTGATCGCCACGCAGCGGCCGTCGGTGGACGTGGTCACCGGGCTGATCAAGGCCAACATCCCGTCGCGGATCGCCTTCGCGGTAGCCTCGCAGATCGACAGCCGCGTGATTTTGGATCAACCGGGCGCGGAGCGGCTGCTGGGGCGCGGCGACATGCTCTTCCAATCGCCGGATTCGCCTTCAGCGGTGCGCCTGCAGGGAGCTTATGTTTCCGAGTCCGAACTGATGCGGCTGGTCCAGTATTGGCGCCAGGCGGCCGTGGCGCGCCGGCCCGACGTTCCGATAACGCACGGCGAGCAGGACGCCGTGACGGGGAAATCGGCCTTTTCGCCGGACGCGCCTTTGGAGCAGATTCCATTGTTCGAAGAGGAAGCCGAAGACGAAGGGGACGACAAATTGCTCGAGGATGCCACCCGCGCCGTGCGCCAGTGGCGCAAAGCCTCGACCACGCGCCTGCAGCGCCACTTCCGCATCGGTTACACCCGCGCCGCGCGTCTGATGGACATGCTCGAGGAGCGCGGGATCATCGGCCCGCCCACCCAGGGTTCCCAGCCGCGGGAAGTGATCGACTACGGTGAGTTGGAGGATAAAAGGGAGTAAAAAGAAACTGCGTCCTTCTCAAGCTGTTATTGCATGAATACAAGTCTGGAAAAGGGGTTCTTTGTAAATTGGGGAGGATTGAATAATTCCGTGCCGTGCGATAATGTATAATCAATATCAGACATGAATTGAATTCCACCCGGAAATATTCCGGGCAAAAAGACAAATCTCAAATCATGAGGAGAAGACAAAATGACACAAACACCCGCCGCTCCCACTCCCGCACCCGCACCTGCAAAGTACAGCTCCGCACCCAAGATCATCTCCATCATCATTGCCGCCATCCTGTCATTATGTTGCTGCATCCCCGGCATCCTAACCTTAGTGGGGGCTGGCACGTATAATGTGACCGGTGGACAGGGCGGAAACATTCCGCCCATCTATGGCGTGGTCTGCATCGTGGCTGCCCTTGTCCCTTGGCTTATCCCCTTGATCGTTATCCTGATCTTGCGGAACAGAAAATAATCGAGACTCTGCTGCCGGTTGAAATGGTCGTCGCCGGAAAAAACGGATCACATACCCAACCCGGCGGAAATCGTCGGGTTGGTTTTTTTCGGGTCGATGCATTCAGCATACTGAACATCGAAGAGTAGATAAAAAACCGCGAAACCTGGGTGAATCTATCCCTTAGGAGCATTCGCAATGAAGGCATTGTTTATCGGCGGTACCGGTCTGATCAGCTCGGCCTGCGTGGAACGGGCGATCGCGGGCGGATGGGATGTTTCCCTTCTCAACCGCGGCGTTTCGACAAAGTATCCCGTCCCGCACGGAGCCACGCTGCTGCAAGGCGACGTCCATGGAAATCCGGAAGCCCTCCAGACTCTCTTAAGCGGCCAAACCTTCGATACGGTTGTGGATTGGCTTGCCTTTACGCCGGATGACATCGAGCGTGATCTCGGGCTATTCCGCGACCGCACCCGCCAATTCATCTTCATCAGCTCCGCCAGTGCCTACCAGAAGCCGCCCGCCCATTACCTCATCACCGAAGAAACACCGCTGGAAAATCCGTATTGGGATTATTCGCGCAATAAAATCGCCTGCGAGAACCGACTGATGCGCGAATACCGCGAACGGCGATTCCCGGTGACGATCGTGCGCCCTTCGCTCACCTATGGGCCTTCGCAAATCCCGTTCTGCGTCGGTTCGTGGAACCATCCCTATACGGTGATCGATCGGATGAAAAAAGGGAAGTCGGTCATCGTTCCGGGCGACGGAACCTCATTATGGGTGGTGACGTGGAACGCGGACTTCGCCAAAGGATTTTGCGGCCTGATGGGCTTGGAAAAGGCCGTCGGGGAGGCGTTCCACATCACCTCCGATGAGGTTCTGACCTGGGATCAGATTTATATGGAGGCCGGCCGGGCCGCCGGTGTTGAACCCGACATCGTGCATATTCCCTCCGACTTGCTCGCCGCCCACGATCCGGAGATGACGGGCACGCTGCTGGGGGATAAATCCCACAGCGCGGTCTTCGATAACCGCAAGATCAAATCCTACGTACCGGATTTTTCCGCGACGGTTCCCTGGTCGGAAGGCGTCCGCCGAGCCATCGCCTGGCATGAGGCTGATCCCGCGCGGTGTGTCCTCGACGAGGAAGCTAACCGAAAATGGGACGTGCTTCTGGACGCGTACCGGCGCGCTTATCCGCAAGCGACCGGTTCTCTTTTATAATTGGATAATTGACCATGGACGATAGACCATTGGCCGATGGTTTGGCATCACGGGCAATCTGCCTATAAAAAGGAAAGCTCACAGATGGAAACGGCGGCCATGGTCCGTGGTCGATTGTCTGAATCTTACGAAGATCCATCCCGGGGAAGTAGATCATGCGAATTGACCCACAGAAATTTCTCTTCATGGCGGCTCTCGCCGCTTCACTCGCGGCCTGTTCGAAAGCCGGGTCCTCCGCTATTCCGACCTCGGCGCCAACTGCAACCCTCACCGCAGTTCCATCCCCCACCTCGGCCCCATTCGTCCTGCTCCTGGCGCCCGATTCGCCAAAACCCGAATCCCAGCAACTGGCGGTTAAGGCCGTGGAATCGTTTTGTATACAGAAAGGATTGGCGCTGAAGCGGATTACTCCCGGGAACACGGTGCCTGAAGATTATCTGCAGGACGCTCCGAGTCTCGTCGCCGCCGTCGGAACCGGTTTGGGTCAGGCGGTGAACGCCGCGGCGCAGGCCCATCCGGAGATTCGATTCGTCGCCGTGGAGGAAAGCGGCGTACAACCGCTCCCCAATCTGCTCTTGATCGGCGGCGAGAATATCCGCCTCGATCAGGTGGCGTTTCTGGCGGGAGTGCTTGCCACGGTTGAAAATCGAAACGAGTACGTCGGTTGGATCGGCCAGAGCGGTACGGTGAGCGGGACGATCTACCGGAACAGTTTCGTGCACGGGGTGCGATACACATGCCCCCGTTGCCGGTTGTTCGACTTCGAATTGGATCCGTCGGCGGACGCATCCGCCGGGACCGCCGCCTCTGGGCAGTTGCAGAGCGATTATGTGGATACCGCCTCCGCCGTTCCGGGCGCGGCGGGCGATGCGGCGCTGACCGACCTGGCCAAACGCGGGATCCGTGTGGCGGGAACCCGACCGGATTTTTATTCGTACTTGTTCGGCGGCGGGGAAGGCGATGGGTCGAAATACGTGCTGGGAGGACCGGCTTTCCGGCCGGATCTTCTGTTGGCGGATTTTCTGCCGCGGTACCTCGGCGGCGAAAAGTTCACTGAGGCCGCAGCGTACAGCCTGGAAAATCACAGCCTGGAGTACGCCTCCTTTCCCAACGATTGGATATCCCCCGGCCGGCAGGTTTTCCTGCAACAGGTCATCAGCGATTTGGCTTCCGGCCGGTTGGATATCGGCGTGGATCCGAAAACCGGCGCGGAAACTTAATGCGCCCTGCGGCGAACCGTATGCCGATCCCCAAAAAAATTATTTTCGACCTGGATGACACGATATTGGATTATTCCGCGCCCGCCGAAAGGGTTTGGACGGAACTGTATCCCGTCTATGCCCGCAAGGCAGGGGTCCCGGTCGAACGGTTGCAACGGGCTGTGGACGAAAGCCGACGGTTGTATTGGTCCGATATGGATCGATTTCGCGAAGGCAGACTTAATCTGCGTCAGGCGCGGCGCATTTTCGTCCGGGCCGGGTTTGAAAAACTCGGTTTGAACAACCCAGCCCTGGCCGACGAAATGGCGGATTCCTTTTCGCGGGAACGCGAGATTGCGGTGCAGCCTTTCGACGGAGCCATCGAGGCGTTGGAATTCCTCAAAGCCGACGGCGCGACCATGGTGCTGCTCACCAACGGCGAAGCATCCATCCAAAGGGCGAAAATCGTTCGTTTTAATTTGGAGCGGTTTTTCCGCGCTGTGCTCATCGAAAGTGAGCTCGGGGTGGGCAAGCCGGATCAAGCAGCCCATCGAATCGCGCTTACCTCGCTCGGCGCGGCGCCGGAACAGATCTGGATGGTTGGGGACGATCTGGAGTTCGACATCCGGCCCGCGAAAGGTCTGGGGATGCGGACTGCCTGGATCCGCGACCCGGTCCATAACGGAGAGAGCCTGGCCGATGTTACCGTTCCTTCGATCCGGAATTTAATTAAGTATTGGAAAAATTCGCAATGAAATATTCCTGGTAAATATTTTGTAAAAAAGGCGGGGGGAGTCATTTGAAGGAATACCTTCCGGTAATTGGATGAGAGAATTGACATGCACCCTGCCGTATGCTAAAATCCTCAAAACTCACTCCCGGAAGGAAGCTGGAAAATGGCTCAACGAACGACTGGCACCGTTCGATGGTTTGACGGATCCAGGGGGTATGGGTATATCAAAACCGAAAAAGGACATGAAGTGTTCGTGCATTACTCGTCCATTGTCGGTTCGGAATTGCAGAACTTGCGCGAGGGGGAGAGGGTCGAATTTGCCGTTGAAGAGACCGTGCGCGGTCTGCAAGCTACGGGTGTGGTCAGGTTGATTTAATCGATCGTCCATGGTGCTTTTCACCGCAAGGATATGTCGGTTCATCCCCTGCCATCACGGCGGGGGTTTTGTTTTTCCGTCATAACCGATGGGGCGTCGGAGTTTCCCCGGATGGGAATGGGGTGGCGCGATGCTTTATGGCAGAAAGACTCTACCGAATCAAAGGGTTTCGATCGGAATTGATTCCGCGGCATTCCCTCCCGATTTCCCCGCCGGGTTCGAACGGAAAGCCCTTCCGAAACAAAAAGAACAATGTATGGAAAAAGGAGTCTTATGAGTTTTGAGTTAAGAATTATTCCTTTGGGCGGATTGGGTGAGATCGGCAAGAATATGATGCTGATCGAAACCCCCTCCGACGCCCTGATCGTCGACGCCGGGTTGATGTTTCCCGAGAACGACATGCTGGGCATCGATTACATCATCCCGGATTTCCGTTCGGTGCTGGACCGCAAAGGGCGCGTTCGCGGGATCGTGGTCACCCACGGGCACGAGGATCATACCGGCGCGATCGACCACGTGGTCGAAGCGTTCGACGCCCCCATCTACGCCACCCCGCTGACCAGCGGTCTGCTGGAGGTGAAGCTTTCCCGCGCCGGGTTGCTCGGCCGCACAAAGTTGAACACCGTCCACGCCGGAACGCGGGTGACGATCGGTCCATTCGACGTGGAATTCTTCCATGTCTGCCATTCGATTCCGGACGGGGTCGGCCTGGGGATCACCACCCCGGCCGGGCTAATCGTGCATTCGGGCGATTTCAAGTTCGACCATACGCCGGTGGACGGTTGGCCGACGGACTACGCCAAGCTGGCCGAGTTCAGCGGCCGCGGCGTGCTGGCGCTGCTTGCGGATTCCACAAACGCCGACCAACCCGGTTGGACGCCCTCCGAGACGGTAATCGATGCGGCCTTCGACGATTTGTTCCGGGCCGCGCCGGGGCGGATCCTGATCGGTTCGTTTGCCTCGCTGATTTCCCGGATCCAACAGGCCATCAATGCTTCGGAGCGCCATGGCCGGCGGTTGGCGTTGGTAGGAACTTCGATGGTGGAAAACGCCAAAATGGCCCAGAAACTAGGCTATCTCGACGTGCCCGAGGGACTGCTGGTCCCCATCGAGGAAGCGCTGAAGCTGCCCTCGAATAAGGTCGTTCTCATGACCGCCGGCACGCAGGGTGAGCCCTCCTCAATTCTCGGGCGGTTGGCCACCGGGAAGAACCGCCAGTTTGACCTGAAGGAAGGGGATACGGTGGTATTCTCCTCGCACCCGATCCCGGGGAACGAGGAATTGGTGCACCGGACGATCAACCGGCTCTTCCAGCGCGGCGCGCGCGTGATCTACGATCCGATCGCGCCGGTCCATGTCTCGGGGCATGCCAACGCCGAGGAGATGAAACTGCTCATTCACCTGGTGCAACCCAAGAATTTCGTTCCGATCCACGGCGAATTACGCCATCTGAACCAGCATGCGGCGATTGCCCGTGAGTTGGGCATTCCGGCGGAGAACATCGCCGTGGTGGAAAACGGGTATTCGATCGAGTTCGAAGGCGGCCGCTTGAGGGTCTGCGACCGCGTCCCCGGAGAATACGTGTTCGTGGACGGCAGCGGCGTGGGCGACATCGGCCCGGCGGTGATGCGCGAACGCGAGCGTCTGGCCCGCGACGGATTCGTCATCGTCCGGCTGGATTTGGATACCGCAACCTCGCGCCTGGCTTCGCGCCCGAGCATCCTCTCGCGCGGATTCGTTTTTATGCCGGAGTCCGGCGAACTGCTGGCTGCGGCCGAAGAGAAGATCCGCGAGGTGGTCGCACGCGGGAACGGAAGCCGCCTGGCGGACCGGTTGGAATCGGCGCTGTCGGAACTTTTCTACCAGGAGACCAAGCGGCGTCCAATGATCTTCGTGATCGTCAACCCCGTCGCCGTCGCGGCCGCGGAAAAATAGCAGTCGGGGAAAAATCATTCCGCTGGTCGCGGCTTCGCCGTTCTTCGCTTTATTTGGGGAATCGAAGCGGGGAATTTAGATTGAGGCGTTACGGGGTCGGGGTCTGGTTTTCAAACTTTGCGCAAATCAACTCGCCCTCCCGGATGATCCCCTCCACGGTCGAATCGTACCAGGGCGATGCGCGCAGTTGGGAAAAGATCGATCGCGCTTCGGTACAGTTGCCGGGCTCGTTGCCGTAAAAAGCCTTCACCGAACCGTAGGTGTAATAAATATCCAAAGTGTTGGCCGAGAGGGACGTGCCGGCGACGTCGATGGATGCCTCCTCATTCTCCGCGGCCAGGCAGCCGCGGACGGCGCATTTTAATACTTTAATTGCGGTCTCATAATTTTTTGCATGGTAATAGATGACGCCCAGCCTTCCGTAAACGATCGGATTGGTGTTGTCGAGGGTGAGGGCCTGTTCCGCATTGAGTTCGGCGGCGAAAAAATTTCCCTGGTTGGCTTCAGTTTGCGCTATCGAGAGGTAGGGCCCCGGGTCTTTGACGTTGAGGCTCGCGGCAATGGAAAATTCTTTTATAGCCGAGTCGATCATATCCTGCGAAGTTTGTTGATTGGTCGCGATNNTAGGCGTACGCCCGGTGAACATCCATGATGCCCGGGCCGAGGCCGGCCGCCTGGGCTCCCACGTCCAGGGCGGTGGACCAATTCGACTGGTCCGCCAGCACTTCGGCCCGGAAGGCGAGCGCGAGAGCATTTTGGGGATCCCGGACAAGCGCGTTGGCCGAAGCCTGGTAGGCGTCGATGAGATTTTGTTGCCGCGTGGGTTCGTCCGGGGGATTGGATGCCGTCCAATCCAGGACGAGCGTCTCAATTGCGTAACCCTGGCCATACTCTTTATCAATGGCCAGTGCTTTGTGGATCGAATCCTGAGCCTCTTGCATGCGCTTCTGTTTATCCGCGGTGGAGAGCAGCAACGCGCTCGAATAGGTCTGGATGCGGGCCAGTTCCGTCCAAAGTTGCGCATTTTTAGAATCCACACCCGCCGCTTTCTGATAAGCGGCAATCGACTCGGTCAGCCGTCCGGCGTCAAAGAATGCCTTCCCTTCTTCGGCCCAGGAAACCGCCGACCGGGTGGGTGTGGACGGCGCCGCGAAAGGGGAACGGATGTACTTCAACTCGAACAGTTCGAAGAGACCTAAACCAAGAAGGATCAACGCCGCATACGCCGCCGTTTTCTTTACGGTCAGACGGGGAGGGTCGGAGGTGGGTTGAAAACGGTTCCCGCGGAGCTGCATGGTCGCTGGTTCCTAACCGCCGGGCGTGGGGGTGATTTCCTGGCACAAAATCAGCCCGTCGGTCACGTTCGCCATCACCGTCGCATCATCCGGAACCTGTTGTTGCAGCAGGTGAAAGATGGGAACGGCTTCGGAGCACCGGCCGACTTTCGCCAGCGCCAGGCCGAAGACATAATAATATTCGGCCACCCGCCCGGCTTGCAGCGGCAACCCCTGGATGGGTCCTTGATCCACGCGGCCGCCGCGGATTGCCAGAGTTAATTCGATGACGGCCTTGTCATACTGGCTATTGAAATAATACATCTCACCCAGCAGACCGTGGTACGTCGGATCCAGCGACGCCAGGTTGACCGCCATCTCGGCATATTGTGCGGACTTCCCGTATTGGCCTTCCTTGGCATAAACCCGCGCGATGCGCGCGATCGGAACCGGATCCTCCGAATTGAACTGCGAAGCCTTAAGATAGGCATCGATGGCGTTTTGTGTGTCCGATTGTGCCTGGTAGCAATCACCCAAGGGAATCCACAAATCGGCGAGCTTGCCGTGAATGTCGATGGCTTTCTGGTATTCGCCGAGCGCCTCGATATAGTTCCCAGTGGAAAGGAAAATGTACCCCATGGCGCGATGGCTTTCCAAGCGGTTTGGCGCCAGGGTAATGGCCGTTTGGGCTTCGGCGGAGGCGGTTTTCCAGTTGGCATTATCCATGTCGATCAACAACTCGGCGTAATAAGCATGGGTCAGCCCCAGATTGGGATCCAGTTCGAGACTCTTTTGTAATTCCTTATTCGCATCTGCAAAGGTATTTCCGCCTTCGGATTTTTCAATCCAATACAGCGCTTCGCCGTAAACCGCATAAGCCACCGCGCTTTTCGACCGGAGCACGGCGTTCTGCGCGTTTTCCAGCGCGCCCTGGTAATCGTGCGCAAAAATCTGGACCTCGGACGCAGCGACATACAGGTCGCTGTTGGTCGGAGCCAGCAGGATGGCCTTCTTGTATGCATTGATTGAGTCCGTCAGTTTCCCATCCAGGAACAGTTTAGCGGCATCGTCCGCATAGGAAGCAGCCGGGCGGGTCGCCGTGGGCGTTGGAAGAAACGGCGGCGGGATGGACGGGACTACGTATGCCTGAAACAGCGCCGCTAGAACGATCAGCACGCAAAGGATGAAAATTAATGCCAGGTTAAACCGGCGTGGGCTTTTTCGTTTCAGCCTGTATTTACTCGATTGGAGGTACATATAAAGCCGTTGCAGTCATACTAATTCTTCGGGGAAATCCAGTCAAGTCGGCCTTGTTTAATCCCGGGCAGGTTGCAGTATAATCAGCCCCATGCAAAATCCGGAACAATCGTCTGATTTAGCGCCGAACAATCCCCCCATCCGCCGCGTGCGTCGGATCTGGATCGTCCTTGCGGCGTTTCTGTTGGTTGTCGTCGCCGGAGCGACCGCCGGTTATTTCTCCGGTCGGTCGCTGAATTCCCAGCGGGAACAATCATTAACCCACGCCCGGGACACCGAACAATTCAACCTGGCGATCGCCGACTTCCAGGCCGGCCGATTTAAGACGGCGATCGAGCGCTTGAACAACGTGTTGCAGAATGAGCCGGATTTTCCCGGCGCCCTGGAAAAGCAGGAAGAGGCTCTGGCGGCGGTCAATGCCACGCCCACCCCTCTGCCGACAGAGACGATCGTCCCGTCCCCCACGCCGGACGTCTCCCGAGCCGAACAATTATTGAACCAGGCCAATCAGCAATTCACGGATAAAAAATATCCGGACATGATCACCACCCTGTTAACCCTGAAGACGCAAATCCCGGGTTACGAACCGGTACGTGTGGATGGTCTGATTTGGGTGGCCTTGCGATACAACGGTATACATCTGATCCAAGACACCAATCGCCTGACGGAAGGATTGTACTATCTCGACCTGGCCACGAATTATGCTCCGCTGGATCGCGACGCGGCCAAACAAGAGGAATTTGCGCGCGTCTTCCTGGGTATTTACCAGGAGGCATATTACTACCGGACCAAGGACATTGAAGTTAGCATGAAGGACTTCAAACAGGTGTTGGCCATGCGGCCGTATTATACGGATAATCTCATAAAGGATTATGGGGATATCGTCATCGCCAACGCAGAAGCAACCGGTAGCCCCTGCGGCGCGCTGGAGATATACACCAATAATGCAATACCGCAACTGGACAATTACGATACCTTCACCAAGGCACGCGATCAAGCGCAGAGCGATTGCGCTTTATCCTACCCGACGGCGGCGCCACCCACAGTGGTAACGGACGTTCCCACCCCGACCGTGTAAACTGCGTCTTTACCGTGATTCCCAAGGAACAGGCGGGTTGTTTTGTAAGATATTGGGATCTTTGCGATCAGTGTTTTGGTGCGCGATTTCCGCCTCTTGACAAGCGCACGTTTGTTCTTTAGAATGTACAAAGTTAGACCGTTGCTATCCGCATTGCGGATCGACGATTACAAAAGAGCCCTTAAGGCGAGCAGAAACCGGGGCCATTGGTCTAAAGGTCTGGACGCCTGCCGATGCGAACGAATAGCATCGGCTGTTTGTGTCTGTGGGGCTTGACAAGCCTTGCGGCGGAGTGATACGATGCCGGCCCGCAAGTGCAGAACCTTAACAACTGAAGAGTGATAGGAAGAAGCCGGATCTCAGTCAGTAAAACTGCGGCACACTCTGTGTGTCGTTTGTTTCCTTATGGAGAGTTTGATCCTGGCTCAGGATGAACGCTGGCGGCGTGCATAATACATGCAAGTCGAACGAGGGCTTTCTGTAGCAATACGGGAAGTTCCTAGTGGCGAATGGGTGAGTAACACGTGGGTGACCTGCCCCGAAGTGAGGGATAACAGTTCGAAAGGACTGCTAATACCGCGTACGATCCCCGGGATTAGATGCCTGGGGATGAAAGCCGAAAGGCGCTTCGGGAGGGGCCTGCGGACCATCAGGTAGTTGGTGGGGTAATGGCCTACCAAGCCGATGACGGATAGGGGACCTAAGAGGGTGATCCCCCACACTGGCACTGAAACACGGGCCAGACACCTACGGGTGGCAGCAGTAGGGAATATTGCATAATGGGCGAAAGCCTGATGCAGCAACGCCGCGTGTGCGATGAAGGCCTTCGGGTCGTAAAGCACTTTTAGAGAGGATGAGGA
>PLND01000099.1 GCA_003141675.1 Anaerolineae bacterium
AAACGAGAGATTGAATTCAATACATCACGGGAAAGCCTTGAAAGGTAAAGTTCTTAAGCTTGAGGAGTTGAACGTGCTCGGTGACCTTGGGATTTGTTGCCTGGCCGGGCTGGCTGATCCCGGAGAGGTCGCCCTTGACGTCGGTCATGAAGAACCGACACGCCGGTGTGGCTGAGGCCTTCGGCCAGCACCTGCAGGCTGACAGTTTTTCCGGTTCCGGTGGCGCCGGCCACCAAGCCGTGCCGGTTGGCCATCTGCGGCAATAGGAAAATATCGGTTTCACCTTTTGCGATCAGAATGGGATCGGACATGGGGACTCCTTGTCGAAGAGGAAACTTACAAAGAAAATACCGAAGAAAATAATGTCATGCACAACAACGGTTGTCAATTTTCAAGCAGCATAGCGGATTATAATCGTTAACCATCGGGGATATGATCACGCCGGTATATGGCAATTACCGGATGGAAAGGGCAACCGGGATCTGTTGAAACCCATATTCGACGTGGCGATCATCGGAGCGGGGGTTACCGGCGCAGCAATCGCCAGGCGGCTCTCTTCCTTTAAACTCTCTGTGGCTTTGTTTGAGCGCAGGACGGATGTTTCCTTCGGCGTCTCCAAGGCCAATTCGGGTATTATCCACGCCGGGTTTCACCACAATCCGTCGACCCTCAAGGCGCGTCTTGAAGTTCAAGGGAATTCCCTGTTCGACCGGTTGAAAGCGGAACTGGGGTTTCCCTTCCGCAGGGTCGGGATCCTTGTTGTGGCTTTTTCTCCCGAAGAACTGAAAACCGTGGAAGCACTCTATGAGATAGGAAGCGCCAACCGCGTTCCCCAACTCGAGATCGTGGGAAGGGAACGAATCCTCTCCCTGGAGCCCAAACTGAACGGCGACGCCGTGGGAGGGCTATGGGCGCCGACCGGCGGGATCGTCGAGCCATACCGGCTTGTGTTTGCCCTGGTGGAAAACGCCCAGGCCAACGGGGTGAGCCTATTCACCGACTGGAGTCTCGCCGCCGCGCGGCGCGCGGACGACCGCTGGCTGTTGGTTTCCGAAACGGGCGAGACCCATGAGGCGCGACGCGTCGTGAACGCCGCCGGCCTGTACGCGGATGAGGTGTCTGGCTTTTTCGACGCGGAGGAGTTCCACATCATTCCCCGGAAGGGGGAGGAGTTTTTGCTGGATAAGAACGCGGCGGGGTTTCCCTCCCACGTGATCTTCCCCGTTCCCGCGCGGAACTCCAAGGGCGTGCTCGTGATCCCGACAGTGGAAGGCACGATGATGGTCGGCCCCACCGCGGTGGAAATTGAGGAAAAGGACGATACGGGCACCACGACCGAGAATCTCGATCGGGTTTTCTCCCTTGCCGCCCGCATGGTGCCCGGGATTTCGAAGAGGGACATCATCACCTCCTTCGCAGGCCTTCGTCCCACTCTTCCGGGGGACGACTTTTTCATCGACCTTTCCCGAAAAGCGCCCGGCCTGGTGCAAGTGGCGGGAATTCAATCCCCGGGCCTCACCGCCGCTCCCGCGATCGCGGAATACGTGAAAGAGCTTTTGCAAAAAGACGGCCTCGAACTGACGGAAAAGCCTGACTTCGTTCCAACGGTCGGACATTCTTCGAAGGTTGTCGAGATGAACTTCGCGGAGCTGGATGAGCTTGCCCGCCGGGAGAGGGCTTTTGCCCATATTGTTTGCCGGTGCGAGAGCGTATCTGAGGCTGAAGTGGTCGAGGCAATCCATAAGGGACATATCACGCTGGACGGGATCAAGTTTTACACCAGGGCGGGCATGGGCCGCTGTCAGGGCGGGTTCTGCACCTACCGGCTGCTATCAATCATTGCGCGCGAGACGGGTATGCCCGTCGACCAGATCACGAAACGGGGGAAGGGAAGCACGCTCGTGGTCGGCCGGATAGGAGACGCCGGGCGGGACATGGAAGACGGTTCAAACACGCTTGGACGTGCGGGATTTGCGCCGTCCGGGCGGAAACGATCAGGGAGCGGCGACTGATGCTTGAAAAAACGTACGATGCCGTAGTTATCGGCGGCGGGGCGGCCGGGATGGCGGCTGCGCTTGCCGTACGGGAAGGCGGGCACTCGGTCGCAATCGTGGACCGTGAAGCGTACTTCGGCGGAATCCTCATGCAGTGTATCCATAACGGATTCGGAATTCACGAGTTCGGCGAGGACCTCACCGGACCCGAGTTCGCCGAACGGTTTATTTCCAGAGTTCTGGGTGCGGGAATCGACATCTACCTGGACACCACGGTGATGGACATAACCGGTGATGAGGCATCCCATGTCGTGACCGCCTGCGGGAAAGACTATGGAGTTCTGCGCCTCGAATGCCGCGCGGTTGTGCTCGCCATGGGCTGCCGGGAGAGAAACCGCGGCAATGTGGCCATCGCCGGAACCCGTCCCGCGGGTGTATTCACCGCAGGCCTGGCTCAACGGCTGATGAACCTTGAGGGCTACCTTCCGGGCCGCAGAGTGGTTGTGATCGGGTCGGGGGATATCGGCCTCATCATGGCGCGCCGGCTGACCCTGGTCGGTGCCCAAGTGCTTGCCGTGGTTGAAATATTGCCCTATCCCTCCGGTCTGGCGAGGAACATCTCGCAATGCCTGAAAGATTTTTCGATCCCACTTTATCTCTCCCACGTTGTTTCCAAGATCACGGGAAAGGACAGGGTGGATGGGGTCGAGGTGACCCCGCTCGTGGAAGGCAATCCGGATTACACAAAGAGCTTTCGGCTCTCTTGCGATACCGTGCTTCTATCCGTGGGGCTCATTCCGGAAAACGAACTCTCCCGCAAGGCCGGAGTTCCGCTCAACGACGACACGGGCGGGCCCCGCATCGATGCCAACCTCATGAGCGCCTCCCCGGGGATCTTTGCCTGCGGCAATGTGCTCCATGTTCACGACCTTGTGGATTACGCCGCGGAGGAGGCCAGACGCTGCGGAGAGGCAGTTGGCCGGTTTCTTTCCGGAGTAAGTGCTAAACAGTTCCCCCTGACGGCGGGGGCAAACGTCCGCTCCGTGGTGCCCAACTTTTATGCTCCCGACCGGGAGAACGTTCTCTATATCCGATCCTTTATCGTAAAAAACGACGCGATTCTCTCACTGCAGATCGGAGGCTCGGAAATCAAAAAGAGAAAGCTCGCACACATTCAGCCCTCGGAAATGATCCGCCTCCGCCTGCAGCCCGCCGATTTCCCCGCGCTCCGCGATGGCCGGGATAACCTCATGGAGGTGGCGATCCGATGAACGTGGAAAAACAGCATCGGTGCGGGACGCGGAGTCCGTGCGGCGAACAATCCGTGCGGAGGCCATGATGACCGAGTTTGTTTGCATCGCTTGCCCGATCGGCTGCATGCTGACTGTGGAGTTGAAAGGCGAAGGGGAAGTCTCGGTCACCGGGAATCGCTGCCCCAAGGGAGCGGTTTACGGCAGGGATGAGATGATCTCCCCCACCCGCGTGGTTACGGCCGTTGTCCGCACCGATTCCCAGGCGTTTCCATACATTCCCGTGCGAACAGACAAGCCTCTCCCCCGGGCTCTCATCACCGATCTTATCGGAGATCTCACCCGGCTGTTGGTCCGCCTTCCGGCCAAACGCGGGAGTGTCTTGATCGAAGACTACCGGGGAAGCGGTGTAAACGTCATGCTCACCCGCACCTTGCCGCCGGAAGGGGTTTCCCGCGAATAAAATCCCCCTCACCCAGCCTCAAATCCGGAGAAACACCGGATTTTCGTCTTCCCTCTCCCAGCATAAGCTGGGAGAGGGATTGAGGGTGAGGGAAAGAAAATAGAGGTGCCCTATGCCTAAATACATCGCCGCGATAGACCAGGGGACAACCAGCACCCGCTTCGTCATCTTCGACCATTCCGGAAACATCGCCGCCATGGATCAGAAGGAACACCGGCAAATCTGCCCGAAACCGGGATGGGTGGAACACGACCCGCTCGAGATCTTGGAACGAATACGGGAGGTAACGAAGAACGCATTAGAGAAAGGGGGGATAACCTCCAAGGACATCGCCGCCATCGGGATCACCAACCAGCGGGAGACAACCGTGGTTTGGGAGAAATCCACCGGCCAACCGGTCGGCAACGCCATCGTCTGGCAGGACACACGCACGGATTTAATCTGCAGTGAGCTGGCCAGGGAGAGCGGTCCGGACCGGCTGCGTCCGACGACCGGCTTGCCGCTGGCAACCTATTTTTCCGGTCCGAAGATCAAATGGATCCTGGACAACGTGCCCGGAGCGCGCCGCAAGGCCGAGAAGGGTGAGTTGCTTTTTGGGAATATGGATACTTGGATGCTCTGGAATATTGCCGGTGGCATTCATGTCACCGATGTGACCAACGCATCGCGCACCCTGCTGATGAACCTGCAAACACTGGACTGGGATGAGAAAAACTTGGAATTGCTCGGTATCCCGCGTTCCATGCTGCCAACGATTCGTTCCTCATCGGAAGTTTATGGACTCGTGGGGGCGACCCGCGGGTCGCCCCTGCCCTTGGAGGGCGTTCCGGTGGCCGGTGACCTGGGCGACCAACAGGCGGCCCTGTTCGGCCAGACCTGTTTCAACCCCGGCGAGGCCAAGAACACCTACGGCACCGGATGTTTCATGCTCATGAACACCGGTCCGCTCCCCGTGACGAGCGCCTGCGGGCTGCTAACCACGCTGGGGTACAAGATCGGCGGCGGGGCGCCGGTCTTCGCCCTGGAAGGCTCGATCGCAATCGCCGGCGCGCTGGTCCAGTGGCTGCGCGACAACCTCGGTCTGATCCAAAAGGCCGCCGATGTGGAGGCGCTTGCGCGCACGGTCGAGGACAACGGCGGCATCTATTTTGTTCCGGCTTTCTCCGGTTTGTTCGCACCGCACTGGCGGTCGGATGCGCGCGGCGCAATCGTCGGGCTGACGCGCTACATCACCAAGGGGCACATCGCCCGGGCCGTGCTGGAAGCGACCGCCTACCAGACGCGCGAGGTGCTGGATGCTATGGAAAAAGATTCCGGCGTGGGCCTGAAAGCCCTCAAGGTGGACGGCGGTATGGTGAGGAACGAGCTGCTGATGCAAATCCAGGCGGACATCCTGGACGTGCCGGTAATCCGCCCGATGGTAGCCGAGACCACCGCGATGGGTGCGGCCTACGCCGCCGGTTTAGCGGTCGGCTTCTGGAAGAGTTTCGACGAGCTGAAAAGCAATTGGGTAAAGGATAAAGAGTGGAACCCGCAGATGGCCGGGGCGGAGCGCGATCGACTTTACTCCGGCTGGAAAAAAGCCGTGACCCGCACCTATGATTGGGTGGATTGCCGTTAGGTCACAGAGAAATTATCAAATCATTCAACGCCTCCATCGGACCATCCCAAAAAAGGGAATTGGTTAATCTCTGGTTTTTCCCTTTTCGGATAAAATACTCGCAAGAGTAAAGGTCGGCCTGCCGCTCAAGCCGGAGTCGTTGTGCGGCCCGGTCTGCCCGCCCGAGGTGTACTGTGGAATTGAAATCGCTGCTGCCGGTCATCAGCATGGCCGTCCTTCTGTCGGCCGGCCTGACCATCGCTGCACATTACCTTCGTCCAAACCACCCCACCCTCTTCTATATCCTAAAGCCGCTAACCACGATCCTGATCCTGGTCGCAGCCTTACTACCAGGCACTTTCCTTACCGACCCGTACGCGCGCGCCATCGGCCTCGGCCTGCTCTTCTCACTGTTTGGCGACATCTGGCTCATGTTACCCGGCAATCGCTTTCTATACGGCCTCGTCAGTTTCCTGCTCGCCCACATCTGCTATATATTCGCCTTTCTCGGGAGCGCACCGGCCGGCGGTTTTCCATGGGCCGTCTTTCCGCTCTTGTTTATCGGCGCGAGCCTTTTGGGGTATCTCTGGCCGGCCTTGTCTGCAAGCTTGAAGGCGGCAGTCAGCTTGTATGTTGCCGTCATATTGACGATGGTTACTCTGGCGGCAACTCGAGCGATAGGCCGCTTTTCCACAGATACACTTTTCGCCGCAATCGGCGCCTTGCTGTTTCTGGCGTCAGACGCGACGTTGGCCATTAACCGCTTCCGCCGACCGTTTCGTCTCGCACAAGCAATCATCCTCGGAACATACTATTCCGGCCAATTGTTGATCGCCCTTTCCGTCGGGTTGCGGACTTTTAATTAGGCCTTTTAACTTATTCATTTATGCAATTACTGTATCCCTATATAGAAAATTTACATTCCGTCGCGCGGGATAGGCGGTAAAATCCATGGGATCAAGCGGATAAGGAGATCCTATGAATCATTTCGAAGGCAAGTTCCAGGGCAAACGGAATACCCATATTTTTTATCAGGCCTGGCTTCCCGACGGGGAGCCGAAGGCCGTGCTGCCAATCGTCCACGGGCTGGGCGACCACTCGGGGCGGTATATGAACGTGGTCAATCACTTCGTCCCGCTCGGATACGTCGTTTATGGGATGGACCAGATCGGTCACGGGAAATCCGACGGGCCGCGCGAATTCGTCGAGAGTTTCGATGATTTCTCCGACACACTCGCGGCGTATATGGCCATGGTAAAGGCATGGCAGCCGGGCAAACCCATTTTCCTGCTCAGCCACAGCATCGGCGGGCTGATCGCATCCTATTACCTGCTCGACCATCAAGCCGAATTCCAAGGCGCAATATTCTCGGCGCCGGTTGTCAAGGTCGCTGCGCATATATCACGAATGACCATTATCATGGGCAGGAGCCTTTCGATCCTTGCCCCCATGGCCGGCGTCTTGCCGGTGGATCCGGCCACCTTATCCCGCGACCCCGAAGTGGTGAATGCGTACATCACCGACCCGTTGGTCTTCCACGGGAAGACCACCGCCCGGTTGTCGGCGGAAATGCTCCGGGCGCTCACGCGCGTTTCGGCTGAGACGGACAAGATCACCCTGCCGTTTATTGCCATGCAAGGCAGCGAAGACCATCTGGTCGATCCGGACGGCGCGCAAATCCTCTATGACAAAGCCGGATCCAAAGACAAAACGCTAAAAATTTACGACGGGCTCTATCACGAGATATTCAACGAACCGGAACACGAACGCGTTCTCGGGGATGTGGAAACCTGGCTTGCCGCGCATATCTGACCGAAAACGCCAGCCCAGAGTCCTCCGCAGATAAGATACCCGTTTTGCGAAAAACGGTTCGGTTTGCCAAGTTTGGTGCCATAATAGTAGTGGGCTAATCGATCCGCCTCATTGGCATCGCGAGCCGCCGGGTGCTGAAAAGGACGTGTCATGAAACACATCGAAGGCAATTTCAAGGGCATACGGAACACAAACATTTATTATCAAGCCTGGCTGCCCGAAGGGAAGGTAAAAGCCGTGCTGCTCTTCGTTCCGGGGCTCGGTGATCATTGCGGGCGCTGGATGAATGTGGTCAACCACTTCGTCCCGCTCGGCTATGCCGTCTATGGGTTTGACCATATCGGCCATGGCAAATCCGAGGGTGCGCGTGAAATGGTCGAGCGCTTCGAAGATTACACCTACACGCTTACAATTTACTACAACATGGTTAAGGTATGGCAGACGGGCAAGCCCATCTTCCTGCTCGGCCACAGCATGGGCGGGCTGATTGCATCCTATTACCTGCTCGACGATCAGGAGAAATTCAAAGGCGCCGTCATCTCGGCGCCGGCTATTAAAGTCAGCGAAAGTATTTCACCGGCGACCATCACCCTGGGCAAGGTCCTGTCGGTGCTTCTCCCAAAGACGGGAATTCTGCCAGTGGATCCCAACAGCATTTCACGCGACCCGGAAGTTGTGAAAGCTTACGCCAACGACCCGCTGGTCTTCCACGGCAAGACTCCCGCACGGTTGGCGGCGGAATTACTGAAAGCCATGCGGCGAGTCAC
The DNA here is from genome assembly GCA_003141675.1 of Anaerolineae bacterium. Classification (GTDB taxonomy): domain Bacteria; phylum Chloroflexota; class Anaerolineae; order Anaerolineales; family RBG-16-64-43; genus FEN-1073. The sequence continues at coordinate 7,887 of PLND01000099.1, forward strand.
AGCCGAGGCGGAGAAGATTACTTTACCCTTTATCACGATGCAGGGCAGCGGTGACAAAATTGTCGACCCGGGTAGTGCGCAGATGCTCTATGACAAGGCGGGCTCCAAAGACAAGACGATTAAAGTCTACGAAGGACTGTATCACGAGGTGTTCAACGAGCCGGAACGCGCCCAGGTGCTTAAAGATGTAGAAACCTGGCTCGCGGCGCATCTCTAGTCAAACAAGCGGTTGGAAATGGATTGGGACCAATTGCCCGCTGATCCGTGGAGGTCTTTCGCCAAGGTGTTGCACTCCGAGGTTGAATTCAGCTTCATCACATTCTCGACTTGACGAATACAAGGATTAGGACTAAAACTTGAGCCGGTTTCGCGCCCATCCGGGAAGCCGGAGCCATTTTTGCCGGCAACCGAAAGTTCGAAACCATGGAAATGGTTAGGCAATGAAGCGGCAAGGAAAGACGAATCGACACAAAATTTTATTCGCACTTTGTTTGCTTGTGCGGACTAGCCTCGCTGACAACGGATGCATCATCTCCATTTTGCGCAAAGGAGCAACGCTATGAGCGTTATCGAAGTTTCCAATCTGACCAAGTATTACGGAAAATCGCGGGGAATCGTGGATGTTTCGTTCGACGTGAAAGAAGGCGAAATCTTCGGTTTCATCGGCCCCAACGGCGCCGGGAAATCCACCACCATCCGCCTGCTCCTCTCGCTGATCCATCCAACCAGCGGCAGCGCCAAGGTCTTCGGAAAGGACGTGGTCACCCACGGCACGGAAATCCGCCGCGACATCGGCTACCTGCCTTCGGAAGTGTTTTACTACGAGGGCATGAAAGTGATCGACCTGCTCAAGTATTCGGCCAGCTTCTTCCCGGCCGACTCCACCCAGCGCATGCGCGAGCTCTCCGATCTCATGGAACTGGAGATGAACCGCCGCATCAGCGACCTTTCCTACGGCAACAAGAAAAAGGTCGGAATCGTCCAGGGGCTGCTCCACAGCCCCAAGCTGCTGTTCCTCGACGAACCGACCAGCGGCCTCGATCCGCTCATGCAGCGCAAGTTCTTCGACCTGATCCGCAAGGAAAACGCGCGCGGCGTGACGGTGTTCTTCTCCTCGCACATTTTGGGCGAGGTCCAGCGGCTGTGCAACCGCGTGGGCATCATCCGCGAGGGCAAGATCGTGGAGATCTCCGACATCCGCTCGCTGCAGCAAAATAACTACAAGAAGCTACGCGTAACGGGCGAGGGCCTCAAGGCGGCGGATTTCAAACTAGCGGGCGTGACCAACGTCCAATCCGACAACGGCACGACGAGCTTCTTCTTCAAGGGCGACATCAACGCGGTGCTGAAGAAATTGAGCGGGATGAAACTGGACGACGTCAGCATCGAGGAGCCGTCCCTGGAAGAAATTTTCATGCACTACTACGAATAGGCGGCAGCAATGAGCACAACCATTTACCGACACGAATTTCTCTCCCGGCTCACCTCCGTGATCATCTGGTCCGTGGCCGTGCTGGCGATCGTGGTTTTGTTCTTCTCCCTCTTTCCGGGTTTTTCGGCTCAGACCGAGGTGATCAACCAGATGTGGGCGAAATTCCCGCCCGCGTTGCGGGCCGCCTTCAACATGGACAAGCTGGATATAACCTCCGTCCTCGGTTTCTACGGCTTCCTGTTGATGTTCGTCCAGCTCTGCCTGGCGATCCAGGCCGGCAACTACGGCTTCGGACTGGTCTCGATCGAGGAGAACGAGATGACGGCGGATTTCCTGCTGACCAAACCGGTCAGCCGGTCGCAGGTCCTGATCAGCAAGCTGCTGGCCGCCCTCTCCAGTATGTTCCTCACCACGCTGGTCGCATGGGCCGGCACACTCATTGCGATCGCCCTCTACATCGGCGGCCGCACATATGACCGATCCACCCTGCTCCTGTTAATGGTCAGCCTGCCGATCTTCCAGCTCTTTTTCCTGAGCGTCGGGTTGGCGGTTTCACTGATCGTCAAGCGCGTGCGCAGCGTGACGCCCTATTCCCTCGCCCTGGGCTTCGGCACGTACGTGCTGGCCGCCTTCAGCGGCGTGCTCGGGGAAGTGAAACTGGAGCTAATCACGCCCTTCAAGCATTTCGACCCGGCCTACATCGTCCAGCACGGTGCGCTGGATACGCCGCTGGTCCTGCTCAATGTGGCCGTCACGCTGATAGCCCTGGCGGTCAGCTACTGGCTTTACATCCGCCGCGACATTCCGGCGGTTTCGTAAGGAGGCGCACGATGAACATCTTTTTTCGCGAATTGCGGGCCAACTTCAAATCGCTCGTTATCTGGAGCGTCATCACCGCGTTGCTGGTGGTAGTCGGTGTGGCCAAATTTTCCGCCTATTACGGCAACCCCGAAAGCCTGAAGATCCTCGATTCCTTTCCCCCGGCGGTACTTGACGCGATGAACCTGCGTGCCTTCAACCTTACCACGGTCATCGGTTTTTTCGGGATCATGTTCGTCTACTTCGGGCTGTTGGGCGCGATCGCGGCAGCGATGTGGGGCAGCGACATCATCTCCAAGGAAGAGCGCGACCGCACGGTGGAATTTTCGCTCGTGCTGCCGGTATCGCGCAACCGGGTGGTCACGGCCAAGGCGCTGGCGGCGCTGGTCAACTGCGCGGTGTTCGTGCTGGTCACCTGGGGCTTCTCGCTGCTCATGGTGCGGTCGTATAAACCAGAGCCGGGCTTCTACTCCTTCCTGGCCCTCGAAATGGAAGGGATGTTCGTCATCGAACTGATCTTCCTTGGCCTCGGGCTGCTGCTGGGCTGCGCCATGAAGCAATACAAGCTCTCCGGATCGACCGCCGTCGGCATCATCATGGTAACCTACATCCTGTCCGTCATGTCCGGCCTGCAGAAGAATCTGGATTTCCTGAAATACTTTACGCCGTTCAAGTATTTCGACGCGGGCGAAATGCTGCGCAGCGGTGCACTGGGCGGCGGGTACCTGCTGCTCTCGGCGGCGATCGTCGTCGTTTGCGTGGCGGCGGCGTATTGGACCTATAACAGGCGCGATCTATATATTTAGAGGCCGTCGAATCGCTTACACTCGCCGAATCTCCTCGGTCTGGGAAATCCCCGGACTAGTAAATCCTGTATTGCAGGTTTGAATTGTCTTCATCCATCGCAGGCGCTTATCGCCGGCCGCTAGCATCCGCGCGGTGTCGATAAGCGCTTGTGTATTCATTTGGAGTTGCTCCAATTACGATTCCAGTTTTCCGGTAACTCTTTACCGTTTGGACCGGGGTTAAGACGGTTCGCGCCGCCCCATTGTGCGCTCGACGGGATAACGACGATGCCAAATCCCGGCCTGAACGACAATCCCCACGACAATCAGCCCCAGGAAGATCACCCAGTAGTAGGTCGAGGACGGGATGCTCAAGACAGACATGATGATATCCGCCCCCAGCAGCACGGACAGGATGATGATGGCCCAATCGAAAAGGGCGGCCACCAAGATCAGCCCGATAATGCCACCGATGATGTAGATCACCCAATTCCCGGCAGCGACGGTCAGACCCAGGGAAACCGCCAAGGTAGTTGCCAGATACCCGCCAGCCAGGAAACCGGCGATCAGGATGGCCAACCACTCCAGCATAATCGCGAGGACGGCGCCGATGACCCCTGCGACGATGGCGATCAACACGATGACCAGTTCTGACTGGCCGCTCAAGTACTGTGTGGCTAAAGTGAGTCCGGCGATAAAACCGGCCACGGCCACAAAAATCCAGAAGGCGCGTCTGCCAAAGAGCAGCAACACGATCCCCAAAGCCAACGTCAGAAAAGCTATGATTGTCATTTCAAACTCCTTTTTTTGTCTTGCTGATTTTTCTAAACATCCCGGGCTGAGCCCGATTTCCAAAATAGCTCCTCCCGGGTGGATGATCGCCAGCACCGGGCCCCTGGTGACCAAGTCGGGATAGGACGCAAAGGCCGGCGCTTTCTCTTTCTACTTTCCATCCGGCCCCCACCTCCAGTTGCGGATTTCCGGCATGTCTTCGCCATGTTCGTCAATGTAATGCGTGTGCTCAATGAGCTTGTCCTGCATCATCTGTTTCAGATAGGC
>PLND01000100.1 GCA_003141675.1 Anaerolineae bacterium
GATCTGGTCATTGCCCAGAAACCCGGCGACATGGGTTTCTTCGCATTCGAGATGGCCATGGCCTATTTGAACGGTGTGACCAGCATTCCGAAGCACATTCCCACCGGGTATGCGGTCATCACGCGCGATAATATGGACGACCCCAACATCGCTAAATTCTTCTACCAATAAACTTGTCGGGTAGGTGATCCAGGGGGGCGAAAAGCCCCCCTGGATCTGCTTCTCCCTGTCCGCAGTCTGCCAACAAAATTTCTCATCGGAAAGTAATGCTGTTCCAGCGTTCGAAGCTGTTATTCTTGTCGATTGATAGGACTTCCGATACAATGTTTTTTACACGGGAATTCACAAATACAAGGATGCGGATTTGATTATTGCGTGTGTCTTCATGCGCGGTGACGATTTTCAGTTTCTCGGGAGCGCCTCATGACCGACACCGAACTCGCGACACCCTCCGGTTCCAAGAAAAGCCGTGCCGAAAGGCTGAGCACCATCCGTAAAGCCTGGCCCTGGTTCTTCTTGATCCTGATGGTCGTCGTTTTTGCCATCATCTCTAAAAACGCCAACAATGTTAATTTTCTTAATTATCGCAGTGTCCAGGGGATCCTGGTCTACGCCACGCAGATCCTTCTGATCGGTTTGGCGGAAACGATTATCATCATCAGCGGCAACGGCGGGATCGACCTTTCGGTTCACTATTCCCTGGGATTGGCTGCCGTGGTGGCGGCATTCGTCATGCGCGCTATGTTTGCTGCCAGCCTTCCACCCGTCCTAACGATTGGAACGGGTTTCTTGGCCGGCATCCTGATCTGTATTATCCCCGGCTGGGTGAATGGAACGCTGGTTGCAAAAGTTAAAGTACCCCCCTTCATCAGCACACTCGGGATGGGCTACGTGGTTTACGGGATCGCGCTACTCCTCTCCCGGGGACAGGCGATTGCCGACCAGCCGGACTACCTCGCCCAGATCGGAAACGGCAACCTGTTGTATTACTGGCCGAAGCATGGCTTCACTTTCTTCAAGGTCCCTGCGGGGGCGGCTCCGGCGGATCTGCAGCAAATCATCCCGCTGATCCCCAACGTCGTTGCCATCACCCTGCTGGTGACCATAGCCGTCTGGTTCATCCTGGCGAAGACTCAATTCGGCCAGCACATCTACGCCATCGGCGGCAATATCCAAGCCTCCATTCGATCCGGCATCCCGGTAGCCAGCACGCTGACGCGGGCCTATATTTTGGCGGCCATCCTGGCCGGCATTGCCGGGGTGATCTGGACTGCCCGCTTCACCAGCGGCGCATCCAATGCCGGTGAGCCGACTTTGCTCTTTGCCATTGCTGCGGTCGTGATCGGCGGAACGAGCATGTTTGGCGGCGAGGGGAGCGTCGTCGGGACGGTGATCGGCGCCCTGATCATCGCCACCATCCAATATGGCCTGGTCGTGTTGGGCCAGCAGCCGTACTGGCAGTATGTGACAGTCGGTGTCGTGGTGATCATCGCCGTGATCGTCGACCAGTTGGGCCGGGCGCTGGAGCACTCTTAGAAAGAAGGTTTCCCATGGAACCCATCCTGCGGGCAGTCAACCTCACGAAAAAATTCGGCGGATTGGTCGCCGTGGACAACGTCAGCTTTGACGTGAGCCCAGGCGAAGTGATCGGCCTGGTCGGAGACAATGGCGCGGGCAAATCCACTTTTATCAAAATGATCTCCGGCGTATACCAGCCGGACGGTGGCGAGATTTTTTTCAATGGCAAAAAAGTCAGCTTTGCCGACCCGCGCGACGCCCGCGACCAAGGCATTGAGACCATCTACCAAGACCTGGCACTGGCGGAGAACCTGGACGTGGGCGCAAACATTTTCCTGGGCCGCGAGTTAAAAAAGAAATTCTTCTCGGAATTTATCAGCCGGATATTGTTCAGCGCCGTCCTGGGCTTGCCGCTGGCGGTATTGTTTGCCTGGGCCGCCTTCCATTTCTTCCAATGGCCCGGGCTGTTATTGGGTATGCTGACCGGCCTGGGTTTGGGCTCCGTGCTCGGCTGGCTCTTCGCGTGTGTTACCCAACTCGTCGATCGACGCAAGATGGCCGGCGAATCGGCCGGCGCGCTAAAGCGGCTGGATATCGAAATCCCTTCGCTTACCCAGCAAGTGCGCAATCTGTCGGGTGGACAGCGTCAGTCCGTCGCCATTGCGCGCTCGATCTACTGGAACGCCAGGATGATGATCATGGACGAACCGACCGCCGCCCTGGGCGTTTCCGAACAGCGCAAAGTATTAACCCTGGTGCGCACGTTGGCCAGTCAGGGCGTGCCGGTTATCATCATTAGCCATAACATGCAGGATGTTTTTGCGGTGGCAGACCGAATTGTAATTCTACGCCGCGGCAAGAAAGTCGGCGAGCAGATCGCCGCAAAAACGACGCCCGATAAAATCGTCAGCTTGATGGTCGGCGCCGAAACCGTCCATAAAATGGGCGTGATCCCCAGGGCGCTCGAAAACAATGGCAGCGCCAAGGTCTGATGGATGCAAAAGGAAGGAAGATTGAAGAGACAATCCGTGAATTGAAAGACCGATAACTGCTCTGACCTTGACATGTATCCCCAGATATCGCTTTCTCATGAAAGCCGGGAAAGATGCTATTCCAGGGGTCTGCGGCAGTGGTGTTGCCGCAGACCCCTAAACATTCTGCGAATTGGATAATTTCTGTGAAACGTTCGGAAATCAATGCGATCATGCAAAAAGCGGATGACTTTATTCAAAGCCGCGGTTTTTACCTGCCCCCTTTTGCTTACTGGACGCCTGACGCCTGGACGAGGAAAGGACCGGAGGCGAGCGAGATCGTCGAGAACAAGCTCGGCTGGGACATTACCGACTTCGGTCAGGGTGATTTCCACCGTATCGGGTTATTCTTATTCACGATCCGCAACGGCAATGTCCAAAACTGGCAGACATTAACGGGCAAACTGTACGCCGAGAAAATCATGATCGTGGAAGACGGCCAGGTCACGCCAATGCATTTCCATTGGAGGAAAATGGAAGACATCATCAACCGTGGCGGCGGGGAACTCCTCATCCAGCTTTACCACGCCACCGCCGATGAGCAGCTCGACGAGAAAAACGCGGTGCACGTTTCCGTGGACGGCCTTCAGCGCACGCTCGAACCCGGCGATACAGTCCGGCTCATTCCCGGGGAGAGTATCTCCCTCCAACCGCGGTGTTACCACAAATTTTGGGGCCAAGGGCGCGTCTTGATCGGCGAGGTGTCGCTGGTCAACGACGATCAGCATGACAATCGTTTTTACGAGCCGCTCGGCCGCTTCCCGGAAATTGACGAAGACGCGCCGCCGCTCCACCTGCTGTGCAGCGACTACGCCCGTTACTTTAAAGGGAAATAGAGACGTGATGGAAAAGGACTTAAGCGCCGTCGTCGCCGGTCACATCTGCCTGGATATTATCCCAGCCATGCCGGCATTCCCGCCCGGAGGATTTAAGGAGACTTTCCTGCCGGGGCACCTGCTCGAGGTCGGCGCGGCGGCGTTGTCTCTTGGCGGGGCGGTTTCCAATACCGGATTGGCTCTCCGGCGCCTGGGGATTCCCGCCCAGCTCATCTGCAAAATCGGTGCAGACACTTTCGGACGGATCGTGCGGGGGTTGATCGACTCGTACGGCCCCGGCCTGGCAGCGGGCATCGTGGTAGACCCGCAGGCGGCCACTTCCTACTCGATGATTGTCAGCCCGCCGGACGTGGATCGTATCATCCTGCACTACCCGGGGGCCAATCATTCCTTCAGCGCCGACGATATCGACTATCCATTGGTCAGCCGGACCGCCTTGTTTCACTTCGGCTATCCGCCGGTTATGCGCAGGATGTATTCCCAGGATGGCCAGGGATTGGTGGATTTGTTCCGCACGGTCAAACAGACGGGGGCGACCGCCTCGCTGGATATGTGCTATCCCGATCCGGCGGTCGAGGGCGGCCAGGCGGACTGGGCAACCATTCTGAAAGCCACCCTGCCTTGGGTGGATATTTTCCTGCCGAGTATTGAAGAGCTGCTGCTGATGCTGCACCGTGGCGACTTCGAGCGGCTCTCGGCAAGTGGCAGTCTACTGGATCAGGTGACTCCCTCCCTTCTCCATGGCCTGAGCGACGAGTTGCTCGAGATGGGCGTTCCTCTGGTGGTCATCAAGCTTGGCGCGCGCGGCCTGTATCTGCGTACGGCCGGCCGCAAAGCGATCGAAAGGTTGGGGCGTGCCGCGCCGGACGATCCGGCCGCCTGGGCGGAGAAAGAGCTCTGGGCTCCCTGCTTCCGAGTCCAGGTAGAGGGAACCACTGGCGCCGGGGATGCCACCGTCGCGGGATTTCTATCCGCACTGCTGCGCGGCCTGGGCCCCGAGCTGGCTGTTGAGGCGGCAGTGGCGGTCGGCGCCTGCAACGTGGAGGCTGCCGACGCGGTGAGCGGACTACTCAGCTGGGACGCCACCCTCGAACGCATCCACGCCGGTTGGGAGCGCTTGCCGCTGCGCCTGGAGGATCCGGCTTGGAGCTGGGACCAGTCCGACCAAGTGTGGCGCAGGGAGCGGTGATCCTACCTGTTGAAGAGGGATCATGGAACGCGAAACGAGAGACATTTTTTATCTCAGACTATTATTTCCGGTATCCGGGCACGGCGGTTTTAACGTCGGCGCGTTCTCACCGCGCGATCCCCCGCTGATCCACGCCGTTCTCGAGGCTGCCGATTATCTAAAGGAATGAACCATGCCTGAACTGTGGGGAACGAAGTACACCCGTGCGGAATTGGCGGAACGCCTCGGAGACTTGCGCCAGCTGGCCGACGTGCGGCCGTTCGAATTTTCGGACGGACTCGAGCGCGGCACGCGCGGAGTCTCCATCCGCAATGCTGCCGGATTGGCCTTCCGTGTCCTGCTCGACCGGGGCATGAGCCTGTACGACCTCCAGTTCCGGGGCGTGCCCGTTCCCTTCCTGAGCGCGGCCGGCGCCGTCCATCCCGCCTATTCCGATCCGGCCGGGACCGGCTGGCTGCGCACCTGGCCCGGTGGTTTCTTGACCTCCTGCGGGTTGACCCAGGTCGGCAGTCCCTGCCGCGACGGCCAAGAGGAGTTGGGATTGCACGGCCGGGTGGCTGGCCTACCGGCGGAGAACACCGCTTGGGGAGCGGATTGGCAAGAGGACGACTATCTGCTGTGGGTGGAGGGAGAGGTGCGTGAGTCGGTCGTTTTCGGGGAAAACCTTCTGATCCGTCGGCGGATCTGGACCAGGCTAGAAACCCCGTGCCTTTGGATCGAAGACCGGGTCGAGAACCAGGGTTTCAAGGCGGCCCCCCACATGTTCCTGCAGCACTTCAACCTGGGATTCCCTCTGGTAGGGAGCGCCGCCCGCCTAATTCTCCCGGAGCATTCCACTCGGCCGCGCGACGAGAGCGCCGCAGCCGGCTTGGCGGACTGCTTGTCGTTCAGCGATCCGGTCGCGGACTTTCCTGAGCAGGTTTTTTACCACGATCTGTCGGCGGATGCGGATGGGCGCGCCGAGATCAGCCTGGTCAACACCGCCTTCAACGGCGGACAGGGGTTAGGCCTGTCCCTGCGATATGCCAAAAAACAGTATCCGGTTTTCGTTGAATGGAAGATGATGCGGGCGGGGACATACGTCGTGGGTCTGGAGCCTTCCAATTGCCGGGTCGAGGGCCGCGCCGCCGAGCGCGCATCCGGCAGGCTGCAATTTCTCCAGCCCGGGGAAGTCCGGCGGTATGCAATCGAAGTGGAATTTTTCGAACCTGGGAGAAGTGCGCAATGAAGCGACTCTATGGCGGCATCGAAGCCGGCGGCACAAAGTTCGTCTGCATGGTCGCAACCGGCCCGGACGATGTGGTTGAGGAGAAACGTTTCCCCACCGCCAGCCCGGAAGAAACCATCCAGCAGACGAATTCCTTTTTTGCACCGTACGCCCGGCGGGGAGAACTTGCCGCATTGGGAATCGCTTCCTTCGGCCCGGTGGATCTCAACCCCGCCTCGCCGACATACGGCTACATCACCACTACTCCGAAAACCGACTGGAATAATGTGGATCTGCAAGGCGGCGTCTCGCGGGCGCTGGAATTACCCGTCGTTTTGGATACGGACGTCAATGCGGCTGCCTTAGGTGAACATTACTGGACGGCGGAAAATAACTTGCTCGATCCCTTCGTCTACATCACGGTAGGGACCGGGATCGGGGTGGGAGTCCTGGCCAACGGCCGGCCGGTGCACGGGCTGGTCCACATCGAAGCCGGTCATTTCGCCATCCCCCACGACCGGCAAAAAGACCCGTTCCCGGGATCCTGTCCCTATCATGGCGACTGCTTGGAAGGATTGGGCTCGGGCACGGCAATCCATCGCCGCTGGGGCAAGAACGCAGAAGCCCTGCCGGATTCCCATCCGGCCTGGGAGCTGGAATCGGAGTACATTGCCCTGGCCTTGATCAACCTGATCTACGCTTATTCCCCCCAGCGGATCGTGCTGGGAGGCGGCGTTTCCCAGCATGCCGGTCTACACGAGATTGTGCGCCGAAAGGTGCAACAAGGCCTGAATGGATATATTCAATCGCCCATGCTATTGAAGGCGATTGATGAATATATTGTCCCGCCTTCCCTTGGGAACAGATCGGGAGTATTGGGAGCAATCGCCATGGCAATTGATCTGGTGAAATCCTAATCCAAGATTAGGGCGTTCCGTACTGGAGTGAAAACCGCCTCACACATTGTTAATTCAGGCCATCCGTCCCATCGGAACTATTATTTATTTGAAAGGTCAGAGCACGCTGTGCCAATTGTAAATAAAATATAGCCCCCGGGTCCACTCTACCCTCTGCCTGCACTCGTTCGTGATGGCGATGGATTTCCCCGCGTACGTAATGGGTTCTCACGGGGTTATGGAATCCGTCCATTGACGCCCGGATGACGCGATGCCCGCGCCGCTCGAGTTCGTCCCGCAACGAATCGGCCAGCGTCGTCTTGCCCACCACGTCGACGCCGTTCATCGCGACCGATAGGGTGCGGGAGGTTTTTCTTCGGTGGATGTACCCGGCAATTTCATGGACGGCCTGATCGTCGTTCATGCCGGATTCACAAATGTTCCCTCGCCGTGAATAAAATAATGCAGCGTTTCGCCGACGGTTGTGTTCCATCCCAGCCGGAGCAGCCGCTCCTGCAACTCGTCGCGTGCGTAAAAAATCTTCACGACCCGGAATTCCCGTCCGTCGTTAAGCCGCCGGAGGGCTTCACCCTGCACTAGGTCGACGAGGGTATGGTCGCGCGCGGCGGAGGTTGGCTCGAACTTCGAGTCGACGAAAAACATCCGCCCGCCGGGCTTGAGCGCATCGGCGATCATTCGCCAGAAGGATTCGAACCGCTGTGGGGGAACATGGGATAGCCAGAATCCGAAGAAGACGACGTCGAACCGTTCCTTCGGCCGCCAGCTGAAGAGGTCGACCTGCGCATACTCAACCTTCGAAGAATGCAATCGTTGCTGATTTAATTCCAGCGCTTCCGGCGCGGCATCCACCGCCGTGATGCGGCCGGCGGTCGCAACCAGCTGTTCAGTCCACAACCCGGTGCCGCAGGCCAGTTCCAGAACGTCGCCGGCGGGATGGAACCGATCGAGCGCCGTACGCACCATCGCGACTTCCTCGAACCACCGCGCGTTGGCCTCCGGTCCGCGATCGTAGCGCCCCCGGCGGAGAAACCACTCGTCGTATTCGGGCGCCCGGGCACGGTAGTACGCGATTTGTTGGCGGATCAGTTCGTCGAGGGAATCCATTTGCCGCGATTTCCCTGGAAGCCTTTATAAGGCTGCGGAAAAACAAGATAGATGTCATTGCGAGCGATCGAAGGGAGCGAAGCCCCGGCCCCTACTCTGCAAGATTTGCATTTGCCGGGGCGGCGCGTCAGGCCTTCCGCAGCAGGAGCCGCATATACAGCCAGCACAATCCAAAAGCCAGAGCCAGGCCAAATATGAGATCGGCGATGTAATGCTGTTTGATCAGCACCGTAGAGGCAACGATCAATGCGGTCCAGATCGCCACCGGGATTCCGACCCGGCGGTCCGTCCGCCACCAGTGGATCGCGAGGATTGTGGAAACCGACGTGTGCAGGCTGGGGAAACAGTTGAATGGATTGTCGCCGGCGTAGACGTCGCGGATCATCCGGGTGAACAGGTCGGTGCCCAGGAGCACCGGACGGATCACCTCCGACTGCGCGAAAAAATAAAAACCGTAGCTGATCATCATCACCGTGATGACCGCCAGGCAGGCGGATTGAAACACCTTCGTCCGGAAGAGGAGGAAGAGGATGAGGGTTGCATAAACAAACGGATTGAGGGAGACGTATGGGATGACGAAGATGGGAACCACCGGCAGAGCGGTGTCGATGGGGGTTATTAAATTCAAAACCGCCGGCCCGTGGTTCAAGAGGGTGTAGATTTCGTTGCTGAGAAATACACCGACGGCCAGCAGGATGCAGATCCCCGCATTGGCCCATCCGGTTCCGAAAACGCCCGCGCCGAAAAGTTGTTTGAGTTTGAGCTTCATGGGTATCCTTTCATCGTCCAGCGGATCAACCGGAAATTATACTGCCGGCGCCTCCGTCGGTTCCGGGGCGCGACACTCAGCCCGGCGAACCAAAGTTTGCGCCGGGGAGCTCTTCCATGAACGCCCGCACCGCCTCCAGGAAGCGCGCGGATTGATCGCGGTGGATACTGTGGCCCGCCCCGGCGATATGCGCGATGCTGAGATGCGGCACCATCGCCCGCAAGCTGGCGGCTTGCACATCGGTGACGATCGCGCCCCGCTCCGGATCGGCCGTGAGGAGCAGCACCGGACAGATGATTCCCCGCAGCAGCTGCGGCCAATCCACCTCGGCCGGAACATCCTCGTGGAAGAAACTGGGGCTCAGACGTGTTTTAGAATCGGCCCACGGGATCAAATCTTCCTCCGGCCAGTTGGGCGCTGCAAGGTGCTGGGCGGCGATAATTTCACTGCGCGAATGGCGCCGGAACCCTGCGATCCATTCCTTGGATTGCGCGCGCCACTGGGCGGTGAACGGCGGGGGGGAATCTTTCATCCACCACGCAGGCGGGTCTTCGAGGAGTACGGCGCCCGGGAGGTCCGGATGCCGGCCCGCCAGCGCCAGCACCGTGATCGCTCCCATCGAATGGCCGAGCACGATCGGACGGCGCAGCTTCAGGCCCGCAATCACGCCCGCCAGGTCGTCTGCCTGGTCGAGCGGCCCGTAACCCCGTGAGGGCGCTTCCGATCGCCCGTGTCCGCGCGCGTCCACCATCACGACGTCGTACGATCCCTCGAGCGCGCGGGCGACGGACGTCCAGCACAGGCCGTCGTCGGAAAATCCGTGCGCCAGAACGAGAGGCGGTTTGTCGCCGCCAGTCCGGTAATAGTGCAGACGGATTCCGTTCGCCCAGATATCTCCGGACGGCCAGGCCGGCGCAACCGCGTTCCGGCTTCCGCGGCCGGGGGCGGGATCCGAATTATCCTTGGAACTGCCGGCGCCCGGTTTATTTAACAAGCGTCGCCTTCAGCCGGATTTCCACACCGGTCAGGGCTTTGGATACCGGGCAATTCTTTTTGGTGTCTTCCGCGTATCGCTGAAAGGCCGCATCGTCCAATTTGGGAACGTCGGCATCCGTCGCGAGTTCGATCAGGGTGATTTTAGGACCCGCGTCCAGATGAACGGTGGCCGTTGTTGCGATCCGGCGGGGGATGAAGCCCGCCGACGAGAGCGCCCCAGATAAAGCCATCGAAAAACAGCCGGCATGCGCCGCGCCGAGCAATTCCTCCGGGTTCGTTCCCGGGCCGGATTCAAAACGCGAGGCAAACGAGAACGGCCCCTCGAATGCGCCGCTGCCCAGTTTCATGGTGCCGGACCCTTCCTTTATTGTTCCCTTCCACTCCGCGAATGAAATTCGAGTCGCCATGATTCCTCCTTATCTCCGGCATACGCACTCATTGCCGACCACGCCGATGCCGAGCGTGTGGTATGTTGATTATAGTGCGGCTGTCAAACTCGGCAACGCGATATTTGCAGTGCGGTCCGAATTAACGTAAATACCAAGGATTCGTCTCACGCCAAGGGCAGGTTGCTCGCAACGCATGTAACCCGGTCATGATAGGAAGTGATCGCTTCGATATCGGGATCGACATCCGCAGCGCCCAATTGCCGGATCAGCCGACAGGTGGAATATTTCGATATGACGGCTTCATATTTCTTTTCCCATTGGCGGTAGTCCGCTTCGACGCGTGGATTTTCCCACGGGAATCGATCCCGAGGCTGGCGAAAGCCGCAGCGCCAGGGCTTGGGCGTGAGCCGCGCTCGGAAGCATTCCTGCGCTTTGCACAGGCGGACGTATAACGGATCGCTTTCCAACTCGCCCAGAATGCCCAGCGCAGTTTCGCTTTTCGGATCAAACACGGTGTTGGTGATCAGGCAGCGTAAACCCGCGAAGGTCGCGTAGATCCGGATCCCGTATTCGGGATGTTTCCCCGCCCAGGTTTCCACTTTCTGCACGGCCGGCAAATATTTGTCGGCGACTGGCGAATCTTTTTCGCCGCCGCCGAACCATCCCGCTTTTTGGGGTTTGGGCGGTTCGGGAATGTCGATATCGATGAACATGGCGTTGGTCGAATTTAAAATTAGTGAGCCATAAGCGTTTCGCGTGATAATGCCGACCTCGTTCTGGAAGGGGGTTTGGATCGACCCTTTTATTTCCTCCCGCAGGGGCCGGTCGGCGTAGCCGTACCGGTCGAGCGTTTCCCCCCGCAAAACCTTTTCGGCGATCTCGGCCGCGCGGGACTCCGCTTTTTGCCGGGCATCGTCAACGCTCGCGTCCGACCATTGCCAGTTGATCACATTAAAATTCCCCTTGCCCGGCCGCGCGACAATTTTTTTTCCTTTGGCCCAGTATTTTGGAATGATCATATTCGTTCCTCGTCGGAGAATATCCAGCGTGGAGCAAGAATCGACCGCCGGGATTTTTTGATCTGGGGCGATGCGTCCGGGTTGGGTTATACCTTCATCGCCTGCGCGAGGTCCGCCCCCCAGGCGCGCGCTTTTTCGATTTCGCCTTCGCGCAGCGGACCGTATTTTCCCTTGACGATGAAGCGCCGGGGTTTGGCGAGCGGGCTGTACCCCTTGCTTTCCAACCCGCGTTCGATCCCGCCCGTCGAACCGCCCGGCGACCACCAGATGCGGGTTTCGAAGGCGGCCGAACGGCCGCGCCCGGCGGCCAGCGCGTCGAGCCAGGAGCGCATCGACGGCTGCGAGGTATCGGGCGGCACGTTCTCCCTGACCTTGCCGGCTTCGATCGTTTGGATCATGCGGTCCGACGGCACGCTGAAGCCGAGCACCGGCGCGCCTGCCACGATGATGTCGACGCCCGCGAGCGCGGCAGTGTTCGCCTCGGCGGTGGAGAGCGCTTTTGCGCCGGATCCGAGGCCTTCCGCGATGGCGCGGGCGACCGCGGCGGTGTTCCCCCAGAGGGATTCGTATACGACGATGGCTTTCATGGCATCCGCCTTTTCCTTATGAGAATTGCTGACCGGGCCGTTCCGAACGGTTTCCCAAAGCAATCGCCCGATTATTTCATCAGGGATGCTTCGCAGGAATCTTCGCGCGTAATCTTCGGTCCAAGAATAGTTCATACTCGCCGCTCAAATGCATTGTATCCCGATACGGTTACGCCATTCGCGACGTTCGCCGGGTCGACCAGAAAAGCGCCGTCCTTTTTATAATCCACCCAACGCTCGGGAAGGGACTGCCTCTTCCTTCGCCCTCAAAAGAAGCCACTCCCCGGATTGCCTTGCAGCAATTGGTAGCTTTGGAATGCCAAAAAGCCGAACAGCAGCGCAACAAACGGATTGCCCAGTAGTATCAAGCCCGCAACGGCGCACACGGCGCCGGAGGCAACCGATAGCCGAAGCGCGTTGCGCGCTCCATTCCATGGATCGGATCGGATGAGAAGCGTGCGCGCGATATTCCCGCCATCGAGCGGGAAGACGGGAAGCAGATTGATCAATCCCCAGAAAACATTTACCCAGAGAAAAGTGTTCGCGATCAAAGCCGCAATTCCGAGGTTCACGGAAAACCCGACGACGGGCAGCGGAAGGATGCCGAGCAATAATGTCACGCCAACGGATCCGCCTACCGCGGCGGCAACTCCCATCACGATCGCGGAGAGCAGAAACCCCGCGCCGGGGCCGGACAGCGAGATGAGCACCTCCTGGCCGGGAGTCAGCGGCACGACAACCGGACGGTTCCCCCACCAAAAAGGCTCAGCCGAAGTCAATCCGCCGCCGATGTGTAATACGATCTGCGGAACCTGTCCATAGCGGCGCATCGTCAGCGCGTGTCCCAACTCGTGAACCAGGATAGATACAAACACCGCCGGGATCCAGATCAGCAGGCCGATCAGGCTGCCGGATGAGGCTCCCAGGAGGGCAGTCATCAACCAAAAGAGCGGATGAACGCGGACCGGAATCCCGATAAGCGTGAAGCGAAGATCGTACCGAGTGGGGGGAGGTTGTGAGAAGAGGAGCATGGAGCCGGTATTATAAAGATTCTATTCCGAATGGACAAATCGCGGGGTTTATGAAAAAGCCGAAAATGTTAATTCATAGTCAACGTTGTAGAAGCTTGTATATTTCATATTTTGTGCGCCACAATCTGCCAAAACCTCGCCAAGAGGGTGTACGGATATTTTTCGGTTAGCGCGTACTCAAGCCGCTTGATCTTTTCCCACACCTCGGGGTTCGACTTCGTTTCATTATCGCCCCAATAGTCGCTCAGGCAGCGGATCCCGTAGCCGGCGTCGAAGGCAAGACCGGCATTCGGCAGCATTGCGCGCATTTCCTCAGCCGAGTATTCCGTCACCGTCGCATGGAACATCCGATTCTGATACATCCGGGCATCGATTTGCCCAAGGGCTTTGTCCAAGTCCTTTTCAAGGAAAGCCGTTGCGTATGGTATGCAGTATCGATTGGGGCTAATCAGCGACAGAATTCCGCCCGGAAGCAGAACCGTGGAAAGCTTGGAGAGCAGGCAGGGAACGTCCGCGACGTATTGCAGCACATTGTGGCACAGAACCACATCGAATCGCGGCTGGGGGAAGGTCCGGTCTATCTCGGTTACATCCACGGCATGGAATCGGAATTTATCCGCCAGCCTCTCGCGGGCCACATTCGCTTTGGCGGCCTTTAGCATCTCTTCAGAGTAGTCTGCCAGATCGATCCGATGGCCATCGCGCGCGAGGGAAATCGAATCCACGCCGCTACCACCCCCCGCATCAAGGATATGTAGCGGTTTATGCGGCAGGTGCTTCCTCAGGTTGCTCAAACCGATCTCGGTCTTGAGCTGCATCCAGGGCAGATCGTTTTCAGTGATCCACCGGTCGATCGATTCGTCAAAAACAGAATGAGGAGTGTTCATTGTCGATATCCGAACGGAATCGCCGGCCGCCAAGAAGGGCTGCCGGGATGTCTTCTTTCCTTTTTTTTCACTGCCCCATCCAGCGGTACTCCAATTTTGGCGCGAGCAGATCGCTTAGGAAATTCTCTGGGAGGATGCTCTGGTTGAAGCGCCCGGAAAGAAGAGCCGAGACGAGCGATAGGGCCGGCGGGGCGAGGTGGATCACCCGTGGCGTGCCATTAATCCCGCCCAGCGCGGTGGCTTTGGCGAGCGCATCCTTTTCATAACCCAGCGCGTCGACCAGCCCGAGGGCGAGCGCCTGCCTTCCCGTGAACACGCGTCCGTCAGCCAGTTCGCGAACTTTATCGGCGGGCATGTGCCGGCCGTCGGCTACGATCTGAATGAATGATCCATACGTTTCGTCGATCACTTTCTGCCAGAGCGCCTGCTCCTCATCGGTCATCGGCCGGTACAAGCTGCCCATGTCTTTTACCGCGCCGGATTTGATCACCGCGACGGTCACGCCCAGATTCTTCATCAGCTGCGAAGCTTCCGGAAATTCGCTGATCACGCCGATCGAGCCGGTGAGCGTGTTGGGGTTGGCGACGAGGTATTGCCCGGCCATGCTGATATAGTAGCCGCCCGAAGCGTCCAGTTCGCCCATCGAAACAACGATCGGCTTGCCGCATCCCTTGAGCGCGTGATAGATCTCGTCGCTGGCCACAACCGATCCGCCCGGGCTGTTGATCCGCAGAAGGATCGCCTTTACCTCGGAATCCGACGCGGCCTGTTGAACAAGCGGGATGATGTCCCCCGAGACGGCGGATGAACTCAGGCCGATCGAGCCGGACGAACCGCCGACGATCTCGCCGTCGATGTCAATGACCGCCACCGCCGGGCCGCTCTGCGGCCCGGAGACGTGCGATTCGCTTTGGGCGCTGCCGGTCGAGGCCAACCCGCTCATCGAAGCCAAACTGAAAAGACACACCGCGGCGACACACGCCAGTCCGAGAAATGGCAGCAAGAATCCGACCGCCGCGCCGCCCAGCGCCCACAAAGGGGATCGATTGGTTTGCATGGTTGCCTCCCGGGAATTCGAACCTATATCTGTCATTCGGACCCCGGTGGGGTCCCGGGGCGAACCACGCATTAACGGGGCAAGGAATCGGTGACTCTTTCCCGATCCGTTCGTCTTACGTATTTCGCGTTAGCGATTTCTTCCCTCGCTTCGCTCGGGACAGGCGGGGTCAAAAGGCCCCTCGGAATGACATCATAAGTTCGGTTTTCAGTATCCATTATATCGACAATCCGTTGCGCGCACGCCCCCGCCGCTTTGATATTTCCTTCGACACCTGCTGCCATTCCGTCCAACTCCTCCCGGAACAATGACAGATGATTTCCGATTGGGCGTTTATCGGCATCTTCCTCATCCTGTCGATTTTTTCCCCTTCGTTTCCATATTGGCCGGCGTGTTGCTGGGTCCGCACAAGCCCGGCCGGGTGAAAGCCCAAATTTACGAATGCGGAAGTGAAACCCGCGGCCCGTCGCGCATTCAATTTCACGCATCGTATTACCTCTACGCGCTGGTGTTCCTGATCTTCGACGTCGAGGTCGTGTTCCTCTTCCCCTGGGCGGTCGCTATGGAAAGATCCCCCTCTACGCCGCCGGCGAGGCCAATCTTACCGGACTGGCCGCCATTGCGGCGGTCAACCCCGTCATCGGACTGTACTACTACCTCTCGGTTTTAAAGGCGGTCTCCGTTTTCCGTTCGGAACAGTAGCAAACCTCGTTTTCCTTTATTACTCCGACGCGTATGGTAGAATTCCCCCCCGTGATGCGGGATCCGACGGAAAAACCCCGGCCGCGTGCGCTGAGCACTTCGCAGATCGCCTCGCTGGTTGCCCAAACCGGATGTCTGGTTTTTGTCGCTATTTTCGCTTTTTTGGGCATCGGCATCTGGCTGGATAGAGCCCTGAATACGCGTCCGCTCTTTATGCTCCTGCTGGTCTTGGGCAGCATGCCGCTTACGCTGTATGTGCTCTATCGATTGACCATTCGCGCGGTATCCAAAGCGCTGCAACCTCCGCCCTCCGAGGTCAAGGGAATCGATGTCGACGACGACGAATCGTAAGTGGAAATACGGCTTCAAACGCTGGATCGTGCTGGCGCTGATCATCGCGTCGGGCGTGGTGGCGTTCGCCGGCCCGCGCTGGTTCGCGCCGCTGGCGCCGATCAAGCCGCCGATCAGCATGCCGGCTGAGGAGATCGGGCCGGGTGCTTTCCTCATTCCGTCGTTCTCGGTAGGTTCTTTCCGCTTCCCGGGCGTTCCCTTCACCAACACGGTCCTGTCCACGCTGCTGACCGATGCGCTCCTTCTGGCGATCGCGCTTTTTGTTGTGCGCCCCTTTGTGCGCGGGAAGAATCCCGTTCCACCGAAACTGTACGCGGGGTTCGAGATGCTGATCGAATATTTCTGGAACCTGGCGGAATCATCGGCCGGCGTTAAATGGGCGCGGAGGTTTTTCCCGATCGTCATGACGATTTTCCTGCTGATCGTCGTCGCCAACACCATTAAAATGCTCCCGGGATACGAAACCTTCGGGTGGCTCAAGCCGGTGGCGGCGGGGAGTGCGGAGAAATCCAACAGCGTGGTTCCCATTATCGGTAATCTGTACGCGCTGGTGCCGTCCGCTCCGGCTGCCGTTTCCGCCGGAGGCGCACCGGCCGCGCCCGCCCAGGCGATGTATGCGTTGCTGCCCTTCTTACGGGGATCATCCACGGATTTGAATTTTCCGGCGGCCCTGGCCGTGTTCACCGTGGGATGCATCTTCGTCTTCGGTTTCTGGTCGCAAAAAGGCGCCTTCCTGGGCAAGTACTTCCCCTTCGGACGGATGATCGCCATTCCGCTCTTCGGGACGATCGACTTTATCGTAGGGCTGCTGGAGTTCCTGTTGGAGTTCGTAAAAATTATTTCGCTCTCTCTCCGGTTGTTCTTCAACATCTTCGCCGGCGGGGTGCTATTGCTGATCATGGGCTCGATGGTGGCGGTCATCATTCCCGCCGGGCTTTCCGCATTCGAGCTGTTCGTCGGTGCGATCCAAGCGTATGTGTTTGCCATGTTGGCAGTGATTTTCTTCCAGCAGGCGATCGCCGGCCATTCGGAAGAAGGGCACTGAGCCCTTCCCGGCAGCGACCGTCGGCTATTTTCCAAGTACGGAGGCTTTCGATGGATCCCAGGTTTCCCGATATCTTTCTGCAATCGATGCGGTACATAGGGGCGGGTTTGGCGATGATCGGCGCGACCGGCGCCGGGGTGGGCATCGGCCTAGTGGCGATGGGCGGCGTCCAATCCATCGGCCGCAATCCGGACGCCACGTCGACGATTCTCACCTATATGCTCCTGGGCATCGTCTTCTCTGAAACGATCGCGATCTACGCCATGGCCATGGCGATGATTATTTTGTTTGTGTAAAAGAGGCGTCTTATGGAGAAGCTGGGATTAAATTTAGGAACCTTTCTTTTCTACCTCTTCAATTTTGTGGCGCTCATGATCGTTCTCAGCGCCTGGATCTACCAGCCGGTCGTGAAGGCGCTGGAAGACCGCCGCCAGAAGATCGCCAAGGGATTGGAAGACGCCCAGGTTGCGGCCAGCGCCCGGGCCAAGGCGGAGACCGACGCGCAGCACGTCCTCGGGCTGGCGCAGCAGGAAGCCTCCCGCAAGCTCCGCGAGGCGACGGAGAACGCGGAAAAGGCGGCGCAGGAAGTGCGCGCGGCGGCGGAGAAAGACATCGCCGCGCTGCGTGAGTCCGCCGCGGCCGACATCCGCTCCCAGCGCGATAGGATGTTGGCGGAGGTCCGTCCCGAGGTGGCCGCCCTCGCCATCGCCGCGACCCAGAAACTCATCGGCGAGGCGCTCGATGAGAAACGCCAACGGGCACTGATCGACGAGTTTTTTAGCGGTGTGAAGTCGGGAAAAGTGGTGCTGCTCGAGGAAACCGGCGAGACGCCCTCCGCCGCGGAAGCCGAGGTAGTGAGCGCGTTGCCCCTTACCGAATCCGAGCAATCTTCCATCCGCGCCGAAGTGGGCCGGAAGGCGGGCGCGGGGGTGCGGATCACGTTTCAGGTGGATCCGGACGTGCTGGGGGGATTGAAGGTCCGCATCGGGGACCGCGTCATCGACGGAACAGTGGCCGGCCGGATCGACAATCTGCGAAAAACGATGCAATAGGCGGGCGGAAGAATCTCCATAAGCTTCGCCGCCCCATCCCCTCCTCTCGGGCGTGGCAAAACAGCGAAAGCTGCTTCCACCGGAAGCCTTAATCCGGCCCTAACTTTATCCCGGGTATAATCGCGGCTTGGATTCCGCCGTTATGCGCCTTTCCGAGCTGACCTCCGCTCTGCCGTCCGGCTCCCTTCCTCCGGGGATTGACCGGGAAATTACCGGCGTGTCGTACGATTCACGCCGGATCAAGCCCGGAAATATTTTCGTGGCCTGCCCCGGGGAAAAGGCGGACGGACAGGCGTTCATTCCGCAGGCAATTTCCGCCGGAGCGGCGGTGGTTATGGGCGAGCGCGAGCAACCGGGATTGACGGTTCCCTACATCCGCGTTGCGGAGGCGCGCCTGGCGCTCGGGCTGATTTCAGCGGCGTGGTTCGGTTTTCCATCACGCCGGATGGTAATGATCGGGGTGACCGGAACCGACGGAAAAACGACCACGGTCAACCTGATTTACAACATTCTAAAAAATGCCGGAATTCGCGCCGGGATGATCAGTACGGTCGGCGCGGTGATCGACGGGCTCGAAATGGACACCGGCTTTCATGTGACCACACCGGATTCCACGACGCTACAGGGGTATCTGGCGCAGATGGCGGACGCCGGACTCACCCATTGCGTTTTGGAAGTAACCTCGCACGGATTGGCTCAGCAGCGCGTGGCGGGTTGCGATTTCGACGTGGCGGCGCTGACCAATATCACCCGCGAGCATCTCGATTACCACGGCACCTTCGAAGCCTACCGCGCCGTGAAGGCGGGTCTTTTTACCAGGCTTGGGTCCGCACCGGCCAAACCGTTTTTTGCGGCGCGGATGGCGGTTCTCAACGCCGACGATCCGTCTTTTGAGTACCTGCGTGCCCAGGTTATGGTTCCGGTCGTTACGTACGGCCGGCGGCAACCGGCGGACTTCTCCGGCAAGGACGTGCGCGCGGATGGGGATGGAATTCGTCTGATGGTCCACACGCCGGCCGGAGAGATCCCGGTCGAGTGCGGGCACACGGGCGTTTATAATTCGGATAACATTCTCGCCGCAATGGCGGTGGCGGTAGCGGCCCTCGGCGTGAGCCCCGGGACGGCGGCCGAAGCGATCGCGTCCATGCCGGGCGTGCCCGGGCGATGGGAGAAAATCGACCTGGGCCAGGAGTTCGCTGCGATCGTGGATTTTGCGCATACGCCCAACGCGCTTCGCGCCGTGCTTGAAGCCGTGCGAACGCAAACCCGGGATCACGGCCGGGTGATCGCCGTCTTCGGCTCGGCCGGTTTGCGCGACCGCGAGAAACGCCCCCGGCTGGCGGCGGCCGGCATCGACCTGGCGGACCTGACCGTGCTGACCGCCGAAGACCCGCGCTCGGAGTCGCTTACCTCCATTCTCGAGGAGATGGCCGCCGGCGCGCGCGCCCACGGAGGCGTGGAAGGAAAGACGTTCTTCCGAATTCCGGACCGCGGAGCGGCGCTGCGTTTTGCCGTGCAGTCGGCCCGCAAGGGAGACGTAGTGATTGCTTGCGGAAAGGGACATGAACAGTCGATGTGCTTCGGCGAGGTAGAATATCCGTGGGATGACCGCCGGGCGTTACGCGCCGCGCTGGCCGGGCGTTTGGGAGTTCCCGGTCCGGTGATGCCGGTGTTGCCCACATCAAATGGCGTGAAGGAGGAGATTTGATCCGACGTATAGCTCGAAAACACTTGTTTATTTTCATCGCTCCGGCAGTGCTGGTCGTTTTGACCTCCTGCGGGAAGACCACGCCCACGGAGTTTTCGATGCGCGGGTTTGGAACTCCGGTCAGTACGGTGGCGAATTGGACAAACCCGCCTCCGATGGTCATCGATCGCACAAAGATTTATATCGCCGATTTTCAGACCGTCGCAGGCGAGTTCCGGGTACAGCTACTGGCCGATAAGGCCCCCTTCACGGTGAACAGTTTTGTGTTTCTGGCCCGCCAGGGGTTCTACAATAACACCACCTTCCACCGGGTGATTCAGGATTTCATGGCTCAGGGGGGCGATCCGACCGGGACCGGAAGCGGAGGCCCCGGCTATGCATTCGATGATGAAATTTCCCCGGACCTGAAATTCGACAAACCGGGCGTGATGGCCATGGCCAATTCCGGGCCGAACACCAATGGCAGCCAGTTCTTCATCACCTTTACTACCCAATCGGCATTGGACGGCCGCTACACGATCTTTGGCCAGGTGGTCTCGGGGATGGACGTAGTGCTTAAGCTCAAGCTTCGGGACCCCTCAACTTCGCCGACCTTCACCGGCGATGCGCTCTATTCGGTGACGATCTCGGAAAGTCCGATCAGCCTGCTTCCCGGACCCACGCCCACGCCCACGCTCCATTCCCCGGCCCAGACGCCGGGCGTGCACTCCTTTGCGACCATGTCGGTGACCGCGCGCGCCAACCTGTTTACCGGACCGCCCCCCATGACGATCGACGTCACCCATACCTATCAGGCGATCGTCGACACCACCAAGGGCAGACTGGTCTTCGACCTTGACGCCGCGGACGCGCCGCAGAGCGTCAACAACTTCGTGGTTCTGGCGCAAATGGGTTTTTGGGATAACTTCCCGATCAACTACGTCAAGGGGCACGATTTCATCCTAACCGGAGAGCCGGCGGGACTGCAGGACAGCGATATCGGTTACACCCTGCCGATTGAAAAAGGACTCTCCAACGAGGCTGGATCGCTCGGATATTGGATTTCCACAGGCAATACGCTTTCCAGCGGCAGCCAACTGTACATTCTGATGGTGGGTCACAAAGAATTAGACGGGAAGAATACGGCCTTCGGAAGAATCGCCGGGAAAGACGGTTTAGTCCTGGCCAATCAACTCACGATGGATGATCGCATCCTGTCCATCACCATTATCGACAATCCCTCGACCCCGACGATGGCGCCGACAACGACACCGACACCGACGCCGACCTTGACGCCGACGCAAACGAAATAAATTTCCACGCCGATTGTCTGCCAATGGCCGGCGGTATCTCCGCCGGCCATTTTCTTTTTCTCTCGAGTATCCCCCCGTTCCCGGAAGACCGTAAAAGAAGCTTGCAGAACCCGCCCTGGTCTCGGCAATGACATTCCTGCCCGCCCATTCCGGCGGCGGTTTTCCTTCCCCCGCGGTTGCACCCCGGCGAGCGAACGCATACAATGGAAGCGGATCGTTGCTCGCAAGTTGCTGCTTCCTCTGCGGGAGATGCCGTGGCGCAAAGCCTTCCTCTTCGAAAGCCTATTCTTTCATTTCTTACTCTGATGCTGCTTGTACTCGGATGCACCCTGACCGGCGCGGGGACCGCGAATCTGGCCGCCACGCAAACCGCATTGGCGCACGCCGTCATCCAATATTCCACTTCAGCCGGCGGTTCGCCTACGCCGATGTCAACTCCCATGCCAGGATCGCGGATCGCGCCGTCCCCGACCCGCACCCAGACCCCGGCATTCACACCGACCGCATCGTCCACCGCCACGCAAACCGCAACCTTGACCGTGGTTCACCTGTCCACGCCGCCGGGAGAAAGCGGAACGACCCGCTATATTATAGATCCCGTCGCGAAGGACTATGCTGCGCAGAAGCGGGCACCCGCCGGCGCGGACGTTTATGCGGGCAACCGCTACGAGCGCCCATTTACCGCGGAGACGATGGACTATCTTCCGGATGTGGACCTGGAGCGGGTGGAACTGCGGATCGATTCGCCGTGGGTTTACGTCACCTTCCAGTTCGTCGCCGCGCGGCCGGATGGGATCGGGAAGACGATGTACGGCGCGGAGTTCGACACCAACAAGGACGGCCGCGGGGATTACCTGGTATGGGGAGCCTCGCCCTCCGATGGGAATTGGACTGCAACCGGTGTGGAAGTATGGAAGGATTCGGATTACGACGTCGGCGGGCCCCGTCCGCAGCTCAGCGACGCTCCCTGGACAGGCGGGAACGGGTACGACCGGAAAATATTTATCGGAGGGCAGGGGGCGGACCCAGACTTGGCGTGGATCCGACAAATCGAGGACGGAGCCAAGGTGCAGCTGGCGTTTAAATATTCCGCGATCGGCAACGCGCCGCAATTTTTATGGAACGGTCTGGCGGACTGGGGCGTGCGCCGGCCGGATTGGTTTGATTACAACGACCATTTCACGCAGGCCGACGCCGGCTCGCCGCTGCCGATCCAGTCGGATTTCTACCCGCTCAAGGCGCTCTGGGGCGTTGACAACACTTGCCATGACGCGTATGGGTTCACTCCCACCGGCATGGAACCCGGCCTTTGCCAGTATTATGGAAGGATATCCGGCCAACTCTGTTGGGATATCAATCATACCGGCACGTGCGATGCAACTGAGCTAAGTCCGGCGTCCATCGCGGGCGACGCGATATCCCTCGGGCAGGGCGCGTGCCCAGCTTCCGGTTTTAAATCAACGGTGACCGATTCCCAAGGCCGGTATTCAATAACCGATCTTCCGGCGGGAACCTATTGCCTCGGTTTTAAGCATGTTCCCGCGCCGGGATTCCTGATAAATCCCAATCCAATGACCGTGACCCTAGCACCGGGAGAAGCGAAGGCCGTCAATTTAAGCATCCCCTGGTAAGCGGGATGTCGGAGCGTAACGGGACTTGCGCGCGCGGTATTCGAACGGAGAAACGTGGGTACTACCGGATCGACAAACCGGAAATTGATTTATTTCCAGGAGGGAATTTCATGCCAACCAACTTCCACAAATTATTCGCGTTCTTCCTTTTGGGTGCGGTCTTGCTCTTGATGGGGTGCAACCTGTCCGGCGCGGCGGCGGGAGGAACCTCGGCCGTCACGTCTGGATCGGAATCAACCGTTCCGCCGGGTTCGGCGTTTACCGAAACGGCGGGCGCGTCGACTCCGTCCGACACACAACCGCCGACGAAGACCCCGAATCCGACAGCGACTTACACGATCGTCCACCTGATGACCCCGGTCGACACCAGCGGAACCACGCGCTTCATCACCGACCTCAAGACCAAGGACTATGCGGCGCAAAAGAAGGCAATCGGCGGCGATGATTTTTCGACCAACCGCTACGAACGGCCGTTCACCGCCAAGGAGATGGTCTATCTTCCCGACGTGGACCTGACGCGGGTGGAGATGAAAATACAGTCGCCGTGGGTGTATATCACCTTCGAGTTTGCCGGGCCGCGCGCAGAGGGCATCGGGCAGACGATGTACGGGGCCGAGTTCGACACCAACCGGGACGGCCGCGGGGAATACTTGGTATGGGGCGCCTCGCCGCCCAGCGGGACATGGACCACCGACGGTGTGGAAGTATGGAAGGATACGAACTTTGACGTGGGAGGCCCGACACCCCAGGTGACCAATGCCCCCTGGAACCTCGGCGACGGATACGATAAAAGTTTGGTCGCGAGCGGCAAAGGCGACGACCCGGACCTGGCCTGGATCCGGCAGACCGAGGGCGGGGCGAAGGTGCAACTCGCCTTCAAATACTCCGCGATCGGCAACGCGCCGCAATTCCTATGGAACGGGCTGGCGGATGCCGGCGTGCGCAATCCAAAGTGGTTCGATTACAACGATCACTTTACCCAGGCGGAAGCGGGTTCCCCGTACCCGGTGCAGCCGACGTTATACCCCTTGAACGCCCTCTACGCGCTCGATAATACCTGCCGCGACCCGTTTGGGTTTACCCCGACGGGAACCGAACCGGGGTTGTGCGCGTACTTCGGCACTATTTCCGGAACAGTCTTCCGGGATCAGTATGCTCCAAATCCTCCGGCCACCATCGACAATGGAATTCTCGATGCCAACGAACCGGTCTGGCCGCACGGCGGGATCAACCTCGGGCAGGGTGCCTGTCCTGCGTCAGGATATAAAACTGCCTCGATCGGATCGTCCGGCACGTACTCGTTCCCGGGACTTCCGATCGGTGCGTACTGCATCCATTTCTCCCCAGGTGGTCCAACGGTTTATACCACCTCGCCGACAGACGTCCCGGTCACTCTGGTCGCCGATGGACATGTGGTAGTCAACTTCGGAGTCGATTGGGTTGATGCACCGAGGTAGGGAAAATTTATCAAGCGGAAAAAATTAAAAATAAAACATTCGGGACGGCTGCGATAGCCGTCCAGAATGTTTTATCTGTGGAATTAATTGGCCGGGGCTTTTTCGGGAGCTGGCCCCCATTCCGCTAACGCGCAGGGTCCACGATTAGCCCGAACCTGCGCGCTCCACGGGGGCAGGCGCATGCTCGCGTTCCCACAGCACGCGCAGGCCGATCTGCAGGCGGCGCGACAGAAAATCCTTGCGCTCGGCGGGGAACGTGAAAAATTCCAAGAGCGATTGCGACGCGAGGACGATGTCCTTTTGCGGATCGCTTTTTTCCCGGATCGCGGCCGCTTTTCGCTGGGCTGCGCGCAGGAAGTTGGCGAACTTCGTCACCGCTTCGGCGTCGATCCAGCCGCCGTGCGAGCAGAACAGGCGACAATCCTTGAAGGGAGCGCGGCGCAGGAGAGCAAGAGTCTCCAGCCAGGCGTCGAACCGTCCTTCGTGCAGCAGCGGAGGCAGGGAAACCGAAACCGAATCGCCGAGAAAAAGGATTTCCTCGTCCGGAAGGTGGACCCAGCAGGCGCCGGGGGTGGTGGAGGGCGCGTGGCGGAGGATGACCGTCGCCGGATTCCAATGGAGAGTCATCGAACCGTTGAACGCCATGGCGGGACGCGGCCAACGCAACGACATCGGATCGAGACCGTAGGAGGAGGCTTCCAGAGCAGCCAGCAGCGGACTGTTCTTGAATGAATCCTGTAGGGTTTTCATCGCGTCGGTGGTTTGCTGATGGGCCAGCAGCGTCGGCGGCTGCCCTTCGAATACGGATGCCAGATGGGCCGCGGCGAACGCGCGGTCGGGGGAGGCGTCCATCTGAATGATATAGGAAATCGTGCGGCTCTTGTCCAGAAGTTTCTTCTTCCAAATCTCCGCTTCGGTTGGAAGCAAAGGGGTATCCAGGCAGAGAATTCCGCGCGATCCCGTGACGGCGGCGACCGAATGTCCGCGGCAATTGGTTTCGACAAGGATGTGAGCGGGAAGTCTGGGCATGCGTACTCCGGGTAAGGGGATTAGGCGGGTGCAGTGGCTTCAGTAACTTCGGTGGCGGGAACCTGGGGCAGCAAAAAGCGGAACACCGCGCCGCCCTCGGCGGGGGAATCCACCCAGATGCGGCCGCCGTGCGCTTTCACCGCCAGGCGGCAAAAAGCCAGCCCGAGACCGAGCCCCTTGGGCGCGCCCACGCGCTCGATCCGGCTGTATTTATCGAAGATGCGGTGTCGTTCCTCGGTGGGAATCCCCGGACCGGAATCGGCCACCGAGAATAGCACCGATTGGTCAATGTTTTCCGCCGTCAGGCGGATGTTTCCGCCGCTGGGCGTGTATTTAACCGCATTGTCGAGCAGGTTGCTGATCACGCGCCGGATCATATCGGAATCGGCCTCGACGGCGGGCAGCGAGAGGGGGATGTGCATCTGCAGGATGATGCCCTTGCCTTCCGCCACCGGCTGGGCTTCCTCGACCGCCTCGGCGGCGAGCGCCGCCAGGGAAACCTTCGTTCGGCGGATTACCGCGCGTCCCTCTTCCAGCCGGCGCAGGTCGAGCAGCGAGTCGATCATTCTTGAAAGGCGGCGCGCCGAGCGCAGGGAAATCGACAGCAGCGAGCGGACCGTTTCATCGGCGGGCGGCGGGTCGTTGAGAAGCTGCAGGCTGGAAATCACGTTGCCCAGCGGCGAGCGCATATCGTGGAAAAGCATCGAAGTCAGATCGGAGCGCAGTTCGTCGAGTTCGGCCCGTTCGGCGATGTCGCGCACGATCCACTGGACCGTGTCCTGCTCCGACTCAGCCCCCGGGATGCGCTTGATATATAGTTCCACCGGTGCTTGATTGCCGCTCTTGGTGCGCAGACGAGTTTCGTAATTGCGCACATCCCCTTGCTTGATGTCGGCGAACCGCTGACCGAGCTTGCCGGTGTAGATCGGATGCAGGGCCTGGATGCGCAGCAGGAGGAGTTCCTCGCGCGAGTATCCGGTGAATTGCAGCGCGCGCGCATTGGCGTCGACGATCTTCCCGTCCAGGTCGGTGATCAGAATGGGATCGATGCTGTCCTGGAACAGGGTGAGATAGCGCTGTTCGGCAGAGCGCGTGGCGGCGAACAGCTGGGCGTGCCAAATGGCCGAAGCCGCGAGACCCGTGAGGTATTCCAGCACCTGCACCGAGGTTTCGCTGAACGCGCCGCGGCGCGGATTGATCACTTCCACCACGCCGAGGATTTTCTCGCGCAGCAGGATCGGGACGCAGGCGATGGCCCGCGTGGCGAATCCAGTCTGCTCGTCGACCTTGCCGTAGAAGCGATCGTCCAGGCGCGTATCCGCCACCACCAGCGGGCGGCCGTTTTGCACAACCCATCCGGCCACTCCCTGCCCGGGTTTAAGGCGCAGGTCCTTAATCGAAGCGCTCTTGGGTCCGGTGGCGCTGCGGTATACAAGATCCCCGGTGGATTCTTCCGTCAGCGCGATCGAACCCGCCTCCACCCCCAGCAGCGAGACCACCCGGCTCAGAACCTGGTTGAGCACCTCGTCCAGATCCAGGCTGGAGACGATCATACGCGTGGTTTCGGCCATGAGTGCCATGGTGCGAGTCTGCTGTTGGCTTTCGGCGTATAGCCGCGCGTTGGCAACCGCAGAGGCGGCCT
Source organism: Anaerolineae bacterium (assembly GCA_003141675.1). Lineage (GTDB taxonomy): Bacteria > Chloroflexota > Anaerolineae > Anaerolineales > RBG-16-64-43 > FEN-1073. Next base: position 26,447 of record PLND01000100.1, read on the forward strand.
GGTCGGCAAACGCCAGCACCAGCTGCGCATCGGCCTGGGTATAGGCATTGGGCAGGTAGCTGTCCACGGTGAGCACGCCCACCGGCTGGTCGAACATCAGGAGCGGGACGCCGAGCCAGCCGTGGATCTTCGAAGTTTCCGGAATATCATCGGAGCCCACCCAGCCCGGGTCGTTTTGCACGTCGTCGATGATCACGACCTTGCGTTCCTTGAATGTGCGCCAGGAAGGATTGTCTTTCTGGTAGGGGAATTGGAAATCCTGGATTTTGGAGGACTGTGAAAAGCCCCGCGAGGCCGCGACCCGCAGCATATCGCCGCTGAGGAGAAGCAGCGAGGCTGAATCGAACTTGACCACCTGCGAAAGCTGGTCGAGGATGAGCGGGAATACTTTCTCCGGCTCCAGCGAGGAGTTGATCGTCCGAGCCACTTCCTGGAGCGTCAGGGCGAACATGCGCCGCTGGTGCTCGAGCGTATACAGCCGCGCGTTTTCCACGGCCAGGCCGACTGTTTCCGCGATCGCCGCCACCAGTTGCATGTCTTCACTGGAAAAATGGCTGGGCGAGGGATGCACCAGCGTCATCACCCCGACCACGCCCTCGCGACCCTGCAGCGGCGCGCTGATCGCCGAACGGGTGGGCTGCGACGCGTGGGCATGGGTTGGAACCGTGGCGGGGGCGGAGGGAATCCAGCGTGGATCGTTTTGCGTATCCTCGACCAGCGCCACCTTGCCGTTGGAAAGCACCCACCCGGCCAATCCCTGGCGGAGAACCGGCGCCATTTGCTGGACGGCTTTGGGAATGATCGATCCACCCACCGCGACGGAAGCATCCAGAACTTTGCCGCCTTCCCCCACCACCGCGATGCTTCCGCCTGCGGCGTTGAGGGATTCCACCATCAGCTCCAGCGTACGGCTGAGCACCTCGGAAAGGTCCAGATACCGCGAGAGCTCCCGGCTGAGGTTGTAAATGACTTCCAAATGCTGGCGAACACGGTCGCTTTCGATGTTCACGCGGCGTCCTCCATGGACAGCGAGTATAGCACATCGGGCGGACTTTCTTCCGGGACGGATTCCATTAATCGTTCAATTTTTTTCCCCACCTCGCGCCATTGCATCCGGCTCAGCCCGAGCTTTTGACGGACTGCGTCGGGTTCGATCCCGCGCCGGCGGTCCAACACCGCGCATGTCCACCGGCACATATCGAAGGAAAGATGTTTGGAAAGCCCGGCGTGGCTGCCGATCTCTTCCAACAGGTACTCCAGCCTCCGCGGGGACCAGGGGAAGACCCGGTCGGACGGATCATATTGCTCCCGATAGCGCGTGTAGGCATCCACCCAGTCGCGTGAGATCGCGATTTTCCGTTCCTTGAAGCGCTGACGGGGATTCCCATAGCGAACGAATATGTAGGGCTCGGCCCCGCCGGTTTCGACGTGGTTCATACGTAATCCGATACATTCCCCTTTTTTGATTCCGGCCTGGAGCAGCAGCGAAACCAAAACGAACGGCCGGTCGTCCGGCCGGCCCTGACCGGGAGCCGCGCGCATGGCGCGCGCCGCCGTCAGCACCCGCCGGGTTTCCTCGTGCGTGAGAATTTCCGGCAACGGGCTTTGGACCAGACGCTGGACGACGGATGCGGCCGGATCGGCGGCAAGGATGCCCTCTTCGGTGAGGTGGCGAAAGAAGGATTTGACGGAGGTGATTCTGCGTGAATAGGTTTTGGGGCTGCAGGGTACCCCGCGTTCGGTTTCCATCCACCGGAAGAACTCCTGCAAATCCCTGGTCGAGATCCCACCCACAGCGCGCCCGCCTCCCAGGTAGTGCAGCAATAGGCGGAGGTCGGTAGTAAAGGCGTTGACCGTATTCCGGGCGTTGCCGCCTGAGCGCAGGGCCTGTTCCCAGACTGCGATCGCCGCGCTGAGGGAATCCTCCCCGCGCAAATCGCCCGTATTTTCCCTGGAAAGGCTTTCCGCAGATGGCGCCATGGTGTCCGGGGGTTCCGAGGTCCTTTCCGGCCGGCGGAAGAGATGCCACCGGCGGATGGCATCCAATGTATGCCGGGCGGGTCGCAGAGTCAAGCACCGCAGAAAGCCTTCGGACCGCTCTTGGGGAATGCGATGAGGGGATTTCAGGAATTTAGAATTCCGTTCAGGAGGGTGTGAATGGCGTCGTAATTGGGCAAAACGACCATCTTGCCGTCGGGTGTGATCCAGTTATCTCCGTACGTATCCGGAATGAGCGTTACTCGTGTGATCGAAGAGATGGAGATGGACGTAGCAATATCGGCAAACGGGGTGATCGCATCCAGCGTCAGGTCGCTTTCGACGTAATTGGCGAGGGTAACGAAAAAGCCGGGAATGTTGGAAAGCGCGTTCTTATTCAGCAGCGTCTGGGCGATCCCCAGGATCACCTCCTGCTGGCGCCGGACGCGGTCGAAATCGCTGGTTGTCTTTCGGGAGCGCACATACCATAGCGCCATTTCCCCATCCATATGATGCCACCCGGTTCCCAGGGAGAAGGTGCCCATTCCCTGCCGCTTGTCGGTCAGGCCGTATTGGGAATACACATCGATCCCGCCCAGGGTGTTGATCAGCGCCTGAAACCCCGAAAAGTCCATCAGGGCGTAATGGTCGATCGTCAGGCCGAAGTTGTACCGCATCGTGTCTTGGAAGAGGCCGAAACCCCCGCCCGGATAGTTGAGGCGCATGCCCTCACCGAATGCTGCGTTGACCCGTTCCATGCCGTAGGCGGGGATGTAGACGTACAAATCGCGCGGAAAAGAAATCAGCGCGGCGGTTTTGTTGGTCCGATTGAGCGTGAGGATCATGATCGTATCGGTGTTGAAGGAACCGCCGGCCGGTCGCACATCGCTTCCGAGCAGGGCGATGTTCAGGATGTCGTCACTGGTCTTGAATTCCTCCACCGGCTTGGGAACCTCGATCAACGGGGGATAGATCGGCCCGGCATACGGAGCCCAGGGAGGCGAGTCCCCGGGCAGGGTCGGTGTCCGGAGCGGGGAGACCGCAATCGGAGGCTCGGTGGGTGTGCTCTGACCTTCGGGTCCAAAGGGGGTCGAGGTGGACGTCGCCGGCAGGAAGGGAGTAGGAGTCAGGGTGGGCGGCCCCTCGCGCGCCGCGACAGGGGCGTACGACCGGATGCTCAAATAAAGAATGGAACACAACACAACCATGCCGAGCGATCCCCCCAGTAGAATGTATCGGATTTTAAGATATTTCCGCAGGGATCCCGCCGCGGGAAGGCGCGGGAGACGGATCCGTCTTCCGATTGATCCCACTTGGTTCAGGACTCGGCTGACGAGTTTTTTTAAAGAGGTGATCATCCGCTGAAACATCCCGTGCATTATACGACTGCTTCCGGGCAGGAAGAAAATCGCATTCCTTTGGGGCAAGCGACCTCCGAAAACTCTGGTTTCCGGATGATTCCGCAAATACTGTATGTCGAATGAAAAACCATCCGACAGGATGGCGTCGCATCCCCCGATTCTTCCGAGCAAGAGTCGTGCCTGCGGGCCGCCCATCCGGCGTTCGGTCTTCCTTTTAAAGGAGTCTTTCCGGATTACCGTGAATTTCACGGGGGAAAGAAGCTGGCGGCCGTCAGGATGACCAATAAACCCTATGCCGGCTGGATCGAATGAGTGCTGGGCTTGACAGGCATATACTCGCTGTATGGTATAATCTGCCCGCCGTCCAGGATGTTTCTGGCGGCAAATTGCTGTCTTTCCAGGAAAAACCACGATGAATGAAAAAATCCGGGCATTACAAGCCGCCCCCAATCCGAACGTGCCGGAACTTAATCCCGGCGATACCGTCAGCGTTCACGTGAAAATCAAGGAAGGCGACAAAGAGCGCATCCAGGAATTCCGCGGGACGGTCATCCGCATCCGCAAAGGCGGAGCCCAGGCGAATTTCACCGTGCGACGCGTGGCCTCGCACGGGATCGGCGTCGAGCGCACCTTCCCTTCGCGCTCGCCGAGCCTGGACAAGGTGGTGGTGCAGAAGGGCGCGCGGGTCCGTCGGGCGCAACTGTATTTCCTGCGCGGCCTGCGCGGAAAGCGCGCACGCCTGCACGGAAAGTCTGAAGGCGGCTGAGAACGACCGAAATCCGAAAATGAACGCGGCCTGCAGGCCGCGTTTTTATTTTAAGTCCAAGAGCTCCCCTCATCCGGCCTTCGGCCGCCTCCCGTCGTTTTACTCCGGGACAGGTTCTCCCAGCGCTTGCCCTCGCGCAGCGGGGGTATGCTGGGAAAAGGCTGGGATGAGGGCGGATTGGAAATAAAATTTTAAAATCTTGTTCATCCCGTAAATCCTGTCTATTCCAAGCGGAATTTCCAAGCAGGTATAATCGAATTCATGAACAATCAACCCATCGGGGTTTTTGATTCCGGCGTTGGAGGGCTCTCGGTGCTGACCGAGCTGCGTCGGCTGCTTCCGAACGAGGAATATCTCTTTGTTGCGGATCAGGCGCACGTGCCCTATGGCCTGCGGTCGCGTGAGGAAGTGCGGCGCTACTGTTTTGGGATCGTCGATTTCCTCCTCCGGCATGGGTCCAAATTGGTCATCGTAGCCTGCAACACCGCATCGGCGGCCGCGCTGCAGCCGCTCCGGACGATCCACCCTGACATCCCCTTTGTGGGCATGGAGCCGGCAGTCAAACCGGCGGCGGAGGAGAGCCGCCGCGGCGTGATCGGGGTAATCGCCACGGAAGCCACCTTCCAGGGCGAGCTGTTTGCGAGCGTAGTGCACCGCTACGCCCGCGGGGTGAAGGTGGTTACGCATACCGTTCCCGGTTTGGTCGAGTGGATTGAAGCGGGGGAGACTGAAGGGCCGGCGCTGGAAGCCAGGCTGCGTTTGCAATTACAACCATTGTTGGACGCGGGGATCGACGAGTTGGTACTCGGTTGCACCCATTACCCTTTCGCCCGTCAGGCGCTGCAGAACGTCGTCGGACCGGACGTGAAAATCATCGATCCGGCTCCGGCCATCGCGCGACGCACGGCCCAGGTGCTTGCCAAACGCAATCTGTGTTCAGTGGACGGGGCGGGGTCGGTGCTGTGTTTTACCAGCGGGGATCCGGATGCGTTTTCCCGCATCAGCCGGAAATTGCTGGAGGTAGAACTGCCCGTCCGGGGGATTCGATGGCCGGCGGGCTCTGCCACGGAGGGGGAATTATTCGAATCAGAAGGCGAAGGATGAAATACCGTTTTGCCGCCGTCGAGGACGTTCCTCTGCTGGCCCGGATGAACCGCCAATTGACGGAAGACGAGGGGCATCGGAACAGATTTCATACGGACACCTGGTTCGAAGACAGGATGCGCGATTTTATCAATGGGAATTACCGTGCGATCCTTTTCGAACGGGAGGAACGGATCGTCGCGTATGCCCTGTTTACCGATCAAACGGAAAATATCGATACCGTTTATTTGCGGCAAATTTTTGTTGAGCGGTCCTGCCGGCGGCAGGGGATAGGCCGCGATGCGATCCGGATCCTGCAGGAAGAAATCTGGCCGGCGGAGAAACGCATCACGGTGGGCGCGTTGCAGGGAAACAGGGCCGCAATCGAATTCTACCGGGCGGTCGGGTTCCGACCATATTCGATCGAAATGGAATTGCCCCCGGCTCACACGGCGCCCCCGGCCCACACGGCGAAGCCGGGGCGGGCTGTCCTGAGCACGGAGTGCGAAGGAGAGCCGGGGCCGATGAGGACAGGCGATTTGGAAAAAGACTGATACTGCCACTTCCGAAAGAGATCCTTGTACGCGGATTTCGCGGATTGGATTATTTACTCCAAGTGTTTGCCAGATGAAGCGGAATACGCGGATGAAAAATAGATAATTTTTTTAAAACACATTCTCCTCGAAATCTGATAATTCCGGGGAATCTACGTACGAATTTCTCCTCAAATTGCAGCACAGAAAGCGACATCATCCGGCACCTCGGCTTGTATCTTGACCCGGATACGCCCGGAGTGCTACAATCCCGTTTCCATTGGGGGAACATTGATGCGGGGTAGAGCAGTGGCAGCTCGTCGGGCTCATAACCCGGAGGTCCTAGGTTCGAATCCTAGCCCCGCTACCTAGAAGAACCACTGACCGCGAGGCCGGTGGTTTTTTTGTAGCCCGGAGGTCACAGATAGGAATTTCTCATCCCGAAGGAGATTTTCCTATGAACCACAGACCGCAATACTTAACGGTTTTCCAGGCGATAGAAGGCTTCATTCTTCACAAGAACGCGCAAGGACTCAGCCAGAGAACGGTCAGTAGTTATAAGGATATTCTTGAGCACTGGGCGGCGCGCATCGGTGGCGAGACCCAGGTTCCCAGCATTACCTCGCAAGACCTGAAACGCTACTTGGTCTGGAAAACAACCGAATACATCCCCATCCGCAAGAACGGAAAGAAGCACCCACTTTCACCCAAAACGACACGGAACATCTACGTCACCTTCCAGTCTTTCTTCCGGTGGGTTGGCGAGGAATTTGAGTTTCACAGCCCGATGAAGGGAATCCCTGTTCCGAAGTTTGTATCACCTCCGGTCGAACCGTTCACAAAAGATGAAGTAGTATCCCTAATAAAAGCATGCGTTGAAAAACGAGAAAGCCGGCCATCTAACCGCCATGCATTCACCACGCGCCGGCCGTTCACACTCCGGGATCAAACGGTCATCAAGTTCCTACTGGATACTGGCTTGCGCGCATCGGAATTCGCGAGTTTGCGGATTAGCGATGTGGATCTGGTAACCGGGCGGGTAATTATTCGCACCGGCAAAGAGGGCGGGGCGAAGGGCGGGCAGGGGCGGATTGTCTTTGTGGGCAATGAAATCCGGCGCTCTTTATGGAAATATCTCAAGGACAGACCTGACGCACATGAACCGGAGGCACCGCTTTTTCTGAACAACCAGCAACAGCCATATTGCCGGAATAGCCTGCGGCTGTTCATCACCAAGCTCGGTAAGCGTCTGGGGATTAAAGCCCATCCGCACAAGTTTCGGCACACCTTCGCCATAAACTACCTACGCAACGGCGGGGACGTGTTCACATTGCAGGACCTTCTCGGCCACCACAGCTTGGAAATGGTGCGTCATTATGCCCGGCTGGCGGAAGTGGATATCGCCGCGGCGCACAAGCGGGCGAGCCCGGTGGATAATTGGAGACTGTGAATACGTTCTATGGGCTTTATTCGGACGACTTAAGACCACATTGATTGAGATGATCTTTCGTAATTATTTTGACCAGGTAGTTCTGGTTGCCAATAAATAAATATGTATTGGTTTCGCGAGTATTCTATATCCGGACGAGTGCTACTAAATTTATTTTTAGATTATTCCTATTCAGATTGTCGTAATCTGAGTATTAAAGGTGGAAGGATGTCAAGGAAGTGAATCTATATATAATAAGGGGAATTATCGAAACTTACCCATTTGAAAAAGATGGAGCGAACGTCTATGGAAAAGAAATATTTGAAGTTGCCCTGTCAAGAAGTCCCAAACCAATTGTTCCTTCATGCAATCGAACACTGCGAAAAAGATACTGAATTTGATCAAATAATGGCCTTTCTATTAATTGATATTGGAGTCGAAACACTATTAAAATTCTATTTGTGCAATGAGATAAAAATTAATTATTCGAGTCTGGACAGAATTGAATACTATGATTTGGTGGATAAAATAGTTGAAATGACCGAATATAATTTGGAAGATTGTGATCTGCCAAAAATTATTTACTATCATAATATTCGAAATAATATTTCTCATCTCAGAGACGATGTAATGACTAAAAAAACTTATGTAGAGGATTATAGTAAATTGGCTATAAAATTGATGAATGTGCTCTTAAATATTCNNAAGGTAGTAGACAATAAATATTTAAATGAACTTATACGAGAATGTGTAAGAAAAGATGTTTAAAGTTAATTGCGAATAGTCAATATTGTAGAACAAGAAAAGCTGCGTATGGAAATATCCGCTACAACAAAGAATATAAACCCTAAAATAACCACACAAAGACGCGAGTCATATTCCCTTCTTGATGGAATCTTCAATGGGCGAAGATGTGATCGACCTTCAAGATATGCTCGATTACTCCGTCCTGGAGATGATGCATAACTATACCCACTTGCAGAGGGAAATATTGTAATAGTGTATAAGCGGACAAGCCCAGTGGAAAAGTAAAGGATTTCAAAAAAGATATACATTAAAGAGGTGGAATCCACATAATATTCCACTTAACCTGATGGGAACACTGGAGTAAAAAATATTCCATTGACTTTTATTCCCTTGCATCGACGGGCGAAGAATGCAATATAATGAAATGACTAATTGCATCGTTTTTCTCGGCGGGGCCAAATGCCATTTCAGATAGCCCAAACGCCTGCATTATCCTGCGGCTAGCTCTGGGACTTAATATTCTCGTATTCGAGAGAGGTGTTCTAAAAGCATATAAACTTGGCGCTGCAAAACAACGACTTTAAAATGACGATGCTCGCGATAATTTCAAAGTAATTCAGTATAGTCATAATAAAGACAATGTTTGACAAGCAAGAAGGATGAATTGCATCAGGAGGGTTTAAATGGAAGACAATAACCAGGTCCAATATTCAGACTTTCTTCCGAAATTAATTCAAAAAGACAATTTTGTTGGTTGGACCTATGCAATTGATTACGAAAATGCATATGTGATGACCAATGATTTATGGAAATTCAAAGCTTTAGGGATCCCACATAATTGTTTTCTTCTCGCAACAACAATACAGCCAGATGATTTCGCGAACACTCCCAATGAGGATCGCGAAGTCATTTTATTGCGTGTTGTCGGGTCTGCAAAACTTCCTCAAGATGATGATCTTGTACGGACAAAAATTGATAATTTTAAGGATCAGAAAGATATTTTTGAAAACAAGGAAAGAAAAATTGATGATATTACCCAGAATGAACTTCAATTTGGCGGGTTACAGTGTAGGGTTCTAGGAACATTCTTTGTGGACAGAGGTGAACTCTGGTTGGGAAGCGATTTGGAATCATTCGCTACCGCAGCACGACTTAATGTATACCGGCCACATGGTGAAGCACTCCAGACTATTGTTAATTATGTCGATCCGATTCGTAGACAAAGTGCGAAGGAAGCAGCACAACAGCTTGGGTTTTCAAGGGAAATTACTCCATTTCAGATTGGATCTGTGCGTTATACATCCACTGACCGTCTTCATCGACGAGATCCTCGGGCAGAAAAAGTAAATGTTCTTGTTCAACCTGCTGATTTTCTAGCCAGGCGAACTGCAGTACTTGGCATGACTCGAACTGGAAAGTCCAATATGGTTAAACAAATGGTTTCCGTGGTGATGCGTGTAGCGGATGAATGTGATGCGAAAATAGGCCAAATTATCTACGATATAACAGGCGAATATGCTAATGCTAACCAGCAAGATAAAGGCGCATTGGCGGATATCTATCCCAATAATACTGTGCGCTACAGAATGCTGGAGACTAAAGGGTTCGAGGAGCTTCAAAACAACTTCTATATCCAATTGAATGATGGTTTTGCAATTATTCGACGCGTGGTTGAAGAGAACAAAAATCAACAGCAAAATGATGTGATGGTTTTCTTAAATACATCGTTTGATGAACCAGAAAAAGATGATCAGAGTTCTTATAAGAGATGGTTAGTAAGAACTGCAGCTTACCAAACCATGCTTTATATGGCTGGGTATCCATCTCCTACGGGATTTAAAGTTGTGTTTAATGCAAATGAGAGTGTACTAGAAGCTATCAATAAAGAAGCTAGTAAAACATTCCCCAATCCAAAAAGTGGATTACCGTTGGCGGTAGCGGAAGAGTGGTTTTTAGCTGCGCGTGAAGCAAATAAATCAAAGGTATTAAAGAGTAGCAGCGGAAAAGATTGGTTGGATGACGATACAAAAGCAATGCTTAATATGATGAAGCAAAGAAATGAAAATGAGACCTTTATCAAGGGTTATAAGGTGCTTATCGACGCACGGCCCTACCATTCACAACGGCGTGCTCAAGAAGTTGGAGATGAGATATTTAATCATCTCGTTACTGGGAAGATAGTCATATTGGATTTATCAGTTGGTGAAGCTTCGCTGCGCGACGAAATTAGTAAACAAATTGCCAAGGCTATTTTTAATAAATCAATGCATATATTCTTGGAAGGTAATACTCCCCCAAATATATTGTTTTACATCGAAGAAGCCCACAATCTAATAGGAAAAGGAACGGCCCTAACCGAGACTTGGCCACGGATTGCAAAAGAAGGGGCCAAATATCGGATTGGATTGGTATATGCAACGCAGGAAGTAACATCGATGCACCCAAATATCTTATCCAATACAGAAAACTGGTTTATCACTCATTTAAACAATGCGCGGGAGATCAAAGAACTGGCTCAATTTTACGATTTTGATGATTTTAGCAACTCGCTTGTCCGAGCTCAGGATGTGGGTTTTGCGAGAGTAAAAACCCTCTCCAGCCCTTTTGTAATCCCAGTGCAAATTGATAAATTTGACCCGGAGGCCGAGCGCGAACGGGTGAAACGGTTGGAGAAAAAGGGGTAACCAATGCCATACGAAGGTCAATTCGCCAGCAAATCGGCGCATTCCGGATTTTTAAAAAATCCGGATATTAAGGAATTTCTCAACGATTGTAAATACTTAACACCCCCCTCCGATGCCGAAGCACAAAACATGGCATCACTTTTCATCGAACCACCACAAGCTGAAGCCAAATTGCCATCATTTGTTATTGCCGTAGATGGTAGCAATTATGAGTCCAGTTTGGATGATAAACTTCCCAGCACAAAAGTGGGATATATTCAGATTGGATCATTACTGATTATTTTGCGAGAATTCGCCAGCTTAAGGGTGGGAAAATTCGTCGACCCGTTCAAGGTTGCTGAATTACAAGATAATAATTCCGCACTGACTTTTTCAATGCCAAGCGCTAATATTAAGTGGGGAAGCAAGCTTAATGTCCGCGATAGTTTTCGAGCGGCAGTAGATGATCAATTTATTGGTGTGCGAACTAGATTCAATCCGGACGACCCACTCACTAGCTTGCGTTCGACGCTCTTCCATTTAGCTTCTCTGCGTCCTGGTGAACTTGGGACTGGTAACCCGCACAGCCTTAGGATTCATAAATGTCCAGATTGTGGCAAAGGTCCTCTTGAAGTAGAAGATGTTCCCGACCAACAGAAGTGTCAATTCTGTGGCGCTGATGTTTACCCGACCGATTGCTTACGCATTTGGGAAGAAGTCAACGATTACCAATCAAACCAAATCGCAATCTCACGGCTTATGCTTGCCCTCGAACAACTGATACCGTTGCATTATATGCGACATTTTTACAAGAATGCGCCACTTATGTTAAATGAAATGGCCTTTTTTATAGATGGACCATTGGCAGTCTTTGGCAATCCTGCATGGATGCATCGTTCGATCATGATCTTCCTTCAAGAAGTAAACCGAAAACTTTCAAAACACGGTCAAGGTCCACTTAGCATAATTGGATTACAAAAGACTGGTCAGGTAGTTGATCATGTCGCGTTGATCGAACGGTTCATACCCAACAATCGAATTCTGGCTATTGACGATGAATATCGATATAAATTCATCCTTTCAGGTCGCGACCCTTCGGGTCAAGGATTCGGATTTGAGACATACTTCGGACAAGACTTTATATATAAAACTCCTAGTGGGCGAACATTTGTCTTTGCTTTACCCTATCCATATGGATCAAAAGAATCCCCCGGCGTTGACTTCACTCAAGAAAAAGTAAAATTTGAAAATTACCAGCAGTTGCCACATGCGCTAAAATTGATTAACTACCTCGAAAGTGACCTGTATGAAAATGCGGTCATTCCGATTGCACTTGCCCATCGCTTTACTGCCATTAGCTTCCGTCCAGGTGGACGAGTGCTTGACCTATTAACTAGAGCGTCGTTGAATAGATGAGCACTTTCCAAGAACAGGCCAGCAACCTCACCAAATATGTGCTTTCCCTTGAGCATCTCTGGGAGTTAGCACGCTTTAAACCTAATGACAATCAGTGTAAGGCAATACAGCATATGGATGGCCCCTTATATTTGACCGCTGGCCCTGGATCCGGAAAGACACGCGTTCTTCTCTGGCGAACACTTAATTTGATTGTGTTTCACGGTGTTAAACCGGAAGAAATCTTTCTGTCAACGTTCACTGAAAAGGCCGCCCTTCAGTTGAAAGAAGGTTTGCGATCTCTTCTTGGTCTGGTTACGAATTTATCGGGCCAGCCATATGATCTTTCCCAAATGTACATAGGTACGGTACATTCACTCAGCCATCGGATCCTTTCGGACCGGCGAAAATTCTTTGTTGACCGCCACCGCAATCACCCGCCGCAACTAGTTGATGAGTTGGGTCAATATTTCCATTTATCTAAAAATCGCAATTGGAACGCGATCACATCTGCAGCTGGGTTGGTTGAGGACCAAACGGCAACCATTAACGAGATCTGGGATATTCATTCTCTATCAAAGCATTTGGCCGTTGTAAACTGTCAAGGGATATTCAATCGCTTCTCAGAGGAGTGCATTGAACCAGAACTTACCCTGCAAAAACTAGAAGGAAATGATCCAACTCTCAAGGCGCATTTCGAGAAATATGGTCTCTCTCCTCAACAAATCGCATTACTCCTGAAGCTCTACAGAGCCTACCGAGATTCACTCCGACTCGAAAATACCCGCTTGACGGATTTCGCTCTGCTCCAGCAAGAGGCATTGAACATTTTAGATGCCTATCCTGGGTCGGAAAATGTTTTCAAGCATGTAATTGTAGATGAATACCAGGACACAAACACCATCCAGGAAAAGCTTTTCTTTAAATTGGCAAAGGGAAATAGAAATATCTGCGTGGTTGGGGATGACGATCAAGCTCTGTATCGCTTCCGTGGCGCAACCGTAGAAAATTTCGTCGAGTTTCCGGCTCGCTGCCAACAATATCTTGGACAGACACCGCGCCGCATTCCGCTAGATACCAATTATCGCTCCCGAAAGCGTATCGTTGATTTTTATACTACTTTCATTCAACGGATTGATTGGTCCAAACCGTCCGGTGGAGCATACCGGGTTGCAGATAAAAATATTCAACCTTTACGAACGGATCTACAACCATCCGTAATTGCCAGCACACCTGCCGAGCCGAGTAAAGTGAGCCAAGAAATTGCCGCGCTTGTCAAACGACTTCTTGACGAAGGCAAGGTTGATAATCCAAATCAGATAGCCTTCCTCTTTCCAAGCATGAAATATGAGGGAGAGATGGTGTCTTCGGTGCAGCGGATGAAGGAGGCATTGGAAGCATCGGGATTACGCGTCTATGCACCTCGCGCAGGACGATTTCTTGACGTTGATGAATCGGTGGATGTATTTGGTCTCATTCTCCAAGTGCTTGGGAGACCACCGCCTGGCGAGTTCCATGGACGGGACTATGACCATTTTATGGATTGGGTCACTCTCGCTGAACAACGGGGCAAGGCTCTCATGGATGACGACCCCCTGATTAAGCGACATGTAGCAGCCCGTCGTTCCGAACTGGAACGTGCATGCGATGATTACCAAGCCTTATTAGTCGTTGTTAAACAAAACCAGTGGGATCTGGGCGCTGTTTACCAACCGGAGATAATGAAGCGCCCACTCCATGAGGCTTCGGGTTTATCTGACCAAGGCAAAAAACTAATAGCAAGCACTTACCTGGACAGACAAGTACGCGCGCATGCTGCCCAAGGGAAACCCAATAAATTATTATATGTGGTAAAGCGCGCCACTTCGATTGACTGGAATCTACTTGACCTTTTCTACAACCTATGTGGATTCGAACATTTTAAGAAAATGTTCGATGCCGCGGAACGAAATGGAGACGAAGGTCCGGTGGCGAATTTGGGGTTGGTGACACAGTATCTTTCCCGCTTTGTGGAAGATCGAGTGCCACTTGTCGCGGCAGATTTACTTGTTGAAAAGGTGCTTCAGAAGGTTCTCTTCTCCTATCTTTTTGCTCTTTATCGCCTTGGCGAAACAGAACTGGAAGACACGGACGACCCCTTCCCTAAAGGTCGAATCCAATTCCTTACTATCCATCAAGCCAAAGGACTGGAGTTCCCGATTGTTGTTCTTGGAAACTTGCGCAAGGAGGATCGCGGTCCGAACCGGATCGAACAGATCACTCGCCCGCTGCTCGAACGCGAGCCAGGGGAGCCATTAGACCGGATGTCCGAATTTGACATTATGCGAATGTATTATGTGGCTCTCTCCCGAGCGAAGAACCTTCTTGTGCTGGCGCATTTCAAAGGTCAGGGTCAACGCATCAATCAACCCTTTAAAGATCTCTTAGATGATCATTTCCCGCGGATCCAAGACTTTGATTTCGCCAGTCTCCCAAAGGCTGAAATTAAAGACGAATCGCTTCCAAAAACTTATTCTTTCACCTCTGATTATTTGATGTATAAGAAATGCCCGCGTCAGTATATGATCTTTCGCAAGTTTGGCTTTGTTCCTTCTCGTTCTCAAACCATGTTCTTTGGCAATCTCGTCCATAAAACACTTGACGATTTGCATCATGAACTCATCAACCGTAAAAGGCCACAATGAGCGATTCTACTTACGAACAAGAAATCGAAGCATTTATTCGTGAAGTTTTTGAACAGAACTGTGAAGAACTGCGCCTGGACTCCGGCAATGCCATAACACCGGACGTCAAACAGTTGGCGATGAACCAGGTTCTGCTTTACTGGCGTGTGTTGCGCGAGGTAGCCGAGAATGTGACCGATACCGAAGTACGCCTGAGTCTTCCTGGTAATGAAACATCTTGCGGTCGCGATTACACTATTGAAGGTGTTGTGGACATACTGCGTGTTAACGATCGTACCATTATGTATGACATTAAGACACATAATGCCGATTTCGTGCGCGCAAATCTTGACCTTTACGAAGATCAGTTAAACGTTTATGCTCATATTTGGCAGAAATTACGCCGTCAACCTCTGGACGAGATGGCGGTCATTGCAACCGATTTGCCCGATGAAGTGCGGGATGCATTGGCAAGTGGAAACGGCGAACAATTATCATATGCCCTCGGCCAATGGCAACCATTGGTTCCGATCAAATTTGACCCACATCGCGTGGATGAAACCATTCACGAGTTTGGCAAGATTGTAGATGCCATTGAGGATGGTCGATTTATTCCTCCGCCTGTGGAGAAATTACAGGAACAGATTCCCGGCAAGCATAATATCCGATTCGGTACGCATATCTGCCGCAACTGTGACGCCCGTTTTTCTTGCGCCTCATATCGCCAGTATGCCTGGCTGGGAAGAAAACAGGTCGGCGATCGTGCCATCATGCAATATATAGAAGATCCGGTTTCGGATGCTGAGCAAGAAACCTGGCGCGATGCTAACCTTGAATCATCATCTTCAGCCGAAGACCTAAACGCTGACTTTTCAACAAAATAATTGATCGCCGGAGCACTCCATGAGTATCGAGAAATTACGCCCGTCCTTCACCTTGACTGAAGATCGCTTACGCGAGCTTGCTCCCGTCGTCCCGGAAGCTTTCGCGGACGGCAAGATCAACTGGGATACTTTGCGCGAAGTCCTCGGCGAGCACCTCGAAGACGAAGCACAGGAACACTTTGGACTCTTTTGGCCTGGTAAACGCGATGCCCGCCGGCTGGCTGCTCTGCCAAGTAAAGGCACGCTTGTGCCTCAACCCGGTCTGGGAGTGAATGAAAACACCAGCCACAATATCTTCATCGAAGGCGACAACCTAGAGGTGCTCAAACTCCTGCAGAAGAGTTATTCCGGCCGAATAAAGATGATCTACATTGACCCACCATACAACACCGGCAATGATTTTATATATCCCGATGATTATAGCGAACCGTTGGATGCCTACCTGAAACGGACTGGGCAGATGGATGAAACCGGGATACGACTCACAACAAATAGCAAAGAAAGTGGACGTTTCCATTCAAACTGGCTGAATATGATGTACCCGCGCTTAATATTGGCACGTCAACTTCTCAGAGAAGATGGAGTAATATTCATTAGCATAGACGATAATGAAGAGCATCATCTGAGAATATTGTTGAATGAAGTATTTGGAGAAGAAAACTTCCGCGCAAATATCTCATGGCAGAAAAAGTATTCTGTAAGTAATAATCAAAAGGGGATTGCATCTATCCGAGATATTATTTTTGTATACGCAAAAACAGATTCTTTTACTAATGGTTTGTTCCCCCGCACGGAAGAATCAGTTGCGCGATACATAAATCCTGACAATGACCCACGTGGTTCCTGGAAAGCAGTGGACTACTGGAATCAGGTATCTCCTGAACAAAGACCCAATCTGGTCTACACAATTATCAATCCAAATACTGGAAAGAAAATAGTCCCGTCCAAAAAGGCATGGAAATTCTCGCGCGAGGTTTATGAGGAGCATGTAAAAACGAATAGATTGTGGTGGGGACGGAATGGGACAAACACAGTACCGGCATTAAAATTATTCTTGAGCGATGTCAAGGATGGTTTAATTCCGCACAATTGGTGGACCTACGAAGAAACAGGCCACACAGACGAAGCAAAAAAAGAGCTTCAAGAATTATTTGACGGCGTAGCCCCATTCGATACTCCCAAACCCGTAGGCTTGATTAAACGCATGTGCCAATTGGCTAACCTAAAAAGCGATGACTTGGTTATGGATTTTTTCGCAGGATCATGTACAACCGCGCAAGCAATAATCGACCTCAATGGCGAAGATGGTGGACGTCGAAAATTTATTATGGTGCAATTACCTGAACCGGTAGAGAATGGAAAATACAAAACCATTGCGGATATTGGCCGCGATCGAATTAGGCGAGTAATCAAACAAACTAAGAAGAAAAAGAAAGGTGAACTTGATTTGGATACAGACAAAGTTATTGGCTTTATAAGTTTTGAACTTACTCGAACTAATATTACTGAGTGGAAACTATACTTGGGAAACGACACTTCGCAACTAGAATTACGATTTGGCCAAACCGAAACACCATTAGTGGAGAGTTGGAAACCGGAAAACCTGTTGGTTGAAATCATGCTCTTGCAAGGCTTTCCGCTAGACAGCCGCATCCATCATATGCCGGAGTTCAAGAAAAACGACGTGAAGGAAGTTTCCTCCGAGTATTGCCAGCACCGGCTCTATGTTTGCCTAGATGCTAGAGTCCAGCCCGAAACCGCCGCCGCTTTGCATTTACGCCCCGAAGACATTCTTGTCTTCCTAGACAGTGCTTTAAGCGACGAAGCCAAGATCCAATTGGCAGACCAGTGTAATCTACAGATTATCTGAGATGACACTGAAACTCCAATTCGACCCCAATCAAAAACATCAACTCGAAGCTGTCGAGTCAGTAACACGTCTTTTTGATAGCCTACCGCGTCGTTCCGCTGAATTCGCCTTGGGCGATGAGATTGTTTCCAACCTGCCGCCTTTCGAGAGCCTAAGTGAAACCTGGATTTACGATAACTTGCACCAGGTTCGGCAGGAAAATGCCCTATCCACCGAACTTGCAGGTGGTCTCGAAATGGACGAAGGCATGGTTACCGAAGGAGCCGGTAGCGAATCCTGGCGCTACCCCAGTTTCACGGTTGAGATGGAAACCGGTACAGGTAAGACATATGCCGCCCTACGAACTGTTCACGAATTACGGCGCCGTTACGGCTTCAGCAAATTTATTATAGTCGTACCCAGCATCGCCATTTATGAAGGTTGGATCAAGAACTTCAAGATCACGCGCGACCACTTCCGCGCCCTATACGGAAACGAGACAGTAAATCTGATCGAGTACGATGGATCTCGCCTAAGCCAATTACGCACCTTCGCTGCCTCCACTTTTGTCGAGATCTTAGTCATCACGCTCGACTCCTTTAATAAGGTCTCCAACGTTATCTTCAAGCCGTCCGAAAAGCTGCCCGGGGAACGCCTCCCCTACCAGTATTTGCAAGAGACGCGCCCGATCCTAATTTTAGATGAACCGCAGAATATGGAATCGGAGAAGGCCCACGAAGCGCTCCGGACCCTGCACCCGCTATTTGCCCTTCGATACAGCGCCACCCATCGGACAACCCCAAACTTGGTCTACCGTCTCACCCCCTTCGATGCTTATCGCCTCAACCTGGTAAAGAAGATTCAAGTCTATGGCGTTACCGAGCACGAAAACTTCAACCAGCCATTCCTGGCGCTGGAAGAGATCAAGGTAACAGGCGGACTGAAAGCCAAAGTCCAGACCTACGTGGATGACCATGGTCGACTAAAAGAAACCGAAATCGTTCTTAAAAACAAAGACGATCTTCATACTAAGACGAAACGCGAAGAACATATTGGCTACGTAGTCAGTGAGATCAGCGCCGTCGAGAAATTTATCGAATTCGAGAATGGAATTCGCCTTTGGCTGAACGAGACAATTGGCCCATCCCGGCCAGAGATCTTCCGTGCCCAGATCAAGCAGACAATCCGACAACATATGGAATTGCAACAACGTCTGCAGCGCAAGAACGTCAAGGTGCTCTCGCTCTTCTTTATCGACCGCGTCGCAAATTATACTGCACCGGATGGCCTCATCCGCCGAATCTTCGACGAAGAATTCAACCGAGCTCGCAAACTCTATCCGTTCTTCAACAAGTACAAAGCTGAACAGGTCCGGAGTGCTTACTTTGCTAAGAAGAAGCCCGTCAAAGGCCAGACCGAAGGCGAAGCGGTTGATACAGAAAGCCGTAACTCAGAGGAACGCGACGCCGAGAAAGCCGCTTTCATCCTCATCATGCGTGACAAGGAACGCCTGCTCTCCTTTGACGAGCCGACCTGCTTCATTTTTGCCCACTCCGCCCTCAAGGAAGGTTGGGACAACCCCAACGTCTTCCAGATCTGCACCCTCAATCAGACCGTCTCTGAAATCAAGAAGCGTCAGGAGATCGGCCGCGGCCTGCGACTGGCTGTCAACCAGGAAGGATTGCGCGTTACCGAAGACGATATTAATATTCTGTCCGTGATTGCTAACGAAAGTTACCAATCTTACGCCTCCCGCCTACAGGAAGAATACGTTGAGGCTGGCCAGGCACCGCCGCCCAAAATCACTAATGCCGCCCGCGCCAAGGTCCATCGCAATGACCAGATTTTCAAAGAGACTCAAGCGTTCCGCGACTTCTGGGTTAAACTCCAGCGACATACTTCCTACCACATCCATGTGGAAACTCATGCCTTGGTCAGGATGTGCGTCGAGCGGATCAATAACCGAGCATTGCCTCAGTCGGTTATTGTTGTGGAGAAGGGCAAGTTCGTTGTTATCGAGTACACGATCAGCCTTCTCTCTATATCCGGTCAGATCTGTAAACTTAGTGTATCTACCAAAGATACCCTCGGAAATGACGATTCGCACACTCACACCTTCGATGTCAAAGCCGATCTTGCTAGAGACTTGCACGACGACCGGCTGCGCGGCTTCAAGATCGTCAAGATAGTTGACGACGGCGATAATTCACATGTCCTCTTTGGCAATAACCAGTTGCTTTACAAATGTGCCCCAATCCAGTTCCAGAGTGAGCAGGGCCAAAAACCAAGCGAACGTTCCCAGTTGGAGCCGGTTGCGAACTACCCGATCTTCAACTTGATTGATCGCGCTGCCAAGGAAACCGGACTGACTCGCCCCACATTGAACGAGATCTTTCGACAGATCGGTGACCGAAAGAAGAAAACAATCTTTACAAACCCTGAAGGTTTCGCTAGCCTGTTCATTACCGAAATCAACAACGCTCTGGCCGACCATATCGCTGAGCGCATCGAGTTTGAGATCACATCCGCCCCCACTGATTGGGGCTACGATCTAGATGATCTCTTCCCGGCTGAAAAAGAATTCCCACAACGCGAACTTGTTGAGGCTTCTCCGGCCGGGCTTTACAACCAAATCCAGTACGACTCAGAAGTCGAACAGCGCTTCGTTATTCAACGCCTGAACGAGGATGACCAAGTTCTGTTCTACTTCAAATTTCCACCTGCATTCAAGATCGTTTTCCCGAAAGTAATCGGTAACTACAATCCCGACTGGGGCATCGCGCGTTATAAAGATGGTAAGGTCTTGCTGGAGCTTGTGCGTGAGACGAAGGGTCGGGAAGAACTGGAAGGTCTTCAATACCCAAATGAAGCGCGCAAAATCCGCTGCGCGCAGCAGCACTTCCGGAGCGTGGGGATTGATTATCGGGTGGTGAGTGACGAGACCACGGATTGGTGGAAGCCCGGAGATGATCAACCGAATTTACAGTAATCAACTGTCAGTCGGGAAAGTTGAGGTGGGCATTAATGATAGATGGCTTTATTATTTTGGTGAGTGAATCTTAATTAATTCCTCAAGGCTTCGGTTTATTCTCATTATTGCCTCATCAATAATATATCCATGCTTTTCCAGTTTAATTATTTTTATTATTAACTTGCGATCCATCCCCAGCGAAAACCTTTGACGGATTTGGGCAATCTTCTTCACTTCAACAAACTGTGTGTTTAAAGGTGATCGAGATACTTGCACTTTATTGAGCGGGATAATTACCCTTTTTCTTGCAATACGTATTACCGCCTTCTCTTTTATAAATTCATCTACTATCCCTATCTTGTCTTTTTGCTTGCCACCAATCACTATAACTTCGTCTTCAAGAGCGATTCTTGGGGATTGACTCAGCCTCTCAATCTCTTTGTATTGTTTGGTCAATGCTTTTGGATCATAATTTGTGACTATTATCTCGGAATTCTTTCTGCCTTTCTTGCCGTCCATTCCGCTGGCGAATTTCACGGGTGTGATGTGATGTTGACCATAGAGGCTGCGTAGTTCAGGGGTGTTGTAACAAGTAAGCATCCATAGCGAATCCGCATGCTTAAGATAATCAGCCAACTCCTTATGCTCTTTAAGCAGTAACATGTTATGAGCATAATTAACATTGTTCCCTGGATACGGGGGATCCAAAAACATGAAGGTCTTTTTACTGTCATATCGCTTAATGCATTCCCTCCAATCCAAACGCTCTATTATGACTTTTTGAAGTCTTTCATTTGTGGGCTGGAGACGCAGCTTTAAGGAATTAATAGCTCCAAATAATCGATTCCCGCCACCAAGATCGGTAATGCTTGTTTGAAAACGCACCTTATCGATCTCGCCACCCCATCCGGCCATTAGTAAATAATAAAAACGACGAGCTCTTTCAAGCTGGCTGAGGTGTTTCGGGTCTTGTTCAACGAAACGATTGAATTCATGGCGACTAACCAAAGGAATTTCTAGAATTAGTTTCGTTAAGCCATATACATCCTTTTTTAGAATTCTGTAGAAGTTAATGAGTTCGGTATCGTAATCATTTAATACTTCGACCAAACTCGGTTGCTTACCAAAAAGGACCCAGGCACCTCCTGCAAAAACTTCGACATAACATGTGTACATGCCTATTGGTGGTGCAAAACGAAGGATCTTCTCCCTAAGCTTTTGTTTCCCCCCAACCCAGCGTATAGGGCTTCTTATCGACATTCCTGTTTCTCCAACGGTACGGTTTCTATGATAATATCGCTTTTTTGCAATTCTGGCCAATACTACATAAGAATGGATGTGTTCAATTTGACGCAAAGCTCTCAGACGGGGTGGTGGAGAATTACCGGCCTAATGACCTACCGCGGTGATTGAGTTCTTCTAGATATGTTTTCAAATGATCCAAAACAAATGTCCAAGCTTCCGATTGTCAAAACGCGGGTGAGACGTTTGCGCCTACCCATGTCCATGGGCGAATGGATACGACGGGAGACGAATCTCAGCCATGATGCTTGGGCGAACCGCAGTCAATGAAGCTGCGGTTTTTAGTTAAGCCCGGTGGTCGTTAATCAGTAGAATTGTGCAAATTGATGGTTTTTTGGTCGATAAACAACGCAATGATTTATATGGGAAATATTCGACCAAAGAAGCCAGTAACGTGATCGGGAAGTGGTGTTTTGGTAAGAGGAAGCCAAGGAATGTATAATGGGGACAATAGATATCAAGGAAAATGATACATATAGACAATTTCAATTTATTTTTCTTTTTAGTAGAATTGATGAGGTTGATGTAGATTGGTAAAATTGCCAAGGCATGTCCATTCGAAGTGAAAGGTATTAGTTTTATGAGGGCATTTCCCTTTTCCGTATGAGAATGATTCGGGGGTATGACATGACGATCTGAAAGATGTTTTACAAACCCCGATTGCAGAAGAGTAGGGTGAATCATCGGAGAAAGAAAGGAATATCTAATAAATTAGTGAAGATGATGACGAAAGCAGTGGCGGCAATAATGCAAGGGGATGATTACCAAGGCCGGTTCTTTTGGCTCCAAGTTTGTCGTTTGTTCGGCGAACGGACCAAGGTTGTGAAGGTAGAAATTGAAAGTAATAATATTAAATCTCTTGACGATGTGGTTGTTCATTATAACGAAATGGTAGACTTCGATGAGCCAATAAGCGCAGATTACTACCAGGTAAAGTTTCATGTTACCGCAAATGGAGCTTTTACTTGGAGGGGGATGATGGATCCAGGATTTATCAATGCCTCGTCAATATCAATTCTTCAGCGGTTACGTGATGCACAACAAAGGTTTGCACCAGAAGGTCGCGGATGCCGATTCTATATTTATTCTCCTTGGATCATCCATCCTGACGATGAGATGGCAGGTCTTGTCGAGCAAACGGATGGCCGAATAAGATGGTCTGTCCTTTCAGAAGGTGGGGCGCGGTCAAAGATGGGTGAAGTACGTACCGCTTGGCGGGAACATCTGCGCTTAGGGTCGGACGAGGAGTTACGGCTAGTCCTTGCTCCTGTGCGAATTATAAAGGGGCCAAATCTTGATGGATTATCGGAGCAATTGAATCTTCGCTTACAGTTGGCCGGTCTGAGACCTGTTCAAGAAGGAACAATTATTAATCAATACGATGACCTTGCGAGGAAATTTATTGAGAGAGGTAGAAGTTGTTTCACGCGAAGGGAAATCGAGGAAATTTGTAAAAAAGAAGGTCTATGGTATGGTCGAGTTGTAGCTGAAACGGATACAATGCATCTTGGCATTCGAAGCTTTTGGTTATTTGCTGAGAACCTCGAAGATGAAACCGACGAAACGCTATGTTTGCTTCACCACTTCAATGGGAGGTATCCGAAAGATCCATCTCTCTGGGGAAAGGCAATTGTCCCCGAGGTAACACGGTTTTTAAGGAAAGCAACCCCCACATCGCGACCATATTCTATTCAGCTTCAAACGCACGGAACAATTGCATTCCTCGCTGGGTGGGAACTACCCCCTAAGTCGGGTGTGAACATTGTACCCATACAATACAGCTCCACAGGAAGATATGTCTGGAAATCAGAAAATATCACTCCTGAGATAGAAAGGAAATACCCCACGTGGGGAGTCTCCAGTACCCAACTTGAATCATCGAAAGGAGTAGATACGGTTTTAACTATTAGTGCTACACACGACATCGAGAGAGACGTCTCAGTTTTTGCCCGGCAAAACATCGAGACGGCTAGGCGATTATTTAATTTCCGCCTCCCTATTATCGGCCCGACCTCCATTATAGATGGTACCCATGCTCAGTTGCTTGCTCAAAGTCTGGTCTCCACTGTTATGGAAATACAAAGGGATCAAAACAACACTGGAGTTCTTCATATCTTCTTCGCTGCCCCAAACGGCCTTTTGTTCATGATCGGACGCCTATCTCACGTACTTGGACGTCTGGTATTGTATGAACACGATTTTGAAAGAGGAGGGGATTCATATTCCCCATCCATAAGCTTTCCAACGGAATATAGTTCTGATCCGGACGCAAGTTCGGAACATAGGGAGAATAGAAAATGAGCGCCGTACCGTCATATTTCATCGATTTTATGCGGAATATCAGACTCACGGAGAGCCAAATCACGGATTGCAAAACGGGTTATAGATCTCTTCAAGAACGGTTGCATAGTGAAGATGACCTAAAGGATATTATTGTAGATTCCTTCCTCCAAGGGAGTTACAGACGCTACACAGCAGTTCGGCCATTTAGGGACAGAGAAAAATCGGATGTGGATATCGTCGTCGTAACAACACTTGACCGGAACACGATCACGCCACGACAGGCACTCGACAGGTTCAATTCGTTTCTGGAGAAGTATTACAAAGGAAAGTATAAAGCTCATGACCGTTCATGGAAAATAGAGCTGTCATATGTCGAGTTGGATCTTGTACCAACATCCGCAACAAGCAGAGCTGTTGAAGAACTAGTTAAATCAACTAGCGTTCAAAACGATCTGACGCTAGAGGATGGACCCGATTGGAAACTAAGTATCTCATGGCAACCTGGCAGGCTATTGGATACGAATTCGACGATGGAGAAGGCGACGAATGACCCGTGGCGCAAAGAACCACTCTGGATACCCGACCGGGAAGTGCAAAAATGGGACAAGACACATCCGCTTGCCCAGATTGAGGCAACCCAAATAAAAAATTCGAACTGCAACGGTCACTACGTCAATGTTGTGAAGTGTATTAAATGGTGGCGAATTACTCAACGTCCTAATCCACAATACCCAAAGAGCTATCCATTAGAGCACCTTTGTTGGGTGAATTGTTCCAACGGAGTGAATTCTGTTGCGGCCGGAGTTGTATCTACCCTCGAATCCATAAGAGACACCTATAAAGCGGACGCTATGAGTAAAAGAACACCGTGGGTTGCAGACCATGGAGTCCCGGAACATAACGTGCTCGGGCGGGTATCTGGTAATGACTTCGCGGCATTCCATCAGCACATAACTGAAGCGGCAACCCTTGCTCGACATGCATATGAAGAAGAAGATATACAAAAAAGTGTGACCCTATGGAAGGGACTGTTTGGTGACCGATTTCCTGACCCACCAACAGGGAGAGAAGGCGATAGTGGCGAATCGCCTTCAAAACCCGGAGGTTATACCCCTCGAAAGGAACCTTCCATAATCGGAGGCGGACGGTATGCCGCATAAATATAGTGATTCAACCACCAGATAATCTGCTCCGGGCCCGGCGAATACTGGACGAGTTTCCATTCTACGAACTGATCGAAGATTGGATGTGGAAAGAGACTGTCAAAAAATGGGTATTTCGATGCCGCTTAAAAGTGACGCCCAAAGGGTTGATTCCAGAAAAAACAGATTGGTACATACTGGCAGATAAAGATTATCCATGGGGTGATATCGAATTTCATCCCGCAAAAGAGGGGGGGCTCACCTATACATTTCCCCATCAATTATACAACGCAATTGGGAATGAAAATGTCCCCTGGCGTGACGGCAAGATATGCATGCGGACACCGATGCGGAACTCTGGTCATGTTGCATATGATATCGAACCCTTCAATGTTGATGAGAGGTTACACTGGCTTATTCTTCGAGCCCGAGGATGGCTGGAGGCTGCGTCGGAAGGTCGAGTTGCCGAAGAGGGTGAACCTTTCGAGCTTCCAGAATTACCGAGACTAATATTCGAAATGGTGGGATTCGTAGAGGATGAGGAATCCTTCAGATTCTGGCAAGAACAACCTATCAGTTTTGGGGTAGCAAAACTTGTTTGTCCAGAGAATATTAATTATTGGAATGTTGTATCATCTTTTTCCAATGAACGGGATCAAATTATAAGAAAATGTAAATTCGGAGTCATGTTGAGCAAACCATCAATAATCGAGACTTCTGCGATGTGGATTCGAATCCCTGAGGTGCCAGTGATTCCGCCTTGGCAATTCCCCGATACATTTGGTGAATTACGTTCAGTGATGGCAAAACAAGAAATTGATTTCGATAACATATTCCGTAGCCTCGCTCATCGTTTCCGAGATAGAAGACGACACATTCTACTCGTTGGATTTCCTATACCAAATATGGTCGGGGGAGAGAATCATTTGTACTACTGGCAAGGTCTACGATTGCCATTACTCACTCACGGAGGGTTAAAAAGATCCCGACCAATTGAAGCAGGCAATGCGAAGAATAACATCCCGAATGTAATAAATGACGACGTGAAGATTGATTGGATTACCTCGCGTAACTGGGCCGAAAACCAGATAAGAACACGAGGACGTGCATCTCCCCAATTGGAAAACGCAAAAATACTACTGGTGGGTGGCGGGGCATTAGGCGCCTCTATAGCAGAATTACTCATTCGTGAAGGTTGTAAAGAACTTAAGTTAGTTGACGGAGATATTATCGATATAGGTAATTTATCTCGTCACACGCTCTCCTTACAACATATTTGCAAAAGAAAAGCCACTATGCTTGCGGAAAAACTAAATGATATTTCACCGCACGCGACCGTTCAAGGATTAATTCAAGAATTTCATAAAAGGACTGAAAATGAAGAAAGGCAGATGGCAGAATACGACATTGTTATTGACTGCACCGGTGATGATAGAGTAGCTTATGAAATGAGTATTTTCCCCTGGAAAGGAAATAAGCTCTTCGTAAGTGCCTCTTTTGGGATTAATGCACATCGTCTATTTTTATTCGTCTCAAAAAGTGACAGCTTTCCACATGCAGAATTTGTGAGAACTGTAAATCCCTGGCTACACAAAGAATTATCAGAGAACGAAGGGTTGATATTGACCCGAGAAGGTATTGGGTGCTGGCATCCCGTTTTTCCTGCTCGATCGGACGATATCTGGCTAATGGGTTCTGTGGCGGCGAAATGTATTAATGAATGGGCAATCAAGCCTCCATGCTCACAAATATTGAGAGTTTATGAGCAAAATATAAAAGATGGCATTCTTACGGGTATTAATATGGTGACCGAGTCATGAGCAAGTCGGAATTAAGATTCATTACACCGGATGAGAGATTTGGACTTTCGATAGACGACTGCTTAATGGAAAGAATACTACAGCTATGCAGGAATGCCGCGGCTAGCGAAACAGGGGGTATCCTTGTTGGTAATTACACTGAGAGCCATGATTGGGCTATAGTGGCGGATGTGTCTGGTCCTCCGAAGGATTCCATACAAGGAAGAACATTCTTTAACCGTGGTGTTTATGGGATTCAGGAATGGATCAACAGCATTTGGAAAACGAAGATACATTATTACCTCGGCGAATGGCACTATCATCCTTTTACGAGCCCCGAAGCAAGTTCAATCGACAAAAAGCAGCTAAAGGAGAACTCAGAGAACAAGCCACTAAACTGCCCGGAACCTGTTATGTTAATAATAGGAGGGGATCCAAACGGCATTTGGAAAGTAAGTGCTTATATTCACCCGAAAGGTAAAAAACTATGCACTATGAACAGGTGTGAGCCGATATCATCATAAAAAAAGATATAGATTCAGGCCGCTTGATACTTATAAGAGAATAACCAAAGATAAAGAACAATATCAATTGAATTCATATGTAATTAGGCATAGCGCATATTCAATATCTACTATCATGATCATTAATCCTATCCCGCTAACCTCCGTGCCACCCCCACACGTATTTGCGAGAGCTGCTCGTTGGACAATTTCCCAAGTCCTTCGGGTTGAGTATTCTGTACTCGCTGATCAGTTTCTGCGAATTTCCATATTGAAGGTTTAATATCACCCAGCCAGCCCCCCTCTGGTTGCCGGTGCACTTTTTTTACCCCGCCAGTCTTCTTGCCACCTCCACCAACATCTGCGATAGCTGCTCGTTTGATATTTTCCCAAGTCCTTCGGGTTGAGCCTCCTTTGGTCGCTGATCGGTTTTTGAAAAGAGTCCTGTAATTCGCTTCCTGACCTCTTCCGACGACAACATGGCGTAAGTATCGTCGGTCGTGCGGATATCGCTGTGCATCATGTTTTCCGATATCGCCTTGTAATCCGCCATCGTATCCGCATGCAACAGACCATAAACCGCATGCCCGTGCCTGAATTTGTGGGCGGACTTATATTCCAGCCCCGCCTTTGAAAACAGCAAACGAAGTCGTTTATCCAACGCAAGCCCGCGGTTGGCGCCGGGAGCCCTGCCGGAAAGCTCCTGGTCGCCCCAATGCTGATCGACGGGCGTATACCAGCGCGATTTCGAAGACAAACTGCGTTA
>PLND01000055.1 GCA_003141675.1 Anaerolineae bacterium
CCACGCGTTACCGATTCCTCGGCCTTCTTCGAAGGCCTCGGAATGATACTCGCAGAGTGTCACCTCTATGGAATGTCATCCCGAGCCGAAGGCGAGGGATCGGTGACTCTTTCCAGCAGTCTGTCTCCCCCAATCCACGCGTTACCGATTCCTCGCCCCGGGACCCCGCCGGGGTCCGAATGACATTCAAAGGGTGTAATTACGGCCCCAGCCGGTAGCCCGAGCCGCGCACGGCCAGCACGCGCTCCGGCTTGGTCGGGTCCCTTTCCAGCTTCTGGCGCAGGAGCCAGATGTAGCGGCGCACGGCGGAGGAATCCATCGGGCGCTCGTTTCCCCAAATTTCCTCGCGCAATTCCTCCTCGGTCGCCACGCTTCCTTTTTTTCGAATGAGGATCTCCAGCATGCGAAATTCGGTCGGCGTGAGCAGCACCATCTTCTCCCCGCACCACACCTGGCGCTTGCCGAGGTCCATGCGCAGTTCGTCCCAGGTAATGATTTTCCCCGAGAGCGGGCCGGTCTTATGGCTGCGCGCCAGGACCGCTTGCAGCCGGGCGGCCAGCTCGGCCAGGCTGAACGGCTTGGAAAGGTAATCGTCGATCCCCAACCGGAACCCGCGCAGCTTGTCCTCTTGCGAGGTGCGGGCGGTGACGAGCAGGATCGGCGCATCCGAAAGCTCGCGCAACCTCGCGCACACTTCCCACCCGTCCATGCCCGGCATCATCAGATCCAGCAGGACCGCGTCCGGCCGCTCGGCGTAGAACAACCGCAAGCCTTCCGCGCCGGAACCCGCCGATAGCACCCGGTATCCTTCCTGGGTCAGGTACTGTCCCATCACCTGGCGCAGGGATTCGTCGTCGTCCACCAGAAGAACGGTTTGGCTCACGTCGCCTCGGAGAAAATGGTCAGCCGCAGGCAAAGCGTCAGGCCGCGCTCGGCCCGCCGCACATCGATGGTGCCGCCCATTGCTTCCACCATTTTACGCGAAATGTACAAACCTAAGCCAACTCCGCGCACGCGCGGAGAATCGGCATCCTCCAGCCGGGAAAACAACTGGAACAATTGGTCCTGTTTTTCCGGCGGGATACCCGGCCCGCTGTCGGCGAGCATCACTTCCACGCCGTCGTCCCGGACCTGGGCCGTCAGGCGCACCGGCCCGACGGATGCGTACTTGAAAGCATTGTCGATCAGTTGGAACAACACGCTCGCGAGGATATGCTCGTCGGCTTGCACGTCCGGGAGTTGTGCAGGCAGGCGGATATGCAGCCGCTTCAGGTTGCGGCCCTCCAATCCGCCGTGGGATGCGGCGAGCGCCATGCGGGCCTCCTCCACCGGCTCCTTCAGCTGAACCGGGCCAATTTGCAGCGGAAGCCTGCCGGCTTCCAGCGCGGAAAGGTCGAGGATACTCTCGACGAACCGTCCCAGCCTTTCGGATTCCTTCCGCACCAGGTCGAGGTTGGAGCGCATCTCTTCCGGCATCGGATTCTTTTGCACGGCGATCAGTTCCAACCCGGCGCGGATGGCCATCAGCGGCGTGCGCAGCTCGTGCGAGGTCAGCGCCACGAACTCCGACTTCAGCCGGTCCAACGAGCGCAGCATCCGGTTTTGTTCCTCCAGCTGCTCCAGCGCCCGGGATAGGTCGGCGGTCTTTTCCCGCACCTTTCCCTCCAGAGTACCGCTGAGCTCCTCGAGCGCCAGGCGGGATTCTTCCGCCTGGTCGTAAGCGGCGCGCAGGGATTCTTCCTGCCGGCGCTGCGGCGACAGGTCGTGCAGGAGCCCTGCGAACCGTCCGGGTTGGGCTTCCTCGCCGGTCAGGCGCTGCAGCACAAGCCAGGCGGGGAAACCCCCCTCTCCGGGGGATTCCCCTCCCACCCAAACCTCGTCGCCCCACCCGCCCTTGCGGGCTTCCTGCAGAAGGAAGTTCCATTCCGGTCGAACGGGCAGCAGGGCCGGCAACAAATTGCTTTTTCGTCCGGCCGGATACTTCCTGCGCATGGCCGGATTCTCCAGCATCACCCGGCCTCCGTCGTTGCAAATAAAGGCCGGATCTTCGATATTGTCGAGCAGTACGGCGTATCCTTCCAGTTCAGCCTGACCGGCAATCACCCCCTCGCGCAGGAAAAGCATCAGGCTCAGGGATGCCGTCGAAACGGCTAAGAGCGGATCGACCGCGCCGGTGCGGCTCCAATCGGCAAACAGGAATGCGACCAGGGCGATGGTGGAAGCCAGGGGGAGCCAGCGCTCTTCGACCCGGCGCAGCCGTCCCCTCAGCCGGTCTATTCCGCGCGCGGCAGCTCCCGGTTCAGGGCGAAGTTCCGGTTTTGCGGGTCCTGCGCGCCGGCCGACGGCCGCGATTCCGATCAGCGCGTACCCCCCTACCATTAGAAACCCGGTGTAGACGTAAGCCTGTGGGCCTCCCTGCAGAACGATCCACCCCGTGACCACGTCGTGGACGGAAAGCAGGAAGAATCCTCCAGCCAGCAGCCACAACGCGCCCGCGGGCCGGGCGGCTTGCCCCTGCAGCCAGACCACCAGCATCAGCAGCACAAGATCCAGGATCGAATACAACGCGATCCAAAAACGCATATCCAGGCTGACGCGTATCGGCGACAGGATCGGCTGGATCAGGAGGAACCACAGGATCATCCCCCACGACGCGATGTGGATGATCATATCCATCAGGAAGCGCAGCCGGCTGAAGCGGACTTCCGGAAGGGGCGCGAAATAGAAGACCGCGGCCAACGCGAAGGCGTACGCCAGAAGGTGCGTCACCCGTGGAACCGCAACCAGCAGCAACGAGAGATTGGAGGGAATTAATTGTTCCAGACCATCGGCCAGCGGCCAAAGGGTGAGTGCCAGGGCGAGGAAGAACCACGCCCGCGCCGGAGAGCCCTTTTCCCGGCGGACCCGCGCCAGGGCGAGGATCGCGGCGATGAAACCGGGAAGCCATTGCATGAGCGAAAGCGGTATTAAAAACGGGTTGGGGACCGAATAGAAGGAACGCAGGAAACGCACGTACAGCCACAACCAGGCGAGGACAGCCGCCGTAAAACAAACGGCCGGAAGAAGACGCCATAGGGACTGCCGTTCCGAGCCTCGCATGGAATGATTTTACCCCGGCTTGCGGGTCGAAAGGAAACACAAAGGGGCGGATATTCTCCGCCCCTTCTTTGTTTCTTTCCTTTCGATCGACAGGTTTACCCGCCTTGAATCGGCGTCACCGGCGTCTTGGTTTTTGTAGCCGTCGGCGTATCCGTTAACTGCACCGTCTCCGTCGGTGTTCGCGTAGGTGTGCGGGTGATCGTCGGTGTACTAGTCAGCGTCACCGTCGGTGTAGGTGTTTTGGTAATTGTGGGCGTATTCGTGATCGTCGGCGTGTAGGTCTTGGTCGGCGTCTGGGTGATCGTCGGCGTCAGGGTTTTGGTCGGCGTTTGCGTGATCGTCGGCGTCTTGGTCGGGGTCAAGGTGATCGTCGGCGTGAAGGTCTTGGTTGGAGTCTTGGTGATCGTCGGCGTGTTGGTCGGCGTCTTGGTGATCGTCGGCGTGAAGGTCTTGGACGGCGTAACCGGCGTGTTGGTCGGCGTGATGGTCCGGGTCAGCGTGATCGTCGGCGTGTTGGTCTTGGTCGGCGTCTGAGTGATCGTCGGTGTCTGTGTGATCGTCGGCGTCTTGGTCGGCGTATTAGTGATCGTCGGCGTATTAGTTATCGTCGGCGTCTTGGTTATCGTCGGCGTGCTGGTGGGTGTATTGGTGGCTACCGTCGGCGTCTGGGTGATCGTCGGCGTGTTGGTCTTGGTCGGCGTCGGGGTTGTGGTAGCGGTGCCGGTAGACGTCGCGGTCGGCGTATTGGTGACCGTCGGCGTCGCCGTCTCGGTCGGCGATGGCGTTTGGGTAAAGGTCGGCGTCTCGGACGGCGTATAGGTTTGAGAAGGCGTCAGGGTTTCTGTGGGCGTGTTGGTGAGTAGGTGCATACCCCCCAGCGGAATTCCCAAAACGCGCGCGACGCGGAATTGCTCGAGCCATCCGCTCCGGTCGGCATGCAGGGTGAGATGCGGCCAGACGTTGCTGATCAGCGGCATGATCAGCGGGTGCTCGAAGGTCATTGCCACCAGAACCCGTACCATGCCTTCCTGCGGGTCGCCGGCGTCGTCGCGGGGCGTGCAGTAGTTATCGGTGACAGCGTTCATCGGCATCCAGCCGATCCCCGTGCTTGTGCTGCAGACGACGATGTGGAAAAATCCCGGGTCCTTATAGGGGATGGTGGGATTCATCGGGCTTCCGGGATCGGTGCCGCGCAGCAGACCGGTTGCGGCGGCATCCGTGACCTCTACGATCGACATTAATCTAGCATAATCCTCTTCCTTGGCTCGATTGGCATCCTGGGCCAGCGAATGCGCATCGCCGCTGGTGTCAATGATTTTTTCGCAGGGGTCGCCGTCGTTGTCGCCCATTGCATCGGCGGCCGCATTGCAATATTTATCCATGTACTCGCCGGTGACGGCGTAACGCTCGCCGGTGCGAACCGCATTGGTGATGATCAGCCAGGAATAGAAAATCCGCGCGAACTCGATGATCCCAAAGATAAAGAGCAGGAGGATTGGGAGTACGAGTGCGAATTCCACCAAGCCCTGGCCCCGGGTGCGGCGTTTGCCCGCCCGCCGGGCGGCAATGGAATTTGTCTTTTTTCCTAGGAACAGTTCCGTGATCATAATTTCCTCTTCTATTATCCCGCGTGCTTCAAGCGCCGTTTACTGCGTCAAGCGGGTAAAGATGCGCGAATAGATCGCCTCGAAGACTTTGGCCAAGTCCGTACCATGCTGGGCCCAAAAATAATTGCCGCAATTTTTTGTGTAGTCCGGTTCCGTTGAGCACGGATCGGTCGCCGAGTTGCCGTCGTCGCCGACCGCAGCGAGGTATCGCAACAGCGAACCGCCATACGGTTTCTGGTTGGGGGGCGCCTCGTCGTCCGGCGCCAGAATTTCATTTCCCAAGCCTATGGTAAAGATGATCGCGCCCTGCCCCTTGGTTCCATGACAGGCCGGCATCGTTCCGCTCGCCGGGCAGGAGACGAAATCCCCTTGATCCCTGGCAAAATCGTCGGCGTCGTACAGGGCGTTGTGCACGCCATGACGGGTCGTCACGTCGCCATCCTGGCAGTATCTCCGGTTTGGATTATCACTCGGCCCGACCCAGTCCGCATCCGGGCAAAACCCCAACGGGAGGTTTGCTGTAAGCTTGTCATATAGGCTGGGGTCGACCCATGAGGGGTAAATATTCGTATTGCCGATATCGCCGGTATCCCAATAGGTGGCGAAGGTAGCATTGGCCTGTCCATCGGTCAGCAACACCACGACCCATAGCGCATCCGGGCGTTTGTCAACGGCAAACTGGCTGCCCGCCAGGCGCAACGCTCCGCCGATATCAGTCGTGGTGAAAGCGGAAATGCCCGCCAGATCACCATCATGATGCCCGCTCGCGTTGTCTAAGTCGGTGCACCACGGGCAAGCGAGGTTCCAATAGGTTCCATCGTCGCCATAATAGCGGCAGGGACCAAGCGGTATCGGATCCGGCACTACATCGCCTTCATGGAGGCCCCACGGGCAAGGCCATCCGGGATCGTAGACCTTCAAGCCGGTGGCCGGGTCATTTATCGCATTCGCGGCTACGGCATAATCGTTGGTCCAACCGCTCGCTGTCATCGGCACAACCTGCGTCCCCAGTGGCGGCGGTTGCCACCCGTTCGCAAAGGTGACGATCGCCAGCCGGTCCTCTTCCTTGGCAGGGTCTTTATCTAATATCTGGTTCGCAAAACTGAGCGCGGCAGTTTTTACATGTTTGAAGGGTTCGCAGGCACCCGCATCAGCATAATGGTCATTGCAATATGAGGCATCCCGCGGGTCGGCGCCTATCGGACCACCGCCAAAGGGGGCGTCAAAGGTCATTGATTCCGACGTGTCGATCACCAAGACCACATCCATGGAGGCCGCTTCGCTGACGGAAGTCTCAGTCAGCTGGACCGAATAGAGGTTCAGAAGCGTCAGGAAGGTCAGGGGATAATCCATCACGATCGTTACCCGGACCAATTTTTTGGGCATATCGCCGGGCAATGGACACAGCACGGCATCCGTTCCGCCCATTGAATCACAGGTCTGGACCGTGATCGAGGTCGGGGCAACGCCGTTCATGCGCGCCACTTCGTCCGCCGCATTGGTCATATCGGTGATGTCCCGGTTCTGGCGGAATTGACCGGCGGCGGCCAGCGATGCGGCATCGGCGGCGCGGCGCAAATATCCCTTGGCCAGAAAGATCTGCCCCAGGTCGATCATCAACCCTAGGAAGAACAGCAGCCCGAAGAAAGTTATGATGATCAGGATCAAGGCTTGCCCCGAGGTTTTCCAACGTTGAACTGTCTTCCACTTGGGTGTGCGTTTCATATCGCCTTCTTCATCCTTCTTACTACGGTGTCGAGGTTGGTTCAGCCGATACACACGGCCACATGGCATACAGATGGAATTGGACTGGATCGGAAACGAACGCCGTGAACCATGGCAGGCCGAGAACTTGATGGTAGTTGTAGCCAATCTCCACCAGGACATATCCGGTATTGGGCGTGCCCGACTCGAGCATGGATAAGACCTTGGCCGAGGTGAAAGTGGAAATGTGCATCCCTGTCCGGATTGCACCTTGGGCTTGCCCTAATAAGTCGGCATCGTACGACCAGCCCATCTCTCCGGCGTCGGTCGGAAAACGCGTGAGGGCATCGCCGGGCCTGCGCAGCACGCTGAATACCGAGATGATCACGTCATCCGTGGGGGCGGTATTCGGGTTGGGACAGTTTGGGGTTACGGGAGCTCCCGGAATGCAAAGCGTGACCGAGGGCTGTTCGTTGGACAATTCATCCAAAGCCATGCAAGCCGTCATGCGGTAGAAATCCTGCGTGGGGGTCGCACCGCTGCAATCCGGATTTCCGTCGCGAATGTTGAACTGATTGTCGCTCGAAAAACGGGCGGCGTTTCTCGCTGCGTCCAATACTCCAAGATAGTTCGAGAATATGAATCCGAATTCAAACAAGCCTGAAAGGAGGATTAGTAAAATCGGCAGCATCAACGCAAATTCGACTAGGCTCTGGCCGCGTGGGAGTTTTCTGCTCCAAAATCCCTTAGATTCCTTCATGTCCATATTCTATTCCACTCCTTTCCGATTAACTATGATTCCCTGGATTCTTGTCACGCTATTTTCACCCTATTTTCACATTTCTAAAACGGAAAAGATAGCGGATTCTCCGCAATTCTCGACATCTCTCCGGGTTAAAAATATTTTATCAGGAATTTACCCTTTTCGGCTATCCTTGCAGAGAAAAATTAAGGGAACGGCAAGAAATTAACAAGGTTACTTGATCTATAGCCGGGATCGGCGACCCCGGCTACATCCCATATCGACCGGGGTCAGCGACCCCGGTTACAATTTTTTCAATCCCGTTCCGAGTCGATCAAGGTCCGCCGGGTGCCGCGAAATTCCCGCCGGACGCCGGAGGGGAATTCCACCTGCAGTGTGTCTTCCAACCGGGTCAGGATCATTCCTTTATAACGGATCTTCACCGGGAAGGGAAAGATCGAACGCCCTCCGACCCAGACCCGGCTGGAAGAAACCGGGTGCACACCGAGCGTGGCCAGGAACAATCCGACCGGGAAGATCCCCTGCAGCGAATTGCGTGGACCCGACCCCGCGCCCGACTCCGGGGAATAGCACGAACGGAAGGACCGGTCGTTTCGCAGCGAGATGGCCAGAGTCCGCATCCAGCGATCGATCCAATCCAGCGCCAGGGACTCTTTGCCGTAGCGGATCGCGGCCTCCCCCATCAGCATGTTCCAAACCATCCACACGCCGTCGGCCGGTTCCTTTCCTGCGGCGGGATCCGGGGAGGGTACGAAACGCAAACCGGAGGGCGTGGAATATCCGTCGGGCGCAGTCAGCCGCGCGAAGAATTTGTCCCCCTGCGCCGGTGATACCTCGCGGCTCCACAGCGGCAGGAAATGCAGGAGGTCTTCGCGGCGCAGATCGGGCACTTCCAAACGGAAGGTTGCCTCCGCCGACGGGCCTTCGGTGTGGATTGAGTCCACGCGCGTCCAAACGGTCCGGCTGATGCAAGCTCCCGATCCGCCTTTCCAGCCAAATTGCATGCCGCTGAATTCTTCCTCGCACTCCTTGCCCTGCGCGTTTTTCCCGCGCAACACCGCGCGCACTCCGGCCCGCGCGGAGGAACCTTGGCGGGCGGAGGGCTGGGTTTCCGTGCCGCCTGCGCAGCGCAATAGAAGGCGCGCCGGCTTCTCCAGCGTGACCGCACAATCCGCGAGTTCCAAGCTCTTCCCTTCCCAGAGTTTCCGGCCGGGGCCGGATTCATGCGTCACACGGTCCACGGTCCGGTATCCGCCGCCGGAGTCCATCCGTTCGAGCGCCCGGCGCACATCTTCGGCGCGCCGCCGCCAATGCTGCGCCCGGTCGGCCGCGCCGCAGCGGCTCGCCATTCGGGTGGCGGCGTAACACTCGCCCAGAAGCAGCGCCGCCAGCGACGGGCTTTCAACTTCCGCCGGTTGAATCCATCCGTCCCAGGGATTCTCGCGCGCAAACATCGGCGCAGCTTCCGGCCCGAGCGAATCGATCCGGTCCCATTCCGGGGCGCCGTCCTGATCGCGGTCGTGAGACGGATCAAACCAGGCGTCCAGATACCGGTCCACCATCGGCCACAGCGCTTCGAGAAAACCCGTATCCTCCCGTCCGCCGAGCGCCCGCCAGGCCGTCTGAGCCAAAAGCGGCGGAGCCAGCAGGCCGGAACGCTGCTTGCCTGCTCCCGGCCGGGCGTCCGGTAAACCGTCCCGGGCCGTTTCTAAATAATTTCGAAGCAGGTCCTTGGCCATTTCCGGTTTGACCAGAGCCCACACGGGAAGAACCATCAAGAGGTCGCATAATCCCGCCCCGCTCCATCCGGGCGGGTAATCCCCGCCGTCGCCGCGCAGGGAAAAACCGCGCTGGGGATCGCGGCCCGCAACCGGCGAAGAATGGGGAAGATACGCGGTCGGTCCAACCATCGATTGTACCGCCGCCGTTTGCGAAAAGGCCAGCACCGCGTCCCAATCCCTGCGGCCGGTCTCGATTTCCAGAAGCGATTCATTGGTCAATTCGATTCGGGCGATC
Source organism: Anaerolineae bacterium (assembly GCA_003141675.1). GTDB lineage: Bacteria > Chloroflexota > Anaerolineae > Anaerolineales > RBG-16-64-43 > FEN-1073. Next base: position 9,190 of record PLND01000055.1, read on the forward strand.
TCGCCGTCCCAATCCCTGTCGAGCAACGACCGGGCCAAGGTTAAGCTCTCTTCCGCGGAAGACCGGCAGGCAAACGCCCAGCGCACCGACTGCGGTCGCGAGGGATCCGCCTCCAGCGCCGTTTTCAGAGACGGGATGGTTCCCCTCCCCACCCCGCTTGCGCCCGCCATGACGATCACCGGATGGAAATTCATCGTCCGGCCGCGCAGGTACGTTCCGATCAAAGGGCCCGCCGCAACGCCCGCAAAACAGGTGCCCTCCGTGGAGGGCCGAAGAATCCCCGCCAGCCGTAATTCTCCGCGTACCGGATCGCCGCCGGACGCGCGCAGCGTGATCCGGCCCGCCAATCCGTGGGATTCCGGCACCCAGTATTCGCACGTCGCCGCGAGCCCTTTGGAGGGCTCGCATTCGATCCTTAGATAATTCGGGGCAAAGCCGCGCACCATCGGGGGGGAAACGAAATCCGCCGGGTCGTGGACCGGGCGGCTGCCGACTGCGAACACTGGAAAGATCCGCAGGTAAACGGCGCGCAATCCAAGCATCGATTCCAACGCCATCGCCGGAGGATCCCCGCCGCCCAGCGCCAGCTCCCAAATTTGATCGTCGGTGTAATCCGGGGAGCACAGGCGCGCGTCGGCCGCGAGGAAGAGTGAGAGCGGATCGGAGGATTGCAGGTCCCACGTGCGCATGAACCGCATTGTACGCGATTCTCCGTTTGTGGATGGCTTTCAGCATCCGGAAAGACCCGGGAAAGCGAACGCAGATGCCGTTTCACCCCCCCTCCCCCCAAGAATATGTCCCCTCATTTCCCGACAGGAAATGGGGGGACCACAGGGGGGCAATGAGCGATCACGTCCGCCGATCTCAGTAAATTCTCCTCACGCGAGCGCACCTTGCTGTTATAATCGCCGAAATCCCCGCCGGAGAAAAAATATGAACCTCAGCCTGCTTGCCTCGTCCATCGCCGAATCGCCGACCCTGAGACTCAACGCACTCGCCAAATCGATGCTTGCCCAGGGAGCGCCCGTCATCCACCTGGGAGGCGGCGAACCCAAGAACAAGGCGCCCCAAAGCGCGATCGCCGCGGCCGAGGCCTATCTGAACACCGGCGACGTGAAGTACACACCGTCGGCCGGAACGTTATCGCTGCGCAAAGCCGTCGGCGATTACACCGAAGCGAATTACGGGCGCAAGGTGGCCGTCGAGAATATCATCATCTCGGCCGGCGCCAAACAGACGCTGTATAACCTGCTCTTCACCCTGGTCAATCCCGGAGACGAGGTGATCGTCCCGGCCCCGTACTGGGTTTCATATCCGGAGATGGTCCGCATGGTGGGCGGCGTTCCCGTGACGGTCGCATCCGGGGAGGAAACCCACGTTCCCCGCGCGGAGGAACTGCTCGCCGCCGTGACCGCGCGCACCAAGGCAATTTTGATTAACAGCCCGAACAATCCTTCCGGGGCGATGTACCCGGCGGAGTTGGTTGAAGAGGTCGTACGCTTTTGCGAACGCAAGGGGATCTGGCTGATCGCCGACGACATCTACCACAAGCTGGTCTTCGACGGAAAAACCGCGCCCAATCCGCTCGGCTTCACCGACAAGGATTCGGAATCCACTCATGTGATCGTGATCAACGCGGTATCGAAAATCTACGGGATGACCGGGTTCCGCATCGGCTGGGCGGTCGCTCCCAAACCGATCATCGCGATTATGAACAACATCCAATCCGCCACAACCTCGTGCAACTCCGGCGTGCTGATGGCGGCCGCCGAGGGCGCGCTGAAAGGCCCGCAGGAAGGGGTGCGGGAAATGGTGTCGATGCTGGAAAACAACCGCAACACGATGCTGAAGGCGCTGGCGGAGATCCCGGGCGTACACGTGGTCAAGCCGCAGGGAACCTTCTATTGCCTGCCGGATTTTTCCCTCTACCAAAAGGATTCCCTCGCGCTGTGCAATTTCCTGCTGGAGAAAGTATTCGTGGTGACGGTGCCCGGAAAGGAATTCGGCGCCGAAGGCCGGCTACGCCTCTCCTACTGCGGGAGCGCGGAGGAAGTCGCCGAGGGCGTGGCCCGCATCCGCTGGGCGCTGGATCCGTCCGCCCCGAAGGAAATCCGCATCGGCGGAAAAACCGCCGTCCGGGATTGGTAGCGCGCGCAGAGAACGCCGGGCATCGATGGCCGCCGAGCAACGAGGATGGGGCGGTTGCTCTTCGTGCTTTCGATGCTCTTTTTGTTATTCGAACCGGGTTATTCCGAACTTACAAGAACAATCAGACGGATGCTTTGGCCATCGGAGAGAACAACAAAAGTTCATCGAGAGGAACGCGTTCTATCGTTGGCACCCGGGGCTGAAGCCCCGAGTTATTAACCACGCCCGGCTTAAAGCCGGGCTTTTACCAATATATTGGGATGGCTGGTCAACTGCCAAAAGGGGATATTTTCTTCATGGGAATTATTTTTCATTGCTCAAAAGCAATGCTAGAGCAATTGATCAACAGCCCGGTTTCCCTCGCCCCTTCAGGGCTCGGGACAGGTACCGGGCCCCCGCTTCGCGAGGGCAAGCGCTGTTAAAAGATCGGAGCCCTGTCCCGAGCATAGCGAGGGATCAGCTCCGGGCAAACATGCGGAAATTATCAAGCGGCATTCGCCGGGCGGTCGCCCGTCGGTCTTCCGCGAGAATGACAACAATCAAAAAGTTGCCGACTATCCTCCTCTCGGCTTGCGGCGAAATTTTCCCCGAAGCCACTCGCCCCATAGACCGCGATCCAAACCCGCCCAGTTTCCAATGATTGCGCGGCGATCCTCGGAGGAAATTCCCTGTCTCCCGTATACCTGCCGGGAATACAAACCCGCGACCTTTTGCACCGTCTCTGCCCTCGCGGGGACCTTCCCGGCGAGCAGGAAGCCGAGCTCCGCCGGGGTGGTGGCGGGTGAGAAGGGAACGCCGAGCCGGCGGCCGTGCGCGACGAGGGACCGGTACATGCCGCTCAGCATCCGCGGCGGAGCCAGAAGCGTGAAACGAACCGGCGTCAGCAGGACCCAGGCGATATATCCAAGCAGGGCGATCAGCGCCGCGATCAACGCCGGGACACCCGCTCCCCGGACGATCCCAGCGAGGAAATTCCAAACAGCCGAAAAAACAGGATTCGACCCCTTCAGCCATGGCGGATTAACCGCGACGGCGGGGGGAGCGGCGGAGCGCTGAATTTCCGGGATGGATGATGTGGGTTCGAATTCCACCCAGCCGGCGCCCGGGAAGTATAGCTCCGGCCAGGCGTGCGAGTCCGACTGGCGCACCAGGAATCTTCCCTGTTCCGGATCGAAAATTCCGGGAGCGTACCCCAAGGCATAGCGGGCGGGAATGCCCGCCGCGCGCGCCAGCACAACCATCGCGCTGGCGAAGTAGTCGCAAAACCCAACCCGCGAATCGAATAGGAAATAATCCACGACGTCCTGGCCGATCGGCGGCCGGTCGACCGTGACCGCATAGCGCATTTCCCTGCGCAGATATTCCTGGATCGCCAGCGCTTGATCGTACGGGGTAAGCTCCGTCGCGGTGAGATCGCGCGCCAGGGTGGAGACCCGCTGCGGCAACGCGAACGGAAGCTGAAGGTAGCGGGCGCGGACCCAATCCGGATAGTCCGTGCCCGCCGCGCGCAACGTGGATTCATTCAGGGAGAGTACGATGGAATCCGCATCGTAACGCGGGAGGGCGATCATCCCTCCCACGAGATCCCCGTGGGAGCGCATGGCCAGCAAAAACGGTTGATACACGGTGACCAGCTCGCCAGCGGCATAGATCGGTCCCAGCCCGGGCCGGTTGATCGCGACCGTCTGGTGCAGCAGGATGCCGCTCGGCAACGGTCCTGCGAGCGTTCCCTTCGCCGGAAGCTCCTCGGTCGCCGTCACATCCGAAGACCAGCCGTGCCCGTTGTAAAAGTTGAAGGTTTCCGATTTCCAATAATGGCGGGGAGCGACGGGTTTCGGATTCCCGGGGACGGTTTGCATCGTTTCGCCGGTTACGATAACCATTTCGATGTCGTCCGAAAGGACGGCGCCCGATCCCAGAATGTGATCCCGTAGAAATTCATTCGCCATGAAGGATACGGCGGGGGTGTCGATGCCCGCGATCGATCCGCCCGCGGGGGTTCCGGAAATCCCACTGCCCGCTGCCGGCTGGGACTCCTCGCGGATCCAGCGGGCGATCTCATCCAGCGAGACGGACGGGATGATATAGGTCACCAGAAGCATGACGATGACAAGGGGCGCGGCGGAGAAGACGAGATCCATCCGCAGGGTTGTGGAATACCCGATCCGTTTCCTGTCCCATTCTTCTTCCTTCAGGCCCTGCTCCAGGATGATCACCATCAGCAAAACCATTGCCACGATGATGAACGGATAGTGCCAGTCGGCCCGGGCGCGGGCAAACTCGATCCCCACCAAAATAACCACCGGCGCGACCGCCTGGAACGGTTTGGCCTTGACCGAAAGCGCCCATCCGGCGAACGACCCGATCAGGCACATCCCCAAACCCCACCCGAGTGCGGACGCCGCGGGATCGAAGGACACCCCTCCGCGGAATTGCAGGATCACCCAGGATTGAAGCCGCACCGCCTCGGTCACGGCGCCGAACAGGATGCGGGTCGTTTCGGCCAGCGCAGAACCGATGTCGGTTGCGAAGCGCGGATCGAGAGCGAAGAATCGCCCGATGGCGGATACGGTGTAGGAGACCCCGCTGGCCAAGGGAACATCGAGCCTGCCGGTGAGGAATAGGAGAAATTCCGTACCGAGCGCGGCGTCGACGAATCCCGCAGCCCAGGAAGGCAGGCGGATGCGGCCGGTCAGCCATCCGGCGGCCAGCCCGAAGAAGGCCGCCGCCAGAAGCAGGGAAAGGTCCGAACGAAAGATCAAGGGGGCAATCCCGGCGACCGCGACGGCCAGGAACACAGCCAAAAATAGGAATGTAAAAAGTTCGCGGGGATTGGACCAGCGATAAAGACGGCCGACGATTCGGTTCATAGCAGCGTCTTCCAGGTGAGATCGGGCGCTTCGGTCATAATCGCGCGCCCGCGGGGCGTGGTCTTCCATTTAAATTGCGCGACGGCGCCCGGATGCAGTTCGGGCCGGTCGAGGCTCTCGCGAGTGAGGATGTATCCGGTGATTTCCTGTTCGGTCAATTGAGCGGAGATTCCTCCGGCACCCTTCTCTCCGCCGTAGGATGAAGGATCCAGGAGCAGCACCGTCGGCCGGATGCCGCGCTGCGCGAGCTCCAGGAGCGGGTTCAACCAGCGCCCTTCAACGTTGGGGGTGACGATGATCACGCTGGATCGGGCGCTGTCGCGCGGGTTGAGCCGGCTGAGCAACTCCTCGAGCGTTCGCACCCCAGGCTTGATCATCGCCAAGGCGCGCAGGATCTCCCACATCTGGGCCATCCCCTCGCGCGGCGGCAGCCAGATCAGCCCCTGTTCGCCCTCGCTGACCAGCCCCACCGCCCGGCCTTCCTCGATTCCGCGGTTGGCCAGCGATGCCGCCAGCATCGCGGCGTGCTCCTCGGTGGAATTCTCCCCCGTTCCGGCCTGGTGGGCCGCGTCCATATCCACGAAGATCCACCAATCCCCCACCGGTGTGCCGTCGAACAGGCGCACATGCAACGATCCCGTGCGGGCCGATGTGCGCCAGTGAATCCAGCGCAGGCTGTCGCCCGGCACATAGTCGCGGACGCCGGAGGCATCGACGGTCCGTTCGGGAGCGTCGGTTCGTGAACGCCCGTCGCCGGCTTTCCCTCCCGGCGCAATTTCAATCATCGGCAGCGGCAACACCGGCGGGACCACCGCCATCGTCGAAAAGGCGGGGTAATCCTTCTCCACCCGGTATACGCCGAAGGGATCCTGGCAGGAAAGGATGGTCGGACCGAGCATGTACAACCCGCGGCGCACGCAAAGGCCCTTAGTCTGCCAGCGGGTTTCAGAATAGCGGTCTACGCCGCTCACCCGGCTTGGATCGTACGAAGGCATCGTCGAGCGGTCGAGCACCTCCACCCAGATTCCGGGCGCCCACCCGTCGTTGATCAGGGTGAACCGCTCCTCGACTACGTCTCCTACATGCGCCCAGCCGAAGCGGATCTCGCGGAGAAGGGTTAGGTTTCTCGCGAGGGATCGGGCCCAGGCCCAGCTCACCAACCACATCCCGCCCAGACCTACAAGCAGTACCAGCCAGACTTTATTCGTGGAGAAAATATCCAAGAGCAGCAAGGCCGCCGCCAGAAGGGGCAGGATCGGGGTGGACAGGCGTACGCGGACCGCGGTATGAGCGGGTTTCATCCTTCTATTTTAATGGGATTTCCCCCCGCTCCGAATAATATAAGAAAATCCTTGAAAATCGCACGTTTTGGGGATGGATCCTGTATTCCGAAGGATAATACCAATTGATTCTGATTCAGGCCTTTTATCTAGTTCCAGCAACTCATAATGCCTGGGATCTGAAGGCAACGATCCGGGAGACGTCGAAGGAGGAATTCCCGCTTTCGATCGAGTAAAATATTGCCAGGAGAATAAAAATGCGAACCTTATTTGCGTTTGAGATGATGACGCTGGATGGCTTCTTCGAGGGGCCGAACCGGGACATTTCCTGGCATACCGTGGATGACGAATTTAATAAATTTGCCGTCCGCCAGCTTGATTCGGTGGACGTTCTATTGTTCGGCCGGACAACATATCAACTCATGGCCGGCTATTGGCCGACCGCGACGGGGAACGATCCGGTCGTTACCCTGAAAATGAATACGCTGCCGAAGTTCGTCTTTTCCCGGACATTGGAGAGCGCGGAATGGAACAATACGAAGCTGATCCGTGAAAACGCCGCGGAAGAAATTCTGAAACTAAAACAGGAGCGCGGGAAAGACCTCGCGCTGTTCGGCAGCGCCGCACTGCTTTCAACGCTTGCGCAAGCAAACCTGGTCGACGAATACCGTATCATGGTGAATCCCATCCTTCTCGGGAAGGGCACTCCTCTATTCCAAGGAATGGACCGCAGGGTGGATCTTAAGCTCATCAGCTCGAATACATACCGTTCGGGAAACGTTCTGCTCTGCTACCGGCCGGCTGGAATAAACACGGCGGCCTGACAATCCGCCAATAAACGAGCTGATGCGTGAAACAACCTCAGCTCTTTTGTTATTAACTCCAACGCGACAATTTCGTCGCTCAGACCGGCCGGGCATCCGTCCGCCGAAGGTGACGGGCTAGGGCCCCTGCGTCCCCGTGCTTCGCGCGGCTCGGGCGGGGGGCGGTAATCGCGCCAAAAGAATGAATATAATGGAAATGGGTTTGCGGCAGTGCCCCACCAAGGATGAAGAGGGCAGCAAGCCCCGCCTTACGGGCCAGGAGCCCTTCATCGAGGAAGTGCAGGCCGTCAGAGCCCACAAAAAAAGATGCAACAATTCCTATATCGAATTCAGCCAACGCGTCTTGGAATGCTCACGGAAGGACCGACCGAGCATGAATCGGCGATCGTCGACGAACATTTCGAGTATCTTCAGAAACTCGTCACGCAAGGCGTCGTTTTCACGGCCGGCCGGACTCAAAATGCCGGCGAGCGCACCTTCGGGATCGTCATCTTCGCGGCGGAGTCCGAGGCGGAAGCGGCCGAACTGATGCGCAACGACCCGGCCGTGAGCAGCGGCATGATGCGCGCCGAGCTCTTCCCCTACCGCACCGCCTTGTGGTCAAAAATCGATCCAACCGGCGGGGAGGATGGGAACTGACCCGTCTCTAATTTGGACGTCCGGCGGCAAGCTGGTTTTTTTTATAGTTGCAGGATTGTGTTCGTTACGAATCCATTCCGAAATCAATAAATGTTAAAAAAGAATTGGATCGCGTCGGATGCTGCCCTAAAGACGCGGATTAAGTGACAACTCCAGTCGATTCCTATGTCCTCGGAAACGACATCCCGGTCATCGCACCTGCGTTTGAGCCGTCGAAAAGGATTGACATCACCGGAACAAGTCCCTAAACGACGCGATCATGCCAGCGGCGCCCAGCCCATGGGCGCGGGTTTATTCATCCGCGCGGATTATAATTTCCTGTTCCGGTTGCGGTTCGGATTCGCCGAGGTAAAAACTTATATCGAGTTGTATGCGTAAATTGTTATCGGATTATTCACCGCAAAAAAGAATGGCTTTTATCAATGGCCGAGGTAGAGAAAAATATTAATGCTTGGATCGGCCACAACAAACAACCGCGTGTGACTAATGCTCTCTGTTTCTTGCCTCCCCCTACCCGCTCCCGCCTAGTTTCAACACCGCGCCCGTATCCGTCACCGCCCAGAGAGTCCCGTCGGGCGAGCGGGCAAGCGTGACGATCACGCCCTCTACCGGCGAGGCGACCGTTTGCCATTCCGCGCCGGTCCAGTGCAGCAACCCGCTGCCCGCCATCCAGCCGTCGTCCGCCGAATTCATATAAATGGTATCCATCCAGGCCGTGCCTGCCGGAACGGGGTACGGCGTCCAGACCTTGCCGTCCCAATGGAAGATCAAGCCGGGGTTCGTGGCCGTGTCGGTGTTCTCCGCAACGCCCGCCGCCCAGATATCGTCGGCGGCAATCCCGTCCACCGCGAGCAGCCGGTAGGCGTCCGGCCAAGTGGCCGTCTGCCATGAGGTGCCGTCCCAATGCAAGATCAGCGTCTGATCCCCGCCGCCCACCGCCCAGCCGTCGTCGGCAGATGAAAAATGCATCGCATAGAGCGAGCATTTGCACGGCGGTTTTTTATCAAAGAGGCCGACGTCGGTCCATTCCTCCCCGTCCCAATGGCTGATCCACGGCTGGCTGAAATCCCCGCCCTCGACGCTCCCCGCCACCCAGCCGTCGTCGGGGGAGGGGAAGGCCAGCGCGTTGAAGCGGTAATAGAGGCTGTTGGTTCCGGGGCCGCGGTCCTTGTACGGCAGCGCCACCGACCAGTCGCTCCCGTCCCAGCGCAGCACCTGCCCGCCCTCGCCCGCCGCCCAACCGTCGACGGCCGACAGCATCGCCACGGCGTTTAATGTTTGCGAGGTCGGGCCGTCGGCCTCTCTCCATCCGGTTCCATCCCAGTGCGCCAGCAACCCGTCGTCGCCCACGCCCCAGGCGTCGCTCCCGGAAAGGAACGACACGGCCTGGAACGGAAGCGGCACATTTCCAAACTCGCGTTTCCAGCTTGCCCCGTTCCAATGCCAGATCATTCCCGCCCGGGATTTGCCCGGGATCCAGCCGGCGGCCCACGCGTCCCCGGCGGAGGGCATATCGAGCGAGAGCACCTCGCCGTCCGGCACGGTGCCGTAAAACCTACTCCAGTCTTTGGTATCCCAGCGCAAAACGAGGTCGCCGCGCGTCCACGATCCAAAGATCCATCCATCCTCCCCGTCCGGATCGATCGCCATCCGGCGCGGATTGGGCGCCAGCGACGAATACACCCACCATGTGCCGAGCGCGTAGCGCAGGATCACGCCCTGGTTGCCCGCCGCCCAGCCGTCCTCGGCGGAGGAAAACGCCAACTCGTCGAGGTCCGTGTCTGTCGGAGATTCCACCGCGCTCCAACCTGTCCCATCCCAGTGCAGGAGAGTCCCCGCGGCTCCAACCGCCCAACCGTCGTCGGCGGAAATCATCTGGATCGCGGCGAGGGCGGGCGCCTGCTCGGCCAAAGACCAACTCGTTCCGTTCCACCGGATCAGGTGATAGACCGGGCCCGAGCCTTCGTCCGAAAACACAATTCCCCAGGCGAGTTTCGAAGAGACGAAGGAGAGGTCGACGATAAACCCGAGCGACTCGGAGTTGGAAAAGGTCGTCCATCGTNNAGCCGTTCCAATGCAGCAGGCGGCTGCGGGTCCGCAGTTCCCCCGGCCCGATCGGATAGGCCTCGTCCGCGAGCGCCCAGGCGTCGCTGGGCGTCAGGGTGAACACTCTCCGCAGCGTGAGGTCCAGCGGCGAGTCGGCCCGCGTCCATCCGTCTCCATTCCCATAGAGGATGATGCCCCGCTCGCCCACCACCCATCCTTCGCCGGAAGGCAGCATGGAAATATCGCGGAAGACGCGGTGGCACGGGTCGGGCGATCCGTCGTCGACGCAGGTCCATTCAAACGGGCTATGGGTGGGCCGCAACGTGGGGGAAGGAATCCAGCCAAGGTCGCGGGTGATCGTCGNNGGTGAGGGTTTCGGTGGGAAGCTGGGAAGGCGAGAGGATTGCGGTCGGCGTGTTGAAGGGCAGGCTGGAGAAATTTGGGGTGTTGGGAAGCGGCGCGGGCCCGGTGTTCCAATGGAGAAAAGGCAGCGTGCATCCCGCCAGCAGAAGGAAGCAACTTGCCTGGAGAATTCGTACAGTCCGGTTCATGGTCCTTTCTTCATGATAGGCGGGCGGTCTCAATCAACCCACCTGCGCCGCGATAAATCGNNTTTACGAAGCCCGCTGTCGCGGGCTGATTCCCACGAGAGTCTTTTACTCCGAAGGGGCATTGTGTCCTAGCGCGGGGATTCATTCCCGCGCGTACGTGGCGGCCGGGAATACCTTTCGGATTTCATCGGGCCACCGTCCATCGCTATCCGCCCCACCTGCGCCGCGATAAATCGCGGCGCTATTTTACGAAGCCCGCTGTCGCGGGTCGATTCCCACGAGAGTCTTTTGCTCCGAAGGGGCATTGTGTCCTAGCGCGGGGATTCATTCCCGCGCGTACGTGGCGACCGGGAATACCTTTCGGATTTCATCGGGCCACCGTCCATCGCTATCCACCCTCCACGCCGCGATAAATCGCGGCGCTGGGATACAAAGCCTCCTACGGAGGCTGAACATTGCGGTTGGTTTTGCCCCGAAGGGGCATTGTGCACTGGCGCGGGGATTCATTCCCGCGCGTACGTGGTTGCAAGATAGACATCCGGCAACTCAATGCCTGTGCCGCTTGCGCTTACCCGAAGCGGGCGCGGGCTGGTTCTCCGCCGGCGCGGGCAACTCGGGCGCGGCGGGTTTGGCTTCCCCCGCCGGGGGCGTAGACGGTTGGGCGGTCCGCAACGACATGTGGAACAGCCGCGAGACGACTCCCGACCGCACTTCCTGCATCAGCGCCTGGAACAGGTCATAGGCGCTGCTCTTGTATTGCACCAGCGGATCGCGCTGGGCGTACGCCTCGAGGCCGATCGACGTCCGCAGCGCTTCCATCTGGGTGAGGTATTCCACCCAGGATTGCCCGATGACTCCCAGCATCAGCTCGCGGTGGGCCTGCCGGATCACCCGGTGGCCAATCGCTTCGATTGCCAGCGGCCGCAGATGTTCCGGCCACTCGCGCATCGGAACCGTGCCGGGCGCGAGTTTCGTGCCCGCGCCGGGCATGGTCTCCCGGATCGCGGTCTGCAAATCCTCCGGGAGCGATTCCAGCGTCTGCTCCGCGATCTGGTGCCAGTACCGCCGCCCCCATTCCGCGCTGACCAGATCGAGCGATTCCTGGAGGTGCGCCTCCACGCGCTCCTCCAGCGCATCGTCCCCGCGGGTGGACCCATCCATCGCCAGATTCGCGGCGAGATGAACCCACGAGAATTGCGCCGCGGCCACGGCCCGGCGCTGGTGGGTTCGCTGGTCGAAGACAGTCTGCGTGCGCATCGTCACTGCCGCGAGCAACCCCGCCAGTTCGTTTTCTCCGGCCGCGGATTCCCCGGCGGCCTTGATTTGATCGCTCACTTCCTGCAAAACCCGCGTGCGCCTATCCGCCAGTGCCTTCTCCAGCTGGTTGTGCAACCGCTCCACCGCCGCGTCGAAATCTTCGTCGGGCGAGGGGGCGCGTTCGGGCAAGAGTCCCGTGCGGCGCTGGAGCCAGGCGGCCGCCTGGGCCGAAGCCCGCACCCACGCGGCCTCGTCGGTGAGCGAGAGCAGATGCTTCCGGAGTTCCCGGGTCTGGTCCGGGGCCAGCAATTCGCGCGGGACGGCTTTGGAATCGATCGCCGCCGCGGCGGCGGCCGCATCCAGGAGCGCGCGCGGCGTGAGCTCCCCGCCTTTTTCCTTCGCTTCGATCTCCGCCCCTTCCAGCGCCGTCTCGAGCGCCTCGCGGTTCTCGCGTTCCCATTGGCGCGCGTGCTCGGAGATGCTCTCCATCTGTTTGTCGAAGGCCGCGCGCAAATGAATTGACTCCTCCTCCAGCGCCTGGGCGGCCAGGTCGACGATCTTGTGCAGCCGCGCGGCCGCCGGTTCCTCCATCAGCTCGTCGATGATTACCCGGCTGGCGAAGGAAGGCCGCACCGATCCGTCGGAAAACCGCAGCGTCGGCTGCACGTCCTCCAGCCATCCGATGAGCTTCCAAGGTTCCTCGTCCTTCTTGGAAAGCTCGATGTGGCGGCGAATGTCCTCCGAAAGCATGGTTTGGATGTCTTCGGAGAGATCGTCCTTTTCGTAGATGCGCTCGCGCATCTCGTAAACCTTGGCGCGCTGCTTGTTGAGCACGTCGTCGTACTCGATCAGGTGTTTGCGCACGTCGAAGTTCGCGCCTTCCACCCGGCTTTGGGCCTGCTCGATCATCCGGCCCACCAACCCGGATTCAAGCGGGACGGCGTCGTCGATGTGCATGGTTTGCATCATGTTCGACACCTGCTCGCCGCCGAACCGGCGCATCAGGTCGTCTTCCATGGAAAGGAAGAAGCGCGAGGAGCCGGGATCTCCCTGGCGGCCGGCGCGGCCGCGCAATTGGTTGTCGATCCGCCGCGCTTCATGCCGCTCCGAACCGAGCACGTGCAGGCCGCCCAGCTCGCGCACCTTCTGTTCCTCGCGCATGTGCTTGCGGAAGAATTCCACTTCCGAAGCGTAGACCCCGATCTTCTCCGCGTCCGCTTTTTCCAAAAAGCTCAGCCGTTCGGCGTTGGTTAAATTATACGGATCGTTCACCCCCGAGCGCCGCAGCACGCGGTTGATCGCGGCCAGGATTTCCTCGGCCAGTTCGCCGCCCAGTTTGATGTCGACGCCGCGTCCGGCCATGTTGGTGGCGATCGTCACCGCGCCAAAGGCCCCTGCGCCGGTGATAATCTGGCTTTCCTCGGCGTGCTTCTTGGCGTTAAGCACCTGGTGCGGGATCCCCTTTTGCAGCGCCTGTAACAGCCGCGGACGGGTTTCCTCTGGGATCGTTAACAGCTCCAGCAGCCGGTCCAGGTTGGTTGGATCCTCCGGATTGAGCGAGGTGGAGAGCGGTTTGGCCACCGCGCGCAACACGGCCGGGTTAAGGGCATTGAGTGGCTGGGCGAGCGGCTGCAGATCTTCGATCAGCCGGCCGTCCTCCTCCACCTTGTTCGCCCGGCACCAAGCGTCCCGCAGGATAAGCGTGAGGGCCAGCTTGCGCAACGGATCGGCGCGCATGCGCTCCGAGAGCACCTCCGACCGTTCCACCGAGGTCGTGCCCATCAGCACCGGGCGGCCGAGCGCGTGCATCTGCAGAATCTCGGTGCACACGGCGCGGTATTTGGCTTCCTCGGTCCGGAAGATCACGTCCTTGTAATCCTTGCGGCGCCAGAACACCGGCGCCTTCGGCTCGGATGTACGGGCGAAGAAGAAGAATTTGTTGCCGTCTTCCTTGTAGGGAACTTCCGCCAGGTCGGATTCAGCGCGCGAGGCGATGTATTCCAGGTTGGTGGGGATCGGCACCACGTTTAATTTATAGATCTTGTCGAACTCTTCCGCCTCGGTGAGCGCCGTTCCGGTCATTCCGGAGAGTTTGGCGTACAGGCGGAAATAATTCTGGAGCGTGATGGTCGCGTAGGTGACGTTCTCCGGCTGCACCTCGAGGCCTTCCTTGGCCTCCACCGCCTGGTGCAAGCCGTCGGACCAGCGCCGCCCGTGCATGAGCCGACCGGTGAACTCGTCGACGATCACCACCTGCCCGCCCTGCACGAGATAATCACGGTTGCGGCGGAAGAGCAGTTCGGCCCGCATCGCCTGGGAAAGGTGGCCCGTCAACCGGGCCTGCTCGGGGGTGACGTCTTCCGGCCTATCCGGGTCGCTCAGGGGCTGGCCGAGGATTTCCTCCACCCGGCCTTCGCCCGCTTCGGTGAGCACCGCCGTCCGGTCGCGCTCGTTGATCTCGTAATCCTCGGGGCGCAGCTGGCGCACCACCTGCGCCATGTGCTTGTATTCCGTCTGCTCTTCGCTGGCCGGGCCGGAGATAATCAGCGGCGTGCGCGCCTCGTCGANNAGGATGTTGTCCACCTCGTCGACAATGGCGAAATTCCGCGAGCGCTGGACGCGGTCCTCGCGGCGCAGAGCGAGGTTGTCGCGCAGATAATCGAACCCGAATTCGTTGTTGGTTCCGTAGGTGATGTCGGCCGCATAAGCCAGGCGCCGGTCCACCAGCCGCAACTGGTTGACGTCTTCCTGCGTGGATTCCCGCGAAGGATCGTAGAGGAACGCCTTGCGCGCGTTGTCGGTGCGCGAGGCTTCCTGCAACACGCCGACGGTCAGACCCAGGGCATCGTAGATCCGGCCCATCCAGCGCGCGTCGCGGCGGGCGAGGTAGTCGTTGACGGTGACGAGGTGCGCGCCCTGCCCGGAAAGCGCGTTGAGGTACAGCGGCAGGGTGGCCACGAGCGTCTTCCCTTCGCCGGTGCGCATCTCCGCCACGCGCCCCAGGTGCAGCACGATCCCGCCGATCATCTGCACGTCGTAATGGCGGAGCCCGATCGTCCGGCGCGAGGCTTCGCGCACGGCGGCGAACGCTTCGGGCAACAGGTCGTCGAGCGCCTCGCCGGCCTCCAGCCGTTCGCGGAAAATTTTAGTCTTTTCGCGCAGCGCCGCGTCGTCGAGATCCTGATATTCCGACTCCAGGCGGGCGATCTCGTCCACCCAATCGGAGAAGCGCTCGATGTCGCGGCGGTTGGGATCGCCGCCGACCATGCGAATGATCGAATTCAGCATGCCGTTACAACCTCGTTTCGAATCGGTTGCGTTTATTCATGGAAGAGGGCCCCCACCGACTTCCCCTGATGGGTGCGCAGAATCACTTCTCCCAGCAGCGGCGCCACCGAAAGCACGGTCAAGCGATTGCCCAGGAGCACCCGCTTCTCGTCGGGAATCGGCACCGTATCGGTGGTGACGAATTCTTTCACCGGCAATCCGGCCAATCGCTCGGTGGCCGGTCCGGAAAGGATCGGGTGGACGAAGGAGAGGTACACGTCGCGCGCGCCGTACTCCTTGACGATGTCCACATCCTGCTGGATCGTGCCGCCGGTGTCGATTTCGTCGTCGACGATGATGACGTCGTGGTCCTTCACGTCGCCCACCACGGTCAGCACCTCGCATTGGGAATTATTCCCCTTGCGGCGTTTTTCAATGAAGGCCATGCTGAGACCGAGGGAGGCCGCGAAGTTGCGGCCCTTCTTGGCGAACCCCAGATCGGCCGAAACGACCACCGGATCATGCATCCGCTTGATCTTCTTGACGAAATAATTGCTCAGGATCCGGAACGCGGTGAGCACGTCGCCGGGAACGGAGAAGAATCCCTGGATCTGGCCGGCGTGCAGGTCGAGGAAGATATACCGATCGGCGCCGGCCGCCTCGATCAAATCCGCCATCAGCCGGGCGGTGATCGCCACCCGCGGCTGGTCTTTCTTGTCGGAGCGGGCGTAGCACAGATACGGGACCACGGCCGTCACCCGGTCGGCCGAATCCTGCTTGAGGGTCCGCAGCATGATCAGCAGTTCGATCAGATTTCGGCTGACCGGCGTGGCGGTGCCCTGGATGACGTAGACGTCCTGCCCGCGCACGCTCGATTGCAGCCGGACGAAAACGTTTTCGTTGGGGAAGTCGATCACATCGATGCCGGAGAGCGGTTTTTTAATATGCTTGGCGATCGCCTGAGCCAGGTCCACGGACCCGCGCCCCGCGAACAGTTGAATCCCGCCGTAGACTGCCATCTTCCGTCACTCCTTGGTTGCGCCGTAGCGTGCTTCCCATTCCCGGCGCAGGATGGAATAGAAATGCATGTTCCAGTATCGGCCCTTGTAGAAATGCACCTCGCGCTGGACCCCTTCCGCGACGAAGCCGATCTTTTCGTAGACGTGCATGGCGCGCTGATTGAATTCGAGCACCCGCAATTGGATGCTGTTCAGGTTGAGTGTTTCAAATCCGTAGCGCAGCAGGGTCAGAAGCGCGTCGGTGCCGTAGCCCCGGTTCCAATACTTCTTATTCCCGATGGAAATACCGCATTCGGCCAGCCGGTTGCGCTTGTCGACCGCGTGGAACCCCGCGCCGCCGATGTGTTCCCATTTTCCCCGGCCGGCTTTCGCGTCGATGGCCAGCGCCTGCTGCTCCACGGGGAGTTTAAGGTTCTCTTCGAACCAGCGTTCCTCGTGCACGAGGCTCATCGGTAACTGAATCGACAAATTCTCGCTCACCGCGGGGTCGGAAAACCACTCCACGTAGCGTGGCAAATCAGCGCGCTCGATGGCGCGCAACCGGACCTTTTTTCCGAAATATCGCATCTATCTTGCCTCCCTGCTCCCCTGCCCTTCCCCGGAATGCCTGTCCCCGAGCGGAGCGAGGGGAGGGAGGGGTTGGGGCGGGGTCTCTATCTCGGCTTCTTGTCCAAACGTCCTTCATCTAATAACGCGCGCACGGCTTCTTCCGGCGAACACTCGCGGCGGGCGACTTTTTCCGCCGCCTCGGCCAACCGGTTCCCCCCGGCCGTTTGCCAGTGCTCGAACAACCGCGCGCGCAGCCGCTCTTCCAAATCCCGCTCCGCGCGCTCGCGCTCGCGCCGCTCTCCCACGCCGCTGCGCGCTAGATGATCACGGTGGCTTAGGACCGCCGCGGCCAGTTCCTCCACGCCCTTGCCGGTGGTGGCGACGGTCTGCATGATCGGCGGCTGCCACCCGTCGAGGGTTCTTTCGTTCCGGTCAAGCATCGCCCGCAGCGATTCGGCCGCGGAATCCGCGCCCGGTTGATCGGCCTTATTCACCGCCAAAATGTCGGCAATCTCCAGCACGCCCGCCTTGAGCGCCTGGATGTCGTCGCCCAAGCCGGGCGTTTCCACCACGATCACAGTGTCCGCCTGCCGGGCAACATCCACCTCGTCCTGTCCGACGCCGACCGTTTCGATCAGGATCATCTCAAAGCCCGCCGCATCCAACGCGCGCACGGCCGGAAAGGTCGAACGCGAGAGGCCGCCCAGGCAGCCGCGGGAAGCCATCGAGCGGATGAAGACGCCCTCGTCGAGGGCCAGATCCCGCATCCGGATCCGGTCTCCCAGGATCGCCCCTCCGGAAAACGGGCTGGATGGATCGAGCGCGAGAATCCCCACCGTGCGCGGACGCTCACCCGCGGTTCCTTTCCGGAAAGCCCGCGCCAGCGCGTTGACCAGCGTGGATTTTCCGGTCCCGGGGGCGCCGGTTATACCAACCACCGACGCGCGGCTTGTGGAGGCGTGTAACTCCGCAAGGATCTTCTGCGTTTCGGGGTCTTCCCGCTCGATCCGGCTGATGAGTTGGGCCAGAGCGCGGCGGTCGCCCGCCGCCACGCGTTCCGTCAAGGTCGACATACGGGGGATGTCAATCGCTCAATCCTTGTCCGAGCGCGAGTCGAATGGCCCGGACCACATCCGCGGTGGCCGTGCCCGGACCAAACACTTCGATCACGCCGGCGGCCTTCAAGGCGGGAATATCCGCCGGAGGGATGATCCCGCCGACGAAAACAGGCATCCTGCCCATTCCCTTCTCGCCCAGCATCCGCATCACCCGCGGCACGAGATTTCCGTGCGCGCCGGAGAGGATCGACAGTCCGATCGCGTCGACATCCTCCTGCAGCGCGGCTTCCACGATCATCTCGGGGGTCTGGCGCAAGCCGGTGTAAATAACTTCCATCCCGGCGTCGCGCAGCGCCCGGGCAACCACCTTGGCGCCGCGGTCGTGCCCGTCGAGACCGGGTTTGGCCATCAGGACTCGGATGATTTTGGCGGTCATTTATCTATGTGGGTTTCCTCTCACAGGGCAGATCATTGCTTTCCGCGTGAAAAGCGGCCGCGAACCCTCCAATGGAACACTATCCGGATTATACTCCCCCTTATTTGCGCTTTCCTTCCTTGACTTTCCGACCGCCGCTTTTTAGAATGACGTTATCCCCCATTGTCGGGAAGCGATCCCGACTCTTTCCGGGCTAATCGTCCGGGGTTCATCGATGCGGGCACCCGACAGTTCCGGAGGCGTTGCATGAATATTCCGAAAGATCTGCGCTACACTAAAACCGACGAATGGATCCGCGTGGAAGGCGGCGAGGCCACGATGGGCATCAGCGACTACGCCCAAAGCCAGCTTTCCGACATCGTCTACGTGGAAGTGCTCCCCAAAGCCGGCGACGTATTGGTAAAAGGCAAGCCGGTCGCCTCGGTCGAATCCGTGAAGGCGGCGTCTGAAGTTTATCTTCCCGCCGGTGGAAGCGTGATCAAGGTCAACGCGGCGCTTTCCGCCACGCCCGAACTGGTCAACAAGGATCCGTACGGCGAAGGCTGGATGGTGAAGATCACGCTGGCCGATCCCGCGGAGATTAATGCCCTGATGGATCCCAAAACATACGAAGCCTATTGCGCCGGGCGGCAGCACTGATGGGATTTCCCGCGGAGCAACCGGGGATTTCCCCCCGGCGATTTTCCGCGCATTCATAACGGACCGTTCGTCCGGTCCGTTTCCGAGAGGTTGGTATGCCCTTCATCCCGAACACAGACGCCGAGCGCCGGGAAATGCTTCGCGCGGTCGGCGTCAAAACCATCGACGACCTGTTTACCGACGTGCCGCAGGCCAACCGGTTTCCGACGCTCGACCTTCCGGAGCCGGCGTCGGAACCCGAAGTGATGGCCGAGATGCGGTACCTGGCCGAAGCCAACAGCCAGGCCCAGGCGTCGGCGTGCTTCCTGGGGGCGGGCGCGTACCATCACTTCATTCCGGCGGCGGTCGACCACATTCTCTCACGGGGCGAATTCTATACCGCCTATACGCCCTACCAGCCGGAAGTCTCGCAGGGAACACTGCAATCCATCTTCGAATTTCAAACGCTGATCGCCGCGCTCACCGGCATGGAAGTGGCCAACGCGTCCCATTACGACGGGGCGACGGCGGCCGCCGAAGCCGCGATCCTCGCCCTGCAGCAAAGCCGCGGCCGGCATCGCGTGGTGATGTCGCCGGTAGTGCATCCGCATTACCGCCAGACGGTCCATACCTATTTGCAGGGCGCGGGAGTGAACTTCGCGGGCGATGAAACGCCGGAAAATTATGCGGCCTTCCAAACCCGCAGCCGGGTCAAGTATCTGGCAAAGTGCGTCGATGAATCCACCGCCCTGGTTATCGTACAGTATCCGAATTTCATCGGCGAGATCGAGGACCTCGCGCCGCTCGCGGAGATCGCCCACACTGCAGGCGCGCTGCTGGCGGTGGTGGCCAACCCGATCGCGCTGGGCTTGCTCAAATCCCCTGGCGAGATGGGAGCCGACATCGTCTTGGGCGAGGGTCAGCCGCTCGGTATCCCGCTTTCCTTCGGCGGTCCGTATCTCGGCTTCTTCGCCACGCGGCAATCCCTCCTGCACAAAATGTCCGGCCGCGTCGCCGGCGAAACCGTCGACGCGCAGGGCCGCCGCGGGTACGTGCTCACACTCGCCGCGCGCGAACAGCACATCAAGCGCGAACGGGCTTCTTCCAACATTTGCACGAACCAGGCGCTAATGGCCCTGGCCGCCAGCGTGTATCTGAGCCTGATGGGCAATTTCGGGCTGCGGCGGGTGGCGGAGCTTTGCTATCACCACGCCTCCTACGCCGCCGAACGGCTGGCGCGAATCCCCGGATTCCAAATCGTCTCGCGCTACCCGTTCTTCCATGAATTCGTCCTGCGCTGCCCCAAATCCGTGTCCGAGATCAACCGCCATTTGCTGGACCAGCACGAGATTATCGGCGGGTACGACCTGGGGCAGGATTTCCCGTTCCTGGCCAACCATATGCTGCTGGCCTTCACCGAAATGAATTCCCGCGATCAAATCGACGCGCTGTTCGACGCACTCTCCGCAGAGGCGCTGTGAGGAAAAGAAAATGACAGAACCGCTGGTGTACGAGCTTTCCTCCCCGGGGCGCATCGGGGTTTCACTACCCGAACTCGATGTGGATCCGGCCACCCTTCCGCCTTCGCTTCTGCGCGAAGACCTGCCGCTGCCGGAACTTTCGGAATCCGACGTGGTGCGCCACTTCCTGCGCCTTTCGCAGATGAACTTCGCGGTCGACAAGGGTTTCTATCCGCTCGGCTCGTGCACGATGAAATACAACCCCAAGGTCAACGAGGACGCCGCGCGCCTTCCGGGATTTGGGTTCGTCCACCCGCTCCAGGATCCGGAAACGGCGCAAGGCTGCCTGGCCCTGATGCACCAGCTGCAGCTATGGCTGTGCGAGATCAGCGGCATGGCAGCCGTCTCGCTGCAACCGTCGGCCGGCGCCCAGGGCGAGTTGACCGGCGTCTTGATCATGCGCGCCTATCATCACGCGCGCGGGGAGAGCGACCGCCGGCGGATGCTCATCCCAAACTCCGCCCACGGCACCAATCCCGCGTCGGTGGCCATGGCGGGCATGGAAGCGGTCGAGGTGCCTTCCGACCGGCACGGCAACGTCGACCTGGAGGCGCTGCACACGCTGTGCGACGGGACCGTCGCCGGGTTGATGCTCACCAACCCCAACACCCTCGGGCTGTTCGAAGAGAACATCCTTGACGTGGCCGAAGCGGTCCATTCCTGCGGCGGGTTGCTGTATGGAGACGGCGCGAACCTCAACGCCTTGCTCGGCGTCGTGCGCCCCGGCGACCTGGGATTCGATCTGATGCACTTCAACCTGCATAAAACGTTTTCCACCCCGCATGGAGGCGGCGGACCGGGCTCCGGGCCCGTGGGTGTTTCCGAAAAGCTCGCGGATTTCCTCCCCTCTCCGGTTGTGAAGATTCTCGAAGAGGGCGGCGAGGAAGAACCCCCGCTCTTTGGATTGACAACGCCGGCCCAAAGCATCGGGCGGATGCGCGCCTTCCATGGCAACTTCGGGATTCTGGTACGCGCGTACGTCTACATCCGCATGCTGGGAGCCGCCGGCCTGCGCCGGGTATCCGAAAACGCCGTGCTTAACGCGAATTACCTCCGGGCGCTCCTGAAGGATACCTACACGATCCCATACGCCCGCAATTGCATGCACGAATTCGTCGCGGAAGGGCGGTTTGCCGACGCGCCGGGGATCGGCGCGATCGACATCGCCAAACGGCTGATGGATTACGGCATGCATCCGCCGACGGTGATGTTCCCGCTGATCGTGCACGATGCGCTGATGATCGAACCCACCGAGACCGAAAGCAAGCAGATGCTGGACGCCTTTGCGGATGCGATGAAAAAGATCGCAGCGGAGGCGCGCGCCAACCCGGAGCTGCTTCACGAAGCTCCCCACAACGCGCCCGTCGGCCGGCTCGACGAGGTCCGCGCCGCCAAGCAGCCGGTGCTGACCCGGCGGGCCTGACTTTCATTTCACACCACTTTCATTTATCCGTTCGCACTGTCTGCTGTTTTGCCGGTTGCACCCTCTTTTAAAGCATCCTACCCAGGATTCTTTCATTGCCGATGTATGGGATGACACCCTCCCGTCCAAAACCTCAAGGAAGTTTTATACCCCGGGTAAAAGTAATGACACGTATCGCAGAATCGTGAGTTGGGCTTCTGAAGAACAGGCAATGCCGAATTTAGGTCTTTGCAAAGGAGTAAACCATGGCATCTGATCCTATTCTAACTTGTCCAAGATGCAAACAGACGGATCAAGTACAAAAAGTGACCCGTGTTTATGATGCCAACACGGAAGAATGGTCTGAGGAAGAACTTGGCATGGATGTTTTTGGCCACATTGAAGATCGCCAGGTCCAACATGAGGCCCATACAAAATTGGGGCTCAAACTCAAATCCCCGGAAGAACCCACACCACCGCGTCATCCAGGATTATGGTACGGAATTGGCATCTTCATAGCAATCATCGTCTTATCAGGTTTATGCCCCGTTATAGTTGTTCCCCCAGCCATCGTTATTCCAATAGTATTGTCAAATTCCTCATCCCTTCCTCAGGTTTTCAGAGGTCAAAATGGAACGATCTTGACTGTGGTCATTGGAGCCGCCATTCTTATAGGCGGGTTAATCGTGCTAGGGTTGCTTGTCTGGATGGGGTATAGGATTAAACGCCGTTTTAATCGTGATATGGCGAATTACCGTGATAAACAAGAGGCATATGAGCGTGATCAATTGCGGCCATATCAGCGCGCTAAAGAACGCTGGGAACAATTATATTATTGCAGGCGTGACGACATTGTTTTTATACCGGCAGAAAATAAAGCCGTCCCAATTGAGGATATGGAAAAATATCTTCATGATCCTTATTATAAGTTTTAGGAGTAGTCCTGAGTATCTATAAATTTATCATTTATCATTGCATATTATTAATTAATATAAGCAGGTATTTAAATCAGGTATGCAATAATAATTTCAGCCCAACACGCGGTTGCAGCCCGCTCCGGCCCCCGCTGCGCGTTCATATTGTCATCAAAATTCAGATGGCAATATGCTCAGCGAGGGCGGACTGGGTCGGGCCGGGGGCGACCCCCCGCTTCCTCCGCTTCCCCCGCTTCCCCCGCTTCGCGAGGGTAAGCGCGAGGGCGGGCGCGGAGGCAGGCCTTGGCCAAAACTCAGCGAGAAAACGTGTAAATTGCATTTCTATTTTCCTGCTAAAATGGGAACTATATTCCGGAAGCGGCTGAGCCGCCAGCCGTTGGGCATTTATCCAATAACATAATGATGAGTGAAATAGAATAGATGGAGTCCCCAATGCTAAACCAAGTAAGCCAAGCGCTGTTAACCATGCAAAGATATTCATGGGAGCAAGGTGTGGCGGCACAAGCCTTCTTGGAACTGGGTGACACCAACACAGCAATAATGCTGGCGCGAGAAGCGGTTCAACGGCAAGGCGCTGATGGCAGGCTGGCAACTATGCAGGATAATGAAGGCGTCACCGATCCGGCCGCCAATGGAGAAGCTTTATTTGTTGCAGCGCATATTACGGGAGAACCGGCGTTGCAAGCCGCATTGGACGCAATGCTGAATTATTTAATGAAGATCGCACCACGTGCTTCGGATGGGACACTTTTTCATATTATCGATGCCAAAGAGGTCTGGGTGGATTCGATGTATATGGCTCCTCCATTTCTGGCCGTTGTTGGTCAAGCAGATGAAGCTATCCGGCAAATCCAGGGGATCAAAAAACGTCTTTGGAATCCAAAGAAAAAGTTGTATGCGCATATTTGGAACGAAGATCGCAATTCCTTAAAACGGGCGGCGTGTTGGGGTGTAGGGAATGGATGGGCGGCCGCGGGGATTACCCGAGTAGTACGGGCCTTACCGGAATCCTGGGCCAAGGAAAAGCAGGCGCTGGTATTCCATGTAAGGGATATTTTGGATGGTTGCTTGGCCCATCAACGCCGGGATGGTTTGTTCCATGATGTGGTTGATCAACCGGATACTTTTATAGAAACCAATTTGGCGCAAATGCTGTCTTATTCAATATATCGAGGGATTGTTGGAGGGTGGCTGCCATCGGCCTATCTAGAACATGCGGAAATAATGCGTACCGCAGTTCATAAAAAGGTTGATACCTCCGGTTACGTGCAGGGAGTATGTGGAGCACCGACATTCGATCGGGCAGGTAAGGCTCCCGAAGGACAGGCGTTCTTCATGCTTATGGAAGCAGCAAGGCAAGAGACCTAATAAAAAGCAATGGAAAGCTCATTAATGATTTGGGCAATGGGTCCGCAAGAAGAGAATGCCCAACCCGCGGCTGCATCCCCCCGGCCCCCGCTTCGTAATCGCAAAGGTTCCCAAAAATCATGGGAACCTTTGCACTCCCCCGGCTCCCCCCGCTTCCCCCGTTTCCCCCGCTTCCCCCGCTTCGCGAGGGCGAGCGCGAGGGCAGGCTTCCATCGGGCGGGCCAAGGGCAACCTCCCCCGCCCCTATTCCATCGGGGAGAATAGGGCTCATCTACCAGGTGACTTTCGGGTTTAATCCATGTATAGTTATTAAAACAACCGCGCCGGGGATGAGCTTCCGAAGCCGGAGTGCGGGTCCGCTTTCGCCTACCCAAGGAGGTGAAAAATGAAAGATACAGTCCGGCAAGTGCTGGTAGTGATTTCCGTATTAGCCACGCTCGCGGTCAACGCCCTGGCCGAAGCCCTGCCTTTCAACGGATTGAGCACCGCGCAAATCTCGGACCAGTTCCACGTATTTTTCGTCCCAGCCGGGTACGTTTTTTCAATCTGGGGCCTCATCTACGTCGGCCTGGTCGCCTACGCCGTGTTCCAGGCGCTTCCCTCCCAGCGCCAGAACCCCGCCTTGCGACGGACCGGGTATCCCGTCATCGTCAGCGGGCTGGCCAATATGGCCTGGCTCTTCCTATGGCATTATCTGCAATTCCCGCTGACGCTGTTGGTCATGCTGGCGCTGTTGGCAGTCTTGATCGTCATTTATCTGGAACTCGGAATCGGCCGGACGAAAGTCTCCGCCGCCGAAGCCTGGGCGGTCCGCGTGCCGTTCAGCATTTACCTGGGATGGATCACCGTCGCCACCATCGCGAACGTGACCGACGTCCTGTATTATTGGAATTGGAACGGGTTCGGGATCAGCGCGAGGAACTGGACTCTGGTCCTCTTTGCGGCGGTTCTCGTGATCGCGGGGCTGATGAGCCTGACCCGCCGCGACGTCGCCTACAACCTGGTCATCGTCTGGGCGCTGGCCGGGATTGCCGTAAAACAGTCCGCGGCAAAGTCCATCGTCGTGTCCTCCCT
The DNA here is from genome assembly GCA_003141675.1 of Anaerolineae bacterium. Taxonomy (GTDB): domain Bacteria; phylum Chloroflexota; class Anaerolineae; order Anaerolineales; family RBG-16-64-43; genus FEN-1073. The sequence goes on from PLND01000055.1 coordinate 34,051, forward strand.
GGTCATAGCGTTCCTCGTTCTCGCCGTACTGGTATACAGCCTGTATCGCAAAGGATCGGCGAAAACCGGTTCCTGATGGCTAAGATCATCCGGGCCGGTCTCATCGTCGTCCTGTTCCTGCTGGCAATCATACTGGCTGGTCCTTTCCTTGTTCCGGTACCCCCATTAAAAGGAACGGTTCCACCAAAGCAATTGGCCGATCCGGACAGCCATTTCGTGGAAATCAACGGATTGAACGTTCATTACAAAACGGCCGGGACGGGAGATCCGGTTTTCATCTTACTCCACGGTTTCGGAGCCAGCCTATATTCCTGGCATGCCGTTATGGATCCGCTGAGTAAATATGGAACCGTGTTCGCGTACGACCGTCCAGCCTTCGGTTTGACGGAAAGACCGCTGAAGTGGAAAGGGCTCGACCCGTACGGCCCCGAAGCCAATGTTAATCTCCTCCTCGGGCTGATGGATCATTTCCAAATCCAGCAGGCGATCCTGGTTGGAAATTCCGCGGGAGGAACCGTCGCGATGGATTTCACGCTCGCCCACCCGGACCGGGTGCGGGGATTGGTCCTTGTCGATCCGGCGGTCTATTCGGGCGGCGGTTTACCGGATTGGATCCATCCCGTGCTCGGCACACCCGAAATGAATCATATCGGACCGCTGATCGCCCGTCAGATCGAAACGGGTGGACCGGATTTAATCCGCAAAGCCTGGCATGATCCTTCCAAGATCTCTCCGGAAATCATGGCGGGATATACCAAGCCCCTGCGTGCCGAGAATTGGGATATCGCGCTCTGGTTTTTCACCGTCGCCAGCCACGACACCGGTCTGACCCACCGCCTGAAGGAATTCGCTCCGCAAGTCTGGGTCATCACCGGGGATGACGACCGGATTGTGCCGACGGCGCAGAGTGTGCGACTGGCCGGGGAAATTCCTGGCGCCCCGCTGTTCGTTATAAAAGATGCGGGCCACGTTCCGCAGGAGGAGCAGCCGGCCCTTTTTCTGCAGGTTTTTTACAGCATCGTTAAAGTGGCAAACTGCTGTTGATCCCCAAGTCATCCCATAATCAGACGAAAGAATAAAAAAAGACCCCTCCGGATTTCCGAGGGGTCTTTTGGTTTTTCCCTGCGTTACTTATTCAAATAGGCCTGCAAGGCCTCTCTTCCAACCCGGTAAGAATTTCCGATCTTCTTGGCCTTGAGGTCGCCGGCGTTGATCAACGCCAGGACGTCATCTTCGCCGACTTTGAGAATGCCGGCTACGTCCGATACGGTCATCACGTCGGACATCGCGGCAGCTGCGGCGCTTCCCGCCACGCCCTGCCGGGCCGCGCCCTGCTGAAGCGCCTGGCCCATCACCTGGCCGATGCTCATCCCGGCGCCGATGCCGGCCGTGAGGCCCGCGCCGCCGCTGGGATTCTGTGCCGCATCGCGCATGGCGTCGGCCGCTTGCAACTGAGTGTACGTAGCCATATCGAGCATCCCCATCGCGCGCAGTTCCTCGGCGCTTTTATCGGAGGGTTTGAGGCTTTCGATGTAGAACGATTTCAGCGTCAATCCAATTGCTTGGAAATCATCCTGCGCCTTGGCGCGCACACCTGCGCCGATTTCCTCGGTCAACGAGATCAGGGAAGGAACGTCCTTCTTGGATGCCGTTTCTCCGAGGAGATCCTGCAATTTGGAAAGCAGAATGGCGCGCAACCGTCCCTGAATATCCGCCGTGGCGTAGGTGCCGGTGGTTCCCACGATCTGGGCGACGAACTGTTGCGGATTGGACATCTGGAACGAGTAAGCGCCGAATCCCTGCATCAGCGCCACGCCCAATCCCATGCCGGGATTGCGGATGATGATCGGCTGCGCCGTTCCCCATTTCTGATCGGCGAATTCCTTCATCGAGACGAAATATACTTCCGCCGTGAAGGGCGTGCGATCGTTGAACGCCTTGCCGATCAGGTCGATGATCAGCGGGACGTTGGCGGTGGTAATGGTGTGCCGGCCGGCGCGGAAGGTATCCAACGCCTTGCCGTCGCGGAAGAACACGGCCGCCTGCGCCTCACGGACGATGACCTGCGAACCGATCCGGAAATCCCCGAATCCGCTTTCGGGAAAACGATGGACGATTTCATCGCGCATCTCGTCCGGATATTCAACGACATCGAAGATTCTTGCCATGGGTTTCTCTCCCGGCGGGGAAGACGTCCCCGCATCAGATCGCCGGCCGCGGGGGCCGGAGGATGGAATGGACGATTACTGGCTGGTTGGGGCACTCGAGCCCTGGATCAATTCGTTGCGCCCCTGAAACGCGTCGATCGCGTCTTGGGCGAGGGTGGCAACATTCCGGATCGCGGCGGGCAATCCGTCGGACCCCATCGAGGAAGCCACGTTGTCCACAGCAGCCGACAGCTGCGCCGCGCGGTCGAGCAGGGAAGCGTCGAATTGATAGATCTTGACGAGTTCGGTCTCGTTGACCTTGATCGCATCGAAGAATCCGGCATAGCCGTACGATGCCGTGCGAACCCGGTCGATGAACGTGCGGAGCTTAATGGCGGCGGCTTCGAGATCATCCACCGGTTCGATCGATCCCTGGCTAATCAGATTTCGCTGAAGCTCCGAAATCCGCGACCATTGCTGTTCGAATCGGGTGGCGACCGTCTCGCGGAGAAGCTTATCCGCGTCGCGGCGGGAGTTCCGGTCCACATAACCTTTGAACCCGGGGATGGCGGCGCCGATCTTTTCGATCAAGTTCCTGCTGTCGGTGATTCTCTGAAATAGGTCTGCCATGCGAAACCTCCTTGCATGCGCTTATTTTTTGCCTGGCGGTGCTTGCCGCCCTATTATAGGCCACTTCCTCACCCGCGCAAGATTACCGGTTCGGCAGGAGCGGTCCCGGCGGCGAAGCGATCCGGGCATCAATAACAATATACGCGGAAAACGGTTCCAGGGTTCATCGGGACGAGGTGCGAATCCACCGGAAAGAAACTTTTTCCCACCCCGGAACGGCGCCTTTTTCAACATGGACATTCGAAAGTGCGGAAGCAACGTGTGAGATGAGGTATCGGCTGATAATCCGGCGTGTTTTTCTCCCGTTGCCATCCGGACCATTGAGTGGATTGCGGGCGCTTACCAGGGTTTGGGAATTGGCTGCCGGCCGATCAACCGTCGAACGCTATACCGCCTGGTTGGCCCGAGGGGAATTTTCCGATCCGCATCGGCTAGAAACACCTGCGCTAATTGCCGTCCGCGGTCGATTAAGTTTTCGGCTTGCGTGAAATCCCACGGGCGAACCGATCCTGCATCCAGCGGCAGGAAATGTACCCGGACGCCCGCATGCCGGGTCCATTCCAATTGATTGGCCGTCAGTTGGCTAATCATCGCACCGAGGGCAAATCCGGAAATGTTAATAATTCCGGACCCTTCCATCATGACGAAATCCCCCTGGATATTCATCGCCAGGATTTCATCGGCGCCATATTCCACCGCCACGCGCAACGGCAAATTGGCGGCAAGGCCGCCGTCGAGGTACCGCCGCGAACCGACTTTCCAAGGCGGAAAATACGGAGGCATTGCGGAGGTGGCCATCGCTCCGTCCAGCAATCGGTCGTCGCGGCGCTCCCCGAAAACCCGGACCAGGCCGGCGGGATATTCCACCGCCAGGGCAAACGCCCGCTCTTCCGTCCGGTCGAATACGTCGCCGAACGTCGTGCATCCTTTGGGTAAATGCGAGGCGATGAATTCGGCGACGGGTTCATTGGGAAACAAGCTTTCCATCCCCGTCGCAAATCGGTGCGTGGCCGTGAAGATACTGGCTCCGCCCTGGGGTACGGGCCGCGCTTTGTGCCACAATTTCTGGAGGACTCGGACTCCCTGCAGCGTAGAATCGGAGGCCATCAGGATTGCATTCAATCCGCCGGCCGAACTGCCTACCCACAGGCCGGGTCGAATACCCGCCTCCAGCAACACCTCCAGCGCCCCGGCCTCGAGTGCGCCGTAATTCCCTCCCCCGCTCATGACCATTGCAAGCATAGAACCCTCTCCGGTAAAAGAATACCACTATTTAAAAATGGAATAGTAGCGAGATTCGAGGCTTTCTGTCCTGTCGAATTGCCCATTCCGGGCTGGTTCCTTCTTTTGCTATAATTCCCTGGGAAAGGGATAGACCACTTTGCCGGGACATCTGACCATAGAACAGGATTTACTCATCCTCGCAGGCGTGCTCGTCGCGATCTCTCTGCTTGTCGTCGCCGCGGGATTATTGCTTCTGCGCAGGGCGCCGCACCAACCCTTTTTCCTTATCCGCCAACAAACCGCTGCCGCCGGCTGGCGGCTATTGATCGTCGCCCTCGCGATCCTGGCCCTGGCCGGGACCGTCCGCTTGTTTGGAGCGCCGGTTGTGTTTCAAGTGATCACGCCCACCCCGTCGATTACGCCGACTCCGAGTATCACTCTCACACCGACCATCACCTTCACTCCCTCGCGCACGCCGCCGCCGACCATCACATTAACCGCGACCATGACCTTCACGCCGTCGCCCTCCCCGACGCCACTCGTCCCGTTCACCATCCTGCAGCAATTCACCAGCAACGTCACCCCCGATCCGAGATTAGCGGTCCGTCCCCTGACCTTCGCCGAATCGTTCACCAAGGACTATGAACCCGTCCTTCCCGGCGAGGTTTTCTTCAACCCGATCCAGAAAATCGTCGGGATATTCAATTACGAAAACATCAATTTGGGAGTGCAGTGGACCGTGATCTGGTACCGCGACGGAAGCCCGACTTTTTGGGAATCATATCCCTGGGGCGGCGCCATGTCGGGCAGGGGAGCGGTTACCTGGAATACCTCGCCCAATTTCTTCTTGCCCGGAACCTATGAAGTGCAGATCTTCGCCGGGAGCGTATGGAAGCAGTCGGGGCAATTTAATGTCGTCGGTCCCGCGCCGCAGCCGACGGATACGGTCTCTCCCACGATAACGCGGCTGCCGCCCCCCACCGCCACTCCCTCAGTTTTAAAGACTCCAACACTGACGATCACCGCCACTAAATAATGCGGAAGGTCCGTTGACCAAGAACCATGGGCTATGAACGATCTACTATGGTCAATGGTCCATGGTCTATTGTCGTTTCACTACTGCCCTCACATCATCTCTTCGTACAATCGTTCCAGCGTCAGATCGGGAATCACCGTTTGTTTGGAGCGCAGGGTGAGCGATGCGGCCGAAATCCCCAGACGGACGGCTTCGTCGATGGGAATATCGTTCAGCACGGCGAAGAGCACGGCCGCGGTGAGCGCATCGCCGGCGCCGGTCGGATCGACGATGACGGTATGCAACGCGGGGATATGTCCCCGGCCTTCGCGCGTAGCGTAGGCCACGCCGAACTCTTCCAGGGAAATCACCGCGATGCATACTCCCCGCGCAACCAGTTCCTGCGCCGCAGCCACCGCCTCGGAAGGATCTTCCAGACGCATGGGACGCCCAAGCAGGATTTCCGCTTCCCGGGCATTGGGAGTGACAAGGTACAGATCGCGCAAATGGGGCGTCAACCGGGAAGCCAAATGTCTTGAGGTCGGATCGGCGCTGATCGGGATGCCGCACTTCCGCGCGAGTCGCACCGCTTCGGCGATAGTTTCCGGCGACAGATTCGCGTCCAGAAACACCATTCCCGCGCTCCGGAAAAGGGCTTCCTCCCCTTTAAGGAATTCCGGCGTGAGAGCCCGCAGCGGCGTCATATCATCCAGCGCCATGCGCAAGCGGCCGTGGGAATCCACGACCGCCAGGTATGCGCCGGTGGTTTGCCCGGGCAGCACCTGCATGTGGGAGATGTCGACTCCGGCTTCCCTCAATAGGTCCATCAGCCCGCGTCCTTGAGGGTCATCCCCCACCGCCGACAGCAAAGTACAGGGCTGGCTGAGCCGGGCCAGATTCTCCGCCACGTTCCGGGCCACACCCCCGAAAGCAAAACGGATGCTGGCCGGAGTGGAGGTTCCCTCCTCCGGATCGCCGCTCAGACGGCCGACCATGTCCAACCCGGACGTGCCGATCACCAAAACGGGTTTCTCATTGTCCAGCTTTCCCATGGCGGCCCTCCTACCTCAACATCCCGCGCGTTCCGACACCGGTCCTGTGTGCCCGACGAAGGAGTCGATATTTTATCCCCTTCCGAGAAAACCGATTTTCGTAAGGAATCGCTCCGGTGAAATATTGATTACCGACAAGGAAGATAGAGCGGGAATGCGGATTTCCCCAGTTGTGCCGCCCACTCCGGGACAGGCGCGGAAGGGATAAATCTTCGAAAAATTTCTTCTCGGATACGCACGAAATCCGTTCAATCCACGGTTCCCATATACGGGAGATAGAGCAGGAAAGAAAAAATTGGGAAATTAAAAATTTTGGCGCGGACGGTATTGCAATGCTTCGGCCAGGTGAGCCGGGGTGATATTTTCAGATGCGGATAGGTCGGCGATCGTCCGAGCCACCTTGAGCACGCGGTGGAAGGCGCGCGCCGAGAGCTGCAACTGCTGCATGGCGGCCCGCATCAGGGCGGTGCCGGCGTCGTCGAGGCGGCATACCCTGCGCACGTCGCCGGCGCGCATCTCGGCATTGCACGTCAGGTCGGTTCCGGCGAAGCGCTCGCGAGCCCGCGCCCGGG